>JAWOHH010000118.1:0-14494 GCA_046496215.1 Desulfobacterales bacterium
CCCGAACCGTTGGTTCAACTTGGCGCCGAGCATGACGAAACCCGCCACGGCGAGCGAGTACATCACGATCCCGGTGGCGACCGTGGTCGGCGGCACGTTGAAACTGTTCACCATGCCGCTCAGTGCGACCGGCAGCGAGGCCACGTTGAAGGACATCAGCGCCTGGCCGAGGGCGATCGCGATCATCGGCAACCAGGATTCCCGTTGTCCGGCCTCAGAGCCGGGCAGAGCATCGATCTTGGTGGTCATGGCATTTATTCTCCTCTATTATGTTCGGTTCCTGTTTTCCCGGGGGCCATGCCGGCGGCGCACCGAGGGGTCCGGGTTCCGGCCGGGGGGATCAAACGGCGGGCTTCGAGGCGAAGAGATTGAGTCCCAGCCGTTCCGACAGGTATTTGGTGACGCGCTGACCCTTGATGCTGTTCCCGGCGCCGTCCAGCAGTGGGGAGAAGGTGCCCAGGCCGCCTTTGCCCGGCGACACGGTGACGATGCCGCCGCTCACCCCGCTCTTTCCGGGCAGCCCGATCTCGTACAGCCAGTCGCCGGAGCGCTCGTAGAGACCGGCGGTCGCCAGCATCGCAAGTACCCGCTTGGCGATGGCGCCGTCGACCACGCGCTTCTCGGTCAGCGGATTGACCCCGCCGTCAGCCAGTGTGGCGCCCATCACCGCCAGGTCCTTGACCGTCACGTTCAGAGAGCACTGCTTGGTATAGACATCGGTCGACTCCAGCGCATCGAAATAGAGCCGGCCATAGCCCTCCAGCAGTTTGGCGATGCCGCGGTTTCGCTGGTTGGTGGCTGCCTCCGATTCGTACACCTCTTGGTCGATCGCAAGCGTGCGTCCGGCAAAACGGGACAACCCCTCCTGGATAAACCGCCATTTGTCTTCGGCCGTCTCGCCCGGTACGAGGCTGGTGGTGGCGATCGCCCCGGCGTTCACCATCGGGTTCATCGTGCGGTCCGTATTCAACTCGATGGCCATCACCGAGTTGAAGGGCAGCCCGGTGCTGTTTACGCCGATCTTGCGGCGTGCCTCCTCGCAGCCGATCGCCTGGGAGACGAGGGCGAATACAAACGGCTTCGACACGCTCTGGATCGAAAATTCGTGCGCCGTATCCCCTACGGCGAAGACACGGCCGTTGATGCCGACCACGCACACGCCAAAAAGTCCCCGCGCCGTGCGGGCCAGGGCGGGTATGTAGTCCGCAACCTTGCCTTCATCCAGGGATTTGTAGCGCTGGTAGGCCTCTTCAATCAGGGTCGCCACTTCCTGTTCCGGCGGTAGATGGCCGGTGGAAATGGCCGACTGTGCAGAAGCCTCGTCTACCTCGATTTCAGTGAACATGCCAGGCTCCTTTCGTGGCAACGGTTGGAAAAACGGGAATAGACTCGAAGCGGTGTTGAGCAAACAGCCATAAAGATTAAAGGTGAAGATTTTTAAGCATATTTATTTCTGCTGTCAAGAAGTGTTGTCAAAAGAATTGTTAGAAAAATGTTACCCATCGTATAACCCTGTTGCACGAATACCCACTTTCTGCTATGCAATTTTCGAATTTGAAGGCCGAAGAGGCTCAGAACAGTCGAAACCGGCTGGGACCCCGGGCCCCGGCACTCCTGAAAGGCATCCTATGCACACGACCAGATACCCCGGCTTCGGGAATATCCGCCACCTCATCCGGGTCGGCATCGGCATTTTTCTTACTCTGACTTTCGCCTGCGACCGGCAGAACCCGGGAGCGCCCCCGCCGGCTCAGCCGCCTCCGGAAGTGGTGGTGTCTCCCGTCGTCCAAACCACCGTTCCGCTCTACCGGGAATATGTGGCGCGCACGGAAGCGCGCGAAACCGTGGCGTTGCGCTCCCGGGTGGACGGGTATCTGGACAAGGTCCTCTTTGAGGAGGGCAGTCAGGTCGCAGCCGGGCAACTGCTGTTCGTTATCGACCAGCGGCCCTTCCAGGCGGCACTGCAGGAAGCGCGCGGCGGCCTCGCTCAGGCTCAGGCCGCGCTCAACAAGGCCCGCAGGGACGTGACCCGCCTTCAGCCGCTGGTGGCCGAATCGGCCGCCCCGGAGGCGGACCTGGATGATGCCAAGTCGGCGGTCGAACTCAGCCAGGCCACCGGCGAGAAGGCCAAGGCCGCGATCGCCATGGCCGAGCTGAACCTGAAATTCAGCGAGATTCGCGCCCCCATCAGCGGCATCGTCGGCAAACAGGAGGTAACCGCCGGGAACATCGTCTCCCGGGACCAGACCCTCCTGACCTCGATCTCCTCCTGGGACCCCATGCGGGCGGTCTTCAGCATCAGCGAGACGGACTACCTGCGCCTGGGACAACAGCGCCGCGACGACAATCCGTTTCTCCCGCGGAAAAACGCCGCACCGTTCGAATTGATCATGGCCGACGGCGGCATCTACCCGCTGCGGGGGAGCCTCGGCTTTTTGGACCGGACCCTGGATCTCACCACCGGCACGCTGAACGTATACGTCAGCTTCCCCAACCCCGACCGGCTGCTCCGGCCCGGGCTCTTCGGCCGCGTCCGGGTGATGGTCGAGGCCAAGCCCGACGCCCTGCTGGTGCCTCAGAAATCGGTGCAGGTGATCCAGGGTGTCAGCAGCGTGCTCGTGGTCGGCGAAGACGACAGCGTAGGGTTGCGCGTCGTGACCTTGGGGGAGCGCTTCAAGGACTTCTTCGTCGTCTCGCAAGGGCTTGAAGCCGGTCAACGGGTGGTGGTGGAGGGTCTTCAGAAAGCCATCCCGGGCCGCAAGGTGCGCCCCCGAGAGCAACCCATCCTACCTCAGACAATCGGGGGCTGACAGTTATGGTCAAATACTTCATCCATCACCCCGTTTTCGCCATCGTCATCGGAGTGATCATCCTGATCGCCGGCGGACTCTCGATTCTCGCCCTGCCCACGTCCCAATACCCGCCCATCAGTCCTCCCACGGTCACCGTGGAAACTTTCTTCGTGGGGGCCAGCGCCCGGGTGGTCGAGCAGAACGTCGCCATCCCGATCGAGCAGGAAGTGAACGGGGCGGAGAACATGCTCTACATGTCCTCGAGCAGCACCAGTGACGGCCGCTACCGCCTGGTCTGCACGTTTGCGGTGGGAACCGACATCGACATCGCCCAGGTCGACGTGCAAAACCGCGTGAACCGGGCCGACCGCGCCCTGCCGCCCGAGGTCCTGAACTTCGGTCTATCGGTCCGCAAAGCCTCGCCGGACATGCTGATGGTTCTCTCCCTCTTTTCACCCGAGGGCGCCTACGACGACCTTTTTCTCAGCAACTTCGCCTCGCTGAACATCTTCGATCACATCGCCCGCATCGACGGCGTCGGAGACATCGCCATCGTGGGAGAGCGCGAGTACGCTATGCGTCTTTGGGTGAGGCCCGACAAGCTGGCGAGCCTGGGACTGACGGCCCGGGATGTCGCGCAGGCGGTTCAGGACCAGAACCTGCAGGCCCCCTCCGGTCAAGTGGGGCAGCCTCCGGCCACCTCCGGGCTGAGCCGGCAGGAAAGCGTGGAAGTCCGGGGGCGATTGACCGAGGCGGAGGAATTCGGCAACATCATCATCCGCACCCGGCCCGACGGCTCGATCCTGCGGGTGCGGGACGTGGCGAGCACCGAGCTGGGCGCCCGGAGCTACACGTCATTTTCCCGGCGCGCGGGCCAGCCGGCCACCACCCTGGTGATCTACCAGCTCCCGGGGGCCAACGCCCTGGATGTGGCGAGCAGGATCCGGGCGTTCATGGAAGAGGCCCGGCAAAGCTTTCCGCCGGGCCTGGAATACGAAGTCTCCTACGACAACACCCTGTTCGTTCGGGTCGCACTCCAGGAGGTGGTCTTCACCCTGTTCAAGGCCCTGGGTCTGGTCATGCTGGTGGTGTTTGTCTTTTTGGGAAACTTCCGCGCCACCCTGGTCCCCTGCTTAGTGGTGCCCATCCCCATGGTGGGCACCTTCGCCGGCTTTTTGGCCCTGGGCTTCTCGATCAACACCCTCTCGCTCTTCGGCCTGGTGCTTGCCATCGGCTCGGTGGTGGACGATGCCATCGTGGTGGTGGAGGCGGTCAAGGCGCACATGGCCAAGGGCCTGAGCCCGCTCGAGGCCACCGAGAAGGCCATGGACGAGGTCACCCGGCCCATCATCGGGGTGGCCTGCGCGCTGCTGGCGGTCTACGTTCCGGTTGTTTTCCTGGGCGGGATCGTCGGTCAGCTCTACCGGCAGTTCGCCCTTACCCTCGTCTTCGCGGCCCTGCTCTCGATCCTGGTCTCCCTGACCCTGACCCCGGCTCTGTGCGTCCAAATCCTGCGCCCCAAGAAAAAGAAGGGGGGCCTCCTCAACGCCTTCAACCGCGGGTTCAACCGGCTGTATGACGCCACCGCCGGCGGCTACCTCAAGGGGATTCAATTCCTGATGCGGCGCCTGATCCTGGCCGTGGTTCTATTGGCGGCGGTCTACTTCGGGGCCGGCCACCTGCTGCAGACCCTGCCGGGGGGACTGGTGCCCGACGAAGACCAGGGCGTGGTGTTCACCACCTTCAACCTGCCGCCGGGAGCCACCCTGGAACGCACCGAGGCGGTGTTGACACGGGCGGAGCAGTTTGCCGCCGCCGTGCCGGGAGTCCAGACGGTGCTCGGCTGGGGCGGTTTCAACCTGATGACCAACTCCTTCAGCTCCGACGCCGCCACCCTCGTCATGACCCTCGCCCCGTGGGAAAAACGGACCACCCCGGAGACCGATCTGCGGGCCATCATGCAGCGCCTGCGGCGGGAATTTGCCGATTATCCGGAGGCACTGGCCTTTGTCTACTCCCTGCCATCCATCCCCGGCATGGGCAATGTCAGCGGATTCCAATACATGCTCCAGGATCGCGCCGATCACACTCCCGAGGAGCTTTTCCAGACGGCCCGGGAGGTAGTGGCCGCCAGCGCCGCGGAGCCCTCGATCGCCGTCCTGTTCAACACCTTCCAGGTGAACGTGCCGCAGGTGCGGCTCGATATCGACCGGGAAAAGGTCCAGACCCTCGGGATCCCCCTGAGGAGCGTGCTCGACGGTCTGCAGCTCTACCTCGGCGGGTTCATGATCAACGACTTCAACCAATTCGGGCGGGTGTACCGCGTGATGGTCCAGGCCAAGCCCGAATTCCGCCAGGGGCCGGAGGCCATCGGCGACATTTACGTCCGCAATGGGGCCGGGAAGATGGTCCCGCTCAGCACCCTGGTGACAATAAACTCACAGAGCGGACCCACCCACATCAACCGCTACAACATGTTTCGCGCGGCCGAGCTCTCCGGGCAGACCGCTCCCGGCTTCAGCTCCGGACAGTCCATCGCCGCCATGGAGCGGCTCTCCGAGAATCTACCGTCCGGGTTTGGACATGAATGGACGGGGCTCGCTTTCCAGGAAAAGCTCGCCGGCGGTCAGTCGGCCTATATTTTCGCTTTCTCGGTGCTCTTCGTCTTCCTGGTGCTGGCGGCGCTTTACGAAAGCTGGGCCATCCCCCTCGGGGTGTTGCTGGGCCTGCCCATCACCGTGTTCGGGGCTTTACTCGGTATCTGGTTCCGTGGGTTGGCCAACGATGTGTACGTGCAGGTCGGCATCGTGATGCTGATCGGTCTCAACGCGAAACTCTCCATCATGATCGTGGAGTTCGCCAAGAACAAGCGCGACCTCGAAGGCTATACGACCTTCGACGCCGCAACCGAAGGGGCCAAGCTGCGCTTTCGGGCCGTCCTGATGACTGCGCTGGCGGAGGTTTTCGGGTTGACACCCCTGGTGCTCTCATCCGGCGCCGGCGCCGCGGCCCGCGTGTCACTGGGCACCGCCGTCGTCGCCGGCATGGCCACCGCCACGGTCCTGAGCCTTTTCTTCATTCCGGTGCTCTATTACGCCATTCAATCCCTGGTGGAAAAGGTAAAAAGGCGGCCGCAGGTATCCGCCGACCTGTCGGCGACGGCATCCGGCCCGGCCGGCGAGGCGTGAAGGAGGCTATGGTGAAACAGTTTGGTTTCTTACTCATCGGCGTCCTGCTTTTCAGCGGATGCCTCGCTCCCCCGTATGGACGCACCCCGGGAGAGGTGCCGGGCAGTTATCGGTTCCAGTCGCTCGATGGGGAACCCCGACCCGAGCTCGCCTCTCTGGCCGACCTCTCGTGGTGGGAAATGTTCGACGACCCCGCGCTGCAGGAGCTGATCGGCACCGCCCTGGCACGGAATTATGACGTCCGCCTGGCCATGGCCCGGGTGACCGAAGCGCGGGCCCAGGCAGGCGTGAGCCGATCCTTCTTGTGGCCCCAGTTGGACGGCACCGGCATCTACCGGCGGCAACGCATCAGCCGGAACAGCGTAGAGCCGCCCATCCCATCGGACGTCGATAGGACCAACGATTTTGCCCAGTTCAACTT
Organism: Desulfobacterales bacterium; assembly: GCA_046496215.1. GTDB lineage: Bacteria > Desulfobacterota > Desulfobacteria > Desulfobacterales > SpSt-501 > SpSt-501. The sequence goes on from JAWOHH010000118.1 coordinate 6,402, forward strand.
CGACCTCTTCTGGGAGATCGACCTGTTCGGTCGTCTGAAGCACCTGAGCGATGCCGCCCAGTCCCTTTTCTTCGCTTCCGAATGGGGACGGCAGGCCGTGTTGTCCGCCGTCGTGGCCGATGTGGCGCGGGCCTACTTCGAGCTGCGCACCCTGGACTTCCAGCTGGAGATCTCCCGCGCCACCCTGGAATCCTTCGAGCGTTCACGCCGTCTGGTCGAGCTGCGCTATCGGCAGGGCCTGGTGTCCGGTGAAGAACTGGCCCAGGCGGAGGCCCTGGTGCACATCGCCGGTGTCCGGATCCCGGACCTGGAGCGGCTGATCGCCCAGACGGAGAACCAGATCGGCATCTTGCTGGGCGACAACCCGCAGCCCATCCTGCGCGGCAAGCCGCTGGCCGAACTGGCGGTGCGGCCGGAGGTCCCGGCCGGACTTCCCTCCGACCTGCTGGAGCGGCGGCCGGACATCCGCCAATCCGAGGCGGTTCTCATGGCCGCCAACTACCGCATCGGCTCTGCCCGGGCCAATTTTTTCCCCCGGATCGCCCTCACCGGCCAGGCCGGCACCCAGAGCGTGGACCTCTCGGAACTTTTCACCGGGGCATCCTCGTTCTGGAATATCGGTCCGATCGCCACCCTACCTATTTTTACCGGGGGCTTCAACTATTTCAACCTCAAGGCCACTGAGGCCCAAAAGGAGCAGGCGCTGACTTTGTACCAGTTCACCGTGCGTCAGGCCTTCCGGGAAGTGTCCGACGGGCTGGTGGCGCATGATCAATTCAAGAAGGTTCTCGTGGAGCAACAGGCCCTGGTCGAAAGCTACCGGCGCTATGCCGTGCTGGCCAATAAACGCTTCAAGGGCGGGCTCGAGTCCTTCCTGACGGTGCTCGATTCCGAACGCCAGCTGTTCAGCGCCAAGCTGGACCTGGCGGCGGTGCAGCGCGATCGCCTCCTGACCCTGGTGCAGCTCTACAAAGCCTTGGGGGGCGGCACGGAGCTTCTGGATGAACCCGAGGTGACCGGAGACGCCACTTCTTCGGTGAATACCGCAATCCAACCAGCGGCGTCGGGGCCCAAAGCCCCTTGAGGGCAGTGTCCGCCGAATTCCGGGCGCTGCGGTGGATGAGCGCCAAGGGGAGTTATCTTCTGGTGGCTGGCTCGCCATCGCCGCTCTCGCCTTCGGGGGCATGGTCGAGAAGGCGGGCGTCATAGAGCGCCTGGTGGCGCCTGTCCTGACCGCGGCCCGGTCGGCCGGCGGCCTCGTGACGGCGTTGATCGGCTCGACCGTGGCGACGAACATCGTGACGGCCGACCAGTACATCGCCATCATGCTTCCAGGACGAATGTTCAAGAGTTCCTTCGAACATCGCGGGCTCGCGCCGGTGGTCCTCTCCCGCGCACTCGGAGATTCGGCTCAAACTTTCGATGGCGCTGCCCCGTCGGGCGGCGCGGGCTCATCCAGGGTAAGCGGTTTGAAGCTATCGGTGAAGAGGGACTTGAGGTCGAAGGTCGAGCGCTGGCCCAGGTCGTCGAAATGTCGCTCCAGGAAGGTGTCTGCCCAGGCCCGCCCGCGCTCCTTGAGGTGCGTCAGGTAGGTCCACTCGGCGTTCAGCTTGCTCGATGCGTCCAGGTCCTTGAGTTCCTCATGGGCGTGGATGAGGTGGACGAAGCAGTCGCGGTAGCGCTCGGACTCCAGCTTCTCGGCCGCGATCAATTGGTGGAGCAGCTCTATGGCGCGCAACTCCTTGATCAGGCTGGAGTTGAAGGTGACCTCATTGAGCCGGTTGATGATTTCGCGGCCGGTGCGCGGCAGCTGTTCCCGCACCATCGGGTTGATCTGCACGACAACCAGGTCCCGCGTGGCCTTGTCCTCCACCAGCGGGTGCAGCGCCGGGTTGCCGATGAAGCCGCCGTCCCAGTAGGCCTCGCCGTCGATCTCGACCGCCTGGAACATGAACGGCAGGCAGGCGGAGGCCATGATCGTGTCCACGGACAGCTCGGGTTGCGTGAAGATGCGGCCCCGGCCGGTGTGCACGTTGGTGGCGGTGACAAACACCTTGAGAGCGGTGCAACAGTTGACCCGCTCGAAATCGATCTTGGCGGCCACCAGGTCGCGCAGGGGGTTGATGTTGAGCGGATTTAACTCATAGGGCGAAAACTGCCGCGTGAGCTGCTCGAAGAAGAGATAACCCGGTGAGTAATCCAGGCTGAACCTGTTTGTCAGGCGGTCCCACAGGGTGCGCTGGATGGGCGAGGTGCGGGCCGCATCGCTGACCGCCCTCCAGAAGGCGGCAAGACCCTCCCGGGCGCCTTCGCTGCCGGCGCGCTGCAGCCCATCGGCCATGACCACCGCATTCATGGCCCCGGCACTGGTGCCGCTGATGCTCGCAATGTGAATGCGCGGGTCCATCAGCAGGCGATCCAGGACCCCCCAGGTCAAGGCCCCGTGGGCACCACCGCCTTGAAGGGCCAGATCAATGGTCTTGCGCTCTGCGGCAGGGTCGACGGACTTGCGTTGCCTCTTTTGGTTCATGTGATCGATTCCTTTCGGAGGGTGTGTTTTTGTTGCGCGGCGATGCGAGTGCCCGTGTCACTCCTTTTTTCAAGGGCGCCGTGCGCTGCCGCGGCGAATCAACCACCGGCCTGTTCGAAATTCCGGACAGGCCGGGCGCCGCTAGAGCGTATCGTTCAGGGCAAAGCCGATCCCGATGGACGTCTGCTTCCAGTTATAGTCGATCATGCTTTCACCATAGCCGGTAAAGGCCTTCACATAAGCGCGCAGCGGCCCGAGCAGGGGCGGCGACAGCCATGTAAACTGTGCGGCCCCCTTGCCCGTGCTGATGTTGCCGCGCCCCATGAGTGCAAAGCTGTGGTTTCCGGGTTTGTAGATCGCGGTGATATCGCCGTAACCGTAATAGTCCGTAATATCCGGATTGTCATCGTCGTCGTCGCTTTCGCTGATGCGATACCAGGGTCTGGCAAGGAGTGCGAAGTTGCCGCGTTCGATGCCAAACTCCGCGAAGAGGCGGTCCCAGCTCCGCGAGAGGACCTGTGTGCGGCCGTTGGACTGGTGGGTGTACCCGAAGTTGAGCAGCCGCCAGTGGAATCCGCCGAATGCCACATCCGGCCGGTAGCTCAGAATGATTTCGGGCATATAGTTGGTTTCACGGAATGGGCGCGATATGTCGTCGTTGTAGACCTGCCAATGGCTCTGCTGCGTGTAGGCGATCCACGCCCCCCAGCGCCGATCATCGGTGGTCCAGAGGCGCGTCTTGAAGCTGATCTGGAAGACCGCCTCGACGGGATCCAGGTCCTGATCCGTTGCGTCCGCTGCCTGGAAAAGGGGTGAGAAGGGTTTGTCGTTGACGTCGCTGGTGTAGCGGGCGAACAGGAGGTAGTTGGGACGATAGGTGCTGAGAATGAATTTGGGGGTGTCGGGCGCAAACGCCCAGGCCGTGGTGATCAGGGAGGGCGTCGCGCCCGCTGCGGCGGTCGCGGCGGGTCCCGGAAGCGCGATCTCATCCGACGGTGATGCGGCCGCCTCCGGCTCCTCGGGCGCCGCGGTCGGTCGGGCGCCGCTGATGCGGTCATAGCAGGCGAGCCGCTCACTATCCGATTGGATCGCCGCGCACTCCGCAAGCGTCGGGGTCTGGGCCATGGCCGTTCGGCCGCCGGACAGCAGGAGGATGGCGCCGATTGCGGCCAGCCTGGCGCCTCGGAAACGCTTAGCGATCATAAGTCACCTCTGACACAACTCACCTCGGCCAGGGAGCAACGGGCCGAACATCGGACCGGGTTCCGCCGGAGCATTCCCGTGACGTCCGGCCAATGCAGCCCAGAGGGGCGAAAATAGTCTCTTCTAATCGTTTCAACCTGCCCGGCAGGGAAAGAAGCGCCCGACGACATCTGCATCCGGGAGCCTGATAAAGGGTTGGCTGGGATAGGAATTTGCCCTTGTAGAGGGAGTGTATGGCAAAAGGGGGGGTTGCTTGTCAACCTAAAATGTGCCTGCATGCAAGCGGAAATGGATGGTGGACGGCGCTCAAACCTCTGCCCGCAAGACAACCTGCCCGAAGCCGGCGTCAGGGACACCGGCCTGCCACGCCGTCGCCCCGCAGCGGCGGGCAACCAAGTTTCCCCCCTCGATCTTGGGAACGGGGACCTAAATCCTTCTTGACTCTTTTCGCGACTCTGCTATTTAAGAGGCTCCAAAAAGCAATTGCTTATCACCGTTTCAACATACGCCACTGGTCTCGATCCTGTTTGCTTGCGCTGGAATCCGCATGCTGAAAAAAGTGCCGGGTATGCCGGTTTTAACGTGACCCGACGGTCGCATTTGAAGAGAGGAGATATACATGAACAGGCGAATTTTCGTATCGGTAATGGCCGCTTTCCTGATGTTCGCTGCCGGCTGCACCACCACCGGCCCGAGTTCGGGCAACTCCGAATCGAGGCGCAGCAGCATCGATGCCGGCGTCGATAACGCGCTCGCCGAGTTGTATCGACAGGTCGCGGGCGCGGAGCAGTTGGTCGGCCGTTCCCGGGGCGTGCTGGTGTTCCCGTCCGTGCTCGAGGCCGGGTTCGTGTTCGGCGCCGCGCGCGGCGAGGGCGCGCTGCGCGTCGGCGGCAGGACGCAAAGCTACCATGCCACGACCAGCGGGACCTTCGGCTGGATGGCCGGCGCCCAGTCAACCGCGGTCTTTGTGCTGTTCATGACCGACGAGGCGCTGGCAAACTTCCAGAACAGCCGGGGCTGGACGGTGGGCGCCGATGCATCGGTGACCTTGGTCTCGGTGGGTGCCAGCGCCCAGATGTCGACGGCCACGGTGCAGCAGCCCGTCATCGGTTACGTGCTCGTCAACCGCGGACTCATGGGCGGGATCTCGCTCGACGGGACGCGCATCACCCGGTTGGACCTCTAAGCAACCACCGGGCGGACCCGATCGACCTCAAGAGTGATGGGCGTTTTTTGCGGGGCTCTTCGCACGCCCGATAAGCGCTGCGCGGCACGCACAGGGGCTGGTATCATGATCGTATCGAAAATCGCGCTTTTATTTGCCGCTGCCGGGATCCTGGCGGGCTGCGCCAATCCGGCCCGCACCGCTCCCGAAACCGGTGAGCGCCTCGTCATCCGGGGCGAGTTGTTCTACCCGGAGCGGATCGCGCTGCCGCCCGACAGCGCGGCCGTGGTCGAGTTGCGCGAGGCCGCTGTTCGTCCGGCGCCGCTGGTGGCCGAACAACGCCGGCAACTGGACGGCCGGCAGGTGCCGATCCCGTTTGAGCTGAACGTGGAGCCTTCCGCGCTGAAAAGCGACGCGCGCTACGTCTTCCGCGGGGCGATCGTATCGACCCCGGGACCGCTGCGCGCCACGGAAACCGTTGAGATCAAGGCCCGGGCCGGAGTGGTGGAACTGGGCTCCCTGAGGCTGCGGCCGGTCGAACAGATCGCCTTCGGCACACCGTATCTTTGCGGGAACACCCCGGTCGTCTTCGGTGCGCTGGGTGAGCATGAGCGGATGATCGTTGGGGGCGAAGCCTTCGCCCTGAAACCGGCGGTATCGGCCTCCGGCGCCCGCTACGAGGCCCTCGACGGATCGGACACCGGTTTCTGGAACAAGGGGGATCGCACCCTGGCGACCGTGCGCGGCGTGAACCTCCCGGAGTGCCGGGCCGTCACCGAGCCCGAACTCCCGTTCACCGCGCGAGGCCAGGAGCCCGGCTGGCTGATCACGATCGATGCGGGCGAGATCTTCCTGAACGCCGACTACGGGGCCCTGCAACTGCGCCTGCCGCGGACCGAACCGCAGATCACCGCCGAGGGTATCCTCTACCGCACCGCCGCGGACGGCCGCAGACTGTCGGTTTCCATCCAACCCCGGATCTGCGCCGATGTCGCCACCGGCATGCCCCACCCCTACCGGGTGCGCTACGAGCTCGACGGGCAGACGCGCTCCGGCTGCGGCGGCAACCCGAAGACGCTGCTGACCGGCGGAGAATGGACCGTGGAGAACATCGGCGGTGAGCCGGTGATCGATACGGCCGGCGTAACGATCCAGTTCCTGGAGGAAGACCGGGTGGCCGGCAACGCTTCCTGCAACCGTTTCATCGGTGGCTACCAACTGACCGGCGAAGGCCTGACCTTCAGCCAGCTCGCGGGCACGATGATGGCCTGTGAGGAGGAGTTGAGCCGGCAGGAAGCCCGCTTCCTCGAGCTGCTGCAGGATACCTACCGCTTCGACATCGACCCCCAAGGTCGCCTTTTGCTTCACACGAACCGGCAGCAGAGCATCACGGCCCGCCGCTAAAACCGACGGCCCCGCCCTGCTCTCTGCATGGCCCAGCCCCCTCTCCCCCGGGAACAGAGGCTATCGAGAAAATCAGTGAGAAGCCTTGGCCGGTTCCGGCGACACCTGGATGGTTCGGAAAAGAAGCAGGAGTCCGAAGATCAGGGCGAATATCTCGCCCCCAAGGGTCAGGATCACCGACATCAGGTTCATCATGTCGACCGCCGACACCCAGCTGGCGACCCCGGTGGTGGTCTGCACGGTCGGCAGACCCGCCTGCGGCGCCGACAGGAAATAGAAGAGCAGCGTGCCCACCTCGAACAGCAACACCAGCATCGAAAAGAGGATGGCCAGGTTCGTCACGACAACCCCGGTCCATACGGTCCTGCGCAGGGAAGACTCGGAAGGAGGCGACGTCGGGTCCTGAAGGCGCTTGGCAATGCGCGTGTACCGATAGAACCAGAACGTGAGAAAGACCAGAAGCAGCAAACCGGCGGTCGAAAAGAACTGCACCAGGGGCAGCCCGGAACGAAAGCTGCCGGAAGGCGTGCCCGTAAACAGGAACGTGTAGATCATGATGACAAGGGGGAGCGCACCCATCCCCACCAGTGCCCAGAAACCACTCCACCCCCATCGTGAAAAGGCTTTGGCAAGGGTGTCGTTTCTCGACGGCAACAGACTTTCGGTCAGTTTTTCCAGCATCGCACGGCTCCTTTGCTGCCTGAGGATGAAAAATTGCCGATGGAAATCCGGGGAATGGCAAAACCGGCGCCGGAATCACCGCCGTCCTTCGCCGACCCCGGTCCCCGATCCGGTCCGGACGCCGGAGCAACCGCCCGCTGGGGATTTGAGCGCGTGGGCGCTCATCCGGAAATACCGGAGGGCGGCGGCTCTCCACACAACGCTGCGGGATTCAGCCCTCGAGCACCTGGCGCAGCCGCTTCTCGCTGTCGATGCTGAGGTTCGTCTTCAGGACCTTGCCCTTGAAGCCTTGCAGGCGTTCCAGGACCTTGTCCGGCGTGGCCTGGCGAAAGAGCACGAAGAGGGCCGAGGCGCCGGGCGTGAAGTCTTTGCTGAACTCTTTCATGAATTTGTCGTCGATGCCGATGTCCGCCAGCTTGCCGCTGAGGGCGCCGGCGCCGGCCCCCACCGCGGCACCCAATAGGGGGTTGAGAAAGAGGATGCCGATCAGCATCCCCCAGAAGCTGCCACTCACGGCCCCCGTCAGTGTCAGGTTGACGGCCTGGTGCAGCTTGACCTTGCCTTTTTCATCCTTGGTGACCACCACCACGTCTTTCATGTCGATCAGGTATTCTTTCTGCATCTTGGCCAGCTCCGCACGCACGGCAAATGCGGTGTGCTCGTCCGGAAACTCGATTGCGACCAGTTGGGACATGATAACCTCCTTTGAGTGAATGCGATTGAGGCCAATGCGTTTAGCCGTACTGCTTTAAATGTCAAGTTCCATCCTAAGTCAAGGAGAAAATATCGGCTTCATAGGGAGCAAAAAAACTCTCTGACGCGCTTCTGTGCCTGCGCGAAAAAATATGCGCGATCCGGCTTCCGCACCGCCTTGAGCTTAATTTACCGATTACGGCAAAGCCCTCTCGAAGCGGGTCATCGCAGCTACTCGTGAGCCCTTAGTCTGTGTGCCGCAACTGCTCGACGATGATCGGCACCGCTGGCGGGATGCGCCGGCTGTCCCTGGTGATGTTTCGTATCATCGACAGGTGGGTGCCCTCGACGGTTCGGTGGGGCACCCCCGCCAGGCGCGTCGATTCGACGGTCACCAAACCATCCCCCAATCCATGG
>JAWOHH010000131.1:0-52446 GCA_046496215.1 Desulfobacterales bacterium
GCCACCCCGTCCGCGCGGCCGTAACCGAAAAATTCATCCCACCCTTCAGGGCCGCGATCAACGACGCTGGACTGCAGCATGAACCTTACTTGCCAGTTTGATATGCCCTGGAAATGGGAATACAGGAGCGCCGCCAGTCCGGCGACGTGAGGGGTTGCCATGGACGTTCCCGACCATATCGCGGACTCGTAACCGCCTCCGGGCACCGTGGAGAGGATCTGCACCCCCGGAGGGGTGAGTTCCACAAATTCGTTGTGGGTTGAGAATGAAGCTATGCCGTCGGCATTGTCTGTTGCTCCCACAGACATGGCGAAGACATAGGCGGCCGGATAGTTTATGTTGTTTTTACCGTCACCGTCGTTACCGGCCGCTGCGGCGATGAACACATTATTGTCCCACGCGTACTTAAGGGCCAGGTATTCTGTGGAACTTTTTGCAGTCCCCCCCAGACTCATGTTGATGATGCTCGCCCCATTGTCGGTCGCATAGATAATCCCTTCTGAAATGTCGCTGGAGTACCCGGCGCCGAGAATACCGCCTAGACATCGGACGGCCATGATTCTTGTGCCTGGGGCTATGCCGGAAATTCCTTCGCCGTTATCCTGCTCCGCACCGATGGTGCCCGAGACATGGGTTCCATGGCCGACGTAGAGGTCTTCCGGGATGGGATCCTCCTTCCAGGGTCCAGGAAACCAGCCATCCCCGGCAAAGTCATAGCCGTTAAAATCATCCACGTACCCGTTGCCGTCGTCATCTCTTCTGTTTCCCGGGATCTCTCCTGGGTTTTGCCAGAGCTGGTTAATCAGGTCCGGATGATCAAGGTCGATTCCCGTGTCGAGCACGGCAACAATGACTTCGGGAATCCCAATGCCGGAATCCCAGAGTGATGGAAGACCCATCAGGGTCATATCCCATTGGTATGGGAATAGAGGATCATCGGGCGTATAGAAAGGGTATCGGACATAGTCGGGCTCTACGAAATCCACGCGTCTGTTTTTCACCACCCTTTTAATTACAGCCGGAACACTCTGAGTTTTGGGTATGGTAAAGCGATAAACTTGGATGCGAGGAATTACTCTCTCCAACTGAATATTATAATTCCGCTTAAAACCCTTCAGCAGCTCTGATGACGGAGGGCTCTTGAACTTGACCAGAATTCGCCCGGAGTGATACGTACCATCGGAACCGTCCCCTGCCCTCATCGAGGCCGGCAGCATGATCAACGCTGCTGCCAGGAAGAAAAGACCGGTGATACTCAATCTTTTTCCGAAATTCGCTTTCATTTTTTTCATGTCACTCACCTCCCTAGAATGCGAGCACTATCCGGGGTATTTAATCCTGCCGGATTTCATTTTTCAGTATCCAAGGATGACAAGTTCGTAAAAAGTCCGAAACAGCCCTTTTCTGTCATTCCCGCGGAGGCGGGAATCCAGTCCTTTCAGGCGCTTCTGGACTCCCGCCTGCGCGGGAGTGACGACTGTGGGGTCTTTTTACGAAGCCATCAAGGATGACCCATGCAAAAGGAGCACAGGGGAACGATCACTACACTATACTCAAGCGGGCTCTAAAGGTCTTTAAACATGGTCGGTGCTGCTTGGGTTAGGTTATGAAATTGCCATGGCGACAAATAGAAGACTCTATACCGGACGGAAGCCCAAAGTGTCTGCAGGATTAATTGACCCTGTGAAACACCGGCCGCCCGGCGGCGATAACTACTCTTTACACACTAACGCTAAGCATATGTCAACCCAATTCCTATGATTCGCGATTTTCCTTCACGTCCCGCAGAAAGACCTTACTGCGTTAAGCCAAAATATTATAATAAAGCAAAGATCATGCCGGGACAAACCGGCATTCTGATTAATTTAGGTTATAATTTCAATCGCTTATACGAAGAAAACGCAGCTTTTCTTCGGGTGTTTTCAGGATTTCCACAAAAGTGGGAAAAACAATTCCACTTGTTGGCAATTTCTTACACACTCCGTCATAACGCCCTATAACATAATGGCAAAATGCCACCTTGCTGGAGGAGCAACTCATGTAAAAGCCGTCCCTTATCAAGTTTTTCTATGAATGGTTGAATGTGGAAGGAGTTAAGAAAAATGGGCGATGGAGCGGTTGGTCATGCAGCTATGCGCTGGCCCTCGCCCAGGATTCTTCAGGAAGATGGCCGCGTGGAACACCTTCCTGGTGGTTCATGCAAGGAGGAGGAATCAGGTTCTTGTGTAGGTATTGACCTGGAGGGTGACCTTGAGGGTGCTCGATGGGCCCCTTGTCACTTTAAGGATTTTTATCCTTTTCGCGTAGAGGAGGTTTCCTGTGTGCTCCACCTTGTAGAGGAAATTCACGAGCTGCTCCATGCCCATGTTGGCAAGGCTCAACTCGATCCCTTCAGGTCGAAAGGGCCCCTCGCTCGGCGGAAAGGTGACCGGCTTTATGTACTCGATGTTCTTGTCAATGCCCACCTCCCGCGTCACTCCCTCCAGAAAGGACAGAAGGCTGAAACGGTCTCCTCTGGTCTTTAAGGCCTCCTCCACATCACTCCGGTCTCTCTTGAAACTTTCCCACGTCCTGTTAAGGTCCGTGATCTTGACCAGCTCGGCCTTCTTTCTCGCAATGCTCCTCTCCAACATTTTCTGTTTGGAGAGACCGGGAGAGATGACCACGAAATAGAAAAGGAGCGCCGCAAGAGCGAGCCCGCCGAATAGCACATAGGTCATCTGCTTTCTGTCCAGCTTCATTCGTTTTTCTCCAGAGCGAAGTTAAAGGTCACGGCATTCTCCTTGCGGTCCATCTTGGCGCCCACCAGCTTGATATTCTTGAAATCGCCGGCCTTTGTCAGGCGGCTGGTCAGCCTGTCCACGGCTTCAAAGGAAGCGGTTCGGCCGTCCAGGCGAATGTCTTTTGCTTCAAGAGACAGGTTATCGATCTGCACCTCGGGATCTTCGGCGATGATTCTTGTGAGCTTCAAGAGCACATCCAGGGTTTTTTCCCTGGCCGTCGCCTCATCGAGCCCCTGGTACCGGGCTGTTTCCGCCGCAATCATCTGCTCAAGCTGGGCAAGCTCCCGGCCTTTGATAATCCTGCCCGCTTCCGGGAAAGACTGGACAAAGACCTGACCGATCTCTTCCTGAAGAGCCTGATCCTGCTTTTCCAGATAAAAGACTTTCTGGTACACGCTGAGCGTCAGGAGGACGGCAAGGAGAAGCAGGGCCGATGCCGAGAAGAGAAAAAGCTTCCTCAAGTCCATGTGGCCCCTGGGAAGGAATTCTTCCTTTCTCAGGTTCACGACTCTAAGGTTCGGCCGTGCGGCATAAAGGGCAAGACCTAGAGGGACGCTCATCTCCGGCCCAAGGGGCGTGAGGCTTCCGTCCGCTTGCGTGCCCGAATCGCCCAAAGGTTGCCACAGGGACGTCTTGACACCTGTCTTTGACCCGATCGCTTCCACAAGATCCATATCCTGCGGCACACGACCGGAAATGAGAATTTCCTTCACCACCGCCGCAGGCCTCTTGAGCTTGTAGAGCCTTAGGGTATCGGCGACCTGCTCCGGTGCCTGGGCGCCGTCCGCAAGGACACGAAAAAAGTCCGGCCTCCCTCCGTAAACGATCTCGACGAGGATGCCGTCTCCGTCAAGGTAAACCAGGGCAACGGGCTCATCGGACCGCTCGGCGGCCGTAGAAAGGTAAAGGTGAAGAAGGGCCACGCCGTCCAGGGTGACCACATCCGGGTCAAGCCCCGCGCCTGCAAGAAGGGCAAGGTGCGCTGCAAGGTGTTTTTTCTCCATGCCGAAGCATGGAATGGACCCATCGGCCCCGGGATCCAGGAAATCGACCACCATCTCCTCGATGAAACCCGGAATATAGGGCTCGAGCTGAAACTTGACGATCTTCTCCACAACCTTGGGGTTGCTCACGGTCAGGTTGATTTCGCGGAGAAAGGCCTGAGAAGAGGGGAGACACGAAATGATCCGCTCGGTCTTGAAATCCTCCTCTTCAAGGAAAGCTTGCAGCGCTTCCTGCAGCGCCTCAGGGTTTGAGACCTCCCTGAAAGCGGCCTTGTCGATTTCAGGGCCTTTCACGCCGCTAAAAACCTGAACCGCAGCAATGAAGCCCTCTCTCACAACAAGGCCCAGCACATATTTGGGCTTTAAAAAGTCTTTGAGTGGATTGAACATGATTAATTAAAGGACCTGCCAGTAGATCGGCCTTGTTTTATCCCCCTCCCGAACAACGTACGCTCGTATTCCGGCCACGGCGCCGTTGCAATGGACGTTGAACTCCATGGAAAAGGAAGAACTCTTTATCGTAATCCAGTCGCGCATTTCTGCAAAGACCTCATCGCTCATGCCGGGCACGTTCCTGAGATCCTCGATGCTCATAAAATCCTCGTCCCTGCGAAACTCGATGATCGTCTCTGCCAGTGCAGCGTCCATGGACTCGCCCAGACTTTGCAGAACCTCGCTGGGCGCCGTGTTGATGTTGACCTTGCCGTCGGAATAAAGGGTCAGGTAATCGAGAAGCCTCTTTCCCTCGAATCTCCGGAGCTTCCCCATGCCCTTGACCAGAAAAATCTGGCCCGGCGTCAGGAACGGCCCGTTGGCACAGGGATAGGGTTCATCCAGGTCCTGATAGAAGTAGGCTTCCGCACCGTCCTGCCGTTCCACATCATCGGCGTCCAGCCAGTCCAGGAGAGAGTTCACCATTTCATCCTTCAGGCCGAGGACAAGGAAAAGCCTCCGGATTTGTTCTTCCCTGGTCTCGTCGATTTCTCCATCCTCGTTCCTGAGGAGGTTCACGTTGATTTTTCCGCTCTCATCCACCACGCCTCCGGAAACCGTGATCCCTTCTTCTTCAAGGCCGTGAAGTGAAGCCAGGGATTCAAGGCGGGCCCAGTCTTCATTGAGGCTGTCCATGGCCAAGTCTTCATCATCGGCAAGAAGGGCCATGCCCGCATCAATCCCCGAGCGAGCGACCAGGTAGGCCCGGTAGCTGTCCCGCGAGTACCCTGCCAGGGTAAGCTCCACCCCCGATTCTCCGGAAAAGCCGATGGTGAGCCCCGCAAGGGTCGTAATAATGAGCAATGTGAGCACCAGGGCTGTCCCGCGCTCTGTCCCTAAACGGCTCACCATTTTGCCGGCCTTGCTTCCAATCATGGGTCTACCATCTCTTGATGAATGATCACTGATTCCTGATCACTGGCTCCTGGTTCCCGCAAGTTCGGGATGGATCGTGGTGAAAAACACGTGTTCCCGCTCAAGAGCGTCTTTTATAACCAGCCGCACCTTGACCAGCACCGGGAGCCCGGAAGTCGAATTTGTCTCCTCCGTACTCCACCGATCGAGTTCCTCGCCCCGTTGATCCTCATAGCTGATTCGGAACCCTGCAAGGTTCCTGGCCATTTCCTGCTCACCCCCCCCTTCCCCGAACCCCTCGGCCTGGCTTGTATCCTCTTCGGGAAGGGAAACCACGATCTTTTGCCTACGCATGAGCACCAGGACTTCCTCCTGCTCCGGGTCCTCCATCACCCGGTAGCCGACTTCGCACAGATCCGCGGCCGGGCTTTGCTCTGAAAGGGCCATGTAGGTCAAGGTGGTGAAGTCGATCCGATCCATCCGCTTGCCGTCCCTTTCCTGGTCCTTGCCGATGAACCCAAGCCGGTTTGTTCCGGAAGGCGACCGGATCTCCGTCACGGCCGACTGGAGGTCCTTGGTGATCCGATCCAGCGCAATTCTGGCCGTTTGATGGACCTGCCCGTTTTCCCTGGCGATTTGGATGGCCTCCACATTGGTCGTATACGCGCTGTAGAGGGCCGCCATGATGATGGCAAGGATCGCCACAGACACGAGCACTTCCAGGAGCGTGAAGCCTCTCAGGTCTTTTCCCGGTAGAGGTGTGTTTCGAGCCATAGATCTTTCCGCGTATTCTCCCGCTCAAGGATGATACCGACCTTGACCTTAAAGAGATTCTCGAGTTCAGGAACTTCAGTGATCTCTTCCTGAAAGGTGAAGTCAGGGAAGTCTTCCCCCATGTCTCCCGTGGATGTGCCGTCGGCCGCAGCATGAACAGCAGCGAGATCCCGGCCGAGTCCCGGCCGCGAACCTCCATGCGGTCGATGCTGTTCAAAACCGAGTTGATGTCGCGAAAGAGTCGGACGGATGCGAACGAATCGCCGGCGCCGGCCGCGAGGTCGCGCACCCGGTCGATGTTGCCCAGCACTTCGGTGCGGAGGCACCAGGCCGCGTCCTTGAGTTGCTCCACGCGATGGCCGACGATCTCGGCCTCGGCCACGCCGAGCCGCCCCACCCACTCATCGAAGCGGCCGGCTTCGACGGCCTGGCACTCGGCGAGGAGACCGGCCAGGTCCTCGAGCTGCGCCTGCAGGGCACGGTCTTCGAAAATACGTCCGAACGCCTCCGGCCGGCGGAGCTCCCGGGCGATCCGGCCCACCTCGGCGATGCACTCCTCCCCGCCCAGGTAGGCCTCCGCCAGCCCGCCGGCGTGCGCGAGGCAGGCGTCGAGGCCGTTGGCCTTGAGGCGTTCGACCCATGCAGCCAGCGGTGCGACCGGCGGGGGCGCGGGAGGGGAGGGGCGCTTGAAGGCCACAATCCCGGCGATGCCGCATCCGAGCACGGTGGACCGCAGCGGGAAGAGCACCACCGCGCCCGGCGGGACGGCCGCCAGGCAGCGGCCGAAATAGACGGGAGCGGCCAGCGGGCGGCCGACCTGTTTCAGAATCCGCCGCAGGCGGGAGATCAAGGAATCAAACATGAAGGGCTCCTTTTCGCCGGGAGATGATGCCGCTCGCGCCGCCGCCCGTCGTCGGGGTTTCGATGCACTGGCCGGCCGGGGTAGGGAGCGGTCGGGGCGAACGGCGCTCCTCCTCCATCGGTGATTATCGCCCGGGTCGTGTCTGAACTTGACCCGAAACTCCGTCTAAAGCCAGGCTATCGCAGCGGGGTCCCCGGGGCGGCGGGCTTCTCCGGCAGGATCAGCGCCGGACCGCCCTCCGATTCGGCGGTCAGCAGCATCCCCTGGGAGACGACCCCCATGAGTTTGACCGGCCGCAGGTTGGCGATGATGACCACCTGCCGGCCGACCAGGGCCTCGGGTGCGTAATGCTCGGCGATGCCTGAAACGATGGTTCGGCGCTCACCGAGGTCCACCTCCAGTTTGAGCAGTTTTCTCGCCTTGGGTACCGGCTCGGCGCTCAGGACGGTGGCGACCCGCAGGTCGATCCGCTGAAAGTCCTCCAGCGTGATCTCCGGCTTGATTCCCGGACCCCGCGCCGCCGCGAGGGGTTCGGCCTGCGGTTCGACCGGCACCTCGGCCGTTTCGATGCGGGGGAACAGCATGACGGTTTTCGGCAGGCGCGTTCCGGCCGGCACGGGTTTCCACAGCCGCAGATCGTGCAAGGCATAAAACAGGGCCGCCGGATCCAGGCCCAGGTGCTTTTGCATGCGCTCCGCCGTTTCCGGCATGACCGGGTAGATCAGGCCGGAGATGAGCCTCAGCCCCTTGAGCAGGCTGTGGATCACGGCCTCCAGCTGCTTTTGGGTCGCCGGCTTCTTGGCCAGTTCCCACGGGGCGGCGATGTCGATCGCACGGTTCATGCGGCCGATGAACTCCCACACGGCGGCCAGCGCCTTCTGGAGCTCGAAGGCCTCCATGGCGCGTTCGTAGACCTCGATGGTACGGCGGCCGTCGGGCCCCAGGCCCAAGCCGTACTGGCGCCCCACCTCGGCGTCCAGCTCCGGGACCACACCGTCGAAATACTTGTGGGTCATGGAGACCACCCGGGAGAAGAGGTTGCCCAGGTCATTGGCGAGGTCCGCATTGATGCGCTGCACCATGGCGGACTCGCTGAAGTTGGCGTCCAGCCCGAAGGTCATCTCGCGGATCAGGAAATAGCGAAACGCATCCAGGCCGTAGACGTTTCTCATTTCCAGCGGCTCGACTACGTTTCCCAGGCTCTTGGACATTTTGCGCTGCTCGATGTTCCAGTAGCCGTGCACGTTGAGATGCCGGTAGACCGGGATGCCGGCCGCCTTGAGCATGCAGGGCCAATAGATACCGTGGGGCTTGAGGATGTCCTTGGCGACGATGTGTTGGGCCGCCGGCCAGAACCGATGAAACCGCTCGCCGTCCGGGTAGCCGAGGGCCGAGACGTAGTTGAGCAGGGCGTCGAACCATACGTAAGTGACGTAGCCCTCATCGAACGGCAATGGAATGCCCCAGGTCAGCCGTGTCTTCGGCCGCGAGATGCACAGGTCGCCCAGCGGGTCGCGCAGGAAGGCCAGCACCTCGTTGCGGTAGCGCTCGGGGCGGATGAAATCCGGGTGGTTCTGGATATGGTCGATGAGCCAGCCCTGGTAGCGGCTCATCCGGAAGAAATAGTTGGACTCCCGGATGAGTTCGGGCTCGGTTTCATGGATGGGGCAGCGGCCCTCCTGGAGCTCCCGTTCGGCGTAAAAGCGTTCGCAGCCGAAGCAGTAGAGCCCCTCGTACTCGCTGAAGTAAATGTCTCCGGCCGCATGGATCTTGCGCAGCACCTCGGTGACGACGGCCATGTGATCGCTGTCGGTGGTCCGGATGAACCGGTCCGGCCGGACATTCAACTCGGGCCACAAGTCGCGAAACAGGCGGCTGATCCGGTCGACATAGACCCGCGGGCTCAAGCCCTGCTTCTGGGCGGCCTGGACCACCTTGTCGCCGTGCTCGTCGGTGCCGGTCAAAAAGAAGGTCTCGCTGTCGCGCATCGACTGGAACCGGCAGACCACATCCGCCACGATGGTGGTGTAGGCATGGCCGAGATGCGGCCGGGCGTTGACGTAATAGATCGGTGTGGAGACATAGAAAGTCATGACGGTTCCTGCCTAAGGTGGAGTGGCGTCGGCGGCGGTCTCGATTTCGAATCCGTCCTCGAGGCGCACCACGAGCCGGTTGCAGATGGGGTTGTGCCGGATGACCTTGCCCATGCCCCTGGGCGTCTGAACCATGGAGCCGACGCGGGGCATGGACTTTTTCAGCGCCTGGTAGGTGGGGTATTCGTACACCAGACAGCACATCAACCGGCCGCACTGGCCGGAGATTTTCGTGGGGTTGAGGGAGAGGTTCTGCTCCTTGGCCATGCGGATCGAGACCGGCTCGAACTTGTCCAGGTAGGAGCTGCAGCAGAGCTCGCGGCCGCAGCGGCCGAGGCCGCCGCACATTTTCGTCTGGTGCCGGATGCCCACCTGGCGCATGTCGATGCGCGCGCCGAGCTCTTTCACCAGCAATTTCAGCAACTGGCGGAAATCCACCCGGCCGTCGGCGGTGAAAAAGAACGAGATTCGGCTGCCGTCGAAGGATTTTTCCGCTGCGAACAGGTTCATCTTGAGGCCGAGCTCTTTGATGCACTTGCGGCAGAATACGAAGGCGGCCTTGTCCTCCTCGGCCCGGCGTGCCAGCTGCTCCATGTCTTTCGCCGCGGCCAGGCGGTAGATTTTTTTGTAAAGCGTGCCGGCCGGCGGCTCCTCCAGCACCCGCGGGGCGGCCGCCACGGTGGCGACGCTCATCCCCTGCTCGGTCTCCACGATCACCGGGTCGCCGGGGCTGAGCACAAACGCCCCGCAGTCGAAGTCATAGACTTTGCCGGCCGGCTTGAATCGAACCCCGACGATTTTCAGCATGATCTCAATTCCATTCACCGTTCGGCGCCCCTCGGAGCGGACCTTGGCCCTCCGGGCGCAGGCTGTCTGCCAGGCGGATGAAGAGCGCCTCCAGGGTCAGTCGCGGGTTGGCATTCGCACGGAGGCTGCGGGCCGCCTCCTGCAGTGCGCTGATGGACTCCCCCAGGGCCTCCTCGCGCAGGCCGGCGGCGTCTTGAATCGGCCCCCGAACATCCGCGTGGATCATCTTCTCGGGGCAATGACGTGCAACGGCCGCATCGCGCAGCCAGACGGCGACGAGATCGAGGTCGCTGGTCAACTCGGCCCGCTCCCGGGCCAGTTTTTCGGCCAGAGCCAACAGCCCTAGCGGGGTCTGACGGGATAGGCCGGACAGCTGCGCCATCAGCCAGTTGCGCCGTCGCAATCCCTGTCCGCTCTGAATCGCCATCGCCCGCGTCACACTTCCGCCGGCCAACGCGGCGGCGACATCGGCCTCCCCCGGGCTCAGGTCCAGGTTCCGGACCAGAATCGCCGCCAGCTCCTGCCGGGGGATCGGCGAAAAATGCACCTGACGGCAGCGGGACACGACGGTGGGCAGAAGATCGGTCGCTTGAACTGCGGTCAGAATCAGCACGGTCTGCGGCGGCGGCTCCTCCAGCATCTTCAACAAGGCGTTGGCGGCGGCCGGGTTCATGGTGTGGGCATCGGCGATGACGACGGCCCGCGTGCGCGCCTCATGGGGTTTCATGCCCAGAAACCCGCAAAGCTCCCTGATCTGATCGATCTTGATCATGCCCCTGTCCGGGGCCATCTGGCGGACGTCCGGGTGGGTCCTCGTCTTGATTTTTCGGCACGGCGCGCACTCCCCGCACACCATGGCGGCCGGCCCCGGCCGGCCCCGGCCGCCACCTTCCATCCCGCGGCCGGCGCCGGTGCAATTGCACGCCATGACCACGGCGGTTGCCGCTGTCTTCTTGCCGACGCCTTCTATGCCGGTGAACAGCAGTGCATGAGGAAGAGTTCCGCGGGCCAGCAGGCGGGTGAGAATCCGAATGGGGCGGGTTTGACCGATGATCGCGTCGAAACCAGGCACGCGATTAACGATCGACCCGTTCTTTGAGCTCCTTGCCGGATTTGAAGAACGGGAGCTTCTTGGGCCGGATCGTCACCTTTTCACCGGTCTTGGGGTTCCGACCGGTGTAGCTCTTGTAGTTCTTGACGAAGAAGCTGCACAAACCGCGGATTTCCACACGCTCGCCGTGCGCCATGGCGTCCGCCATGTGGTCAAAGAAAATCTGGACCACACGCGCGGCCTCGGCTTTGGAAATGTTGGCTTCGGTTTTGAGTGCGGAAATCAACTCCAGCTTGTTCATACATCCTCCTTCGGCAAGGGTCTGAAACCAAACCCATTTGTTCTTTATAATATCAAACTTGGTAGAATGTCAAGCAGTTATCAAAGCGTTCCTGAAAGAACCGGCGGCAGCATTTCGACGTCCTCCTCGTTGACTTCGACGGCGGCATACTGCCCTAGCGCTTCGATGTTGACGATGACCCGGCCCTGGTTCCGGTAGCGGGCGAAGAACCCGGTCACGCCGGCAAAGGGGCCCTGCACGACCATGACGCGGTCTCCCGGGCGCAGCTTGGACCCCGTGGCGATCGGCTTCTCGGAGGCCACCATGATCATCAGGGATCGGATCGTTTCGGCCGGCACGGGCACCGGCCCCTGCGAGCTGCCGATCAGGCGCACCACGCCGGCCGTTTTGAGGATATCCACGTGGGTGCGCGGCTGGAGGTCGGTGCGGATGAAAAGATAACCCGGAAACAAGGGGAGGTGGATCATGGCCTTGCGGTCGCGGCGCGCGCTGCGGACTTTGACCCGCGGCAGGAAGACCTCCAGTGATTTTTTCTGAAGGCTTTCGTGGGCGACCCCTTCGTGCCGGCTTCGGGTGTGCAGGACGTACCAGCGCGGTGTGAGGCGAAAATCTTCCATGGGCTGTGGGGCTCCTAAAAGCCGAACTCGCCGATGCCTTTCAGGCGCAGTCGCAGTTCGAAGCCGACATCCTCGGCTTCATAGTGGAAGAGGGTCTCCAAGACCCAGCACTGGGAGGTGTAAGCGAACCCGGCCCCGTAGGTCGTGCTGTCGTCCGTGAAGTCGTTTTTATAGGAGGTGATCAGGGTGAAGCGGTCGGTCAACCCCAAGCGAAGCTCGGCGGAGAGGTGATTGATCTCCTCTTTGCGTTGCGCGACGAGTTCGGCCACGTCCGGCTCGGTCTCCTCGTCGTCGTAGACCCGCAGCGGATCGCGGTCAAAACGGTATGCGACGCGCAGGCGGTCCGCCGGCCGTGCCTCGAGGGTCAGGCTGAGGTTATACCGGTCGAAGCGTTCATCGTAAACGTTGTACCCGGCCTCGCTGTCCAGGCTGATGCGGCCGCCCGGGAAAAACTGCAGCTTGCCGTTGACCGGTGAAAAGGGCTGCTTGTGGCGGGCGAAATCGTAGTACTGGCCGACTTTGAGGCGCAGGGCATCGCGGTAGTCGTACCCCGAGGGGGATGCGGCCATCGCATCCGCGGCGCGCCGGTTCGGGAGGGCGTCCGAGCCGGCCGAGGCCGCCACGAATTTGGAGGTCAGGGTGTTCGTGAGGGAGTAGCTGACCCGGCTGCGGTTCTCGATGCGGTCTCGAGAATCGATGTGCGGCAGGTCGTCCTGGTCCACTTCCGGAACATAGCTGTAGCCGAGCCGGGGCCGCAGGGAGTGCCGGATGCGCCGGATTTCGCCGCGGTCGACGTCGTAGACGCGGGAGAGGTCCGTGAAGAGCGACAGGCGTGCATCATAGAGTTCGCGGTGGAAATACCGGCTGTCGGCCCAGGGATCGGCCGCATCGGCCTCATACTGGTCCCACACCGTCTCACGCAGGCCCAGGGACGGCTCGATGCTCATGTAGGGCGGCAGTGCAATCGGGTAGTAGAGGCGCGGGTAGAGGTCCGCGCGCTGGATGCGCGCGCCGTTGTATTGCCAGAAATTGACATACTCCGACCGCAGGTTGGCGAAAAAGGGGCTTTGTCCCAGAATCTGTTTCGGGGCGTCGAAGCGCACGGCGGGGAGCTTGTGCGTGGTGCCCTTCCAGTTCTGCCCTTTGCGCACGTCGTCGAAATAATCGGCTTCGGCGTTCAGGCTGAAGTGCGACCAGGGCCGAGAGGCCAGCAGCCGGTTGGTGCGGATCGGATCGTCGTGCTCCTCGAGGACGCGGCCGAAGGCCTTGTTGAAATAGCCGGAGCTCTCTTGGTAGCCCATGTAGCCGGACCTGAATTCGCGCAGGTAGTCCTGGTCGCTCACGGTGTCGAGTTCCAGCCGGGCGCGGAACCCGGCTGGCAGTGGGGTTTCATGACTCATGCGCAGCCAGTAGCGATCGCGGTTCGGGCGCAGAACGTCCTGCGAACCGTCTTTGTAGCCCCACGTCTTGCTGGAGTCCCCGCCGGTATCCGTCTGCTCGTCGTGCAGGTAATCGAACATGACGGCGCCCCGGGCCTCCGGCGTCAGATAATAGCGGTACTCGACCCCCGGCCTCCAGCCGCGCTTGCTCATGGCCTGCAGGGTGAACGTAGCGTCGCCGGAGTCGTTGATGGCCCAGTAATAGGGCTGCACGACGGAAAGCCCTTTGCGGGAGGAATACCCTCCCTGGGGCATCAGCAGTCCGGAGGTCCGCTTGTTGCGCGCCGGGTAGGATATGTAGGGGTAGAAACCGACGGGGACATCCAGGACATGGCCGACGGCGCGCCAGGCCGTGCCGCTGCCGTCTTCCCGCAGGGCAATGTCCCTGCCGCTGAATTTCCAGTCCGGCGGCAGGCCGTCGCACGTCGTTACGGAGCCCCGGTCGACGCGGTAGGTGTCCGGGCCGGTTTTTTGAATCTGGTGGCCCGCGATGCGGTAGTTGCTCTCGGCGATGAAGATCGTGCCGTTTTCGATGGTGCCTTTCTCGCTCTCCAGGTCCCAGTCTGCATAGTCCCCGGTGAGGATGTCCGCACCGGCCGTGAGAACCACGTTGCCTTGGGCGGCGGCCGTCATGGTTTGAGGATTGTAGCGGATGAGATCGGCGGTCAGTTTGCGGTCCTCGCGGCGGATGACCACATCGCCCTCCGCGACGTACTCGCCCCGGATCTGGTCATAGCTGATGCGGTCGGCCTCGATCTCCCAGGGTCGGTCCGGGTCGAATGCGGCCAGGCCCTGCACGGCCGGATCCCCTTCCAGCGCCGCGGCACCCGTGGGGGCGAAGGCGCCGGTCAGCAGCCATCCGGCTGTCAGCAGCGCCGCCGTCAGGCCGGCCCGTAGCCATCTCGAACGTGCGGAGCAACCGTTTGCGGCCGGCGCCATGCGGAGGACCCTCTGTTTCGGCTTCATCCCGGACGGGTGGAGGCACCCCCGTCTTGAACCCCGATAAAATCTACGCTATAAAGACAGCTTGAGCTTAAAAGTCAAGATGTTGTTTGTCCGTTGCGGTTCGGGCGCGCCTCCATGAAAATCCTGCTGACCAATGACGACGGCATCCATGCCGAAGGGCTGTGGGCCCTGCACGCCCAACTGGCCCGCCGTCACGAGGTGACCGTCATCGCCCCGGACCGCGAGCGCACGGCGGTCAGCCACGGGATCACCCTGCACCTGCCGCTGCGCGCCGGACCGGTGGTGTTGAACGGCGGCTGCTGCGGCATTGCGGTCAACGGGACCCCCGCCGACTGCGTCAAACTCGGCATTTTGGAGATCCTGAAAGCCAAGCCCGATCTGGTGGTGGCCGGCCTGAACCCCGGCGCCAACGTGGGCGTGAACATCGCCTACTCGGGCACGGTGGCCGCCGCCAAGGAGGCGGCGCTGGCCGGCATCCCGGCCATTGCCGCATCGATGGAGGGAGGCGGGCCCTATGCCTACGAAGCGGCGGCGGCCTTCGTCGTCGACCTGGCCGACCTGTTGCTGCGCCGAGGGTTGCACGTCGGCACCTTCCTGAACGTCAACTTCCCGAACGTTCCCCCGGAAGAGATCGCGGGCGTGCGCATCAGCCGCCACGGGTTGGAGACCTTCCCGGAAACCATGGAAAAGCGCGTCGACCCCCGCAACCGTGCCTATTACTGGCAAGGGGTAGACCGGCAGACCTTCGGAGGGGACCCGGATGTCGACGGCGCCGCCCTGCGCCGGGGGTTCATCTCGATTACGCCGATCCACTGCGACATGACCGATTACCGGGTGCTGGAAGACCTCAAGGGGTGGGGGATCGCGGTCAATTCCCAGGACGCCGTCCGCACCGCACCTTAAAGACATGAAACGCGGGGGCCCCTGCGCCGGCCCGCTGGAGACTTCATGCTCATCACGTTGGAAGGCGGCGAAGGGGCCGGCAAAACGACGCAGATCCTGCATCTGGCCGAATGGTTCCAGCGCCGCGGGACAAGCTGCATCCTGACGCGTGAGCCCGGCGGCACCCCTCTCGGCAAGTCGATCCGGGCGCTGCTCCTCAACCCCGAGAACCACGGCATGGCGCCGGAAACCGAACTCATGCTCTACATGGCAGACCGGGCCGAGCACGTTCACAAGGTCATTTCACCGGCCTTGACGGCCGGCCGCACCGTGCTCTGCGACCGTTTCTTCGACGCCACCCTTGTCTACCAGGGATTTGCCCGCGGGCTTCCGGCGGAGCGGCTCGTGCAGTTGCATGAGCTCGTGCTGGGCGGGCTGCGTCCGAAGCTGACCCTGCTCCTGGACCTGCCGCCCGAGGTGGGCCTCGCCCGCGCCCGCGGGCAGCTGGCCAAGGGGGCGCGCGCTTCGGCCGAAAGCCGGTTCGAGCGCGAGGCGCTCGAATTCCATCGACGGGTGCGGGAGGGGTACCTGAGCCTGGCGCGGCAGCAGCCGGACCGGTTCCGCATCGTCGACGCCGCACGCGACGAGGAGCGGGTCCGGACGGAAATCGAGGCCGCCGTCGATGCCTTCATCAACCGGCCGGGCGCATCCGCGTGATGAGCGCACCCCTGACATGAACGAGTTCTGCACCGGCATTCTCGATTTGATCGGCCATACGCCACTGGTCGAAATCCGCCGCATGAACCCCAACCCCCGGGTCAAGATCCTGGCCAAGCTCGAGTACCTCAACCCGGGCGGTTCCATCAAGGATCGGGCGGCCCTCTCCATGATCGAGGCCGCGGAACGCTCCGGCGAGCTGACCGCCGAGAAGATCGTGATCGAGGCGACCAGCGGCAACACCGGGATCGGGCTGGCCATGGTGTGCGCCGTCAAGGGTTACCGGCTGCTGCTGGCCATGTCCGAGGCGGTGAGCCTGGAGCGGCGCAAGATCCTGCAGGCGCGGGGCGCGCAGATCCTGCTCACCCCCGGCCATCTCGGGACCGACGGCGCCATCGAGGAGGTCTACCGCCGGGTGCGTGAACACCCCGATCGGTATGTCGCCGTGGACCAGTTCAACAACGAGGCCAACTGGAAGGCCCATTACCACGGCACCGCCGAAGAGATTTGGCGCCAGACAGGGGGGGGCGTCACGGCCCTGGTGGCCGCCATGGGGACCACCGGCACCCTGATGGGCGTCTCGCGCCGCCTGAAAGAGTACAACCCCGCCGTCAGCGTGGTGGGGGTGGAGCCGTATCTCGGGCATCGGATCCAGGGGCTCAAAAACCTCAAGGAGGCCTACTGCCCGGAGATCTTCGAGCGGCGGCGCCTGGACAAGAAGGTCAACGTCGACGACGAGGAGGCCTACGCGTGCGCTCGGCGCCTGGCTCGGGAGGAGGGGCTTCTGGTCGGCATGAGCAGCGGAGCGGCCATGGCCGCCGCCCTGCGGGAGGCGCAGCTTCTGAGCGCGGGCACCCTGGTCGTCATCCTGCCGGACAGCGGCGAGCGGTATCTCAGCACGGCGCTCTTCTCGGACCAGGAAAAGCTCGAGCTGGAGGTCTACAACCTTCTCAGCCGGTCCCGCGAACCGCTCCTGCCCCTGCAATCCGGCCGCATCGCCATGTACACCTGCGGCCCCCATGCCCATCGCCCCCTGCAGCTCGCGGAGGCCCGGCGCTTCCTGGTGGCCGACCTGATCCAGCGCTATTTGCGCTGGCGCGGTTGGGCCGTGACCCAGGTGGTGGACTTGAGCGACCTGGAGCCCGACGCCGCCCGGCCTCCGGCCGCCTCCGGCCACCTCGACCAGGTGCTGGAGGAACTCTCCTGGTTCGGCATCCAGCCGGCCGAACACACCCCCCGGGCGCGGGACCATGCCGAGGACATGGTGGCGCTGGCCCGGCGGCTGGCCGCCAAGGGATTTGCCTACGAGAAGCTTCGTTCCCTCTATTTCAGCCTGTCGCGCCTCAGCGCCTATGGCCGGCTCTCCGGGATCGATCCCGCCCGCACCCGGGCGGGGGCCCCCGCCGACCAGGACCCGTTCGAAAAGGACAACCCGGGAGACTTTGCGCTCTTCAAGCGCTGCCGCCTCTCCGAGCTCAAGCGCGGCGCTTTCATGAAAACCGACTGGGGCAACATGCGCCCCTCCTGGCATTTGCAGACGACCGCCATGGCGACGAAATACCTCGGCGAACGCTTCGATCTGCACATCGGCAGCCGCGAGCTTTTGTTCCCCCATCACGAGAACGAAAACGCCATTGCCATGGCGCTCACCGGCAAGCCGCTGGCCACCTGTTGGATTCATGCCGAACAGGTGCCCGGCGAGGCCCCCGGCGTGCGCGAGCTGCGCGCCCGGGGGGTTGCCGGCCGGGAACTCCGACTTTGGCTGATGTCGACCCATTACCGCAAGCCGGCGGTTTTTTCGTGGGAGCGCATCGAAGCGGCGCGGCCCTCCCTGCAGCGCCTGGACGGCTGCGTGGCCGGGTTGAAGGCGGTTCATGGAGGCGGCCCTTGCCCCGACATCGACCAGCTGATCTACGATATCCGCCAGGGGGTCCGGCTGGGGATGGACGACGACCTGAATGCGCCGGCCGCCATCGCGGCCCTTTTCCGTGCCGTCCGGCGGATCAACGGCCTGGCGGCCCGGGGCCTCATGGACGAGCACGGCGCCGGGCGGGTGTTGTCCGCTTTTCAGGAGGTCGACGCCGTGCTCGGCATCTTCGATTTCGACCCGGCCCCCCGGGCCGCCGGGGAAGAGGTCGCCAACCTTCTGGCGGCGCGCGAAACGGCCAGACGCGAGGGTGATTTCGAGTTGGCGGATCGGCTGAGGCAGCGGCTGCTGGCGGCCGGGGTGCACGTGCAGGACCGCACGCCGGTCGGCAGGGGTTCGTGATGCTCAAGCCCGTCTTCTTCCCCTTCACTCACCTCGGCGATCGAGCGGCCGCCGCCCTGCGAGCGCATTTCGACTCCATCCTGCTGCTGCGGCCGTTTACCGAGGAGCTGCCGCCCGGGATGCAGGACCTCGAACGCAGGGGCTTCATAGAGCTTCTGGCGCCGCTCCAAGGCGATGAGGCAAACGGGGCGGCCGCCGTCGGTCCCTTCCTGGAGTGGGCCCGCCGCCATGCCGGTGGCGCCGGACCGACAGAGGCTTTCTGGCAGGCGCAGCTGGCCGGGGATGCGCTGGGCGGGGAGCGCTCCGCCTTCGAACTGGCCTCTCAGATCAAGCGCAGGCCGCCGCCGGAGCCAAGCCGTCCCGCCGCAGACCCGCTGCTGGCGGCCCGGGTTTTTCTGCGTCTCGCCCAGGAGCTGGACCGGCAGGAGGACGAGCTGTTCTGCGACCTGGTGCGGCACCAGCGGCGCAGTGCGGAGCTGATGGAGGCCCTTGTCGGCCGACCGGGCCCGCAGCAATCCGGCCGCTCACCGGCGGCGACCCTTTCTCCCACCGGCCGCGAGGAGCACCGGCTTCCGGAGCGTCTCTGCGCCTGGGCGCAACTTTTCCAGGCCCGCGCCTGCCCCAGCCCCGTACTGGCGACCACCAGCGCGGCAGCCGTCACGCTTCTGGTGGAGGGGTCGAGAGCGGCGCGCCGCCTGCCGGTGCCGGCGCGTCGTCGACAGCGGGCGCCGGCCGCGACAGAGATCTCGGAGGAGCCCGCTGCGCGGTTGATCGACGAGGTTGCGGGCTGGGTCTCGGCCATTAGGGATCGCATCGAAGTCCTTCCCATCGCCGGTCCCGTCGAAGATGGCGTTGCGGAGCAGGGGGATCTTCTCATCACCCTTTTTCCCGATGAACCCCCCTGTCGTCTTTTGAGCCGGTTCGCTGCTCTGCCGTCCAAGGCCGAAACGACAACCCCGAACGCGCATCCCGGGGAGCACACCGTCGTGATTCTATTCTCCTGCCGCAGCGATGCGCTGCAGGATACCGAAAGATGAGGGTTCCCAAGCCGGATGCGACCGGCTGCGATCCCGCCCGGCGGTGGCCCAGGCCCGACCGTGCCGACGAAGCGGTATTTGAAGTCTTTTAGTTGCCGGGGATCAATAATAACTATTTGATATTAATATTAAAAAAGTTTTGTCGGGTGTTGCCCCAAAAAAGCGTGACAAAGCTTGACTCGCCTTTTCAATTGGTATATGCACTCTTCCGTAAGTTGAGCCGGAACGCCATGGCGGCCGCTCGCCATAGAAGCATAACCTACCGAAAGGAGATTAACTGATGGCTTTCAATCCCACCGTCGATGAGGAAAAATGCGCTGGTTGCGAAGAGTGCGTGGACGTTTGTCCGGTCGAGGTCTTCGAGATGCAGGACGGGAAATCCGTGCCGGTCAATGCGGAAGAGTGCCTCGGTTGCGAAAGCTGCGTTGAGGTCTGCTCGGAAGGCGCCATAAAAGTCGAAGAAACCTGATACTGTTTTTCGTGCAACACCCCCCTGGCCCTTCGGATAATGCGGCCAGGGGGTTTTTTATGTCCCTGCACCGCTCGCCGCTCCTTTGCCGATCCCGCCAATAGGCGCACACACCGGCTTGAACCGTTTGTCCTCTCCCCCCCGACTGCGGGCGGGCCGCTTGCGGACCTCCACCCGTTGTGGTATCCTCACCGCGTATGAAACAATATGTTGTTGATCAGCTGCGCTTCAGCGATTACGAAAAGCTCAGAGGGTGCCTCGATCAGAGGTTCGGCCCGGCTTCCATCGGGGATGTTTACTGGGTGCCCTTGGCGCCCGAACAGCTGTCGGCCACCCAGTCCGCTCACGTCGTCTGCCAGCCTTTTGTCGCGGCGCTGGAGCTCTGCGAGGAGCGGCTCTCCGTGGAGTTGCTGATCCGCACGCAGCAGCGCGTTCGCTGCGAATGCATCGCCTACGCCACGGATGAACAGCGCAACTGGCTCATCCGGATGGTGGACGACATGCTGCAGCAGTTGGGGGTTTCCGTCTGACGGGCGCTGGATCCACTTCGGGGAGAGGAACCGCAGGGTGACGAACTCAGCCTCGCCGTGCAGGGAAGAACGCGCAGGCGCCCGCAAATGGCTCATTTGGGCGCATTCGGCCCTGATCTACGCTTGGATTGCCGTTGGGACGCTGATCCTGGGGTTGGCAACGCTGGCCGTCTCCGTTTTCTCGCGCCAGGGGCACATGGGCCACCGCGTGGGGCAGGCCTGGGGCCGTTCGATCCTGGCCGTCAGCGGGGTCTCCGTCGTGGTCTCGGGCCTTGAACGCCTTGAGCCGGCGAAGGCCTACGTCTTCATGGCCAATCACCAAAGCAACTTCGACATCCCCGTTTTGCTCGGACGCCTGCCGGTTCAGTTCCGCTGGCTGGCCAAGGCGGAGCTCTTTAAGATCCCCTTGTTCGGGCGGGCGATGCGGGCCGCAGGCTACATCAGCATCGACCGTGCCGACCGAAACGCCGCCTTCCAGAGTCTGGGGGAGGCAGCCGAAGCCCTCCGCCGTGGCGTGTCGATCATGATTTTCCCGGAAGGGACGCGCAGCCTGGACGGGGCATTGAAACCTTTTAAAAAGGGCGGTTTTGTCATGGCGATCAACGCCGGCGCGGCAGTGGTCCCGGTCGCGATCCGCGGCACCTACGGCATCATGCCGAAGAGCGCCTGGCTCATGCGCCCGCAGGACGTTACGCTTGAGATCGGGGAGCCCATCGCATCTTCGGCCTACACCCCCGACACCAAGGAGGCCCTCATGGAGCGGGTGCGCGAGGTCCTCAGCCGCGGCTTCGATGGCCCGACCGCCGGGGAGGCGCGATGCTCCGGTTGATCCCGCTGGGCGGTCTGGGCGAGATCGGTTTGAACATGACGATTTTTGAGTGCGCCGACTCGATGATGGTCGTGGATGCCGGCCTCATGTTCCCCGAAGACCACATGCTGGGGGTGGATTTCGTGATCCCCGACATGTCCTACGTCCGCCTGAACAAAAACCGGCTCACGGGCGTCGTGCTTACGCACGCGCACGAAGACCACATCGGCGCGCTGCCCTTCCTGCTGCGGGACGTCCACGTGCCGGTCTTCGGAACGCCCTTCACGCTGGGCCTGGTGCGCCAGAAGCTCGAGGATCTCGAGATCGCGATACCGGCCGGCCTGCACGTCGTCTCGCCCGAGCAGCCGCTGAGTCTGGGGCCCTTCAGGGTCGATTTCATCCGCGTCGGCCACAGCGTGGTGGACGGGGTCGGGCTCGCCATCCACACCCCTGAGGGCCTCGTCGTGCACACCGGGGATTTCAAGCTCAGCCCCTGCGCCTTCGGGGGCATGAGCACCGACATCCAAAAATTCGCGCGCTGCGGCGAAACCGGCGTGCTGGCCCTGATGTCGGACTCGACCAACATCGAGCGCGAGGGCGCAACCCTGCCGGAAACGCGCATCGAAGAAACCCTCTCGCGGGTCGTGGCGGAAAGCCCCGGCCGGATTATCGTCGCGCTGTTTGCATCCAACATCGCCCGGATTCAGATGATGGTGGACATCGGCCGCAAGGCCGGGCGCAAGGTGATCATCAGCGGCCGCAACATCGAGGCCAGCGTGGAGATCGCCAAGGCGCTGGGCTACCTGCAGGTGGCGACCGGCTGCGATGTCAGTATCGACCTGGTCCAGGATTTCCCCGAAGACGAGGTGCTCATCATCACCACCGGCAGCCAGGGGGAGCCGATGTCGGCGCTGGCGCGGATGGCCTCCGGCGCGCACAAGCAGATCAAAATCAAAAAAGGGGACACGGTGGTGCTCTCCTCGAAATTCATCCCCGGCAACGAGCGGGCGATCACCCGCATCATCGACAACCTCTACCGCAAGGGGGCCGAGGTCGTCTACGAGAAGATCGCGGATGTTCACGTTTCCGGCCACGCGTTTCGCGACGAGCTGCGGCAGATGATCCACCTGACCCATCCCCGCTACTTCATCCCGGTCCACGGGGAATACCGCCACCTGGTCCTGCACGGCCGCCTCGCGCAGGAGGCGGGCATCGGCCGGGAGAACGTGCTGCTGGCGGAAAACGGCCAGGTCATCGAGTTCGAAAACCGGGCGGGCCGCATCCACGGCAGCGTGGACACGGGGCGGGTACTGATCGACGGCAAGGGGGTCGGCGATGTGGGCCGCTCGGTGCTCAAGGAGCGGCGGATGCTGTCGGAGGAGGGCTTCGTCGCCGTCACGCTGGCCTTCGACGAGGAGACCGGGATCATCGTCTACGGGCCCGAGATCGTCTCGCGCGGCTTTGTGTTCGAAACCGAAACCGGCTACCTGCTCGAGGATGCGCAGTGTGTGGTGCTCGAGGTGGTGGAGGAGCTGCCCCCCGAAACACCCCACCGCATCGACCGGATCCGCAGCCGGCTTCAGGGCGCGCTGCGGCAGTATTTTTTCTTCACGATCGGGCGCAGACCCTTCATCCTGCCCTTTATCATGGAAGTGTGAAACGAACGCGAAACGGTTGGAACGCCATGCGCCGTGAAATCATCGCCATCTCTCTTTTCTTTTTCGTGATATTCTCGCTGATCAGCCTGCTCTCCTACAGCCCGTCGGACCCCTCCATCCACAGCGCGGGCTCTGGGGCACGGGTTCAGAACCTCTTCGGACTGGCTGGCGCCCACCTGGCCGGCCTTCTGATCGGGCTCTTCGGGCTGGGGGCCTTCTGGATCCCGGTCCTGCTGCTCATCGGCAGCATCCATTTTTTCGGCAACCAGTCGGGCCGGGTGATGCTCACCACGCTGGTCGGCGGGATCCTCCTGATCCTGACCACCGGCAGCCTGTTGGCCGTCCACCAGGATTCCTATGAGCTCTTCGGCAAGCGCTTCTCCACGGGCGGCATGCTGGGGCTGCCGCTCAAGGCGTTTCTGGTGGCCTACACCAACGCCACGGGCGGCCTGATCATCCTGGTTCTACTCTGGCTGATCGGGTTCATCCTGGCAACGGGGTTTTCCGTGCTGGCGTTCCTGCGGCGCAGCGGCGGCTGGTTCGGCGCGGGCTACGACGGCCTGCTGACCCGCTATCTCAAATCGAAGGAGCGCCGGCTGCGCGCGCAGCGGCTGGCCCGCTCGGAGCCCGAAAAGTTTCTCGCCCGCTCCAAGCAGATCAAGATCCAGGCCGCGCCCAAACCGGTCAAAACCGTGCCGCCGCCCAAGCAGGAGGTGTTCGATTTCATGCAGACCGGAAAGGGCTTCCGCCTGCCGCCCTTCAGCCTGCTGGAGGACCCGGAGGCGCGGCCGGCGACGCAGGATGAAGAAAGCCTGCGGATGCAGTCAAAGCTGCTGGAGAAGAAGCTGGAGGACTACGGGGTCAACGGCAAGGTGGTGGCCGTCTCCCCGGGGCCGGTGGTCACCACCTTCGAATATGAACCGGCGCCCGGGGTCAAGATCAACAAGGTGGCCAACCTATCCGACGATCTGGCCCTGGCGCTGCGTGCCACCAGCATCCGCATCGTGGCGCCGATACCGGGCAAAGCCGCCATCGGCATCGAGGTGCCCAATCTCGTGCGCGAGGTCGTGAAGTTCAAGGAGGTCGTGGCCTCGGCCGCCTTCGAGAAATCAAAATCCCGGCTCACGCTCTGCCTCGGCCGGGACATCGTCGGGACCCCCGTGGTCGCGGAGCTCGACAAGATGCCGCACCTGCTGATCGCTGGAGCCACCGGCAGCGGCAAGAGCGTGGCCCTGAACGCGATGATCTGCAGCCTGCTCTACAAGGCGCGGCCGGACGAGGTCAAGATCATCATGGTGGACCCCAAGCGCATCGAGCTGTCGAACTATGACGGCATCCCGCACCTGATCACCCCGGTGGTGACCGACGCCAAGAAGGCGACCCACGCCCTGTTCTGGGCGGTGCGCGAAATGGAGCGCCGCTACGAGCAGCTTTCCGAGAAAAAAGCCCGCAACATCAAGCAGTACAACCAGAAGATCGAGGCCGAAAAGCCGGCGCCCGGCGGGACCGCGGAGAAGCTGCCCTACATCGTCATCATCATCGATGAACTGGCGGACCTCATGATGGTCGCCTCGCGCGACGTCGAGGTGGCCCTGACGCGGCTGGCGCAGATGGCCCGGGCCGCCGGGATCCACCTGATCCTGGCGACGCAGCGGCCCTCGGTGGACGTCCTGACGGGTATCATCAAGGCCAACTTTCCCACCCGGCTGACCTTCCAGGTCTCCTCGAAAACAGACTCCCGGACCATCATCGACGCCAACGGCGCCGAAAACCTGCTGGGCAACGGCGACATGCTCTTTCTGCCCCCGGGCACCGGCAAGCTGCAACGGATTCACGGGGCGTTCATCTCCGAGGAGGAGCTCAGCCGGATCATCGACCACTTGAAAAAGCAGGACGCGCCCGAGTACGACCAGCAGGTGACCGAGGCGCCGCCCGCGGAGGCCGCGGGGGCGAACGAAGGGGACGAGTATGACGAGCGCTACGACGACGCGGTCGAGCTCGTCACGCGCACCCGCCAGGCCTCCATTTCGATGGTTCAGCGGCATCTGCGCATCGGCTACAACCGTGCCGCCCGGATCATCGAGAAGATGGAGCGGGAGGGGGTCGTGGGCCCGTCCGACGGGGTCAAGCCGCGGGAGGTGCTGGTGAGCAGCTACGAGCGAAAGAACCCTGCCGCGGCAAACGCGCGAAGTTCAAAGCCCGAGGCCGGAAGTTGAAGGCGAGCGCTTCGATGCCCCCCGACCTCGAGCTGATTCGAGCCACCAAGGGGTTCCTCGACGAGGAGGAGGGGTGGCGCCTCCACCGGCTGACCCTCGAGTCCGCCGCAACGGGACCCTGCCTGGAGATCGGCAGCTACTGCGGGAAGTCCGCGCTGTGGATCGGATCCGCCTGCCGGGAGAAAAGACAGATCCTTTTTTCCGTGGATCACCACCGGGGGTCCGAGGAACAGCAGCCCGGGGAGGAGTATTTCGACCCGGCCCTCTTCGACCCCGTCGCGGGCCGGGTGGACACCTTCCGCCACTTCTTGAACACCCTGGCCCGGGCCGGCCTGGAGAACGCCGTGGTCCCCATCGTCTGCCGTTCGGATGTGGCTGCGCGCGCCTGGAAAACCCCGGTGAGCCTCCTGTTCATCGACGGCGGCCATGCCTTCGACACGGTGCTGGGAGACTACCGCGCCTGGTCTCCTCATCTGATCCCCGGCGGGCTGCTGGCATTCCACGACGTTTTCCCGGACCCGTCCCAAGGCGGGCAGGCCCCCTATCAGGTCTACCGCCACGCCCTCGAATCAGGCGACTTCACCGAACATTCCGCCATCAAAAGCCTCTCTGTGCTGCAGCGAAACCGTTAGGCGTTATTTTCCTTTTGCGTTCAAAAAGCCTTTGGGAGCTCCCCATAGAGAATTCATTGGGGGCATGCTTATGGTCCGCAGAGGCCTTTACGGTGGCCGCAGACGGCTCCCAAAGGCTTTTTGCAGTAAGCCACCAGGCTTTTGCCGAGCACCGGGTTCAGCAGCCGTTCGAGCAACCGGGTGAGGCGGGGCTTTTTCATCATGTCCCAGGTGAGGAACCGGTGGTAGAGGTTTACCAGCCGCAAGCCACCGTGCCGGGTGCCGGCCAGGCACTTCAACCACCAGAACGGGGTGTGCAGGCTGTGGGCGTGGTGGCGGCGCCAGACCCTGGCGCCGGCCTGCTCCAAGAGGCGGATCACGCCCGGTTGCGTGAAAATCCGGATGTGGCCGCCGGGGGTGCCGGCGTAGTCGGGCGAGAGGGCCCAGCAGATGCGTTCGGGCCAGCGGCGGGGGACGCTGACCACGAGGTGGCCGCCCGGCTTGAGCACCCTCAGGGTTTCGGCGACGGTCCGGGCGGGGTCCGGCACATGCTCGAGCACCTCCGCGCAGATCACCAGGTCGAAGCACTCGGCGCCAAACGGCAGGCGCAGGCCGTCGGCCGCGCACAGCGACCAGCGCCCGCCGCCATGCTCGCCCAGGCGGTCGTGAAGCCGCAGCCGTTCGCGGGCGGCTCGCAGCTCCGCCGGCGCGGGGTCCAGCCCGACCACCATCACCCGGGGCAGCCCATAGGCCGCGGTCACGTGGCGGCCGCTGCCGCAGCCCACATCCAGCACGCGGTCGCCCGCCCGCAGGTCAAGGCAGGCGAAGTCGACGGTGTGCATGCAGGGCCTCGCGGTAGACCGAGACGGTGCGCTCGGCGGCCTGTCGCCAGGTGAAGTGCCGGTGAACCCGGTTATACCCCGCCTGGCCGAGCCGCCCGGCGGCGTCCGTACCCTCGAGCAGCCGCAGGATCGCCGCCGCCAGGGCCTGCGGGTCGGCCGGGGGCACCAGCAGGCCCGCGTCACCGACCACCTCGGGCAGCGCCCCGCCGGTCGTGGCGATCACCGGCACCGCGCACGCCATCGCCTCCCCGGCCGGCAGTCCGAAGCCCTCGTAGACCGACGGGACGACGGCCACGGCCGCCCGCGCGTATTGGTCGACGAACTCCTTGTCGTCGATCCGGCCGGTGAATTCGACCCAGCGCCCGATGCCCAGGTCGCTGACCGCACGCTCGACCGCGCCGCCGGGCCGCGGCGCGCCGATCACCGCCAGCCGGATGTGGTTGCGGTGTCTCAAAATCTCGGGCACGGCGCCCAGCAGGTGGACGAGCCCCTTGAGGGGCATGTCGGCGCTGTTGGTGACGATGATCCGGCCGGGCTCCCGGGGGACCCCCGGGAGCGGGCGAAACAGGTCCGTGTCGATGCCGTTCGGGATGACGCGGAAGCGCTCCTGCGGGATCCCGAAGTCCCGGCTGATGTCTCGCCGCGCGCTGGCGGACACGGTGATGAGCGGGTCCAGGCGGCGCGCCACCCGCTTTTGCATCCTGAGGAAGGAGTACCACCGCCACTGCTTCAGTTTGCCCCTCACGGTGGTTTGTTCGCGCACGGCCATGCGCCGGTCGATGGTCGCGGGGTGGTGGATCGTGGCGACGACGGGCAGCCGCTGGCTGAGGCTGCCGACGCCGTAGGAGAGGCTCTGATTGTCGTGCAGGACATCGAAGGCCGGCGGTCGTCGCCGGAAAAACCTGAGGGCTCTCAGCCCGAAGGTGAAGGGCTCGGGGAACCCCATGCTGGAGACCCCCAGCCATTCGATGATGTTGATCGGGTCGGCGAGTTCCCTCAGCCTCGGGATGCGGAAGGGGTCCGCGGGGTTGTAAAGGTCAAGCCCGGGGAGCAGGACCTGCCGGACGCCCGCCCCCAGGCGCAGTTCCGGCGGCCCGCACAGCACGGTCACGCGGTGGCCCAAGTCCCGCAGCGTCCGGCTGAGGTTCTTGACGTACACCCCCTGCCCGCCGCAATGCGGGTTGCTGCGGTAGCTGAGCAGGCAGATGCGCAGGGGGCGCGGTCGGGTATCGACGGTAGGGCTCAAGCCGGACGGCCTCTCTTCAACAGGTGCTCGATGCGAAAGGGCACCATTAGCGGGCGATGCCGGTCTGCGTCAAGGCTTTTCTCCCCCGCGGGCGGTGCCCCTGCGCCGCAGCCGGCCGGATAGGGCCCCGGCGGTAAAGTTTTCCGCCGACCCGGCCGATATTGTCAGGGAACGGCCGCAAGCGCATTTCGGCCGAGTTCGTCATTCCAACCTGTGGGGGGCACGTCTCGTCATGAAACGCATCTGCCGGCCGGGCGGAACACCGGCCGTCGGTCCGCAAGCGCAATGAATCCGGAACCGCAGGTCACGCTGTTGATCGTCGACGACGAGGAGAGCATCCTCCACGTCGTGGGCGAGTACTTCCGCCGGCGCGGCTACCGCATCCTCACCGCGCCCGGGGGGGCCCGGGCCCTTGACCTGCTGAGCCAGGAGACGGTCGACTGCTGTTTCACCGACATCAACATGCCGGGAATGAACGGGCTGGAACTGGCCGAACGCATCCACGGCATCGACAGCACCCTGCCGGTGATCGTGATGACGGGCTACCCCTCCCTGGAAACCTCCATCCAGACCCTGAAACAGGGGGTGGTCGATTTTCTGATCAAACCCGTCAACCTCAAGCATATGGAGCTCAGCTTCCGGCGGGTGCAGCGTCAGCGCAGGATGTTCATGGAGAACATCCTGCTCAAGCAGGAGGTCAAGGGCAAGGAGCGGCTCGAGGAGCTGAACCGGGAGCTACTCGCCAAGATCGAGGAACTCGGCACCTTGAACCGGATCATGGGGAGCTTTGCCACGACCAACTCGACCTCGCATGTGTTCCAGCGCGCGGTGGACACCGCCATCGACGTGGTGCAGGCGGACGAGTCACGGTTTTTCATCATCGACGCATCCGGCGGCCGGCCTTGCCAGGTGGCGTCGGCGGCCCAAACCGGCTCCCGGGGTCCGCGCGGCGTCGACGGAGCCCCCGGCGAAACCGGTCGGGCATCGCCGCCCGGCGGCGTGCCGGTGGAGCTCATCATGAACGTCCAGTCGGATGGGCTGCCGCTGTTGGTCAACGGCGGGGGTGGTTCGAGCAGGCTGCCCGCCGGGGTGAATTCCTGGATGGCGGTCCCTGTGAAAATCCGCGACAAGGTGTTCGGGGTGTTGACGGCCGCAGCGCTGAACGGCCGCGTGCCGTTTACCGCGAAGGAGCTCTATTATCTCGCGTTCACAACCCAGAGTGCCGCCGGCGCCGTCGAGACGCTGGCGGTCTACGAGAACATCTACGAAAACCTCTTCGCAACCCTGTACGGGTTCGTCAACGCGTTGGAGGCCCGGGACCTCTATACGCGCCAGCACTCCAGTCGGGTCACCGAGATCGCCCTGGGTTTGGCGCGGGAGCTGGGATGCTCCGCCGAGGAGCTGGACATTCTGAACTTTGCCGGCCCCCTGCACGATATCGGCAAGATCGGCATCCGCGACGACATCCTGCTCAAGCCGGGGCGGCTGACGGCCGAGGAGTACGCCAAGGTCAAGGAACACCCGGTCATCGGCGCGAACATGCTCAATCAGCTCGGCCTATGGGACTACGAACGGCGGATCATCCGCGCGCATCACGAGCGATTCGACGGCACCGGCTATCCCGACGGGCTCAGCCGGGAGGCCATTCCGTTCCTGGCCCGCATCCTGTCCGTGGCGGACGCCTACGATGCGATGGCCTCCGACCGCGCCTACCGCCGGAAAATGGAGGACCGGGTGATCCTGAACATCCTCGCCGAGGGCGCCGGCTCCCAATTCGACCCCCGAGTGGTGGCCGCCTTCGCCACCCTGCACGGGGCCGGGAAAATCCTCCCCGTGGAGCATAAAGACTGAGCCTCGCCGGTCCCTCCCCCCGCGATCTGCGGATCCAATTTCGATTTGCCCCAACCCGCACTGAAACATCCCGGGCCAAATAAAGACGCACCGTGTCCGGTCAGGCTGATTTCGGTTGCGTGTTGCAAGGCGGCCGAAGGGTGGATATCATCCAAATAAGCTTGGGTTTCTTGGCGTTTCCCCCGGTGTGGCAGGAAAGAGCGCTGTTTTGGGCTACGAAGCGATTATATTGCTTGCGGTTGTTTCCGCAGCGCTAGTGCTTTTCATCGGCGGCCGGCTGCGCGTGGATGTGGTAGGGTTGCTGGTGCTCTCGGCCTTGGCACTGACGGGGTTGGTCTCGACGGAAGAGGCGTTGGCCGGCTTCAGCAGCCCCGCCGTCGTCACCGTGGGGGCCATGTTTATCCTTTCCGCCGGCCTGACGCGCACCGGCATCGCACACCGCCTCGGACAGCCGCTGCAGCGTTTCACGAAGCGCAGCGAGGCCCTGCTTCTAGCGGCCTTGATGGTGGCTGCAAGCCTGCTGTCGGCGCTCATCAACACCGTCACCGTCGCCGCCATCCTGCTGCCGGCGACCATGGAACTTTCCCGGCGCAGCGGCCGCCCGGCGTCCCGTTTGCTGATGCCCTTGGCGCTCGGCTGTCTCCTGGGAGGCCCATTCACCGGGATATCGACCCCGCCCAACATTCTGGTGACCGACGCCCTTCGCACCGCCGGCCTGCGACCCTTTGGTATTTTCGAATTCACGCCGATCACGGCGGCCATCGTCCTGTCCGGCATCGTTTTCGTGGTGCTGGTGGGGCGTCATTTGCTGACCGCGAGCGATGCCGGGGCCGGCGATGACGCCCGTCGGCTGCTGGCAGCCTCCTATCAGCTCGACACTCACCTTTTCACCATCCGAATCCCGCGAACCTCCTCCTTGGGCGGCCGCACACTGTCCGAAAGCCGCTTGGGTTCAGCCCTGCACCTGACGGTGCTGGCGCTCCAGCGCAATGGGCTCCTGACACTCGCCCCCCGTCCCACCGAGGTCCTTCAGTCCGAAGACGTGCTCATCGTGCACGGCCATCCCGACCGCTTGCGGCGATTTCACGGCAGCCAGCATCTCCAGACGGAGCCCTTGGATCTCTTCCACGATCTGCTTCCACGGTGTCTGGCGGTGGCCGAGGGGCTGGTCGCGGACAAATCACCGCTTCAGGGGACCACGCTGCGGGAGAGCAGCCTGCGCAGCCGGCATCGGGTCCACGTGCTGGCCTTGTACGGGTCATCCGGGGCAGAGGTCAAGGACCTGCGACACCACCAGATCTCGGAGGGGGACCGGCTGCTGCTGCAGGGAGAGCGGGAGGCGCTGGAGGAAGTGGTGCGCCTGGGCCTTGTCGCCAATCTGCGGTTTCCGGATGCGGACGAAATGCGGGCGGAGGCGGGCAGCCGCACTCGCCTGTTGCCGGTGCGCGTTCCGAAAGGGTCGGTGCTGGTGGGCCATGATCTGATCGAAAGCCGTTTTGGGACCGGATTCGGACTTACCGTCGCGGGTATCGTGCGCAACGCCGAGCTGATGTGCATGCCGTCGCCGAACGAAGCGGTGCAGGCCGGCGATCTTCTCCTGCTTCAAGGATCGCCCCACGACATCGAGGTGCTCAACGGCCTGCAGGAACTTGAAATCGAAGAGCAAACGTCCTCTCTGGCGGCCGATCTGGAGTCCCAACAGATCGGCGTCACGGAGGTTTTGCTTTCACCCCGGACCACCCTTGCCGGGCGAACGTTGGCGGAGCTTCTCTTTCGTGATCACTACGGAATCAGCGTGCTTGCCATCTGGAGAAAAGGTCGGGCCTATCGCACGGGCCTTCAGGATATCCCCCTGCAATTTGGGGATGCGCTGCTGGTTTACGGCCAACGCAGCAACCTGGAGGCCTTGGCGCGAGATCCCGATTTTATCGTTCTGGACGAGGCCGCCGCGCGAGCGCCGCGACTGGAAAAAGCGTCTGTTGCCGCCGCCGTCATGGTGGCCGTGCTTCTCAGCGCTATCCTCGGCTTCGTTCCGATCGCGATTGCCGGGTTGAGCGGGGCGGCGCTGATGATCCTCTTCGGGTGCCTGAGCATGGAAGAGGCGTATCGTGCGATTGAATGGAAGGTCGTGTTTCTCATCGCCGGCATGCTTCCTCTGGGAGCCGCCATCGAGAATACAGGGGTCGCCCAGATAGGGGCTGCGGCCCTGATCGCCGCCGTCGGCGATCTGGGCAGCCGCTGGGTGGTCGGCGCGCTCTTCGCGGTTACCGTGCTGGCCACCCAGATCGTCCCGACAGCGGCCTTGGTGGTTCTGATGGCGCCGGTGGCGCTCGGCGCTGCCGGCACGTTGGGGATTTCCCCGCACTTGCTGATGATGACGGTGGCGATCGCGGCCTCGTCGAGTTTTGCCAGCCCGTTGTCACATCCCGCCCACCTTCTCGTCATGGGCCCCGGCGGCTATCGATTCACCGACTACGTAAAAGTCGGCGTGCCGCTGACCTTCGTGGTCTTCTGCGTCTCCCTGTGGCTGCTGCCGATTCTATGGCCACCGTAACCCACCGTGCTTCAAGCAACGGCGCCCTGAGAGAGGCCCGTTCGAAATAGGCGCGGCAGAAAACACCGGCGGATAGAGATCTGCGGCGATGGCAACCCTTACCGAAACGGCACCCGAGTTGATCCAATGCCAGCTTTGTTCACCTCAGCAACCTTGAGGGCAACCGTCAAGCCGCAAACACCCCAGCCGATAATCAATCAAATTACTTTTTGTGCATTAGTACAGGGATGATCTTGGCCTTCGCCGGCTGGAGCTGAAAAAGCCAATAAAAAAGCCGACCAGCATGATTCCGCTTCCGGTGAGCACCCACTGGACAATTCGATTTCGCTTCAACTCCAAGTTCTCCAAATCCAGTTTGACGCTGAGGGTTTTGACCGCTTCCAGCTCGGCGGTCATTTCTTGATGGCCCTGCTTGAGTTTCAAGAAATCGGCGGATTCTTTTTTCAGGGTTTCGTAGGCTACGCTAAGTTCATCCTGTGTTCGCCGGCTTTGGGATAAATCGGCATCGGTCGCTTTTTTCTGCTCATCGAGTCGGTCGAATCTCTCCTTCAGCTCCTTGTACTTTGCGGCCAACACGTCATAGTCTTTCCTGACCCGTTCCAGCGCCATGGCACTTGGCTGGCTGGTGGTGATGTAGCGGTTGAGCACCCAGCCTTCCTTGCCGCTGGGGATGCGCACCATGGACCACTCTTGACCTCTTTCAAGAAGTTCCATCGCGTTTCCGCTTTTGATCAATGAAATAATTTTTCGGTCGTTGCCGGGACCGGTCCGCATGGTAATTTCAAACTCTTCGGACACATAAACGGTTTCCGCCCTGCTCGCAGCCGGCAGAATCAACGTGCAAATTATAACCATCCAGAACCATGCATTCAGGTTTTTCATAAACAATCGCGCTCCATCCATTTTGGGTTGATGCAACGGCTGGAAAAAACGAGTTTATCTTGTGTTGAAAAACAAGCATCTGTCAATAATTTCTTTATAAAGCTCAAGCCCTGTGATATCCAAAATATAGCGGTGGTGCTGGAAAGCTGCTTAAAGAGATAGATGAAATACAAATCCAATTCCACTAAAAGGCGAATAAAGTCCAGACACCCTGCGTTGTCAGGGCAGACGGCGGCACATCCTCGCCTCACAGGTGCTATTGAACGGCAGGTAGCCTGCATGACTTGCGGGAGATTTTTGGGAATAAGTCTATGACAATGACTTTACGTCGTAGCCACTTGACACAAGAAAGAAAAAGAAAAGCGGTCAACCTGTTAAGCAAGCTGACCGCTTTCGGTTCCGGCGACTGTCACCAAACTGTCACATTTGCCGATGTGACGAAAACAGCCACCGTCTAACTATTTGATTTTTTGGTCGGGGCGATTGGATTTGAACCAACGACCCCTTGAACCCCATTCAAGTGCGCTACCAGTCTGCGCCACGCCCCGACACGGACGCAGATTTAACACCTGGGACCTCTCCTGTCAAGAAAGGATGCGAGGATGGGTGCCGCAATTCCAAGCCGCACGCGGGCCGGTGGAAAGAAACCTCATAAGCCGCCCCGGCTG
The DNA here is from genome assembly GCA_046496215.1 of Desulfobacterales bacterium. Taxonomy (GTDB): domain Bacteria; phylum Desulfobacterota; class Desulfobacteria; order Desulfobacterales; family SpSt-501; genus SpSt-501. The sequence goes on from JAWOHH010000131.1 coordinate 33,285, forward strand.
GGACCGGGCTCGGTCATCGGCATTGCTGCACCCGCGGGCCCGTTTGAACCGAAACGCCTTAGCCGGGGGGTGGACGTCCTGCGCGCGATGGGATTCGAGGTGGTTGTCCCGGAGGGGTTTCACGCCGCGCGGGGATACCTCGCAGGGAACGATGCCCATCGGGCGGGCGCCCTCAATCGCTTGTTGGCCGACCCCGGCATCGACGCCGTCATGTGCGCCCGCGGCGGGTACGGTTCCCTGCGCATCCTGCCCCTGCTCGATTATGCCCATCTGGCCGCAAACCCGAAGGCGCTCATCGGCTTCAGCGACGTCACCGCCCTGCTGGCGGCGGTATGCTCGCGCTGCAGGCTGGTGGTCTTCCACGGCCCGATGGTGACGACCCTGGCCGATGCCTCTGATAAAACCCTCAGCGGGCTGCTGGAGGCGGTCGCCTCCGACCGGCCCGTGGTCGCACGACCGGAGAACGCCCTGGCCCTTCGCCCGGGGACCGCGGTCGGGCAGGTGATCGGAGGGAATCTGACCACGCTCTGCCACCTGATCGGGACCCCCTTCGCCCCGCGCTTTCGGGACCGGATCGTTTTTCTGGAGGAACGGGGGGAAGCCCCTTACCGTATCGATCGGATGCTGGTGCACCTGCGGGCCGCCGGTTGCTTTGAGGCGGTCAGGGGGCTTGTCCTGGGGTCCTTCGAGGAGTGCGGGGACCCGGCGGAGGTCCTTGAAATCGTCGCGGACGTCCTGCAGGGCACGGAGATCCCCATCCTGGCCGGGCTGGAATCCGGCCACGGCGAACCGAACCTGACCCTGCCGCTGGGCGCGCCCGCAGTGCTCGACACCGGGAACCGGACGCTTGCGTTCGAGTGCGCCACAAATGAAAGGGCAATGCCTAAAATGCGCTAGCGTGCCTAACGTGCCTAAAATTGAAACAGTAAAAAACAAACCCACCAGAACTGAAAACCGGCCTTTCTCGCCCCAGCCTCCGATCGCATCGATGCTTGAGGTCGACCGGCTGATGCGGCAGGCCCAGGTCGACGGGGTTTTCCCGGGCGCGGTGCTGCTGGTCGGCGCCGGCGACTCCGTGGTGATGCATGCAGCCTATGGGGTCGCCGATCGTTTCGCTTGGCAGCCGGTCACGCTGAACACGATTTTCGACCTCGCCTCTCTCACCAAGCCCCTGGCGACCACTCTCGCCCTCATGCGCCTGGTGCAGCAGGGGAGCCTGACCATAGAGCAGCGCCTGAGCGAGTTGGTGCCCGGGTTCGGGGAGGGCGACAAGGCCGCGATCACGATCGCCCATCTGCTCTCCCACACCGCGGGGCTCCCGGACTACCGGCCCTATTACCTGGAGCTGGTCGAGCGGCCGCCCCCCGAGCGGCTGTCGCTGCTGCGCGCGCGGCTGGCCCAAGAGCGCCTGCTCGCCGTTCCGGGCGAGCGTGTGCTATACAGCGACCTGGGGTTCATGATCCTGCACTGGGTGGTCGAGACGCTCTGCGGCCGCCGATTAGACCGGTGCGTGTCCGATGCGATCCATGCGCCGCTGGGAGCGGCGGAATCGCTCTTTTTCATCGACCTGAACCGCCCGCCGTCGTCCGGCCACATGGCGGCGACCGAGCAGTGCGCCTGGCGCGGGCGCCTGATCGTAGCGGAGGTCCACGACGAAAACGCCCACGCGCTGGGCGGGATCGCCGGGCATGCGGGGCTCTTCGGGACGGCGGAGGGCGTGCGGCGCGTGCTGTCCGAGCTGTTGGACGCCTATCACCGTCCGCAGGGGGGGGTGCTCTTCGACCAGCGCACGGTGCGGCGCTTCGTTTGCCGGGTGCCCGGAACCGACAAGTGTTTCGGCTTCGACATGCCGGCCCCGGACGACGCGAGCTGCGGGCGGTTCTTTCCACCCTCCAGCATCGGCCATCTGGGGTTCACCGGGACCTCGTTTTGGGTCGACCTGGAGCGGCGCATCATGGTCGTCCTGCTGACCAACCGCGTCCACCCCTCGCGCGCCAACACCGCCATCCGCAGCTTCCGGCCCAGCCTGCACGACGCCGTCATGCGGGTCCTCGGCGCCGCAGGCTGAGCCCGCTCGGCGGCAGGCCGGCCAATTATTGCTTGTGTTCAAAGCGCGGCTTTGCTAAATTAAAAAGATTAAAAATCAAACAGATCCATCCGGCATCCGCCGGGAAGCGAGGCATTATGTCGTTCTTTGACGGAGTGTTGGGAGTTTTTTCAAACGATCTGGCCATCGACCTTGGAACGGCCAACACGCTGGTCTACGTGAAGGGCAAGGGGATTGTCCTAAGCGAGCCGTCGGTGGTGGCGGTCAGCACGAACCACCGCGCCAAAAACCGCGTGCTCGCGGTCGGCCTCGAGGCCAAGAACATGCTTGGGAAAACCCCCGGCTCCATCGTCGCCATCCGGCCGATGCGCGACGGGGTCATCGCCGACTTCGAGGTCACCGAGGCCATGCTGCGCCATTTCATCCACAAGGTGCACAACCGCCGCACGTTCGTCCGGCCGCGGATCATCATCGCGGTGCCCTCCGGCATCACCCAGGTGGAGAAGCGGGCGGTGCGCGAATCGGCCGAATCCGCCGGGGCGCGCGAGGTCTTTCTGATCGAGGAGCCCATGGCGGCGGCCATCGGCTCGGGGCTGCCGATCACCGAACCCATCTGCAACATGGTGGTCGACATCGGGGGCGGGACCACCGAGGTGGCCGTCATCTCCCTCAAAGGGATCGTCTACAGCCGCTCCGTGCGGGTGGCCGGCGACAAGATGGATTCGGCCATCATCCAGTACATCAAGCGCAAATACAACCTGCTCATCGGGGAGCGCACGGCGGAGACCATCAAAACCACCATCGGCAACGCCTATCCCGACCCCCAGAACCTGGAGACCATCGAGGTCAAGGGCCGCGACCTCGCCTCGGGCATTCCCAAGATCCTCTCCATCGATTCCGAGGAGATCCGGGTGGCCATCTCGGAGCAGATCGACGCCATCGTGGAGACCGTCAAGATCGCCCTGGAGCAGACACCGCCGGAGCTGTCCGCCGACATCGTGGACCGCGGCATCATCCTCACGGGCGGCGGGGCGCTGCTCAAGAACATGGACAAGCTCCTGAGAGAGGAGACCAGCCTGCCGATCACCGTGGCGGAGCGGCCGCTGGAGACCGTGGCCCTCGGCTCCGGGAAGGCGCTGGACAACATCGACCTCCTCAAGGAGATCGTGATCAACTGACTGGTCTATGTTTTCCAAGAAGACGGTTCTGATCCTTGCCGGCATCCTTCTCGTCACGGTCAATATCATTTTCTTGGCGATTGCAATCAAACGGCCGCCGTCCTGGGGCGCCGGGAGACTGCTGCTTTCCTTTGTCGCCCCCTTTCAGGATGTGACCTCCCGGGTATTGGAGGCCTCCCGGCAGCTGTGGCAGGATTATTTTCAACTCGTCGCCGCCGCCCAGGAAAATGAGCGTCTGAAGCGGGAGCTCGAAGCTGCGGTGGAGCGCGCCAACATTCACCGAGAAATCGAGCTCGAAAACGAGCGGCTGAGGGATCTGCTCGGCTTCAAGCAATCGCTGGCCCATCCGGCGGCGGCGGCCCGGATCATCGCCAAAGACCCCTCGCCCTGGTTCAACACGGTCATCCTCAACAAAGGGGCTGCCGACGGCCTGAGCAAGGGGCTCCCGGCCGTAACGACGCGCGGGATTGCCGGGCAGCTCGTCGAGGTCTCCACGCATCAGTCCAAGCTGATGCTGATCATCGACCGCAACAGCGCGCTCGACGCCCTGGTCCAGCGCAACCGGGTCCGGGGGGTCGTCAAGGGGACGTCCCAGGAGGAGTGCACGCTCGACTTCATCATGCCCGCGGACGACGTCCGGCCGGGGGACAGCATCATCTCCTCCGGCTTCGACGGCGTTTACCCCAAGGGCATCCCGATCGGGACAGTGAGCGCCGTCCTGGGACAGGGTCAGGATTTTTTCAAAGAGGTGCGGATCACCCCTGCTGTTGATTTCAACAAGCTGGAGGAGGTGCTCATCATCCTGCAGCCTCGGCCCTTCTCTCCGGTAGGCCCCAAGTGAGGTTTTTCTGCTACATCGGCATCAGCCTGGCCCTTGTCGTTTGCCAGACCACCCTTTTGCCCCGCACTCCGGCGACGGAAAACTTCTTCGACCTGTTTCTGGCGTTCATGGTGTATCTGGCCGTATTCCGCCCCCTGCACGAGTCCCTGCCGCTACTTCTTTTCGCGGGGATCCTGATGGACACCCTGTCGGGCGGCCCGTTCGGGCTTTACCTGACCTCCTACGTCTGGCTGTTCATTGCACTGCGCCTGGCGGCGCTGGTTATCCGGGTGGAAGCCCCGATCCTGCTGGTCACCCTGATGGCCGCCGGAGTGCTGTTGCAGAACCTGGTGTTTGTCGTCACCATGACGGCTTTCGAATTGACCCGGCTGGGCCCCGGGGATATGATAAACAGGTTCACCGGACAGCTGGGGTGGGTGCTGCTGGCGGGCCCCTTTCTGGCGGTGCTCATGCGTTCGGCCGAGCGCATGGCAAGATCGACCGGCGGGCGCCCGCAACCCGCCGCGGAGTGAACCTCGCTCCCGCCCCCCTTACATACCGGGCTGCGCGCGCCCCGGCGGAGCCGCCGCCGGCAGGCGTCACCGATCGCGATGAACCATTACTTCAAATCAAACGACAACGAGTGGGTCAAGCAGCGCATCGTCGGGCTTTCGATTTGCGCGCTCGTGGCGTTCATCGTGCTGCTGGCCCGCCTGGCCTACCTTCAGGTCGTCGTGGGCGAGGACTTCCAGCGTTTGTCCGTCAACAACAGCATCCGGCTGCAGATAATCGATCCGCCGCGCGGGTTGATCCTGGATGCCAACGGCCTCAAGCTGGCCGAAAACCGGCCCTCCTTCGACGTGGTCTTCACCCCCAAAGATGCCGGCGATGCGCCGCGGGTGCTCGAGGAGCTGGCCGCCTACCTCCAGGTGCCGACCGATGACCTCTCGAGCCGGGTGAAACACACCCGGGGTCTCGGGGCCTTCCGGCCCGTTTTGGTGCGGCAGGACATCGGGCGGGATGCACTGGCCGTCGTCGAGACCCGTAAAATGGACCTGCCGGGCGTTCAGGTCGACGTGCGGATCCGGCGCAACTACATCCACGGCGCCTTTGCCTCGCACCTCATCGGCTATCTGGGCGAGGTCAGCCCCGAGGAGCTGAGCCGGGGCGCCCTGACGGGCCTGCGCGGCGGAGACACCATCGGGAAATTCGGGGTCGAACGCATGTTCGACGCCTCTTTGCGCGGGGAGCCGGGAGGGCGCCAGGTCGAGGTCAACGCCAGCGGGCAGGTGATGCGGGTGTTGAACACGGTGGCCGCCCGGCCGGGGCGCAACCTGCACCTCACCATCGACCACGCCCTCCAGGAGCGCACCGAGCAGCTGCTGGAGGGCGTGGCCGGCGCGGCGGTCGCGGTGGACCCGCGCAACGGGCGTGTCCTGGCCATGGCCAGCTCCCCGCCGTTTCCGCCGAACGCCTTTGTGAGTGGGATCGATGCGACCCAATGGGACGCGCTCGTCTCCCACCCCTTCCGGCCGCTGGAAAACAAGGCCACCCAGGGCGAGTATCCCCCCGGCTCGACCTTCAAGATCGTCACGGCCATGGCCGGGCTCGAGGAGAAGGTCATCGACGAATCCAGCACGTTCGACTGTGCCGGATTTCTGTCGTTCGCCGGGCGGGACTACCGCTGCTGGAAAAAGGAGGGGCATGGCCGCGTGGACGTCCGCCGGGCGCTGGCGGAGTCCTGCGACGTGTTCTTCTACCGGGTCGGCCAGCGCCTCGGGGTCGACCGGCTCGCATGGTACGCCAAGGCCTGCGGGCTGGGGACGGCTACCGGCATCGGCCTTGAACCGGAGTCCCGCGGGCTGATCCCCTCATCGGTCTGGAAGAAGCGGCGCTTCGGCGTGCCCTGGCAGGACGGTGAAACCCTCTCCATCTCCATCGGCCAGGGATACAACCTGACGACCCCGCTCCAGATGGCGATGCTCACGGCGGCGGTCGCCAACGGCGGCACGCGCTATCGCCCGTTCGTCCTCCACCGGGTGGAGACGATGGAGGGCGAGGTGGTGCACCGGAGCCAGCCTGAGGTGGTCGGGAAGCTGCCCTCCGCTCCTCGCACCCTCGCCCTCATCCAGCAGGGCCTCGCGGCGGTCGTGAACGGCGAACGGGGCACCGCCCGCCGCGTGCATCTGAACGATATCGAGATTGCCGGCAAGACGGGCACCTCCCAGGTGGTGGGCCGCCGGGAGGGCGGGGACGATTACGTCCCCCCCCATCTGCGCGCGCACGCCTGGTTCGTGTGTTACGCCCCCGCGAGCGCGCCACAGATCGCCATCGCGGTGGTCGTCGAGAACGGCGAACACGGATCCAGTGCCACCGGCCCCATCGCGCGGGAGATGGTCAAGGCGTATCTGCGCAAATTCCCGAACGGCCGAAAGATGGCCGACGACGGGGTCCAGGTGGTCGTGGGAGGAAGAGGGTAAGCGGTGAACGCGTTGCCTGCGTTACTCGCGTTCCCGCGTTGCGCGCGTTAAAAACGCGGGCAACCCCCAACGCAAAAAAATCCCGAGCACGATCAACGCAAGCAACGCGAGCAACGCAACGAACGCGAGCAACGTGGTCTATTATGTTCGATCGCCGCCTTGTCACCAACTTCGACTGGGGCCTGCTGGGGCTGGCTCTGATCCTCGGAAGCATCGGGCTGGTATCCGTATACAGCGCCGTGACCGCCGATCCACCCCCCGCCCCCCAGAAAATCCTTTTCTACAAACAGATCATCTGGTTCGGGATCGGCCTCGTCGTGATGACCGCCTCGCTCTCCTTCAACTACCGCCTGCTGGAGCGCTGGGCCCACCCGATCTTCATCGGTTGCGTGCTGATGCTGCTGGCGGTGGTGGTTTTCGGCAAGCTGGCCGGCGGCTCCCGGCGCTGGCTGATTCTGGGCCCCGTTCATTTTCAGCCCTCCGAGATGATCAAGATCGCGGTGGTGCTGGTGCTGGCGAAATACTACGCGAAAAGCGTCGCTCCGCACGGGTTGACCCTGAAGGAGCTCCTGCGGCCCATGCTCATCACGGCGCTGCCGGTCGGGCTGATCGTCGTTCAGCCCGACCTGGGCACGGCGGGGCTCGTGGCGCTGATTGCGGCGACGACCACGCTCTTTGTGAAAGTGGCGCGCCGCTCGCTCGCCCTGCTGTTCGCGGCCGGCGCCGCCGTGGTGCCGGCGGTCTGGATGCTGCTCAAGGATTACCAGCGGCGCCGAATCCTGACCTTTCTGGATCCGGACCACGACCCGCTCGGGGCGGGGTATCACATCATTCAATCGAAGATCGCCATCGGCTCGGGCATGATCACCGGCAAGGGGTACCTGCAGGGCACGCAGAATGCGCTGTCCTTTCTGCCGGAGGAACACACGGATTTCATATTTTCGGTGCTGGCCGAGGAGTGGGGGCTGGTGGGGGCGGCCGTCCTCATTCTGCTGTTCGCGGTCCTGGTCTTCCGGGGTCTGAGCATCGCCCATCGCTGCCGCGATCCGTTCGGCACAGTGCTGGCCGTCGGTATCACCGCCCTGCTCTTTTGGCAGGCCGTCATCAACATCGGCATGACCATGGGGCTCATGCCCGTGGTGGGGGTGCCCCTGCCGTTTATCAGCTACGGGGGATCCTCGACCATCACGGTGGCCATCTGTGTCGGTCTGCTGATGAACGTCAGCATGCGCCGCTTTATGCTGGAATGAGCCAGCGGGGCTGCCGGCGCTGAATCCGCAGCCGTTGCCGAGGCCCGGTGCGCGGTTTCCCTCTTCCGCCCGGCGGCTTCTGAAAATTGCTGAAAAATGCTTTGACAAGCTTTCTACGCGATGCTATAGACCGCGCAATTCCGAACACCCCTGTCTAAGCATTCAATCCGTGTCATTGATTTCTGTCTGTCGAGATGGAGGCCGCTTCTATGGGACATACGGGTATGCGCCGGATCGCGTCTGGTACCGGGGTGATCGTTGCGATGGCCGTTTTGCTTTTACTGAGCGTTGCCCCGGCGCAGGCCGCTTCCGATGAATCCGGCGGCGGGGTGACCGTCATCCCCGACTGGACCGTGATCATCCAGATCGCCAACTTCCTGTTTCTCATCTTCGCCCTAAACCTCCTTCTGTATCGACCGATCCGCAGGGTTCTCAAAGAGCGCCGGGAAAAATTCAAAGCGATGGAGTCCGCCATCGAGGGGGCCGCCACGGGCGCCAAGGAGAAGGAAAACGCATTGGCCCAGGCCATCCGGGAGGCGCGTGCCAAAGGGCTTAAGGAGAAGGAGGCCCTGGTGCATCAGGCGGAGGAAGAGGAGCGGCGGTTGATCGAGTCGATCAACGCCAAGGCGCAGGCGGAACTGGCGGACATTCGGCAGAAGATCGCCGGCGACGCCGAGCAGGCGGGCCGATCGCTGCAGGCGCAAATCGAGGTGTTCGCCAGACAAATCTCTCAAAAAATCTTGGGGAGGGCCGTGTGATGAAACTCCTGGGACTCGCGCTCCCGGTGCCCCGGAAGAAGGCCTGGGCGGCCGTGCTCCCGGCGGTGTGGGTTCTGCTGCTATGCGCCTCGGGCGTCGCGCAGGCCGCCTCCGGGGGGGATGCCGGCCATGGCGGGTTTACTGCAACGGACGGGTACCGCGTCATGAACTTCGTGGTCCTGGTCGGGGTTCTGTTTTTCCTGCTCCGCAAGCCCATCCCGCGGGCTCTCAACAGCCGCATCACCGGGATCCAGGACCAATTGAAAGACCTGGAGGCCCGCAAGGCCCAGGCGGAAAAGCAGCTGGCCGAAACCAACCAGCGGTTGAGCACCCTGGAGAAAGAGGCCGACCGGATCCTGGCGGAGTACGTGCAGCAGGGGCATGAGGCCAAAGCGCGCATTCTCAAGGAGGCCGAGGCTGCCGCCGCCAAGCTCCAGGTCCAGGCCCGGCGCAGCATCGAGCATGAATTCGAGCAGGCCAAGGCCCGCCTGCAGGCGGACATTTTCGAGAAATCCATTGCGAGCGCCGAAGAGCTGCTCAAGCGCAGTCTCACGGCCCAGGACCAGGCCAACCTCGTTGAGGACTATCTGGAGAAGGTGGTGAGGGCATGAAAAATCTGGCCGTTGCGCGACGCTATGCCAAGGCACTGCTGCTGATCGGGGTCCAGGACGGGCAGGCCGAGACCTATCGGAGCGAACTGCAGCGTGTGGCCGGTTTGGTGGCCGGGGACTCGCGACTGGAGCAGGCCATCGTCAACCCCCTCTACGACAGCGCTGCGCGCCGGAGGGTGCTTCAGTCGCTGATCGCGAAAATGAACCTCTCCCGGGCCACCTCGTCCTTTCTGCTGCTGCTGCACGAAAAAGGTCGCTTCGGATTTCTGAACTCGATCAGCGAGCTCTACCAGAAGCTGGCCGATGAACTCGGCGGAATCGGGCGGGCCACCGTGACTGCCGCGCATGCGCTTCCCGCGGACGCCGTCGAACGGATCCGTGCGGCGCTCTCGCGCAGGACGGGCAAGGACATCGTCCTGGAGGTGAATCAGGACCCCGGCCTGATCGGCGGGATCATCACACGCATCGGCGATTTGGTGCTTGACGGCAGCATTAAAACGCAATTGCTCAACATGCGAGAACTTTCAAAGCGAGGTGAGGGTGCCTAATGGAACTGAGAGCTGAAGAAATAAGCCAGATCATCAAAGAGCAGATCACAGACTACGAGAAAAAGGTGGAGTTGAGCGAAACCGGCGTCGTCTTGTCGGTCGGCGACGGCATCGCGCGGGTCTACGGCCTGGAGAAGGTCATGGCCCTGGAGCTGGTGGAGTTCCCCCACGGGATCCTCGGCCTCGTGCTGAACCTGGAAGAGGACAACGTGGGGGTCGCCGTAATGGGCGAGGACATCCACATCAAGGAGGGCGACATCGTCAAGCGCACCGGGCGCATCGCGCAGGTTCCGGTGGGTGAGGCCGTCCTCGGGCGGGTGGTTTCGGCCACGGGCGAGCCGCTGGACGGCAAGGGGCCGATCGCGGCCAAGGAGTTCCGGCGCGTGGAGATGGTGGCGCCCGGCGTCATCGCGCGCAAGAGCGTGCACGAACCCTGCTACACGGGCCTCAAGGCCATCGATGCCATGACCCCGGTCGGCCGGGGTCAGCGCGAGCTCATCATCGGCGACCGCCAGATCGGAAAGACCGCCGTGGCCATCGACGCCATTCTGGCGCAGAAAGACACCGACATCTTCTGCATCTACGTGGCCTGCGGCCAGAAGAAGTCCACCGTGGCCCAGGTGCACGCCGTCCTGGAGAAGCACGGCGCGATGGAATACACCACGATCGTCGCGGCCTGCGCCAGCGACCCGGCCTCGCTGCAGTATATCGCGCCCTACGCCGGATGCGCCATGGGCGAATACTTCCGCGACAACGGCAAGCACGCATTGATCATTTACGACGACCTGTCCAAGCAGGCCGTTGCCTACCGCCAGGTGTCCCTGCTGCTCCGGCGGCCCCCCGGCCGCGAAGCCTTCCCGGGCGACATTTTCTACAACCACTCCCGGCTGCTCGAACGGGCCTCCAAACTGAACGACCAACTCGGGGCCGGCTCGCTGACGGCGCTGCCGATCATCGAAACCCAGGCCGGCGACGTGTCGGCCTACATCCCCACCAACGTGATCTCGATCACCGACGGGCAGATCTACCTGGAGCCCTCGCTGTTCTTCGCAGGGGTGCGGCCGGCGATCAACGTCGGCCTTTCGGTGTCCCGCGTCGGCGGTGCCGCCCAGGTCAAGGCCATGAAGCAGGTGGCAGGCACGCTGCGCCTTGACCTGGCCCAGTACCGCGAACTGGAGGCCTTTGCCGCCTTCGGCAGCGACCTGGACAAGGCGACCCAGCGCCAGTTGACCCGCGGTGCCCGGTTGGTCGAAATCCTGAGGCAGCCCCAGTATCAGCCGCTGCCGCTGGAAAAGCAGGTCTGCATCCTTTACGCCGGCACCCGCGGATTCCTGGACAAGTACCCGGTGAGCGCACTGGTCCGGTACGAAGCCGGCTTGCACAAGTTCATGGAGGACCGCTTCCCTCAGGTGCTCTCCACGCTGAAGGAGAAAAAAGAAATCACCCCCGATCTGGACAAACTGATGACCGAGGCGCTGAACGCCTACGACGAGGAGTTCAAGGAGACGGTCAAGTAAGGGGCGCTCGGCGGGCCGGGAGACCAGGCAGTCCGGAATAACTGGATGGTAGGGCGGGGTCGGTATGCCAACTTTAAAAGACGTCAAGAACAAAATCAAGGCGGTCAAAAAAACCAAGCAGATCACCAAGGCCATGAACATGGTGGCGGCCTCGAAGCTGCGCAGCGCCCAGGCCAACATGGAGGCCTTTCGGCCCTATGCCCGCAAGTTCGCCGAAGTGCTCGGCAACTTGGCGGAGCGGGCGGGCGAGGGGGCGAGCCCACTTCTGGTCCCGCGCGACGACGTGAAAAAGATCCATATCGTCCTGTGCACGTCGGACCGGGGGCTGTGCGGTGGTTTCAACACCAACCTGCTGGAGAAGGCCGAGGCGTTCATGCGGCAGAAAACCGGCGCCGGGGTCGAATTCTCGCTCACCGCTTTCGGCCGCAAGGGCCGGAACTGGTCGCGCAAGACCGACGCCGTGCTGGCGGACGAGCACATCGGGATCATGGGGACCGCCATCAAGTTCAATGAAGCGGCGACGGCCGGCCGCAAGCTCGTGCAGGGCTACCTGGATGGGAGCGCGGACGAGGTGTACATCATCTACGCCGAGTTCCTGAGCAGCGCGCGGCAGGTCCCCGTGCTGAAAATGCTGCTGCCCATTCCGCCCATCGAGAAGGCGGAGGCAGAGGCCAAAGCGGAGACCGCCTACCTGCCCGAGCACATCTGCGAGCCGTCCGCGGCCGAGTTGCTCGGCGAGATGCTGCCGCGCAACATCTATGTCCAGCTTTTCAGCGCGCTGCTGGAGACATCGGCCTCCGAGCACGCCGCCCGGATGGTGGCCATGGACAATGCCACCAAGGCCTGCAACGACATGATCAGCAATCTGACGCTGGCCTACAACAAGGCCCGGCAGTCGGCCATTACGGCGGAGTTGATGGACATCGTGGGCGGAGCCGAGGCCCTCAAAGGATAGCGATTGAATTCAGCGTTTACCGCGTTCGAATAGGAGGACGGTCAATGGGAGAGAATCTCGGTAAAGTTGTGCAGGTCATGGGCCCGGTCGTCGACGTGGAGTTCTCGCAGGGCAAGCTGCCGACGATCTACACGGCACTGACCATCACCAACCCGACCATCAACGATGAGCCCGACAACCTGGTCATCGAGGTGGCCCAGCACCTGGGCGACAACGTTGTGCGCACCATCGCCATGGACGTCACCGACGGCCTGGTGCGGGGCATGCCCGTAAAGGACACCGGCAACCCGATCATGGTCCCGGTGGGCGATGCTGCGCTGGGGCGGGTGATCAACGTTGTCGGCAAGCCCGTGGACGGGATTGACAACAACACCATCAACCGCGACAACGTCCGGCCGATTCACAAACCCGCGCCGGCGTTCACGGACCAGGACACCACCGTGCGCGTGCTGGAGACCGGCGTCAAGGTCATCGACCTGCTGGTGCCCTTCCCCCGCGGCGGCAAGATGGGCATGTTCGGCGGTGCCGGCGTGGGCAAGACCGTCGTCATGATGGAGATGGTCAACAACATCGCCAAGCAGCACAAGGGCATCTCCGTCTTCGCGGGCGTGGGCGAGCGCACCCGTGAAGGCAACGACCTCTACCATGAGATGAAGGCGTCCGGGGTTCTCCCCCAAGCGGCACTGGTCTATGGCCAGATGACTGAACCGCCCGGTGCGCGCGCACGGGTGGCGCTGTCGGCGCTGGCGGTCGCCGAGTACTTCCGGGACGAACAGCAGAAGGACGTCCTGATCTTCATCGACAACATCTTCCGTTTCACCCAGGCCGGCTCCGAAGTGTCCGCCCTCCTGGGGCGCATGCCCTCCGCGGTCGGCTACCAACCGACGCTCGCCGTCGACTTGGGCGAGCTGCAGGAGCGCATCACCTCCACCAAGCGGGGTGCCATCACCGCGGTGCAATGCGTGTACGTGCCGGCCGACGACCTCACCGACCCAGCCCCGGCCACCACCTTCGCGCATCTGGACGGCACCGTCGTTCTGTCGCGGCAGATCGCCGAGCTCGGCATTTATCCCGCGGTGGACCCCCTGGACTCCACCTCCCGGATTCTCGATGCCGCCTACATCGGCGAGGAGCACTACCGGACGGCTCGCACCGTGCAGCAGATCCTTCAGAAATACAAGGAGCTGCAGGACATTATCGCCATTCTCGGGATCGAGGAGCTTTCCGACGAAGACAAAGTCACCGTCGCCCGGGCCCGCAAAATGCAGCGGTTCCTCTCGCAGCCGTTCACAGTTGCCGAAACCTTCACCGGCAAGCCGGGGAAATATGTCAAGCTCGTCGACACGATCCGCGGATTCAAGGAGATCATCGAAGGCAAGCACGACGACATCCCCGAACAGGCCTTCTATATGAAGGGCGGAATTGAAGAGGTCGTGGCGGCTGCGAAAGAAATGGCATCCGCATAATCACTCGAGGTTGCGCTATGGCTGGACCCATTCGATTGGAAATCGTTACCCCCGAGAAGATCGTCGTCAACGAGGACGCCCAGATCGTGATGGCGCCGGGCGTGCTGGGGGAGTTCGGTGTGCTGATCGGTCACACCCCCTTTCTCACGGCCCTGAAGGCCGGGGCGCTGCGGTACACCGACACCCAGGGCGGCGAGCATGTGGTGTTCGTGAGCGGCGGCTTTGCCGAGGCCCTGCCCGACAAGGTGACGATTCTCGCGGAGTCGGCCGAGCGTCGTCGGGACATCGATCTGGAGCGGGCGAGGGCCGCCGTCGAACGGGCCAGAAAGCGCCTGGCCGAGCAGCGATCCAAGGAAGCGCTCGATTTCGTGCGGGCCCAGGCTGCCTTGCAGCGAGCGCTGCTGAGGATGAAGATCGCCGAAAAGCGATCGTAGGCGTCACTGTCAGACCTTGGCCGAATCGGCGTTCATGACCACAAGGGCAAACCGAAACGGGGTTTGCCCTTGTGGTTTTTCGGGGCGAGCGGACGCCCCGCACACGGGATGCACATGAGACACGACATCGCTGCAATCATCCTGGCGGCCGGGCTGGGCAAGCGGATGCGCTCGCCGAAGGCCAAGGTCCTGCACGAGGTTCTCGGTCGCCCCATGGTGAGCTATGTCGTCGAGGCTGCAGGAAAAATTGCTGCGGATGCCCTCATCGTGGTGGTCGGGCACCAGGCGCAGGCGGTGCGCGGCGCCGTCTCGCTGACGGCGTCTGCCCGCTACGCGCATCAGGAACGGCAACTGGGAACCGGCCATGCCGTGCAGTGCGCTCTGCCGCTGCTTCCGCCGGGCTGCGAGCAGGTCGTCGTGCTCTGCGGGGACACGCCGCTCTTGTCTGCCGGGACCCTGGAGCGGCTGGTGGCGGATCATGTGGAAGCGGGGCGCGATGCCACGCTGGTGGCGGTCGAACTGGATGACCCCGCCGGCTACGGCCGGGTGCTCCTGAACGCGGAGCGGCAGGTCTGCGGGATCGTGGAAGAGGCCGATGCATCGGCCGGCCAGCGCGCCCTCCGGTTGATCAACTCGGGGATCTACTGCCTGCGGGTCGATTTTCTCGCCGAGATGCTGCCCCGCCTTTCGACCGACAACGCTCAGCGGGAATTCTACCTGACGGACATCATTCGTCTCGGGTACGAATCGGGCCGGAACATCGGCGTGTCTCAAGGCGCTGATCCCCATGAGATCCTGGGCGTCAACACGCCCCAGGACCTGGCCCGGGTGGAGGCCCTCATGGCGCGTCGCAGCTCGATTAGGGCTTGACTTTCAACGATTTTCGAGATTAAAGTGATCCATCATTCTGTCGAGGACTTACGGATTTGGACATAGAAACCCTGTTCAGCCAATTCGGTCAGATAGAGAAAAAAGTAGAAAAATTGATACAGGTCTGCGGGTCCCAGCAGGCCGCGAACTTGGAGCTTCACCACAAGATGAAGCAACTGGAGGAGGAACTGCGCATTGCCAACGAAACGGTGAAACGTCACGCAGAGGAAAAGGCGTTGATCCGGTCCAGAATCGACAAGCTTTTGGCCCGCCTGGAGGAGATGAACCCCTGACAGTTGCGGGTCGCCGGGGATATGGTCGGGAAGGTGGCTATTTTTTGGAACACTTGGTGAACATAGAGCTTTTCGGGCAGTCCTACACGTTCAAATCCGACGCCGAAGCCTCCATGGCCGAACAGGTGGCGGATCTGCTGGTCCATGAAGTGGAAAAGGTGCAGCAGCACAGCGACCCCACTTCGAATATTCCCAAACTGACTCTTTTAATCCTCGCCGCACTGAATCTGGCCAACCGCATGGTGCAGATCAAAACAGAATTCGGCGAGTGTATCGAAAAAGTGGCGGAACGCTCCGAGCGGTTAAACCGCGTGCTTGACGAGGGGTTGCGAAACGCACACGTCTTCCGAGTTTCCGTCTAGCCCGAACACCACGTCCACCCCCACGATCCTCCCCCCTGTTCGGCCGGCCTTCAGCGCCGGGACCATGGCATCGGCATACCCGATGCGCGCGGCGCCGTTGCTACGGCCGCCGCACGTGCGTCGAGATTTTCCCGCGTGAGCCGCATTCGGTGCGCAGCCTCCCGTGGCGTTACCCACTTACGGATGAGCCGCCCCCGGCTCTTTAGGAGACATTCCATGAATGAATACGCGATCGCCCTCGGCGCGGCCGGTCTTATCGCCGGCTTTGTCGTCGCCTTCTGGATCAAGGGACGCATGCAGTCCCGGAGGCTCGATTCGGCGGAGAAACAGGCAGCCTCCATTGTAGAGGAGTCTCGGCATCGGGCCGCCACGCTGCTCAAAGAAGCGGAAGTCGAGATGAAAGAGACGCTTTTCAAGATGAAAAGCGAACTGGAGAACGAAGCCAGAGAAACCCGCAACGAGCTCATCAAACGGGAAGGGCGGCTGGTTCAAAAAGAAGAAATGCTGGACCGCAAGATCGAGCAGGTCGAAAAGCGCGACCAGGAGCTGGCCCAGCGCGAGCGCAACGCCCAAAAACGCGAACAGAAAATCGAGGCCAACGAGCTGGAGTGCGAGTCCTTGATCGAAGCGCAGCGCACCCAGCTCGAAAAGATTTCGGGCATGACCGCGGAGCAGGCCAAGGACCTCCTCATTCGCGCCATGGAGAATGAGGCGCGGTTCGAGGCCGCCAAGTTGATCAAAAAAGTCGAAAATGAGACCCGGGAGCAGGCGGAAAAGAAGGCCAAGAAGATCATTGCCACCGCCATCCAGCGCTATGCCGGAGATTATGTGGCGGAGCGCACCGTATCGGTCGTGCCGCTGCCCAACGACGAAATGAAAGGCCGGATCATCGGCCGCGAAGGCCGCAACATCCGGGCCTTGGAAGCCGCCACCGGAATCGACCTCATCATCGACGACACCCCGGAAGCGGTGATCCTCTCCGGGTTCAATCCGGTGCGCCGTGAGGTGGCGCGTCTTTCCCTGACGCGCCTGATCTCCGACGGACGCATCCATCCGGCGCGAATCGAGGACGTGGTCAAGAAAGCCGGGCAGGAGGTCGAGCAGACGATCAAAGAGGCGGGCGAGCAGGCCGCGTTCGATCTGGGCCTGCACGGGCTGCATCCGGACCTCATCAAGATCATCGGCCGGCTCAAATTCCGGACCAGCTATTCCCAGAATGTGCTGCAGCACTCCCTGGAAGTGGCGTTTTTGGCCGGGATCATGGCCTCGGAGTTGGGGCTGAACACCAAGCTGGCCCGCCGCATGGGGCTGCTGCACGATATCGGCAAGGCCATCGACCATGAGGTCGAAGGCCCGCATGCGATCATCGGCTCCAAGCTGGCGAAGAAGTTCGGTGAAAACGCAAAAGTCGTGCACTCCATCGCGGCGCACCATGAGGACGTGCCGCCGGCCTCGGTGTACGCCTTTCTGATCCAGTCGGCCGACGGGCTCTCCGGCGCTCGGCCCGGGGCCCGCAAGGAGCTGCTCGAGAACTACATCAAGCGGCTGGAAGACCTGGAGAAGATCGCCAACGAGTTCAAGGGGGTGGCCAACACCTACGCCATCCAGGCCGGGCGCGAGCTGAGAGTGATCGTCGAGAGCGACAAGGTCACCGACGACGAGGCCTTCCTGATGAGCAAGGACATCGCGCGCAAGATCGGTGAGTCGATGAACTTCCCGGGGCAGATCAAGGTCACCGTCATCCGGGAGACGCGGGCGGTGGAGCTGGCCAACAGCAACTGATTCCAGCGGGAGGAGACGAGGTCATCCATGGCGAATCTGGTGGAAACACTCCGGGAGCGCGGGTTCATCGAGCAGACCACCCACGATGAGGAGCTGCGCCAGCTTTTCGACTCGCAGCGGGTCAGCGGCTATATCGGCTTCGACCCCACCGCGTCCAGCCTGCACATCGGCAGCCTGGTGCCGATCATGGCGCTAGCGCACCTTCAGCGCGCCGGGCACCGCCCGATCGCCCTGGTCGGCGGCGGTACCGGGATGGTGGGCGACCCCAGCGGCAAGACCGAAATGCGCAAGATGCTCACGCTGGAGGAGATCGACCGGAATGTGGCCGGCATCAAGCAGCAGCTCTCCTGTTTCCTGGATTTCAGCGACGGCCGGGCCCTGCTGCTCAACAACGCCGAATGGCTGGTGCCCCTGGCCTACATCCCTTTTTTGAGGGAGATCGGACGGCATTTTTCCGTCAACCGCATGATCAAGGCCGAAAGCTACAAGATGCGGCTGGATTCGGAAGAGGGCCTGAGCTTCATCGAATTCAACTACCAAGTGCTGCAGGCCTACGATTTTCTGGAGCTGCGGCGGCGGCACGATTGTCGGTTGCAGATGGGGGGCAGCGACCAGTGGGGCAACATCGTCGCCGGTGTGGAACTCATCCGGCGCGCCGACCAGCAGAGCGCGTTCGGGATCACCTTCCCGCTGATCACCACCAGCAGCGGTGAAAAAATGGGCAAGACCGCACGCGGCGCCGTCTGGCTGGACCCCGCGCGCACTTCGCCCTACGAGTACTACCAGTACTGGATCAACACCGACGACCGCGATGTGGCGCGGTTCCTCTCCCTGTTCACCTTCCTGCCCTTGGAAGAGATCCGGTCCGTAACGGGCTTGCAGGGCGCGGCGTGCAACGCGGCGAAGACCATCCTGGCCTTTGAGGCCACCCTCCTGGCCCACGGGCGCGAGGAAGCCCTTCTGGCCCTGCAGGGGGCCCAGCGGCTTTTCGGGGGTCGCGAGTTGCCGGAGGGCATTCTGCCCTCCAGTGCCATCCCGCGCGGCGGGGCCGCCGGCGTAACGGCGGCCGTCCCCGTGGCAAGGGTCAGCCGGGAAAAGCTGCAGCACGGTATCCCGGCCTTCCGTCTGTTTCAGGAAGTCGGGTTGGCCGCATCCGGGGCGGCGGCGCGCCGCCTCATCGCGCAGGGCGGGGCCTATGTCAACGGGGAGCGCATCGACGGCTACGATCGGCTGATCACGGCCGCGGACCTTAAGGCGGACGGCAACCTCCTGCTGCGCGGTGGCAAGAAAAATTACCGCCAGGTCTGCGTCGAAAAATAATTTATTTTCTTATTGACAAAGGGGTCCCACACATATAAATATATCGCGTTTTGACTCTTGAAAACCGGTTTGCTCCGCTCAGGGCCGACTTCGAAAAAATAGTTAAAAAAAGTTCTTGACAGTCGAGCCTGAATCGGTATATTCAAAGAGTCGTTTTGCGACACCAATGTTTGACAGCGCTGATTTTCAGATGGCGCATACCTTGATCTTTGAAAACTAAATAGTGGCGTCCGGTCGAGTTCAAACACGTTTGTTCCGTGCTGCCGTTCGCGGCAGCACACTCCAAGTTAAAGTGGAGAGTTTGATCCTGGCTCAGAATGAACGCTGGCGGCGTGCTTAACACATGCAAGTCGCACGAGAACGCTTCAGCTTGCTGAGGCTAGTAAAGTGGCGCACGGGTGAGTAACGCGTGGGTAATCTACCTCCGAATTGGGGATAACACTGCGAAAGCGGTGCTAATACCGAATGACA
>JAWOHH010000046.1:0-5287 GCA_046496215.1 Desulfobacterales bacterium
ACGACTACGTGTTGCAGATCGGCAAGATCCCGATCGTGGTGAACGATTCGCGCGGCTTTTATCTCGAGATCGAGGCCCAGGCGGGCACGGGCTGGGTGGCGGTGAGCGACCCGCTCCCGGCGGGCGCAACGGTATTGGGTTCCGGGCTCGGCCGCGACTCGCGCCTGATGACTCAGGGCGAGCAGCCATCGGGCCGGGTGCGGCCGGCATTCGAAGAGCGATCCTTCGAGGCGTTCCGGGCCTACTATGAGCAGGTGCCCGCAGGCCGGTGGGCGTTGGAGTACACCCTGCGTCTGAACCAGAGCGGCACATTTCAGCTGCCGCCCACGCGGGTCGAGGCCCTGTATGCGCCGGAGATGATGGGCGAGACACCCAACGCGGCCCTCGATGTCGAGTAGAACTGGTTTGAAAACCCCGTCTAACGGCTGGGGGTCCCGCCCAGGCGGGATTGCAGGCCTCTCGAATGTGCTCTCAACCTGTTGAGGTTGCTGCGCTTTCAAATCAGCCTGCGCCTTGCCTGCAACCATGATCCGAGGTTTTGATACCAGTTCTAAAAAACCGGTTCGATCGCAGGCTGCGTTAAAGTCATCACGAGGTCGCTCCCTTGTGGGAGCGGCTTCCAGCCGTGATCCTCACGGTTCCGGCAAGCTGGATTCCCGCAGCAGAGCAAATCTCAACAAGAGCCTGCCACGCCACGGCCGGCCCCGATTCTTTGCCTTGAGAGAGTGATGATGACTATTCGGTTCGCCCTGTCCCTATTTTTCTTCGGCGTGAGCCTGGCGGCGGCTCCCGCCTGGGCGGTGTTGAGCTACCAGCAGGTGCGGCAGATGCACCGCTCTTCAGAGTCCCTGCTGGTCGACCGCCACGGTGAGGTGCTGCACGAGCTCCGGACCGACCCGCGCTCGCGGCAGGATGCCTGGGTGGAGATCGGGGCGATGTCGCCGGCCCTGATTCAGGCCGTGGTGAGGGCCGAAGACCGGCGCTTCTTCGAGCATGGCGGGGTGGACCTGTGGGCCGTGGCTGCGGCCGCCACGCGGCGGCTGTCGGGTGGAACCCCGCGCGGCGCCAGCACGATCACCATGCAGCTGGCCGCCATGCTGGACGGAGGCTTGCAGCCTGCAGGCGGCCGGCGTTCGCTCCTGCAGAAGTGGCTCCAGGCGAAGGCGGCCTGGGAGATCGAAGAGCTGTGGGACAAGAACCGGATATTGGAGGCCTATCTCAACCGCGTGTTTTTCTTCGGGGAGTTGCAGGGCATCGGCGCCGCCGCCCGCGGGCTTTTCGGAAAGAACCCGCACGGGCTCGACCAAACGGAGTCCCTCATCCTGGCGGCGCTGATCCGTGCGCCCAACGCAAAAGCCGCAGCCGCAGCGGCGCGGGCCGCTGCCCTCGGCCGGTCCCTCGAGTGGGCCGTTTCCGAGGCGGAGATCCTGGGTCAGTCCCGCCGGGCGCTCGGTCAGCCCCGGTATATCGCCCCGCAGGCGGACTTGGCGCCTCATCTGGCGCGGCGCCTGCTAAAGGGTGAACCGCCGGGGTTTCGGGTGTCTTGCACGCTGGACGCCGAGCTCCAACACAGCGTCCTTGCGCGGCTCTCGGCTCACATGGAACCCCTGCGGGGAAACCACGCGGGGGAGGCGGCCGTGCTGGTCGTGGCGAACCGCACCGGCGACGTGCTGGCCTATGCCAGCCACACCACCGACCCGGCGCGCAGCCGCTTTGTGGACGGCGTGCGGGCGCGGAGGCAGGCGGGCTCCACCCTGAAGCCGTTTCTTTATGCCGAGGCCTTCGACCGGCGGATCCTGACCGCGGCGACCCTGCTGGACGACAGCCCCCTGGACGTGGCCGTCTTCGGGGGGATCTACCAGCCGCGCAGCTACGACGGCAGCCACGCGGGCCCGGTGCCCGTGCGCACGGCCCTGGCCTCGTCGATGAACATCCCGGCCGTGAAAACCGCGGAACTGCTCGGGGTCGAAACCTTCCTGAGGACCCTGCGCGAGCTGGGGGTGGAGGGGCTGGTCGAGTCCGGCGACTTCTACGGCCCTTCACTGGCTTTAGGCACAGCCGACCTGACGCTCTGGGAGCTGGTCAACGCCTACCGCACCCTGGCAAACGGCGGGGTGCGGAGCGCGCTGCACCTGAACCCGGAAAGGCCTCCATCGACTCCGGCCCGGCGGGTTTTTTCCGAGGAAGCCGCCTTCCTGACGGCCGATATCCTCTCCGACCGGGAGGCGCGCCACGTGGGGTTCGGCCTGGAAAATGTCCTCGCGACCCGCTTCTGGACAGCGGCCAAGACCGGGACCAGCAAGGATATGCGCGACAACTGGTGCATCGGCTTCTCCCAGGGCTACACCGTCGGCGTCTGGGTCGGAAACTACTCGGGGGAGCCGATGTGGGACGTGAGCGGCGTTGCCGGCGCCGCCCCGATCTGGCGCGATATCATGAATCACCTTCACCGCCGGGAACCCAGCCTGCCGGCGGATCCGCCGAACGGGCTGGTCCGGGGTCCGGGGCCCGACCGCGGTGGCCTCCGGCCGGAGTGGTTCATCCGGGGCACCGAGCCTCCGGCCGGGGCCGCAGGCCTCAGGGAGGGGTTGACCCGCATCGCCTATCCCCCCGACGGGGCCATCCTCCTGTTCGACCCCGATATCCCGCGCGAGCGGCAGAAGATCTTTTTCCTCGCCGCGGGGGATGTGGGAAACTTGAGCTGGAGTCTGAACGGCCGGTCGCTTTCGGCCGAAGCGCTCCGGTTCGGCTGGACGGTCGTTCCGGGCCGGTTCCGCCTCTGCCTTCACGAACGGGGCCGGGGCAGGGTCGACCAAATCCGGTTTTCGGTGAGAGGGGTTAAATAGCCGCGACCTTGCAGTTCACCGCTGGGCGCGCTATGGAACCCGGTATGTGGATCGACCGGCTCATATCACGAATTCCCTCGCGCCCGCTGGGGCGCGTGTTGGGGGCGGTCATCGGGCTCGCGGACGCGCCGCATCACCGGATCGTGCGCCGCAACCTCGCCTTCGCCTACCCGGAGTGGTCGGCCGCCCAGCGCCGCCGGCTGGCGTGGCGCGTGTTTCAGAACTACGGGGTTAACCTGCTGGAGCTCTTTCAGATGGGGTTCATGCAGCCCGAGGATGTCGCACGGCGGGTCCGGCTGCGGGGGGTCGAGCACATGCGCGCGGCGATGCGTCAGAAGCGCGGCATGATTGCGGTGTCGGCTCATCTGGGCAGCTGGGAGTTCGGGATGCAGGCGCTGCCCTGCCTGTTCGACCTGAACCTGACCGCCGTGGCCAAGAAGTTCAAATCCAATTTTATCGAGCGGCGGATCCATGCCGCCCGCACACGCTTCGGGAATGTCATCCTCTACAAGAAAGACGCTCTGGCCGAAATGACCCGGGTCCTGCGCGGGGGCGGCATCCTGGCCGTTCTCGTGGATATGGCGCGCCGCAAGGACGGTGTGGACGTGCGCTTTTTCGGCAAGAAGGCGACGGCGACCCCGGCGGTGGCCATGCTGGCCCTGCGATGCCGCTGCCCCGTCATTCCCTCGTTCTGTGTGCGGGAGCCGGACGGGACTCTCGGCATCCATATCGAACCCGCCGTGGAGATGCGCCGGACGAAGGACCTGCGGGCGGACCTGGTGGAGAATACCCAGCGCATCACGGACGTGGTGGAGCGGATGGTCCGGCGGCACCCGGAGCAGTGGTTCTGGTTGATGCGGCGGTGGAAGGAGCACTACCCGCAGCTCTACAAGTGACGCGGCCGAACGCTCGATTTCGGCGTTGCGCTTCAACCCTCTCGGCCGTGTTCCCGCTCTTCTCTGCGAACGGGCCCTGAATGAAGCATTTCCTGTCTTTTGGTGGGAGCGGCTTCCAGCCGCGATGATCGTGGCGGGAAGCCGCTCTCCATCGATCATGGCTCCTGAACTTCCGGATCACCGTTCAGCTCATCACCCCCACGTTTTCACCAGTTCGGCCAGCTCCAGCCTCTCCAATGTCTCCTGCGTCGGCGCTCCGGTTTCCGGGTCCCACCCCATGGCGGTGCGATACTCGCGGGCGAGGGTGTCGATGTCGATCGTGACCCCCTTGAGCGGTCCGTCGGCGAGGGGGGGGTGCCCGGCCATGCGTTCCGGCAGGCGCACGTCCGCCGGCCGGATCCCCTCCCGCGTGTTGAAGCTCTGCCGCAGGGTTTGGATCCGCGCCCCGGTCCTGAGCGCTTCCTCCACGTCCATGCCCCAGCCGGTGACCGCGTTGAGCAGCTCGATCAAGGGGTAGTTCCCGAAGAACATGGCCGGCATCAGGCAGGCGCCGGCGCAGTTGCCGACCTGCAGGTAGCCCGATGCGACGGCGCCCATCGGGCCTTTGCCCGTAAAGGCGTACCGCTCGAATTTGTCGATGCGCAACTCCGGGTAGGGCCCGAAGGCGCCGGGGCCGCCGTCGATGCGCGCCATGGGCGCGGCGGTGTGGCGGCCGGGGGTCGGGTCGCACACGAAACCGGTCCCGCGGCCGGGCAGGAGGAGGGCGTTGTGCAGGCCGGGTTCCTGGCCGCCGATGTGAACAGCGCAGGCTTCGGCCCCCCGGCCGATAGCGGCCGCGGCCGCCCGGACGCCGTCGGCCAGAAGATCTCCGATGCCCTCGCGTCGGATCATCTTCTCGAGCACGGCCACCATCGCTGCGCCGTCGCCCCATGCGACGCGGATCCCGTCGGTGTCCGATTCCGTGAGCACCCCTTTTTCGAAGCACTCCATGACGAAAGCCAGCGCGTGGCCGGCCGAGATGGTGTCGAGCCCGCTGCGGTTGCACATGTCGTTCAGCTTGATGATCGTGGCGAGATCGTCGCACAGGCACAGCGGCCCGAAGGCCCCGATGGTTTCGTATTCGGGCTTGTGCACCTCACCGACGGGATAGGGGCCCGAAGTGACCTCACAGATGCCGCCGCAGGCGATCGGGCAGCTCGCGCATGCGTATTTGCGCCTCTGGAGCCGAAGAACCGCGTCGGGGTCGGCCACCTGTTTGACGGTGGGGAACGCCTGCTCCCCGGCCAGCTGCCAATTTTTGATCGGGGTGGCGCCTCCGGCGACCAGCCCGGCGGTGAAGCCGCAGGTGCAGTTGAAGTGGTCTGTGCGGCCTGCAGGAGGATGACAGGTGCCCACGTACACATACAAATGCGATCGTTGTATGCATGAGTTTGACATACGACAGAGCTACAAAGATAAACCTGTGGCGGCCTGCCCGGATTGCGGGGCAGAAGCACGGCGCGTGTTTTGCCCCGTGCCAATTGTGTTTAAGGGGCCGGGGTTCTA
>JAWOHH010000107.1:0-35558 GCA_046496215.1 Desulfobacterales bacterium
GGGTAGCGCAGCACGCCGTCCGCCGCCATGCTGCGCAGGCGGATGATCCCGGTCGTGGTCTCCTCCGTGCCGCCGCGCACGGTGGCGAGCAGCCGCTGGCGCTCGGAGTGCAGGGTGGAGACGAGATCCGCACCGTCGTCCATGGTGAAGTGCGGGCGGGTGTCGAGCGCCGCGTTGATGTGGCGGTAATAGGTCTTGTGGTTCTCGCCCTTGATGGCAAACACCGGGATTCGGTCGTGCTTGACCAGGGAGGCCGCCGCGTCGTCCTGGGTGGAGAGGGGGTTGGACGCGCACAGCGCGATCTCCGCCCCGCCGGCCTTCAGAGTCTGCATCAGCGCCGCCGTTTCGGTGGTCACGTGCAGGCAGGCGGCCAGGCGCACCCCCTTCAGCGGTTTTTCTTTGGCGAAGCGCCGGCGAATCCGGTTCAGCACGGGCATGCTCTGGGCCGCCCACTCGATGCGCAGCGCGCCGTCCTTGGCCAGCTTGATGTTTTTGACGTCGTATTTCATCGGTACGATTCCTCCTCGTTACTCGCTTCTCTACACCCCTGCCTTCTCGCGCAGGGTCTTGGCCATGGTGGTGTGCTCCCAGGTGAACTCCGGCTCGGTGCGGCCGAAGTGCCCGTAGGCCGCCGTCTGGCGGTAGATGGGCCGCAGCAGGTCCAGGTACTCGATGATGGCGGCCGGCCGCAGGTCGAAACACTCCCGGATGAGGTCGCGAATGCGGCCGCTGGGCAGCTTGCCGGTCCCCATGGTGTCCACCAGGATGGAGACCGGCTCGGCCACGCCGATCGCATAAGCGATCTGGACTTCGCAGCGTTTGGCCAGACCGGCGGCCACGACGTTCTTGGCGACGTGCCGCGCCATGTAGGAGGCGCTGCGGTCCACCTTGGAGGGGTCCTTGCCCGAAAAGCACCCGCCGCCGTGGCTGCCCTGGCCGCCGTAGGTGTCCACGATGATCTTGCGGCCGGTCAGCCCGCAGTCGCCCATGGGCCCGCCGATGACGAAGCGGCCGGTGGCATTGATATAGTAGCGCGTGTCCCCGTCCATCATGTGCTCGGGCACCACCTTTTTGACCACCGAGTTGATGATCCCGTCCCGCAGGGTCTCGTACTCGACGTCCGGCTTGTGCTGAGCGGCGATGACGATCGCGTCCACCCGCTTGGGGGCGCCGTTTTCATACTCGATGGTCACCTGCGACTTACCGTCCGGCCGCAGATAGTCGAGCGACCCGTTCTTGCGCACCTCCGCCAGCCGGCGGCAGAGCTTGTGCGCCAGCATGATCGGCATGGGCATGAACTCCGGGGTCTCGTCCGTGGCGTAGCCGAACATCAGCCCCTGATCGCCGGCACCCTGCTCCTTGTAAAGCCCATCGCCCTTGTTCACGCCCATGGCGATGTCCAGGGACTGGTGGTCGATGCTGGTCAGCACGGCGCAGGTCTGCCAGTCGAAGCCCATGCGTGAGGAGCTGTAGCCGATGTCTTTGATGGTGTCCCGGACGATCTGGGGGATTTCGACGTAGGTGCTGGTGGTGATCTCCCCGGCGATGATCGCCATGCCGGTGGTGACGAGCGTCTCGCAGGCCACGCGGCAGTTCTTGTCCTGGGCCATGATGGCGTCCAGGATGGAGTCGGAAATTTGGTCGGCCACCTTGTCCGGATGGCCCTCGGTGACGGATTCGGAGGTGAAAAAGAATTTGTCGTTGGTGATGCTCACGCTCATCTGGCGTTCTCCTTGGTTGACGGGGTACCGGCCGCCCGCGGGGGCCGACATGATGCTTTACATCAACGTTGCAGTCTATTATTCTGATATAAGAAAGTCAAACTTTAAAAGGGGCAACGACGGTGCGGTCTCTGACGTGCGTATTCGCCGGGCTCGTGATCCGGGGGCTGCTGGTCGCGGCGGCCGCCGTGGCCGGCCCGCCGCCGGGGCTGCTCCCACCGGGGCCTGCGGACGAGCTGCCGACGGTGGCGATCCGGACGGCGTGGTCGGCCGACCGGGCCCGGCCCGGCGACGCACTGATGCTGGCCGTCGTGCTCGACATCCGCGACGGGTACCACGTCATTGCCGACGCGGCCCAGGTGCGCGCGGCCCGCGGGTTCACGCCGCACCCCACCCGGGTCGGCCTGCTGGCCGCCCCCGAGGGCATTGTCGCCGAATCCCCGCGCTACCCCAGGGCCGTGCCGCTGCAGGCGGACTTCGTCGAGGGCGGCGTCATGACCTTCGAGAGCCGGGCGGTGATCCTGATGCCGGTGCGGCTCGCCCCGGCCGTCCCGCCGGGAACCGCCGTGCTGAAACTTGAGGTCGGCTATCAGGCGTGTGCGCCGAGCTGGTGCGAAATCCCGCAAAAAGCCGACGTCGAGGCGGCCCTGCCCGTTGTCCCGGCCGGAGAAGCCGCTGCCGCCGCCAATGCGGAGCTGTTTGCGCAGGCGCTGCGGCAAACGGCGGAGGGGCAGCGGGAAGACCAGGTCCGCTTCGCGCTTTTCGACTGGGGCGTCACGCTGGATGCGGCATCCACGACCGGCCTTTTCCTCCTGCTGGCGGCCGCCGCCGTCGGAGGGGTGCTGCTCAACGTCACCCCGTGCGTGCTGCCCATGATCCCGATCAAAATCTTCAGCCTGTCACAGGCCGCCTCGCGCCCGGGCCGCCTGGCGGCGCTCGGTGCCGCCAGCTTCTGCGGGATCACCGCCTTCTGGCTGGCGCTGGGGCTGCTCGTGTCGGCGGTCAGCGGTTTCACAGCCACCCACCAGCTTTTCAGCTACCCGCTGTTCACCATCGGCGTCGGCGCCATCATTGCCGTCATGGCGCTCGCCCTGCTCGGCGGCGGGTCGCTGCCGCTGCCGGCCTTCATCTACGCGTTCCACCCCGCCCAGGACACGCTGGCAGGGGCCTTCGGCATCGGGGCCCTGACCGCGATCCTCTCCACGCCGTGCACGGCGCCGTTCATGGGCGCCGCGGCCGCCTGGGCCGTTACCCAACCCCCCGGGATCACGGTGCTGACCTTTTCCGCCGTCGGCGCCGGCATGGGGCTGCCCTATCTGGTCCTGGCGGCCTTCCCGCGGCTGGTACGCCGCATGCCGCGCTCGGGGCCCGCCAGCGAGCTGCCCAAGCAGGTGATGGCGATCTTCATGCTGGCGGCGGCCGCCTACTTCGCCGGGATCGGGGCGAGTTCCCTGGCGACCGGTCCGGGCATGCCTTCGAGCCAGCTCTATTGGTGGCCGGTCATGGCGCTGTGCGCCGCGGCCGGTGTCTGGGCCGGCTGGCGCGCATCGCGTCTGTCTGCCGGGGCGTTCGCCAAGGGGGTTTGGCTGCTTGCGGCCGCTCTAACGCTGAGCGCGTCGGTGCTCGGCGGCCTGAGGCTCACCGACCGCGGCCCGGTGGCGTGGGCCGACTACACGCCGGAGCGGCTGGAATCGGCCCTGCAGGAGCGGCGCGCCGTCATCATGATCTTCACGGCCGAATGGTGCCTGAACTGCAAGGCGCTGGAGCAGAGCGTGTGGAGCGACCGGGTCCTGACCGACCTCATCGCACGCGAGCCGATCGCACCGTTCAAAATCGACCTGACGGGAGAAAACCCGGCGGGAAAAACCAAACTGCGCGAGATGGGCAGCCTGAGCCTGCCCTTCCTGGTCGTTCTGGCCGCGGACGGCCGCGCGGTGTTCAAAGGGGATTTCTATACGGTGGAGCAGGTGAAGGGTGCGATCCGGCAGGCGCTGAACCCGAAGACGCCCTGAGCCCTCCATGCTCCGCCCGATCGGCATCGCGGCCGCGGGCCGTGGCGGAGGAGAAGCTGAATCCACCGCCGCTTCGGGCCGCCCGCCTCAGTTGATGAGATGTTCCCGGAACTTTTCCGCGGCGAACCGGTCCCGGGTCTTCGACCCGGGGCTTCCCAGGACCACAACGATCAGACGCCGCTCGCCGTTGCCGCCCGTGGCCACGATGTTGAAGCCCGCCTTGCGGGTATAGCCAGTTTTGAGGCCGTTGACGGCGGGCAGCCGCCCGACCAGCTTGTTCTTGTTGGTGAGCACCAGGGTGCCGCTGCGAAAGGTGGAGTGCTCGGTGGAGGTCCACTCGAGGATTTGCGGGTGCCGCAGCGCCTCCCGGGCCAAGCGGATCATGTCGTTGCAGGTGGTGATGTTGTCGCTGCCGCCGCGGGGGGGCGGGAGCCCGTTCACCCCGTGAAAGGTGGTGTCGGCCATCCCGAGCGAACGGGCTTTGCGGTTCATCAGCTCCGCGAAGGCAGTGGCGCTCCCGGCCGCATGCTCGGCGATGGCGTAGGCGGCGTCGTTGGCGGATTCGATGAGCGCCGCCCGCATCAACTCCTCGAGGGTGAAGTTTTCCCCGGCCTTCAGGAAGACCTGGGTCCCTCCCATCCCCTCGGCGTTTTTCGAGACCGTGACGCGGTCCGCGAGGTCCAGCTCGCCGCGGTCGACCTGGTCCATGACCACACAGGCCAGCATAAGCTTCGTCAGGCTGGCCTGCGGCCACTTCAAATGCATGTTCAGCCCCTCGATGACATCGCCGCTCTCGGCATCCGCGACGGCATAGGCTTCGTAGGGCAGCTTCGGCTCGGAGGCCTGGACCGATTTGGCCGGGGCCGGCTTGGAGGGGGGTGAGTTGGCAAGCCTCTTCCCGGCGGCTGCCTGCCCGCCGAAAGCGGTTTGGCATGCGAAGAGGGTCAACAGTGCAGCGAACATCCATCGTTTCATCGACAGCCCTCGATTCTGCCCGCTCCCTCTGTACTCCCCCCTGCAGGGTGAGCGCGACGTGTCCCGTTGGTGAGCCTCCGCTGCGCAAGAGGCCGCTGCGCCCTTCCGGGCTGCATAAAAAAAACCGGGTGCGGAAGCGCCCGGTGGCTCCCCTGCGCTGATATTATCTATTTTACCCCAAAAAGGCTGGAGACTCAAGCAGCGGACGGGACGGCGATTCCGGCCGCCGCCTGTCGGCCGGGGAAGGGGGCTTCGACAGGCAACGCAGGTGGAGGAGCGTCAGGCGCTTTTTGGCCGGACGTCACTGAGCGGGCGCAGATAGGCGCCCCAATAGCTCATGCCGACAAACACGCCGCCCCCGACGATGTTGCCGATGGTGACCGGGACCAGATTGTTCCACACGAAGCTGCCCCATCCCAGTGCGGCCGGGTCCATCCCGGCCGGAGCGGTGATGCCGGCCCAGTCCTTGAGGAAGATACCGACGGGGATGAAATACATGTTGGCGATGCAGTGCTCAAACCCAATGGCAACGAACCCCATGATGGGAAAGAAGATCGCGAAAATCTTGCTGATGGTCTGGCGCGCCGCCAACGCCATCCACACCGCCAGGCAAACCAGCCAATTGCAGCCGATCCCGCGGACGAGCGCCTCCCCAAACCCCAGCTGCACCTTGTTGAGAGCGATGGCGACCGCCGAACTCCCCAGTGCTCCGTTTCCGGTTTTCCAGAGCCCCGAGAAGAAAAAAATCAGCGCGAGCAAAACCGAACCGATCAAGTTGGCCAGGAACACCAGCCCCCAGCGCTGCAGCATGACCTGAAAGCCGATTTCTCGCGACAGGACGCTTGAGATCATGAGGTTGTTGCCGGTGAAGAGCTCAGCGCCGGCAATGACCACGAGCATCAGGCCGAGGCTGAAGGCGGAGCCTGCCACCAGCTTTTGGATGCCGACCCCGGCCTTGGGGGCGAGGTCGAACGTTACGCTGGTGGCAAGCAGCCCACCGAAGCCGATATAGGCTCCGGCCAATACCCCCAGCACGAGCACGCTGAACCACGGGGAGGTGACCTTGCCGACCCCCACGGTGGTGGCGACGGTCTCGGCGATCGTCTTGGGGGTCTTGTCCTCCATGGCCGGTACGGGGAACTGCCATGACCGGGCAATCTGTTCAAACCGGTTGATGCTTTTTTTTTCCTCTGCGACTTTTCGACGGGTCGCTCGCCGGACGGTCTCGAGGATCTCCTCGGGCGTGAATGGTTTGGCGATGTAATCCATTGCCCCGCGTTTGAGGGCCTCGGTCGCCCGCACCACATTGGGGTAGCCGCTGATCATGACCACCGTCGACTCCGGCGATATCCGCTCCAGCTCCTCCAATACGTCCATCCCGCTGAATTCGGGCATCATCCAGTCGCAGAGGATGACCTCGAACCGGGATCGTTTCGCCAGCTCCAACCCCTCCCGCGGGCTTGCGGTAACTGTGACATCATACCCATCGCTGCTGAACACCTTTCGGCAGGAATCCAGCACGATGACCTCATCGTCGATCACGAGCATTTTTTCGGCCATGGACCCCTCCGGCTACCAGATTTCGGCGCTCAACCTCCCCTCGAGCCACTTGCGCTGAGTTTCATTGAGCGTCCCCACGTGGGCTTCGATCCATTGAATGTCCCCGGACAGAAGGGCAAGTTTTTCGGCGGCCGTCAGGTCGTATTCATCCAGCGCCTCGGCCCCGTAGTGGAGCAGGTTGTAAACCAGCATGTAATCGGTCGCCGCCCGCTCCAGCACCTTGAGGATTTCCTCCTTGTGGATCAGGCGCTGCTCTTCCGGCGGCGTGGTGGCGGCGATGTGGAGCGCTTTTTGGACGACCTTGACCAGCGCATCGGGCTCGAACGGCTTTTCGAGATACTCGGACGCCCCCAGCTTCATGGCCTGAACCGCCGACTTCACACTGCCGAATCCCGTGATCATGACCACGGGAACGGCCGGCTTGGCGCGCTTGATATCCCGCAAGACCCGCATGCCGCCAATGTCGGGCATCCTGAGGTCGGTCAACACGATGTCGAAGTCCTTGGCGATGGCCCACTCCAAGCCCTGGCGGCCGCTCAGAGTCACTTCCACGTCGAAGTTTTCCGCCTTGAGGATTTTGGTGATGCTGTCGAGCACGATGCGCTCGTCGTCGATGACCAGTACTCTCTTTTTTTGCATGGCGCCTCTCCTTTCAGGTTTTGGGTGTCCCCTTCGTCACCGATCTGAGGGTGTCGGCAAGTTCGTCCGGCGTGAACGGCTTGGGCAGGAAAACGGCGGCGCCCAGGCCCTCTGCCTCCCTGACGGTTTCGGCGGTCGCATAGCCGCTCATGACGACAATTGGGATCTCCGGGTGTTTTTCCCTGACGTGCCGCATGAGGACCATGCCATCATGCACCGGCATTTTGACATCGATGAGCAGCAAGTCCGGCGTGATGCGTTCCAGAATGGATAAGGCCTCCGCGACCGATGCGGATGAGATCATCTCCCACCCCTCAGCACCGATCACCAGCCGGCAGCTCTTCAGCACAATGGGCTCATCGTCAACCACCAGCACTCTCATGCTCGGCCCTCCTTCGGATGGGCAGCCAGACAAAAAACCGCGATCCCTTACCGGCCTCGCTCTGAACACGGACGTGCCCTCCATGCCGCTGCACGATGCCGAGAGAGACGGAAAGGCCCAACCCGGTCCCCTGGCCGACGCCCTTGGTGGTGAAAAAGGGGTCGAAGAGCTTGTTCAGGTTCTCAGCGGGGATGCCGCATCCGGTGTCTGCGAACGTGATCTCGATGCCCTCCTGCGCGGCGGCGTCGCCCGACAGGCTCGCCGCCGTGAAGATCCGAATGTGGCCTCCCGGTTCGGTCGCATCCAATGCGTTGATGATGATGTTGATGACCACGCTTTGGATCTGGTTGCGGTCCAGGGTAACCAACGGCAGGTTCTCTCCCGGGTTGAAGTTGATGGTGACGCCTTTCACCAACGCCTGGTTTTCAATCAGGGATATGGCGATGCCGACCAGCCGGTTGACGTCGGTGGGTTCCGGGTCAAGCTTCGTCTGCCGGGAGAAATCCAGGAGGCCCTTGACGATCTTGCGTACGCGCTCCGTGGCTTCGACAATGACCTGCAAGTCGGAGCGCATCTCCGGCAAGATGTCCTTGCGCCGCAGCAGCATGTGCGTGTACGTCAGGACCCCGGTAAGCGGGTTGTTGATCTCGTGCGCAACCCCGGCTGCCAGCCGCCCGACGCTGGCTTGCTTTTCCGACTGGATGACCCGCAACTCGCTGGCCGCACGCCGGCGCCCCATCGCCTCCACCATCTCCCCGAAGGCTTTCTGCAGCACCCCGATCTCGCTCGCGGCGGGCGGCCCCAGGTCAGGGTTCAGGCTCCCCTCCCGCACCTGCTGACTGGCCTTGATCAGGCGCTGGATCGGCAACGTAATCCGCCGGGCGATGACAACGCCCGCGATCGCCGCCAGCAACATCCCGGCCGAGGTGGTCAGGATGAACATCTTCAAGGCCTGGCCTCTGATCTGAGCGAATTTCTCCTCGAGCACGCCCAGTTTGAGCATGCCGACCCGACGCCCGAAGACGTCCTCCATCGGCCGGTACGCTGCGATGTACCAGTTGCCCAGGACATAGGCCCTGTCGGCCCACAGCTTGCCGCGGTCAAGAACGTGCTCCTTCACCTCCCGCGAGGCCCGGGTCCCCAAAGCCCTGCGCCCCTCGGGGCCGTAAACGCTAGTGGCGACACGCAGATCGTGCAAAAAGACGGTGGAGCAGCCGATGCTCCGACCCCCATAGGTCTCTTTCTGGAAAACGGTGTCCCGCAGCGTGTCCGCAACAACCTCGCTGCGGTTGAGAAGAAGCCCTCCGTAAAGCACGCCCACCAGAGTGTCGGCGTCAAATATCGGCACCGCTGCGGCAATGACCAGGGCGCCGATCTCCTCTTGCTCGGAATCGGAGTTGCCCCCCGGGGGGCGTTCTGCAGGAATGCGGGCGCGCTCAAGCAAGTCCGGGTTCTCGCCGATAAGGAAGTCCCGGTCCAACACCATCGTTCCGGCAACGGAAACCCGTTGCTCTAAGACGAGTTTGGCGAGAGGGTTCTCCCCTCGGGGCGCCGGCCCGGCAAATGCATAGGGCCCCATACGGCTAAGCGTCCGTCCATCCTCGGCGACGATCCCCGCAAAATCGAGCTCAGCCAGCCGAGACAGTCGTTCGAGCCGAATCCCCAGGTCCGCCGTGTTCCGCCCGCTGACCGAAGTGATGAAGGCAAACCCGAGGGTGGTTATGCTGAGAGCGGTCTTGGTCTGTTTGACACGGCTCAAGTACATTTCGTGGGCGGCATTGAGATCCCGCTGCACGCGGTTCAGCGCCTCGCCGAAGACGTTCTGATCGATGAGGTGCACCCCGATAATCAGGGATACCCCTCCGACGAGGAGCGTGACCCCTAAAAAGCCGGCAAGGAGTTTAGCCCGAGTTGAATAAAACATGCAGCGCCTTCTCCGACCGCAGCCGAAATTATTTCCACGAATGGAGACTTACCGTGTCACGCCGCGCGGCGATAAGGGCCTTCCAGCCCTAAGAGAGCAATCCCCATGCCAGTGGGAGGAACTTGCTCTTTACCTATCAACTCCCTAATTTAATAGTATATTGTGGGATCACCATCGCGATTTACGAAGGGAGCAAAATCAATCGTGTCTGAAATCTTTACGAGGTAGAAAATGGTGGCAGGCTGCGTCGGTTCTGCCGCAGCTGAACGCTCCCGCCTCGCTGCTGTCCGGGGAGACGGAGGGTTTCAATTCAGAACGGTGGGCGCTCAGGGCGGCAACCTCCCTTAGCCCTTTTCCCTTCGCCTCTTTTCCCCTGGACCCACCGACTCTGAGGCCGATACCGCAACCGGGGCCGGCCGCATGAAATCAAGTTTTTTAACCGAGCCGGCTATGGCTTGAATCGAGGCCCGTCCGCCCCGAGTCTGAATTTACATTTTGTAAAATTAGCTGACAGTCCTTGAAGCGATGCGTCGCCCCCGCAGCCGCCGAAATCCGCCGCGTTCGAACCCGGAAGGCGCAGCGTTGGCCGAACCGCCCTGCGGCCCGGGTGATGTTTGACAATACCGAGCGATTTCAGTAGCGTGAAAAACAAAATCGGCCCATCCACACCCGCCGGCCGGCTGCCCTGTCCGACCCGGGGCGCGCCTCCCCGGCTTTTCCGTGGAGGCCGCTCTTGCACTGCAGGGAGGAGAGCCTTGCCGAAATCCACTTACTGGGCAGACGCCTATCTGGAAAAACGCCGCCGCGCGGACGAGGCCATGCGGGTGATCCGGCCGGGACAGCGCGTTTTCATCGGTTCGGCCTGCGGCCAGCCCCAGGCCCTGGTCCAGGCGCTGTTCGAGTCCGCCGGCAAACTGAGCGGGCTCGAGGTCGTCCGCCTGATGAGCCGGGAAACGGCCGCCCTGACATCGCTGGCCGATCAGACCCAGGACTTCGCCCTGAGCATCCGCACCATCTACCTGGGCGCCACCAATGCCGAATCGATCGCCCGGCACAAGCGCTTCATCACCCCGATCAACATCTCCGAGGTGCCGGACCTGTTTCTCTCCCAGAAGCTGCCGATCCATGTCGCCCTGATCCAGACGTCGCCGCCGGACGACTTCGGCTGGATGAGCCTGGGCATTTCGGTCGATGTGACCCGGGCCGCAGCGCTCTCCGCGGACCTGCTCATCGCCCAGGTGAACACGAACATGCCGCGGGTGCTCGGCCAGAGTTTCATCCATGTCAACGATGTGGACATCATCGTCGAGCACGACGAGGAGTTGCTGACCGTCGACCCCCGCCCCTCCTCGGAAACCGCGGCGCGCATCGGCGCGCTGATCGCGCGGCTGGTCGAAGACGGCTCGACCCTGCAACTCGGCCTGGACGCCGCATCCCAGGCCACCATTCAGGCATTGAGCGAGAAGAACGACCTGGGCGTGCACTCGCAGTTCGTGACCGACGACATCATGCACCTCTACTCCCAGGGCGTGGTCACCAACCGTTTGAAAGGCTTTAACGAAGGCAAGATCGTGGCGTCGGCCGCCATCGGCTCGCGCAACCTCTACGAGTTTCTGGACAACAACCCCGCGGTTGATTTCCACCCCTCGGACTACGTCAACGATCCGTTCATCATCTCGCGCCACCACCGCATGGTGTCGATGAACGTGGCCCGCACCATGGATTTGACCGGCCAAGTGGAAGTGGAGGCCTCGGCCCTGACCTTTTTCGCCGGGACCTCCGGCATCCTCGATTTCGTGCGCGGCGCCAAACGCTCGCCGGGGGGTAAATCCATCCTCATGCTGTTCTCGACATCGGAGGACGGCCGCAGCAGCAACATCGTCCCGATTCTGTCCAACACCAACGTGGCGGTGCCGCGCGCGGACGTCCACTATGTGGCCACCGAGTACGGGACCTTCAACCTGTTCGGCAAAAGCCTGCAGGAGCGGGTCGTGGGAATGATCAGCATCGCGCACCCGGATTTCCGGGAGGCGCTGTTCGCCGACGCCAAGCAGCTCGGTTTGATCGGCCCGGAGCGAACCCTGGGCGAGGCGGTGCACGGCATCTACCCCGTGAAGCTCGAAGAGACCATGACCGTGGAGGGCGAAGAGGTCACGATCCGCCCGGCCAAGCCCGTCGACGAGCGTCGCATCCAGGAGCACTTTTACAGCCTGGACAAGGACGACATCTTCTCTCGGTTCATGCACGAGAAGACCAGCTTCCCGCGCGCCGAAGTGGAATCCCGCTCCCAGATCGACTACATCAAGGACCTCACCCTGCTGGCGGTGGTGGGCGAATTCGGGTTCGGCCGCGTGGTGGCGGTAGGCGAGTGCATGCTCCTGACCAAAACCAACATGGCCGAGGTGGCCTTTTCGGTCAACACGAGCTACCAGGGCAAGGGGATCGCGCGGCGGATCCTTCGCAAGCTGGCCGATGCCGCGCGGGAGAACGGCGTGTTCGGCCTGATCGCCTACACCACCCCGGGCAACCAGGCCATGATCCGGCTTTTCAAGACCCTGCCCTACAAGGTCAAAAGCGCCTTCGACGGTGAAGGCGTGTCGCTCACCTGCCGCTTCGACGAACTGGCCTGACACACCGGGAGAAGCCCCGACCGGTCGCACCCGGCGGGGAGGGCGCACGACCGCAGCCGGCCCTCCCCCGCGCAACGCCGTTCGATCGGTTCGGCTGCCGGGCGGCTCGCGCGCCCTGAAGCTTGACTGCGCGAATCCCAGTATTACGGTAACACGCCGTTTCAAAATCAAGACGCCGCAGCCGGGAACCCGTTTCATGGACATCTTGTACATTTCGCCCGAGTTTCCGCCGAATTACATTCACTTCATCCGCCATGCGCACGCGCTGGGGGCCCGCGTCTGGGCCATCGGCGAAGCCGAGTTTTTTTCCATGCCGGCCGAGGTGCGCTCCTGGATCCGATGGTACGTGCGCACGGATCTCACCAACTGGCGGCAGGCGGTGCGAGCGGTCGGCGAGCTCCTGGAAGCCAAGCACGCCCTGGGTTTCGAGGGGGCCTTCGACCTCGTGGAGTCGCACAACGAAAACTGGCTCCGGCTGGAGGCGATCATCAACGAGCGCTTCGGGATCCCCGGCATCCGCCTCGAGGAGACCGAACCGTTGAAGAAGAAATCGCTCATGAAGCGGGTTTTCCAAAACTCGGGGCTGCCGGTGGCCCGCGGCGGCCCGGTCACCGATCTGGAGGAGGCGCTCACGCTGGCCGGGGAACTCGGCTATCCCGTGATCCTCAAACCGGACGAGGGCGTGGGGGCCGGTGGCACCTACCGCGTGGGCAGCCCGCCGGAACTCGAGACCCTGTTCCCGGATCTCGCCCCGGCATATATCTTGGAGGAGTTCATCGACGCTCCGATCGTCACCTACGACGGGCTCACGGACCGGGAGGGAAGAATCCTCTTCGAAAATAGCCTCGTTTACGGCGAGGGCCTCATCGAGTACACGCTGGGCACCGACACGTTCTTTTACACCAGCCGCCACATCCCGAAAGGGCTCTCCGAGATCGGGGCGTCCCTGGTTGCAGCCTTCGGCATTCGCCGCAAGTTCTTCCACTTCGAGTTTTTCGCGCGCAGCACCGGGTACACCCCCATGGAGATCAACAGCCGGCCGCCCGGGGGGCCCATCCTGGACATGATGAACTTCAGCGTGGACGACGACCTCTACCGCGCCTGGGCCTGCGTGGTGGCGGGGCAGCCGGTCGACCTGCCCCGGGAGAAAAAATTCGCCGTCTGCTACGTGGGCCGCAAAGACAAAGGCTACACGCTCTCCCACGGGGAGATTCTCTCCCGCTTCGGGCCGCTCCTGGTGGAGACCGCCGAAAACCCGCTCGTCTTCCAGGGGATCATGGGTCGGGTCCGCTACCTGTTCCGCTCCGAAAACGAGGCCGACATCCCCCTCATCGCCGCCGCCGTGCGGCAGACAGGTCCCGCGTCATGAACCGTAACATCGTGGTCCTATCGCCTCATTTCCCCCCCCACTACCATCGATTCTGGGCGCGGGTCCGGCAGGCGGGGGCCAACGCGCTTGGCATCGGCGACCAGCCCTACGACGCGCTGCCGGAGGAGCTGCGATCGGCATTGACGGAGTACTACCGCGTGGCCGACATGCACGACGACGATGCGCTCATCCGGGCCTGCGGCTACTTCACCTACCGCTACGGCAAAATCGACCGCTTCGACTCCCTGAACGAATACTGGCTCGGCACCGAAGCCCGCATCCGCGACGCGTTCAACATTACCGGCGTGCGCACGGCCGCCATCGACCTCATCCGCCGCAAATCGAAAATGAAGGAGCGCTTCCGGCAGGCCGGGGTCCAGGTCGCCCGCGGCCGTGTGGTGCACACCCCGGCCGACGCCCGCGCCCTGGCGGCCGAGACCGGCTACCCCCTGATCGCCAAGCCCGACATCGGGGTGGGCGCCCTGAACACCTTTCGCATCGACTCCGAGGCCGACCTCGACACGTTTTTCAGCGCCAAGCCCCCGGTCGACTACCTGATGGAGGAGTTCATCACCGGCACCATCCACTCCTTCGACGGCCTGGCCGACGCCGCCGGCAGCCCGCTCTTTCTGACCGGCCATGTCTTCAGCCAGGGCATCATGGAAACCGTCAACGAGGAGCGGCACATCCACTACACGTCCATGCGGGAGATCCCGGCCGAACTCGAACGCATCGGCCGCCGCTGCCTGGAGAGTTTCGACGTCAAGGAGCGCTTTTTCCACATCGAGTTCTTTCGCACCGCCTCCGGCGGCTACGTGGCGCTGGAGGTCAACATTCGGCCGCCGGGCGGCTACACCACCGACATGTTCAACTACGCCGCCGACATCGACATCTACCGCGCCTGGGCCGAGCTCGTGGTGCACGGCCGCGCCGATCTCGACTACCGGCGGGCCTACCACTGCTGCTACGCCAGCCGCAAGCACAACACCCCTTACGCCCACAGCCACGAAGAGATCATGGACCGCTATGGGCATTTGTTCTTGCAGGTGGAGAGCGTCCCGGGGGTCTTCAGCAGCGCACTGGGGGACATCGGCTACATCTTCCGCTCTCCGGACCCGGAGCAGATCATGGAGGTGGTCCGGTTCATCCATGCACCCCGCGCCGCGGGCTGATCGGAAACGAGGACGCCATGCGCACCGAACATCACCACTGGTGGAGCCCGCGCCTGAACCGCGGCATGGAGCTCAAGGTCTACGGCCACTGGGGCAACCCTTTGATCGTCTTTCCCTCCTCCCGCGGGCGCTACTTCGATTTCGAAGGCATGGGGATGGTGGGTGAAATCGCAGGCTTTATCGACGCGGGCCGGGTCAAACTCTACGCGGTGGACAGCGTCGACAACGAGTCGTGGTACGATTTCGGCGTGTCGCCGGCCGAACGCAACGCCCGGCACGAAGCCTACGACGGGTATGTTGCGCACGAGGTGGTCCCTTTCATCCGGGACCACTGCCGCAGCGCGTGGGAGCGACCCCTGGCGACCGGCTGCAGCATGGGCGCCTACCACGCCGTGAACTTCTACCTAAAGCACCCGGACGCCTGCGGCGGCACCATCGCCCTCTCCGGCCTCTACCGGCTCGACCGGCCCGAGTTCGGCCTGAGCGCAACGGATTTGCCCGCGGTCTACTTCAACTCGCCGATCTCATACCTGCCGGGGCTGAACGACCCGTGGTTTTTAGACTGGTATCGACGCAGCGCCATCATCGTCTGCGTCGGCCAAGGGGCCTGGGAGCAGGAGGCCATCGAGGACACGCGCGACCTCGACCGAATCTTCCGCGACAAATCGATCCCGGCCTGGATTGATTTCTGGGGACACGACGTCAACCACGACTGGCCCTGGTGGTACCGGCAGATGAACCATTTTCTGGGCAGCCTCTTCGGGCCGGTCTGATCTTGGCCAAGGGCAAACACATCCCCTCCCCCGCTGCATCCACCGCCGTTCCGATCCTCAGCCTGAATTTAATTTGATTTTGCACCCCTGACAAAGTTATTATTCAAACAGATCGTTGAATCTTTCCCATTCAACCCGACCTTGACCAAACACTCGTTTCGTTAAGCGGTTCGGACCTCGCTCTTCAGTTAAACTTTTTTCAGAGTTGCGTCTCTCAGCCTGGATAGCGCCAAACCGGCACATTGTGAGTATCCAGTCTTTCACGAAGGCGTCAAGGGCCCATTACAATTCAATCCGGCGCACTGAAAAGGGCGAGTGTTTATGAAGTTCGAAGAGATCAACCTCAAATCCTATCTTGAGGCCCAGTTCGGGGACAATGTTGAAATTAGCGAGATCCTTCAGTTAACTGGAAAAGATGGGAAGTCCGAGGCGTTGAAGCAGTTTGGGTTCGGCCGACCATTTCTGGTGTCCTGCAAAATAGGCAAATCGAACCGGCGCTTGGTATTCCACCGCATAAACCGCAATGCTTTCGGCCGAGAACGGGAAGAGGACCAAGTAGCCGCAGTGTGGTTGGATTTCAGGACCTTTGGTCGACTGCCGCGCCATGTGTCCGCTGCGGATATGATCATTCTCACGAAAAGCGGAGAGTTGAAATCGGTCCGGGACGCGGAAGAGATGCTTTTGGTTACCGATTATCGCGACGGCCGGCTCTACGCTGATGATCTCATCCGCATTCGTGATAACCCCACGCTTCGGCCCTTGGATTTATTACGGGCTGAGCGCCTGGGAGTCTATCTTGCGGAAATCCACCGCAAAAAGCACAACGATCCCTCCCTGTGGCGACGTCGCCTGAGAGACCTTATCGGCCATGGTGAAGGGATCATGGGACTGACAGACAGCTATCCTGGAGATCAGTCCTATGCCTCGCCGGGCTATTTGCGTTCAATAGAGGAGATGGCCAACCGTTGGCGCTGGCGTCTCAAACCGATGAGTCAACGCTTGTCCCAAGTCCATGGCGACTTTCACCCATTCAACATTCTTTTTGAGGAGTCCGATCGCTTCTGGGTTCTTGATCGCAGCCGCGGGGAATGGGGGGAACCTTCCGATGATGTCAGCTGTTTGGTGATCAACTATCTGTTTTTTTCTCTGCAACGGTTCGGCAGGTTGGAGTCCCCATTTGTCGATCTTCACGATGCGTTTTGGGACTCCTACCTTGCCGCGGCAGAGGATGATGGCCTGCTCAAGGTCATTCAACCCTGGTTTGCCTGGAGGGCATTGGTCCTATCAAGCCCGGTATGGTATCCTGCCCTTAACCTCGAAGTCAGGGTGAAATTGCTCCGATTCGCCAAACGGGTCATGGGACTGAAGCGGTATGATTTGTCCAAGGCCAATCGCTACATGGAAACGGGTTGAAAATGGCGAGAATAAACAGCGGGTTTGCGGTCTGGCTAACGGGCCTGCCCTCATCTGGAAAATCCGTAATTGCTCAAGAATTGAAGCGGCTGCTGTCCGAAAAGGGCATTTCAATTCAGATTCTTGATTCTGACGAATTGAGATGCCATTTAACACCCTACCCAACATTTACCGATAAAGAGAGAAAATGGTTTTATGAAATGGTTGCATTTCTGGCAGGCCTGCTGACGGAAAACGGCGTCAATGTGCTGATTGCAGCCACCGGTTCACGCAGAGAATATCGCGATAATGCCCGATCGGGTATCGGACGCTTTGCTGAAGTTCATATCCACTGCCCTAAAGTGGTTTGCCGGGAGAGAGATCCAAAAGGTCTTTGGCAAAAGGCTGAAAAGGGTGAAATCCATTCACTTCCCGGTGTCGGAATACAGTACGAAGCCCCTCTCTCTCCAGAAATCAAAGTTGATAGCTCAATAATGACAATCAAAGAGGCAGCGAAGCACATCTT
The DNA here is from genome assembly GCA_046496215.1 of Desulfobacterales bacterium. Lineage (GTDB taxonomy): Bacteria > Desulfobacterota > Desulfobacteria > Desulfobacterales > SpSt-501 > SpSt-501. Next base: position 17,076 of record JAWOHH010000107.1, read on the forward strand.
CGAGGGACTGTTTCAAATTGGGTTTATCGATCCGCAATTGAGAATACCTGTTAAATCGGCATAATCGATATCGGCCTTTGGAAAGTATGGCCAAGTTCTCATCCCGGTTTGCTTCGTGTTTCTCCCCCATCAATGGGTAAATGTCACGGTTCTCAATATTTGTACTAGAGGAATGAGGTTGTCCCCCTATAGACAACAGGCGTGAACTGTTAGACGATTAATTCAACATAGGATGCCGAAAATCTCGAAGCCGTCCGAACAAAAGGGAGAAGCTGATTTTGACGAAAACACAAAAAGGCCCATAAACAGGTTCCCGATTCTTATCCGATGCTCGGAGACCAAAACAGCTGAAAAACTTTGCCTCGCGTGGGGTTGCTGCGAACCCTGGAAAGGAGGCGGACATGATCGAAACCCACAATGATGTCATCCGTGAAAAACATCTGCCGAGGGTTGGGGATACCGTGCGCAGCAAAAAGTACGGCACGCTGTGGCGAGTCGTCGAAAAAAAAGAGGTTTGGCTCAATACCAGCGATGACCCGGAGACCGGGGACTGCCGTGCGATCCCGGCCATCTATCTTTGCTACTGGCGCGTAAAAGAAGGCCAACCGCCGGGATTCGGCAAGATGCTCGGCTATGCCTATTCGTTGCACGACAACACGTTTGAAACAAACTGGGAAATGGTCAGTTGAGACGGCATCCTGGCGGGAGGCACCTTGAGGACCCAAGAACTTTACAGTGAGGCATCCCATGACCGTAGAGGGATCGCAAGCCTGCTGCTGGGAAGTGAAACCCAGAAAGCTCTGACCCATTCCCGAACGCCCGTTATGGTTTTGCGTTGAGCAAGGGAGAAAGGCATAGATAATGAACCGTTGCGATTGCTTGAAGGCCCGGCCGCAGAGGCCATCCTTTCAGCGGCTGCCATACGGAATTGCGATTTGATCGTCACGGGCTCGCGGGGCATGGGTTCACTCAAGGAACTGGCGTTTGGCAGCGTCAGCACCAAGGTCTCACATTATGCTCTGTGTCCGGTGATGGTGGTCCATTAACCCTTCAAAAGAGCACCTTTTGTTCAGGAGATCGTCATGACTGTTAAGATTCTGATCAAACGGCGTTTACCCGAAAATAGAGACAAAGCCCAATACGTGGTTGGGGTTTTTCGCCAGCTACGCATGCTTGCTTTCGAGCAAAAAGGCTACATTTCCAGCGAGACCCTTCGCAGCATACAAAACCCGCAAGAGTTTCTGGTGATCAGCACATGGGGGTCTTTGGAGGACTGGGAGAATTGGTTGAACAGCAGTCAACGCATAGAGCTTCACCGAAAGGTCGATATGCTCTTGGATGGGGAGACCACGTATGAGGCCTTCCAACACGGCTTTCTGTCTTAACTCTATAAGCAACACCCAGCGGATCATCCCCCAATTACGGCAGGCGGCTGTCATGCAAGTTGAATAGCCGAAGTCAGTCGTAAATTCGCATACCCTATAGTGGAAAAACAACGAAGGAGAGTAGGCCCGACGCCATCGGAAACAACCGAACTCATAAAACCTTTCCAGATGTCTTATCCAGCCGCGAACTCAATAAGGCGTTTCTTCCAGGGCTGTTATCAGGAAAAGAGCCACTTCGATTCCGATCCGGTCACAAGCCCCGCAACACGTTTTGTATTGCACAACGGTTCCCGTTCGTGTTGTATCAAATTGCGGGATGTGAATTTTAAAACGAGCCCCCCTCCACCACCCAAGGGAGGATTACATGTCCGATTTCTTTCAAAACGGCGAGATCGCCACTTTTCACAAGCTCAAACATCGCAAACTGGATGAACTGGAGGCTGAACTGGAGCAGGCTTCCAACCACCGACCCATCTCCCTGGTCTTGCCTTACATTCCCGTTGAGCTTCAAGGAGCCGGTCTTCCTCGAATCGCCCAAGAACTCAGCCAGGTGCGTTATCTTAAAAACGTGATTGTCACCGTTGGCAGGGCGTCGCGGGAGGACTTCGATGATGCCAGGAGGTTTTTCTCCACCCTGCCGCAAAAACCGAAACTGATCTGGTGCACGGGTCCAAGGCTGGAAGCGATTTACGAACTGCTCAGCCAAAACGGGATCGATGTCGGCGAAGATGGAAAAGGCAGATCGGCCTGGATCGCCTACGGCTATATCCTGGCCCTTGAAGACACCAAGGTCATCGTCCTGCACGATTGCGATGTCGTCACCTATGACCGGGAACTTTTGGCGCGGCTGTGCTACCCCGTGACCCACCCCAACATCGGCTTTGAATTCTGCAAGGGCTATTACAGCAGAGTCACGGAGCAGATGCACGGCCGCGTCACGCGTATTTTTGTGTCCCCGCTGATTCGTGCGCTCAAGGCGACTTTAGGTCCGGACCAATTTTTGGACTACCTCGACAGCTTCCGCTACATCCTGGCCGGTGAATTCTCAATGGACACCGAGCTTGCGCGCAGGCTCAGGATTCCGGGCGACTGGGGGATCGAGGTCGGGGTGCTGGCCGAGGTCCACCGAAATTGCGTTCTCAGCCGAGTCTGCCAGGTGGATCTTTCCGACAACTACGAGCACAAGCATCAGCCCATGCTGCTGGAGGACCCCGACAAGGGCCTTTTAAAAATGGGCACCGACATCGCCAAGTGCATTTTCAGGAATATGGCCAGCCGGGGGTTCACGCTTTCAAACGAGTTCTTTATCTCGCTGAAGTCGTGTTACCTGCGCATTGCCCAGGATCTTATCACGCGCTACGAGCACGATTCCGCCATTAACGGGTTGAAATATGACCGCCACAGCGAAGTCAGCCAGGCGGAAGCCTTTTTGAAGTGCATTGAGAGCGCCTCTGAGCAGTTTCTCAAAACCCCCATGGAGGTGCCCTATATCGCCAACTGGAACCGGGTGGCCTCAGCGGTCCCGGGCATCTTCAACATGCTCTTGGAGGCAGTCGAAATTGACGGCAAGCTCTAATTTATTAAGGGGCTCCTAATTGTCAGGACATCCCCTAAAAATCCCTCCTGACCTCCCTTTGCCAAAGGGAGGGATCACCCCTCTTTGGCAAAGGGAGGGCAGGGGAGATTTTACAGAACGTGTCAAATTAACCAACCCCGCCCCAAGGGGCGGGGTTGGTTAATTCCCAGGGGCAGCTTATCGGCAACAACGATTTATGGAACGCCGCGCACGCTAAAGCGGCAGACCCTAAGATCGTAACCGACAACGAAGCCCCGTCGGAGGCTCCTTTCAGCCGCCGGGGTTCAGGCGGCCCGCAGGGCCTCGACGATGTTCATCCGGGAGGCCCGGAAGGCCGGCAGGAGCCCCCCCGCCAGCCCCATCAGCAGCGCGAAGAGCATGCCTTCCAGCACGATGACCGGGCTCAGCTGAAACTTGAATGCGAGCTCGGCGAAGGTCTGGAAATTGGTGGTGGAGACCGAAAAGAATTGCAACCCCGACGCGAGGAGCAGGCCGCCGGCACCGCCGGTCGCACCCAGCAGCAGGGACTCCGCCAGAAAGGCGGTCAGGATCGCGGAGCGCTGAAAGCCGACCGCCCGCAGCGTCCCGATCTCGGAGGTGCGGTTGGCCACGGCGGCGTACATCGTGATCATGGCGCCGACCACGGCGCCGATCGAGAAGACGATGCTGAGAGACGTCCCTAATATGCGCAGGAATTTGGCCATCACCTCCGACTGCTCACGGTAGTAGGTGATTTCCCGTTTGGCCTCGAGCGAGAGCCGCGGGTCGCTCTCGATCCGCGCTTTGAGCGCCGCGAACCCCTCCGGATCCTGCAGCCGCAAAATCACCGAGGAATAGGCCTGCCGCCGGAAGGCCTGCTGAAACTGGCTGGCGTCGCCCCAGATCTCCGAGCTGAACCCGGTGCGGCCGGCGTCAAAGACCCCCACCACCGTCCAGGTGCTGCGGGCGAAGCTGAGCGTTTCGTTCAAGCCCGCGCTCTGGAATCGCTCGGCAATGCTGCGGCCCACGATGATTTCGTCCGACCCGGGCCGCGGCATGCGGCCGGCTAGGATGCGCACCTGAGGCCTGAGCGCGAGGGAAGCCCCTGCAATCCCGCGGATCGTCACGTTGGAGGTGCTGTTCGACCCCCGCTTGCGCAGGTTGATCAGGACCACCATCTCCTTGGCGACCAACGGCAGGCCGTCGGCGCCGAAGGCGATCTCCGGCTGGCTTTCCACGATGGCGGCTTCGAGCCGGCCCACCCCGCTTTGCACCTCCGAATTGGCGCTCTTGCGGATGACGACGACGTTCCCGTAGGAGCCCGAGTCGACCAGGGTCGTCTCGATCCCCTCGGCGAGCATGACGATCGCGGCAAACGCGAACACGACAAGCGCCATGCCTCCGGCCGTGAGGGCGGTCGTCAGGCGGCGGGCCAGCATGTTGCGGAAGCTGTAGGCGAAGAGAAGCTTCACGCGACCCTCCCCAGCGCGTCCACGATTTTCACCGAGAGCACCCGGTGGATCGGAAAGGCGGCCCCGACAAGCGCGACCGCCGCCACCATGGCAAGGGCCAGCTTGAGGGTCAGCGGGCTCACCTCCAGGACCGGGAAGATACTCCCGATGGTCCCGGAAAGCATGTGCAGCAGCGGAAAGGCGGCCGCGATCCCGAGCCCGCCGCCCGCCGCGCAGACGACGCAGGACTCGCCGAGAATCAGACCGGCGAGGCGCCCCGGGCCGAAGCCGAGCGTTTTGAAAACGGCGAATTCGTTCATGCGCTCGCGCACCGACATGATCATGGTGTTCGCCACCACCGCCATGATAATCGCGATGATGACGAGCGACACGAGGCGGATCGCCATTAGGATGGCCTCGCTCATGGCCACGAACCCGAGCTGGAAGGCACGCTCGGTCTCGGTCAGCGTTTCGGCGAGCGAATTCCGGAAGAGCGTGTCGACCCGGCCAGCGACGATGGGGGCGGAATCCGGGTCGTCGATCCGAATCAGGAAAATCCCGACATAATTCGCGCGGCGCGGATAGCGTGCGGCGAGCGTTTCGTTGAGATACTCCCAGTGGAAGAAGAACTGGCTCTCGTCGGTGCCGGGGTCGCGCCCCTGGTAAATCCCGCGCACGATGAAGGTCCAGTTTCCGGCAAAAATCGTGCCCTGCAGGGTCACCGTGTCGCCGATGCCCCAACCGAAGCGCTCGGCCAGTCCGCGCCCGACCACGCAGCCTTTGCGGTCCTTGACGAAAGCCTCCCGCTCGGCCTCCGTGAGCGTGTACTCGGGGTAAAGGTCCGGGAAGGTCCGGGCCTCGACCGCGAAGTTGGCGAAAAAATTCTTGCGGTCCTGGTAGATGCCGCCGAACCACGTCATGTGGGAGACGGCGGAGACCCCGTCGACCGCCTTGATCTTTTCGGCATAGGCGATCGGCAGGAAGAAGGTGAGCGAGATGGCGTTGCGCACCAACAGCCGGTTGGCCGCGGCGGCGGACACGCCGACGTACCAGGCGTCCACCAGCGTACGCAGCATCCCGAAGGCCAGGACCGCCACCGCCATGCCGAACACCGTGAGCACGGCGCGCAGCTTTTGCCGGAAGGCGTTGCGGATTAGAAGCTTAAAGAGCATGGTGATCGGCCAGGACCCCCTTGTCCAGGTACTGGATGCGCTGGGCCCGCCGCGCGGCGCGCGGGTCGTGGGTCACCATGACGATGGTCTTGCCCAGCTTCAGGCTCAACTGCTCCATGAGCGTGAGCACATCCTCGGCTGAGCCGCGGTCGAGGTCGCCGGTCGGCTCGTCCGCCACCAGCAGCGTCGGGTCGGTCGCCAGCGCGCGCGCAATGGCGACCCGCTGCTGCTGGCCGCCGGAGAGCTGCCGCGGGTAATGGTCCATGCGGTCGCCGAGGTTGACCATCTCGAGGATCGTTCGGACCTGCTCGCGGCGGCGGCGCCGGGAGAGGTCGGTCAGGATGAGCGGCAGCTCGACGTTCTCAAACGCCGTCAGCACCGGGATGAGATTGTAGAACTGGAAGATGAACCCCACGTGGGCCGCCCGCCAGGAGGCGAGGTCGGCCTCGGAGAGCGCGGTGATCTCGACGGCGCCCACCCGGACCGACCCACCGTCGACCCGGTCGAGGCCCGCGATCAGGTTGAGCAGCGTGCTCTTGCCGGACCCGGAGGGGCCCATCAGCGCCAGGAATTCGCCCGCGCGGATGGACAGCGAGATGCCCTCCAGGACCGGGATAATCTGGCTGCCGCGGCGGTAGGACTTGCGGATGTCGGCCAGCTCGACGATGACGGGGCGCTCGGCGTCCATGGCTCACGGCTGAGGTATCGAAACGCGGATGCCGTCCTGGAGCCGCTCCAGGGGAGCCGTGGCGATGCGGCTTCCGACCGGCGGCCCCGCGCTGAGCCCCTGCATCTCGCCGACGCGGCGGTCCGGGACGACCGGGACCTCGCGCACCCGGTCGCCTTCGATCTGGAAGACGACGTCGGCGCCGTTGCGGCGAACGATAGCCGCCACGGGAACCGCCCGCACGGGCGCTTCCTCGCCCGGCTCCACGGCGCGGGACAGGAAGGCGACCTTCGCGCTCATCTCAGGCAGCACCCGCGCATCGAGCTCGCGAAAGGCCACCTTGACCGCGACCGAGGCCTTGCTGCGGTCGGCCGTCGGCAGGACCATGTGCACCCGTCCCGGGAAGCGCCGGTCGCCGAAGGCGTCGAGCCGGATCTCACAGGGCTGCCCGACGCCGACCTTGGCGATGTCCGACTCCGACACGTCCACTTCCACCAGGAGCGAGGACGTGTCCGCGATGGTGACCACGGCGGCCTTGGCGTCGGCCGTCGCCGCCAGCGGGGTCACGATGTCGCCGATATCAGCATTTTTGGTGAGGACCACGGCATCGAAAGGGGCCCGGATGTTGGTGTAGTCCAGAAGCACCTCCGCCTCGGCCCGCGCGGCCTCGGCCGCGCGCCGCGCCGATTCCAGGGCTGCAACGACCGCCGCGGCCGAGAGGTGCCGGGCCTCGGCCGCATCGTAGAGCGAGCGGGCGATCGTGCCGTTTTCGACCAGGGTTTTCTTGCGGGCGTAATCCAAGGCCGCGTTGTTCAACTCGGCCCGCGCCTGCTCCAGGTTGTGAAACGCGACGGCCACGTTCTGGACCGCCCGCTCCCGGGCGGCGAGGGCGTCCCGGTTTTCCAAGCGGGCGATCACCTGGCCTTCTTTGACCCGGCTGCCCTCCTCCACCCCCAGGTAAACCAGGCGGCCGGTCAGCTTGGAGGCAACCGCCGATTTGCGGTCCGCCACCACGTAACCGCTCGCGTTCAGGAGCGTGAGGGCCTGGGAGGCATAGACGTTCTGCACCAGGGCCGCCTGGACCCCGACCGCCGGGCTCAGAAGCCCCTGGTGGTAGGCCAGGCCCGCGGCCGCAAGCAGGACGAGGGCCGTGAACGCCCACGCCCAGCGCCGGCGGCGGCGGACTCCCGGCTGCAACCCGGTTTTTTGGATGCGCAATTTCTCCAGGTCCAATTCGGTCATGTCGTCCGTCCTCCGGCACGAAGCGCTTCCGATTCTCTCATCCGCCCCTTCCCCCGCATGGATATACACAAAACCCGAAAAATGGAACAGCACTAATCCAGCCGCTTGCGAAACCGATTGACGGCCGCCGCGAACACCACGCCGCCTAAAACCGCAAGCTCCAGGAACTGCGGCCAGAGGACGGCCATGCCGGTGCCCTTGAGGAAGATGCCCCGGATGATGACGAGAAAGTGGCTCAGGGGGTTCAGGTGCGTCAGCCACTGCACCACGGTCGGCATGTTGGCGATCGGGAAGACGAACCCGCTCAACATGAAAAACGGCACGATGAAGAAGAAGTTGCTCATCATCGCCTGCTGCTGGGTACGCGAGACGGTGGAGATCAACAGCCCGATGCCGAGCGTGCTCAGCAGGAACACGGAGCTTGCCGCGAGCAGCAGCAGGGCGCTCCCGGCCATGGGGATCTCGAAATGGAAGCGGGCGAAGAGGATCACCATCACCATCTGGGCCTGGGCGATCAGGATGAAGGGAATGGTCTTGCCCAGGATCAGCTCGGTGGCCTTGAGCGGGGTGACGATCAGCTGCTCCATGGTGCCGGCTTCCTTTTCGCGCACGATGGCCATCGAGGTGAGCAGCAACGAGAGCAGCATGACGAGGAAGGCGACGATGCCGGGCACGTAGAAGTAGCGGCTGTCCAGGTTGGGGTTGTACCAGGTGCGGATACGGCCGTCGATCTCCCCGAAATCGATGCGCCGCCGGTTGAGCTCGCGGATCAGGGCGCTGTTAAAACCGTCCAGCACGCTCAGCGTGTAGGAGATCCGCACGGCGGCCATGTTGCTCATGCTGCCGTCCACCAGGATCTGCACCTCGGCCGTCTCGCCGCGGCGGATGCGGGCGCTGAAATCCGGCGGGATCCTGAGCCCCAGGTCCACCCCGCGCCGGAGCAGCAGCCGGTCGAGGTCCCTGGGGTCGTCGAAGGCGTGGGTGACTCGGAAGGTAGGATTGCCGTCAAAGGCCTCCACCAGCCGGCGGCTTTCGATCGAGCGCGAGTGGTCGACAAGCGCAACCCGGATGTCGCGCACATCGGTGGTGACGACATAGCCGAAGACGATCAGCTGGACGAGCGGCGAAATCACCAGCAGCGGCCAGTTCTTCCGGTCGCGGAAGAGCTGGATGAACTCCTTGCGGACGAGCTCCCGCACGCGGCGCCAGTTCATCTCAAAGCCCCTCTTTCTTCAGGGCCGCGAGGTTCGCCGCCGTCAGCACCAGCGCCATCAGGCTCAAGACGAGAAAGTCCGGCCAGAGCTGCGCCAGAGAAAGGCTCCTGAGGTAGAGGCCGTTCAGGATGTCGATGTAGTAGGTCGCCGGGACGATGCGCGAGAGCATCTTGAGAACGACCGGCATGTTCTCCTGGGGGAAAACGAAATCCGAAAGCAGGAGCGAGGGCAGATAGGTCGAGAGGATCGCCGCCTGGTTGGCAACCAGCTGGACCTTGGTCTTGACCGAGATCAGCAGCCCGAGGCTGAGCGCCACCCAGATGTAGATCGTCGAGGCCAGGATCATCACCCAGAAGCTCGACTTCATGACCACGCCGAAGAGCAGCTGCCCCATGAGGATCGCGATCAGGACATCCGCGAGCGCGATGAAAAAGTAGGGAATGGCCTTTCCCAGGAAAAACTCACCCCCCCGGACCGGCAGCGACCGGATAGTCTCCATTGTGCCGTTTTCGTACTCCCGGGCGATGACGAGCGAGGTCAAGAGCGCCCCCACGATCATGATGATGATGGCGATGATCCCGGGGACGATAAAATTGCGGCTCTCCAAATCCTCGTTGAACCAAACCCGGATGCGCCCCTCGACCGGCGGGTGGATCGGCTCAAGGCCCTGGCGGTTCAAAAAGTCGACCAGTTGCTGTTCGTTCAGCCGCGAAATGAACGCGCTCACAAAGGCCCGAGTATTTCCGGCATAGTTGGGGTCGCTGCCGTCGATGACGACCTGAAGCGGGCTCGGGCGGTCCGCCCGCAGGTCCGCCGTCCAGCCGGGCGGAATCACGATGCCCAGGAGGATTCGATTGCGGTCGAGAAGCTCCGTCAACTCGGCGGAAGCGGCCGGATAGGCGCGCACGTCGAAATAGAGCGAGGCTTGCAGTTGCCGGATGAGATCGCGGCTTGCGGCGGTCCGGTCCTGGTCGACCACGGCGGTCGGGATCCGCTCGACGTCCAGGCTGAGCGCATAGCCGAAGAGCAGGATCAGGAGCAGGGGGATGAAGAACGCCAAATAAAGGCTGCGGAAGTCGCGCAGGAGGTGGTAGGTCTCCTTGCGGGCGATGGCTTTGACCGTTCGCAGGTTCACGGGCCGCTCCGGCGCATCAATGCGATAAAGGCGTCGTTCAGGTCCGCCTGAGGCCGGTCTGGGAGCACCTCGGCCACAATCGCGCCGGGCGCGCCGGCGGCGACGATGCGGCCGGAGTCGATCATCACCACCCGGTCGCAGTGGTGGGCCTCGTCCATGTAGTGGGTGGTGACGAAGACCGTGACCCCTTCCGCCGTGAGCTTCCGGATGAAGTCCCAGAAATGCCGCCGGGTGATGGGGTCGACCCCCGAGGTCGGCTCGTCGAGGAACAGCAGCGGCGGTTGGTGCAGCAGGGCGCAGCCGAGGGCGAGGCGCTGGCGCCAGCCGGGCGGAAGGTCCCGGGTGAGCCGGTTGCGGGCGTCGGCGAGGCGCGTCAGCTCGAACACCCAGGCGATGCGTTCCGGCCACTGCGCTTCGGGCACGTTGTAGATCCCGAGGTAAAAGCGCACGTTCTCGAATGGCGTCAGGTCGAGATAGAGCGAAAATTTCTGGGACATGTACCCGATGGCCTGCTTGATGCGCTCGGGCTCGGTGGCAAGATCGAAGCCGGCCACGCGGCCGGCGCCGCTCGTGGGCGTGATGATGCCGCAGAGCATGCGGATGGTCGTGGATTTGCCCGCCCCGTTCGGACCGAGAAACCCGAAGATTTCGCCGCGGGCGACGGAAAAGGAGATCCGGTCCACGGCCGTGAAGCGGCCGAAGCGCTTCACCAACTCGGTCACGCGGACGGCATCAGGCCCCATAGCGCTCCTCGCTCAATGCGGCGTCCGCAGCCTGGATGCGCGCCACCATGGCGTCCTCCAGGCTGCGGGCACCCGCGCGGAATTCGGCGGGAACGGCATCGGCGAGAATGCGGCCCTGGTGCATCACGAGCAGCCGGTCGCAGCGCTCGCCCTCGTCGAGATAGGCGGTCGACACCAGGATGGTCATACCGGCCTGCCGCATCTGCTCCAGGATCCGCCAGAATTCCAGCCGCGACACCGGGTCGACCCCGTTGGTGGGCTCGTCGAGGATGAGCACTTTCGGCTCGTGGACCAGCACGCAGGCGAGCCCCAGTTTCTGCTTCATCCCGCCGGAGAGGTCGCCGGCCTTGCGCTCGGTGAACGGCAGCAAATTGGAAAACCCGAGGTAGCGGTCGCGGCGCTCCCGGCGCTCCCGGCCGATAATGCCGTAGACATCCATGAAGAAATCGAGGTTCTCGGCGACGGTCAGGTCCTGGTAAAGGCCGAAGCGCTGGGGCATGTAGCCGAGCAGGCGCTTGACGGACTGGCGGTCGCAGACCGCATCAAGGCCGCCCACCGTGATCGTGCCGGCGTCGGGCCGGATCATGGTGGCGATCATGCGCAGCAGGGTGGTCTTGCCGGCGCCGTCGGACCCCACTACTCCCGCCGTGCGGCCGGCAGGCAGGCAAAAGGAGGCGCGGGATACCGCCGTGAGCGCGCCGAAGCTCCGGTCGACCTCCGAGGCGACGATCATCCCGGCGGGAGCGTGACCTGCGGCCGCGCAACGATCAGCGGAACCAGGCATCGGCAGGCATCCCGGATTTAAGCTCGAAGTTCGGGTTCGGGACGGAGATTTTCACCAGGTAGACGAGCTTGACTCGTTCCGTGTGGGTCTGAATGATCTTGGGCGTGAACTCGGCCTGAGGCGAAATATAGGCCACCAGCCCCGGGTAGGTCTTCTCGGGGAAGGAGTCGATTTTTACGTCCACGGGCTGGCCGGGCCGGACCTTGCCGATCTCGGGCTCCCCCACGAACACCTTGAGCTCCACCACGCTGAGATCGGCGATGGAGAGCACTTCGCGGCCGGGCGACACCACCTCACCGGGCTCGACGTTGCGGCTGACGACGACCCCGGCAAACGGCGCCCGCAGTTCGGTGTGGACGACCCGGATGTCGGCTAAGTTGAGGGCCGCACGGGCGGAAGCCGCCTGGGCGCGCGCGGCTTCGACCTCCTGCTCGAAGGCCTGGATTTTCTGGAGGTTGCTTCGAGCCAGGCGCAGGGTCGCCTGCCCCTCGGCCAGCCGCGAGCGGGCGGTGTCGATCTCCTCGCGCCGAGAGCCCTCCCGGGCCAGGCGGTAGGACTCGAGCGCACGGCCGTGCTCCTTGAGCGCGGTCTGAAAAGCGAGATCAGCGTTGTCCCGGGTCCGTTCGGCCACGACCCCCTTCAGGAACAGCAAGTCGTTGCGCTCCTTGTCCCGGCGGGCGTTTTCCATAGAGGCCTGGGCGGCTTCCACCGCCAATCGCGCCCGTTCGACCTCCTGAACGCGAAACCCGGACTCGGCCTGCGCCAACTGCGCCTGCAGCGCCTCGACGGCGGCTTCGGCCCGGTCGACTTCCGCCGGCAGCACCCGGCGATTGATCTCCAGGGCGACCTCGGCCTGTTTCACCTGCTCCTCGGCCCGTCGGAATCCGGCGCGCGCCTGTTCCCGCTGGGCGTCAAGCTCCTCCGGGTCCAGGAGGGCCAGAAGCTCCCCGGGTTGCACCACCCGGCCCTCGTCGGCCGGGACCGCCTTCACCCGCCCGCTGACCTGGAAGGCGATGTTGGACTGGGTCGCTTCAATGGTGCCGGAGTAGTAGAGCTCCGCGCTGCGGCGGGTGTACTGGCCCCACAGGACCAGGCCGCCGACACCAACCAGCAGCATCACGAATACCGATAGAAGCAAGCGGCTTTTCACGATCTTTGCCTCCCGAAGCCCGGACATGAATCTATCGGAATTCCACAGGCCTTACAAGTGGGAGCGCCGCACGCCGGCACAGGGCCCCGCCCGGGGGCAGGGGCGGGGGGGGACCTCCAATTCTCGCGAGAGGGCAATAAAGCCTTGACCGGCCTGCCGTTCGGGATTAATATCCCCCCATGTCGGGGGCCGGCCCCTCGATGGGCGCGCCGGGCGGCAAGGTTGGACGAACCACTCTGAAGTGTCGGATGAGACCACCACACTTTCCAACGTGTGGTGGTTTTTTTCTGCCGGCGTTCGCCTCCCCCCAAAAAATCACACGAAAGGATCACTCCATGAACAAACGACTTTACATCGGCAACCTCTCCAACGAGGTCACGGAACAGGACCTGACGCACAATTTCTCATCCGTGGGCAAAGTGGCGACGGTCGCCATCATCAAAGACCGCTTCTCCAACCAGAGCAAGGGCTTCGGTTTCGTGGAAATGGAAAGCGAGGAGGAGGCGCAAAAGGCCATTGCGCAGTTCAACGGCGGTGAATTGCGGGGTAAAAAGATCGTTGTCAGCGAGGCCCGCGAACGCAAGGAGCGTGAAGGCGGCTTCGGCGGCGGCCGTGGGGGGGGCGACCGCTCCGGATCCGGTTTCTCACGCGGCCCGGGCGGAGGCGGTGGCCGGCGCTACTAGCCGGGGAAACGGCCACTCCTCCGGCAGCGTGGATTTAGACACCCCGGCGGCCGCATCCCCGTCTGACCGCGGTGGAGGCGGCCCTCTTGTTTCCTCACTTGCACCGGCCATACTCCCAGGGCCTGAGCGCCGTCCTTTCCAACGTGGCGGCATGATTCCTGCGCCGCCGGTGGCGCAGGAATCATCCCTATTGTTTTTTCTTCAGCTTCTTTTCCTGGCGCTTCTCCTTAAGCGTCTTCTTGGGCTGCTTCTTGGCGTCTTTTTTCACGTCCTGCGATTTGGCCATCTGATATCCCCTTTCGTGGCGTTGTTATTCTCCCTGCCCGGGAGAAAATCCCGGAACCCCATCGAACGTGTAGAGGTTCTCGGTTTTGATCAGATCTAGCCCGGCGTCGACCAGCCGCTGCTGCAGGCGGATCACATCGGGATGCGCAACCGGGGACGGATCCGCCAGAAACCGGCAGCGCCACTGGTCCGCGCAATAGGTTTCAGGCAACCCGTCCGGATAGACTTTGACCCCACGGTTGGTGATCAGGGACAACCGCCACGGGGCCGAGACCAGCCCCGCGAGGCGCCGCCCCAACACCGATGGGTTGCGGCCGCTCTCCGTCCACTCCAGGAAGAGATCGACCCCCACCAAGCTCTTCGACACCGGTGCCGGGGAGCCCGCCGGAATCGCGAACGCTTCCGCCCGATACGCGACCGGATCCAGCCGGCGCGGTGTTCGGCCCAACCGGGCGATCACGGCATCGGCAAAGCCTCTCGTGCCGGCGCGCTCGCGACTGAGGCCGTCGCGGTAAATGTCCGCGGTGTGGACGCCGTCCTCCAGGGTGCACAACCAGGCGTTCTGGACCCGCTCGGCGGTTTCGCCATGGCCGAGGTGGACCAGCATTTGAACCGCTGCCGACAGCAGCCCGGAGGGGTTGGCGCGATCCTGCCCGGCGATATCGGGCGCCGAGCCGTGCACGGCCTCGAACATGGCCGACGACGACCCGATGTTGGCGGAGCCTCCCAGCCCGACCGACCCGGCGACCTCGGAGGCGATGTCCGAAAGGATGTCGCCGTAGAGATTGAGCGTGACGACGACGTCCAGAGCCTCCGGCCGCGCCGCCAAGCGGGCCGCGCCGATGTCGACGATCTGGTGTTCGGCCTGCACGCCGGGGTACCCGGCCGCCACCTCGTCGAAGACGCGGTGAAAAAGCCCGTCGCTCAGCTTCAGGATGTTGTCCTTGGTCATGCAGGTGATTTTTTTCCGGCCATGGGCGCGGGCGTACTCGAAGGCATAGCGTACGATCCGCTCGGACCCGGGCCATGTGACCAGCTTCAGCGCCTGCACGACTTCCGGGCTCTGCCGGTATTCGACCCCCGCGTATAAATCCTCCTCGTTCTCCCGGATGAGGACGAGGTTCATGGCGGGGTGGTGGGACGCCACACATGGGCTGTAGGATTTGCAGGGGCGGACGTTGGCGAAGAGGTTCAGCGATTTGCGCAGGGTGACGTTGACGCTCTTGAACCCTTTGCCCTGCGGAGTGGTGATCGGCGCCTTGAGAAGGCAGCGGTTGGCCCGCAGCACGCTCCAGGCGTCGGCCGGGATCCCGGAGGCGACCCCCTTGCGATAGACCGCCTCGCCGATCTCGATTTCATCCCAGGCGATCGGCGCACGGGCGGCGGTCAGGATACCGAGGGTCGCACGCATGATCTCCGGGCCGATGCCGTCTCCATGGGCGACGGTGATCATAGATGGCGTCATGTTGCCTCCGGCCGCACGTAGCGCGTGCCGACTTGACTTCCACAAATGCGATGATTTAGAAGGGCAGCATATCAGTATTCGGACCGACCTGCAACGATCCGACAAGCGGATCGATTCCCATCGCCCCGAGCCATGACGGACCCGAAGCGTTCAAACCTCAAACGCCGCGCGGCCCTGGTGGGCGCCATCCGCGGCTTCTTCGCGGAAAAGGGCTACCTCGAAGTCGAAACGCCCCTGCGCCTGCCGGTCCCGCTGCCCGAGGCCCACATCGAGCTCTTCGCCTCGGAGGGATGGGTGCTGCAGCCATCGCCGGAGGCCTGCATGAAGCGGCTGCTCGCGGCCGGCCACACAAAAATCTTCCAGATCTGTAAGTGCTTCCGAAAGGCGGAGCGCGGGCGGCGGCACCTGCCGGAGATGACCCTGCTCGAGTGGTACGCGGCCGGCGAGACGCATGCCGACCTCATGACCTGCTGCGAAACCCTGGTGGTGCGCATCGCCCGCGAGCTCGGCACCGGCGCAACGCTTGGCTACCAGGGCCTGTGCATCGACCTCTCCCCGCCCTGGGAGAGGCTGACCGTGGGCGAGGCCTTCGCCCGCTTTGCGCCGCTCCCCGCCGAAGCGGCCATGGCGGAGGGCCGCTTCGACGAGATGATGGGTCTGAGCATCGAGCCGAACCTGGGTCGGGGCCGGCCGGTGTTTTTGACCGAGTTCCCGGCCGAGTACGCGTCTCTGGCCCGCCTGAAGGCGGGGGACCCGGCCGTGGCCGAGCGCTTCGAGCTCTACATCGGCGGCCTCGAGCTCTGCAACGGGTTCAGCGAGCTGAACGACCCGGCCGAGCAGCGGCAGCGGTTCGCAGCCGAGCAGGATCGCCTGCGGGCGCTGGACCGGCCCGTCCATCCGCTTCCGGAAAAATTCCTGGCTGCGCTGGCCGACATGCCCGCCGCCGCCGGCAACGCGCTGGGCGTCGATCGGCTGGCCATGCTCTTCTGCGATGCGGCCGCGATCGATGAGGTCGTGGCCTTCGTGCCGGAGGAGCTGTAACCGGCCCTGCCGCATCGGGGCGGGAGCGTGCCGCCGGCCCCTGCGCCCAGGCTCGTGTTTACTTGGCCGTCGACATGTGATACCAGAACACCCAGTGCATCCCCACCCAGAGGACCCACAACCGGCAAGGAACTCACCATGGAATTCTTCAAGATTCGATTCGGAGACAATTTCGATGAGCTCAGCTCCCGCTTCGAAAAGACGCTGGAGGACATGCTGGGCTCGATGGGCCCCTCCTTCATGCTGTCGGAACGGACCTGGCGGCCGCCGATGGACATGTACGAGACGGCCGAACAGGTCGTGATCATGGCGGAAATCGGTGGGGTGGAAAAACAGGACATCGAGGTGGAGATCAGCAGCAAGGCCGTCCGCATCCAAGGCCAGCGCATGGCGCCGGCCTGCGGCCCGGCGTACACCTACCGGCTGGCGGAGATCCAGTACGGCCGGTTTGAACGCATCCTGTTCCTGCCCTGCCCGATCGACCCGGAGAAGGTGTCGGCCGCCACCAAAAACGGGTTCCTGGAAATCCGCCTGGTCAAGCGGCCCGTGGACCAGACCTACAAGGTGTCCGTTTCCGATGTCTGACGAAGACACCGCTCGCATGGGGTTGACCGCGGCGGGCACCCACTGGTGCATGCCTGCGGTTTGCCGCTCCGATCGCAGTACAGGGAGAAGAAAATGACCGACGAAAAGCAGCCGGAGCAACCGAGCTCGGCCAAGATGCCCGAGATCCTGCCCATCCTGCCGATCACCGACAATGTGCTCTTTCCGAAGATGGTGTTCCCGCTGATGGTCGTGCACCCGGACTCGGTTCAATTGATCGACGAGGCCATGTCCAGGGACCGCATGCTGGCGGTGGTGTCGGCCCGTGCGGCGGACACCCCTGAAGCCATGCCGCCGCCCGATCGCTACGCGCCCATCGGCACCAGCGCCATGATCCTGAAAATGGCCAAAACGCCCGAAAACCGCATCCAGCTGCTCGTGCAGGGGCTGGGGCGCTTTCGCATCAAGGAGGTCTCGCAAGCCGCCGGCAAGCCGTTCCAGCAGGCTGCCGTCGAGCACCTGGAGGAGGACGCCTTGCGCAACACCGAGATCGAGGCGCTGATGACCAACATCGTCAACCACTTCGCCAAGGTGGTGGAGCACTCCCCGACCCTGCCGGCCGAAGTGGTCTACATGGCGCAGTCCATCAAGGAGCCCGGCACGCTGGCCGACATGATCGCCTCCTCCCTCAACGCCACATCGGAAGAAAAACAGAAGGTGCTCGAAACACTGCCGGTCGGCGACCGGCTCAAGCTGGTCAGCCGAATCCTCAACAAGCAGCTGGAGATCCTCGAGCTCGGAAAGAAGATCCACGACCAGGTCAAGGAGGACATGGACAAGAAGCAGCGCGAGTACTACCTGCGCGAGCAGCTTAAGGCCATCCGGGCCGAGCTGGGAGAGAAGGACGAGGGCTCGGTGGAGGTCGAGGAGTATCGTGCCAAAATCAAGGAGAAGCACCTGCCGCCGGAGGCGGCCAAGGAGGCCGAACGCGAACTGGAGCGCCTCGCGCGCATGCACCCCTCCTCGGCCGAATACACCGTGGCCACCACATTCCTCGACTGGCTGACCGCGCTGCCCTGGCACCAGCACACCGAGGACAACCTCGACATCAAAAAGGCCCGCAAGGTCCTGGACGACGACCACTACGGGCTGGAGAAGCCGAAGCGCCGGATCATCGAATACCTGGCCGTGCGTAAACTCAAACCGGACTCGAAGGGGCCGATCCTCTGCTTTGCCGGCCCGCCCGGGACCGGCAAGACCTCCCTGGGCCAATCGATCGCGCGTGCGCTGGGAAGGAAGTTCTACCGCATGTCGCTCGGCGGGGTGCGCGATGAAGCCGAGATCCGCGGGCACCGGCGCACCTACGTCGGCGCGCTCCCGGGGCGGGTCATCCAGGGCATCCGGCGGGCGGAGTCCAACAACCCGGTGTTCATGCTGGACGAAATCGACAAACTGGGGGCGGACTTCCGCGGCGACCCCTCCTCGGCCCTCCTGGAGGTGCTCGACCCGGAGCAGAACCACTCCTTCCAGGACCACTACCTCGATGTGCCCTTCGACCTGTCGAAGGTGATGTTCATCGCCACCGCCAACATCCTGGACACCGTCCCCCCGGCGCTGCGCGACCGCATGGAGGTCCTGCAGCTGCTGGGCTATACCGAAGACGAAAAAATCCACATCGCCGAACGCCACCTCATCCCGCGGCAGCGCGAGGCGAACGGGCTCCAGACCGGGCAGGTCCGCTTCTCCCGCGGCGCCCTGCGGCAGATCATCTCCGGCTACACGCGCGAGGCGGGCCTGCGCAACCTGATGTTGATCGCGTCTCCAAGCAGCGCGAAAAAATCGCCAAGCTGAAAGCCGATGCCAAGACTCATGCCGAAGCGGCCAAGGCGGACGTGGAAGCGATGATCCTTGGCGTCAAAAAAGTTGAAATACCATGAAAATCATCACAATAGATGACATGGCTTGTCA
>JAWOHH010000121.1:0-10575 GCA_046496215.1 Desulfobacterales bacterium
CTGCCCGACATCCCGCTGCCGCTGCAGGACCGCATGGAGATCATCCGGCTGCCGGGCTACACCGAGGTGGAGAAGACCCACATCGCCGAGCAGTTCCTGGTGCCCAAGCAACTCAAGGCCAACGGCCTGGAAGGCAAGCAGGTCAGCTTCTCGCGCAACGCGATCCTGGCGGTGATCCGCCGCTACACGCGCGAGGCCGGGGTGCGCAACCTCGAGCGCGAGATCGCCTCCATCTGCCGCAAGCTGGCGCGCGAGGCCGTGAAGGACAAGGAGAAGAAGGAGTTCGTCGTCAACGAGAAGTCCATCGCCAAGTACCTCGGCCCTTACCGCTTCCGGCAGGAGCAGGTGGAGCAGGAGGACCAGGTGGGCATGGTGACCGGGCTGGCCTGGACCCCGGTCGGGGGCGAGCTGCTCTTCATCGAGACCCTGCTAATGCCCGGCAAGGGGCAGCTCACCGTCACCGGCAAGCTGGGCGACGTCATGCAGGAGTCGGCCCGCGCGGCGCTGAGCTACGTGCGCTCCCGGGCCGAGCACCTGCTGATCGACGACAAGTTCCACCGCAAATACGACATCCACATTCACATCCCGGAGGGGGCGATCCCCAAGGACGGGCCCTCGGCGGGGATCTCCATGTGCACCTCGCTGGTGTCGGCGCTGACCCGGCACCCGGTCCGGCGCGACCTGGCCATGACCGGGGAGATCACCTTGCGCGGCCGGGTGCTGCCCATCGGGGGCCTCAAAGAGAAGCTCATCGCCGCCCACCGGGGCGGGGTCAAGAAGGTGATCGTCCCCAAGGAGAACGAAAAGGACCTCAAGGACGTGCCCAAGAGCATTACGAGCCAGATGGAGATCACCTTCGTCGAGCACATGGACGAGGTGCTCTCGCACGCGCTCATCGTGGCCGAGGGGGAGGCCCTGTTCAAGAAGCTGGACATGCCGCTGGCGGTGCCGGCCGCCCCTGAGCCCCGGCAGGACCAGGCCATGAATTAGCTTGACACAGAAGAGACAAGCTGGTAGCAAAACCACTTTACAGCGATTGCGCTGCGGGCGGATAGCTCAGCCGGGAGAGCGTCGGCCTTACAAGCCGAAGGTCACAGGTTCGATCCCTGTTCCGCCTACCAGGTTCCCCGGGGCGGCGGATAGGGAGGCAGGTCAAAAATCTCTCCGCACGAGGCCAACGGGGTTGGTTTCTGTGGGAGCGGCATCTTGCCGCGAAGCAATACGGTCAAAATTTGTTTTGCGGGGGCGTAGCTCAGCTTGGTTAGAGCGCCGGCCTGTCACGTCGGAGGTCGCGAGTTCGAGTCTCGTCGCTCCCGCCACTTTAGTAGGGAAGCCGGATGGTGCCGACACCATCCGGCTTTCTGCTTTCCGAGACTTGCCATTTTTTTCTCAAGGCGGTTGATCAGCAACCGGATTCCAAACTTGAAAGCGTTGGTCGGCTGTGATAAACTGTAGATATCAAATAGTGATCTGATATTCTCTCAATTGATCAGCCCATCGCCCATGTTCATGCCGAAAGACCTGTTCTGCAAGCATGAGCCCAGACACAGGGGGCCCGCATGCGACCGACCATGAAAAACTCAATGATAATCTTATGAAAATCGGTTTGGCTTTGATTCGAAAGCAAGCGGACGTTTACCGTTCGCAGGGGCTGCACCGAGAAGCCCGGGAACTCTACTCCAGGTTTTCAGACTGCGCGACCCAAATCGACCCCAAGTCCAAAGCGATCGTTGAAAAGCAACTCCAGCTTATCGACCTGGAGCTGAGCTGCGTGGACCCTGCTGCGCCTCAAGAGCTGTCGGGCGATCAAGTCGAGATCATCAAAAAAGGCTGGGGGGAGGCGGAAAGCGGGGTTGATGTTCTTGTGTGTGCCCAGGCATTCATGGAGATCGGTCGATACGGCGATGCGCTCGAAGAATTCCGGACCATGATCATGCGGGGCAGCGCTTATAAACATTTAGCTTCCTCGATAGCTGACTGTTTCCTGCATTTGTTTGATTTTCAGAAACTCCCTTCCGAGGTGGACAGCTATGCAAAATCAATCTACCAAGATCAGGATGCCGTCCTCAAGTTTCAGATATCCATCGCCAGGCAATTGCTGAATCGCGGCAGATCCGATTACGCATTGGAGCTGTACCGGCATTTGTGCAGAAAACCATCGAGTTCGAAAAGAGTCCAATCCCGGTTGACCGCTCTCGGCACTATGATTCAGGCGCAACCGGCGCTTAAAACGGCCAATCCCGAACCCATGAAATCAAAGGGCTCATCTCCGCATCGCCGCTCATTTTTGTTTCGAATTGATTCTATGCTGAGATCGCTATTGGGGGGTCTTGCCGGGAAAAAAAAATAAAAAAATAAGCAAGGTGCAAAACCGCTCGATGTGAAAAAAATTACTCATATTATGGCTAAACAGCTTCCCATCTCCTGCTTCTGATTTGACTCCTGCCGCCGCAACAAATTCTAACTTATTGAAATAGTAACGAAATCTTTTCTTTTCCATCTGCATCTCGATTTTTGCACGCTTTTTGCTGAGGTTCTTCTGCGATGGATAAGTGCCTCCGCGGCGGGGGCATCAGCTTTCATGTCCAGCAATCGTCAACCCCAAGGGAGGTCAGAGGTGCCTACGAACGCAGCAGTTGAAAACAAGCCCGGCCCGAGTGAACCCAGGCTCGCCTTTCGGCCCAAGCCGCCGGTGAAACCCGAGGAGCTCGACATCCCGCAGTCGATCGCGGAAGACCTGATGCTGCGCCACCTCTACACCAAGGGCACAAGCTCCCTGCGCGCGCTGAGCCGCGCCCTCAAGCTCTCCTTTCCGCTGCTCCACACCATTTTCCAGCAGCTGCGCGGCCAGCAGCTCTTCGAAATCTCCGGCATGGACGGCAACGACTACATCTTCAGCCTCTCTGCGATCGGCCGCGAGCATGCCGCCAAGCGCTTTCTCACCTGCCACTACATCGGGCCCGCGCCGGTCTCGGTGGCAAGCTACAACCACGCCGTGCGCAGCCAGGCCGCACAGCCGTTCATCAACCGCGATGTGCTCAAGGTGGCCCTGGCCGACCTGGTGGTGACCGACCGGTTCATCGACGAACTCGGCCCGGCCCTGATCTCGCAGAAGTCGATTTTTCTCTACGGACCGACCGGCAACGGCAAGACCAGCGTGGTCAGCCGGCTTTCGCGGATCCACCGGGATGCAATCGTCATCCCCTACGCGTTGGAGGTCGACGGGCAGGTGGTGGTCGTCTTCGACCCGGCGGTGCACGAGAGGGTCGACGCCGATGTGCGCGGCCTCGACCCCCGCTGGGTGGTCTGCCGGCGGCCCCTGATCATCGTGGGGGGGGAGCTTGAGCCGAGCATGCTCGAGCTGCAGATGGAGGAGAGCGCCAAGGTGTATGCCGCCCCGATCCAGATGCGCGCCAACAACGGCACGCTGGTCATCGACGACTTCGGGCGCCAGGTGATGTCGCCCATGTACCTTTTGAACCGCTGGATCGTGCCCCTGGACCGCCGGGTGGACTACCTGACGCTGCGCTATGGGCTCAAGTTCGAGGTCCCCTTCGAAACGAGCGTCGTCTTCGCCACCAACCTGGACCCGAGCGATCTGGCGGACGAGGCCTTTCTGCGGCGCATTCCCAACAAGATCTTCGTCGACGCCGTGGGCGAGGAGGTCTTCGACCAAATCTTCGAGCGGGTGCTGAAAGAAAAGAACCTGGCCTGCCGGCCGGACGCCGGGCTCTTTTTCCGCAATCTCTGCCTCGAGGCCGGCGTGGGGGAGCTGCGGGCCTGCTACCCGTCGGACGTGGTCGGCATCCTTCTGGCAATCGCCGCCTTCGATGGCAAGCCGGCGGAGGCGACCCCGGCCGGCCTGGCGCGGGCCGCGAACATCTATTTTGCCAAGACCAAAGACGTGTAGCCGCCGGCGGGCATCTCCTTGCGCATGAAGGAGATATGAAATGTTCTTCGAATACATCGGCCTGACGGGGATGGGCGATACGGCCTTCAGCTTCGAGTTCGTATCGCACGTGTTGCTGCTGGTCTTGGCCGGCCTGGCGCTGGTTCTGGTGGGGTTCAAGATCAAGGGGGTCTGGGGGGCCGGCCTGGCGCTGGCGGCCGGGGTGCTTTTTTTCATGTACAACGAGGGCATGATCAGGTTTTGACTTTTTAACGGAAGCCGGGGATGGGAGAGGAATTCAATCTGATCGGCGTCAGCCCGAACATCCGCAGGATACGGGAGCTGATCGAACAGGTGGCCGCAACCGGCCTGAACGTCCTCGTTTGCGGGGAAACCGGGACCGGCAAGGAGCTGGTGGTCTCAAGCCTCTACCGGCGCTCGGACCGTTTCGGCAAACCCTTCGTCAAGGTGAACTGCGCTGCGCTTCCGGACACCCTGCTCGAAAGCGAGATGTTCGGCTACGAGCAGGGGGCCTTCACCGGCGCCATGCAGACCCGGCGGGGCAAGTTCGAGCAGGCCGACGGCGGGATGCTGTTTTTGGACGAGATCGGCGACATGTCGCTGCCCCTGCAGTCCAAGCTTCTGCATGTGCTCCAAGGGGGGGAGTTCACGCCCCTGGGTTCGGAGAAGCAGGTGCAGACCGATGTCTGGGTGGTGGCCGCAACCAACCACGACCTGGCGGTGGGGGTCGAGCGCGGCTCCTTCCGAGACGACCTCTACTATCGGCTGAGCGCCATCGTCATTTTGCTGGAGCCGCTACGCAACCGCCCCGAAGACATACCGGTGCTGATCGACCACTATATCAAGACGTACGGGGAAGAGCTGCACCTGAAGAGAACATTCGCCCTGAGCCCGGCGGCCGTGGCCAAGCTTTCCGCCTATTCCTGGCCGGGCAACGTGCGCGAGCTTCAGAACGTACTGCGGCGGATGATCGTGCTGGGGGAGGCCGAGGAGACGATCGACGGTGCGCTCACGGGCGCCGTCCGAAACCACGGCGTGGGGAACTCCGGCCCGATAAACCACCGGCCCGCCGGCTTCATCGCCGCGCTGGCTGCGCGCGGCGAGAAGCCGGAGCTCTCCCAGATGGCGCTCAAAAAAATCCGCAAGAAGGCGTTGGACCAGGTCGAGCGCGAGGTGATCAACCACGTCCTCGTGAAAACCGGCTGGAACCGCAGCAAGGCCTCCCGCATTCTGAAGGTGAGCTACAAGACCCTGCTGCAGAAGATCGGGGAGCTGGGGATCACCCCGCCGGCCGAGCTCGCCTGAGAGGGCCGCGGGGCAACGGGAGAATTTTAACGAAATCGAAAGCGAATCGACCTGTTCTGTAAAATCTCCCCTTGCCCCTCCTTGCCAAAGAGAGTCAATCCCTCCCTTTGGCAAAGGGAGGTTAGGAGGGATTTTCCAGAGATTGTCTCGATAATTCCGAGACTATCAAAAGTTCATCTAACCGGCTGCGGGTTCTGTGTGAGACCTGCGGGTTTCGATCGCCCGGAAGGGCGGTTTTGCGACGGAGCGCCTTTCATTCTGCTCCTCGGGGGCGGGGCTTTTTTCCGGCAACAGAAGAGCCTCGCCGGCGGCCAGGCCGACCTCTTCGAGCACATCCACGCCGGCGGCCGTGATCGCGTAGCCGCCGTTGTCGGTGCGCACGATCCACCCCTTCTCTTTCAGGTACCAGGTGTGGAACTCGATGGTCTTCTCCGGCCAACCCAGCACCTTCTCGAGGCGCCAGAGCCCCACGGAGGCCTCGGCCGGGTTGTTTCGGCGCTCGATGTAGAGCACCGACAGGACCGCCTTGCGGATGCCGTGGTCCTCCTTGCTGCCGTTGGAGGGGGATGCGGCGGCGTTGGCTTTCCACTTGCCGGCCTGGAGCTGGTCGTAGCGGACATCGTAGGCCGCCCGCTTCCGGGGGTCCGAGAGCACATGAAACGCCTTGGTCACAGCGTCAAATTTGTCCACACACCCGCTGCAGCCGTTGTCGGGGTGGTAGCGCTTTGCCAGCATCCGGTAGATGCGCTCGATGGTCTCCTGGTCGGCGTTGGGGCTCACCTGCAGGTCTTCATAGTAGTCTGCGAAGGAATCCTCGGTCATCTTTCACCTCGGGGAGGAATGTAATTGGATCCGCCTCCTTGTTTTCAAGCAATAATCGGGCCATGCTATGCAACACAGGGATCGGGCTTTTTGAAAACCAGGCCTTCCATGCCATGAAAGAGGACCGCCGCTACATCACCCACTTCCACTTGGTCGCCAAGCCCTTCGAGGAGAGCTGCGGCCCGCGCTTCGTCTGGCTGGGCGACAAGCAGCTCGAAAACCTCGCCTACCTTAAGGTCGGAATCGAGGAAGGCAAGGGGATCCTGCTGCTTGTCGGCGAAAACGGCTCCGGCAAGAGCGTTCTCGTCGACCGCCTGCTACCCGTCATTGCCGGCGACCTCAAGTCGGCCGTGGTCAGGGAAACGGGGATACCGGTCGAGCAATTTTTCGACCTGCTGATCGAAGCCTTCGGCCTGGACCGGGGCATCGCGACCAAGGGCGAGTTCCTGTTTCATTTCCGGGAGTGCCTGAAAGCCGAGCACGCGGCGGGCAAAAGGCTCCTCCTCGTGCTGGAGAACGCCGAACTCCAGGCGGACGAAATCCTCGAGCAGGTGCGCCTGTTTTCAAACATGGAGGAGAAGGGCGCGAAGCTGATCAACATCCTGCTGGTCGGCACCAGCCGTCTGCTCGAGCGGATCGAATCCTTCGAGCTGCGGGCCCTTTTCCAGCGCTGCGCCGTCAGGCGCTGGGTCGAGCCGTTCAGCGTGGAGGAGACCGGGGCCTACATCCGGCACCGGTTGATGGCGGCCGGGTCGTTTCTGGAAATCTTCACTCCGAAGGCGGTCGGCCTCGTTCAGCGATTGTCGGGTGGGGCGCCGCGGCACATCAACCGGGTCTGCGAGCACGCGTTGAAGAGGGGCGGCCGCGCCGGCCTTCAGCGCATCGACGAGAAGCCGCTGCGGGCGTATGCCCGGGAGTTGCAGGACGATCTGCCGCCGGCCGGCAAACCCGACGCGGTTTTCAAGAAATGGCTGGAGCGTTTGAAGGACGCCCGGAAGGGGGATGTCAGCGCCAGATGATGACCTGGCGCTGGAAGTCGATCTTGTAGTCCATGTCCCTCAGGAAGTTCATGCCGAGCAGGCCCTGATAGTCTCCCGAGAACCCCTTGTGGTCGATGATGCCGGCGTGCAGGTTGGCCACCCGGTGCGGTCCGACCTTGATGTAATTGAACTGGACCAGGTCGGCGTCGATGCTGTTGCCGTCGGCCACGATCAGCTTGCCCTTGCGGGTCTTCCCGAACTGGAATCTCTTGACCGCCTCGCGGTTGAGGGTGGTGATCGAGGCGCCGGTGTCGAGCACAAGGGTCACCTGGGCCTCCCGGCCGCCGTGGCCGAGTGTCGCCGGTACCAGCACCCGGTTTCCCATGATGGCGATCGGGGTCTCTCGGGCGGAGGATTGGGGCTGCCGGTCCCGGCCGGCTTCGGAGGCGCTTCCGGCCGTCCTGCTGGCGGCGTTCACATCGATGTAGAATTTCCGCCTCTCCCCGATCTTGATGTAGGTCCCATCGGCGTCCGTGCCGCGCGTGTAGGCGCCCTTCTCCCCGACCTTGAAATACCTCTGGTTGTTCCTGGGGATGGTCCAGCCGCCGTCGCGGTCGGTCTGAAAGTACATCCCGTCGGCATCCTGGACGACGTGATAGGTGCCGTCCGCGCGTGCGGCGCAGGGCAGCAGAAGAGCCAAAAGCCAGGCGATGAAAAGCAATTTTTTTAGGCGCATATTTATAGTACCTCTCCCGGACGGCCCGTGTTTTTGTCCGAACCTCTATTTTACCAGATTTCAGGCCGGGTCCAAATTTAAAAATTTTCGTGGACCGCGAACCTGTGGAATCAAGTGCCCAGTCCACGCACCCTAGTTTCACACGGCATGCTTCGTTTGATTCAGCAAGATTTCTTATGGCGCCTATCTCCATCCGGCGCGAAGGGCCGGCGGCCGCCCCTCCCATTTGCATTGGATCCCGCATCGGTCCATGATTGAACGCGGTTGCATGCTTTTTGCTTCATGGCTTTAGTTTGGTCAATTTGCTTTTTTACCCTGTACCGTGCACCCTGCACCTTGAACCGTGAATCTTACAACTTGAACCGTGCGCCGTGTGCCGTGCGCCTTGCACCGTTTTTGATATGTACCTCGACCATTACAGCTTAAAACGACAACCCTTCAAACTCTCCTCCGACCCCGATTTTTTGTGGGCCGGGGGCAGGCACCGGGCCGCGCTCAACACCCTGAAAGAGGGTATCCTGGAGCGCGCGGGTTTCGTGCTGTTGACGGGGGACGTGGGCACGGGCAAGTCAACGCTTGTCGAGGCCTTCCCGCATCTGAACGAGATCGCCACCATCACGGTCACCATCCCGGACCCGGACCTCGCACCGCTCGATTTCCTCAATTTCCTCTCCAAGGAATTCGGCATGGGCCGCAGGTTTACCGATCGCGAGGAGTTCTTGCGGCACTTCAAGAGCTTCCTGCTGGGCTCATACGCCGTTTACAGCAAGGTGCTCGTCATCATCGACGAGGCCCAGCGCTTGAACTCGGTGCTGCTTGCGGAAATCCGGCAGCTCGCCCGGATCGAGATGGCTGGCCGCAGGATGCTGAAGATCTTCTTCGTCGGCCAGACCGAGTTCAACGACCTGCTCATGGACGAGCGCAACGTGGCCGTGCGGAAGGAGATCGTCGCCGCCCACCACATCCAGCCGCTCGATGCGCGGGAGGCCGCTCACTACATCGGCCACCGGCTGGCCGTGGCCGGGGCAAAGCGGAACATCTTCACCCATCGCGCCATCGCGCGGATCCATGCCCTGGCCGCAGGCTACCCGCGGACCATCAACGTCCTCTGCGACCATTGCCTGCTCAGAGGGTTTTCAACCGGCGCCAAATTGATCGATGCGGACACGGTGGACGTGTGCGCCCGGGCGCTTCATTTAAAGCCCCTGGCGGCCGCGCCGCGGGACTACGCGTTTCCGTTCCCCGTGAAAGCGGCCGCCGACAAAAAGATCCCCATAAGGGTGCGGCGGTTCAAGCCTATCGCGAGGACCCTGACCGGCATCGCCACCCTGCTGCTGGCGGCAGCACTGATCCTCTATTTCGCCTACCGCTTCGGCCTCCTCGATCGCCTCTTTCAATCTTAGTAAAACCTGAAACGGATAAAGGGGACGCTCTTAATATTTAAATATTAAGAACATCTTTATCGCTCTTTTTCTTTATGCGCGTTGCTTCCTCAGGATTGAAAAGCCCCACCCTTCATGATAGCCCTTGCTTGCTTAAGCCAGTGGTTCGAAAAACATCAGATCGCAATTCCAACGGACAGGAGCATCCACCCCATGCCGCCCTTGACGCCGGAAATCATCAAAAAAAATTTTGCAGATACCCCGCTGATATACGAGCGAGGTCTCGGTATTTATCAAAACGGCGCCTTTGTACTCAAGGAGGCCAACCCGGAGGCGGGGCTCTTCCTATACGAGGTCGACGGCAGCTATGGCGACTATACGACCCAGGTTATAATCACCGGCAGCCGCGTCGACCTCTCCTGCAGTTGCCCGTATCCCGGTAACGGCTGCAAGCATGCCGTGGCGGCCCTGCTGGATGCCCGTGGCATTATGCAGCGCTGGAAATCGGCTGCTGCCGATGACGCGACCGGCAGCGCCAAAGACCCCTGCCTTTCGGAGGATGAGATCCGGCACCAGGCGCTGGAAGACCGCCGAAAGCGCGCGCGAACCGAGCGATTCACGGTCATTGAAGGTGATATGTTCAAGGGCCGTCATCTGCTGCAGACCGACACGGGCAGGCAGTACACCGTGACGCTCCACGATCCGGCTTCGGGTCGGGGGCACTGCAGTTGCCCGGACTATGCCGTCAATCGCCTTGGCACCTGCAAGCACCTTATCTATCTGACGGCATTCTTTCGGCGCAAACGTGATTTCAAGCGCCGGCTGATAAACGAAAAATTTCCGTTTTTCGACATCTACTGGGATTCGGCGGTTGATCGGCCGCGGCTCTTTCACGAGCGTCGACGAATGGAGGGCAACGGGCTCGGAGAAATCCTGGCGGCGAATTTCGACCAACAAGGCTTTTTCAAAAAAGAAAAGATTGATGCCCTGGTGCCGCTTCTGGATGAGCTGAAGGCGTTCAAGGCCGTCCGCGTCGGGTCTGCGGTTTTGGACCGCTTGGAGCCGCTGCTGCAGGAAAAGCAGCTCGCCGAGCTCGCCCGATCGGTACCGCACCCCGCGCTCAAATTGAAAACCCGACTCTACCCTTATCAGGAGGAGGGCATTCGCTTCGGGCTGTTCAAGCGCGCGGCGCTGCTTGGTGACGAAATGGGTCTCGGCAAGACCCTGCAGGCGATTGCCTTAGCCATTTCAAAGAAAGAGGTGTTCGGCTTCGAAAAGGTGCTGGTGGTCACCCCGGCCTCGTTGAAGGAGCAGTGGAAGCGCGAGATCGAGCGTTTCTCCGATGAAAAGGCCGACATCGTCGAAGGCGGTCAGGTTCGGCGGCAGGCCATCTACAGTGGGAACGGCAGCTACTTTAAAATAACCAACTACGAAGCCGTG
>JAWOHH010000050.1:0-47075 GCA_046496215.1 Desulfobacterales bacterium
CCGGGTCCGCGTCGAGTCTCGCGGCCGAGGTCGAGCTCGACAACGACCCGGGCGCCACGCTGGTCGGGATCCGGGCCGACGGCACCGCGGCGGTGGTGGCCGACACGCAGTACATCTACGGCGTGCTCCTCGACGGTCCCACGCCGGAGGTCGTCAACCGGCTGAGCTGGTCCGGCGCGGAGGCCGCCCGGCCGGTGGGCATCGACCGCACCGCCTCGGAGTTCGGCGACATCTTCGCCATTGCCGACGCCAGCCGCAGGATCGTCCAGATCGTCGGCTTCGACGGACGGACCCTCAAGCCGGTCGGCGCCGAGATCCCGCTCGGCGACACGGCTCCCGCCGGGCTGGGCTTCGGTCGCCTCGCGGACCTCTACGTGGCCGTCGGCACCGGTCTGGTGCACATCAACCCGTACCACGACACGCCGGCGGCGACGCCGATCGCGGTCAGCGCGTCGGCCGAGATCGTCGCCATCGCTGTCCAGCGCTGAGCATGGCGGTCTGGACCCAGGCGGCTCACTTGAGTAGATCCCGCAGCTCACGGCGAATGGTCCGCCGGTGGCGCTGCCGTGCGGGTATCCTTCACCGGTAGCCGCGCTGGGGGCTGGTCGAGGTCGACGAGGAGTTCGGCATGCGCCGCGGCGGACAAGCACCGAGATCTCGAGCTCGCCCTGCAGCCTGTCCGGTGGCTGTGCCGTGCTGATCCTCGTCTCGACGCTCGGCTGTCAGCACGCCGGCCGATCAACCCCGCCGCAACGGACGGCGATGTATCCGACGGTCAAGGTCCGGCCGCCGACGATCGACCGGTCCCGCTGCCGCGACGCCGGGATGCAGTCCTTCGCCTGGACGCTCGGCGGGCAGAGGACAGACGCGATCCGGGCGGTGATTCCCCTCGACGCGACCTGATCGTCGCCGGGACCACCGAGACATTCGGTGCGGGAGACTCGGACTTCTTCGTGGCCCGCCTCGCCGCCAACGGCAAGCCCGAGTGGCAGCGCACCTTCGGCGGTCCCGGCCGGGACCCGCTCAAGGCAGCTGCCTCGGGGCGGAGAGGACAGATCTTTCTGGCCGGAGTAGTCGGGGCTGGCAGCGCCGATCCCAAGACATGGATCGTGGCCCTGAACGGCGCCGGCAAGTCGCTCTGGCAGCGCACTTTCGACACCGAGGGCCTCGACGTCGCGCAGGTCCTCGGCGCCACGGCTGACGGTGGTCTCGTGGTCGGCGGGTGGCTGGAGCGCTACCGGCTCTGGTTCGTGCGACTCGACGCCGCCGGCAATACGGTCTGGCATCGGGCGTTCAAGCCGGAGGGCTACGTGGAGCCGTACAAGATGATCGTGGCGCCCGACAGCACCTTCGTGGTCGTCGGCTCCAGCACCGACCGCTCAGGCCAGGCAGACGCCTGGCTGCTGATCGTTGATCCAAATGGGCGTGTCATTCGCAGCAGGACCTACGGCGGGTCGAGACACGACCTGTTCAAGGACGCGCTGTGGAACGGCGAAGGCGACCTGGTCTTGGTGGGGAAGACCTCTTCGTTCGGCCGAGGGCATCAGGACGCATGGGTGGTTGCTCTGTCGCCAGCTGGCGGAATCAGCTGGCAGTACGCCATCGGTGGGCCGAGGAGCGATGGCGCAGAGGCCGTCGCGGCGCTGCCGGACGGCGACCTCCTGCTGGCAGGGAGCTCTTCTTCGTTCGGACAGGGCCTCGATGATGCGTGGGTGGTCCGCTTCCGTCCCGAGGATGGCGGGATCGTCTGGCAGCAGACCATCGGCTCTTGTGCATCAGACCACGTCGATGGCCTCGCGCTGCTTCCCTCCCGGTGTTCGATCGTCCTGACGGGATCGTCTTTCGCCAAGACAGCCTCCGAGCGCGCAGCGTGGCTCGTCAGGACAGGCCTGGGACGCCCTCGCCGTTCGATCTGTGGTGACTACGCCAGCGCGGCGAGCAGCGCATCCGTGACGAAGACGAATTCGTTCATCACCTCCCTCTGGAGCCCGCCAGAGCACCCCTGGCGCTTCGAGAGCGCCAGGACCAGGCTCGAGGGGAAGAACCTCGACGCTGCCCCCGACATCGCTCGGTGCACGAGCACGAAGGCAGCTGCTCGCAATCACTGAAGTGATCTGATCGAAGGCGGGCGAGCGCTGGCCAGTGGCATCTGGCACGCCGACGGTCCTCCATCATCTCGAGGTGATCGTTCGGGGAGCTGCCCAACGGCATGCGATCTGGGGTAGTGTGTCTCGCCATGCGCGAGAAATGCGCGAGATGTGCGCTGGTCGCGTCGCTGGTTGCGCTCGTCGTGGCTGGCTGCAGGTCGGTTGACAATCTCGATCCGCGGCGCGACGGCAGCGTTGACGCTGGCCTCGAGGCGGGCGTCGACGGGGGCGACGATCTCCGCGTCGATCCCTGCCAGGACCACTGTCGCAACGGCAGGCAGGACTGCGGCGAGACGCAGGTCGACTGCGGCGGCGAGTGCCCGGCCTGCTCGATGACCGAGGGCGACCTCTTCGTCGATCCCGAGCAGGGCGACGACACCGGCGATGGGTCGCGCGCCGAGCCGTTTCGATCGCTGCCGCGTGCACGCGACGCAGTCCGTGCGCTGCGGGCGAGCGAGCCGGAGCGCGACACGCCGGTGCTGGTGATCCTCCGCGGCGGGACCTACTGGCTCGCAGAGACGTTGACGCTCGGCACCGCCGACGCTGGCACGGCCGAATCGCCGACGATCTACCGCGCCTTCGCGGGCGAGACGCCCGTGGTCAGCGGCGGCCGGGCGCTCAGCGGCTGGCAGGTCACGGATGGACGGTGGAGGCTGACGCTGCCCGAGGTCGTCTCCGACGGCTGGGCGTTCACCCAGCTATGGGTCGATGGCCAGCGGCGGCAGCGACCGCGGCTGCCCGCGCAGGGGCACTACTTCATCCACCGCAAGATCGCCCCGACGGGCAACGACGGCAGAGATGATCGCTTCGGCTTTCGCGGTGACGAGATCCACGGCGAGTGGCACAACCTGTCCGACGTCGAGGTGCTGGCCTGGCATCACTGGACGATCTCGCGGTTGCGCATCGCCGCCGTCGACGCGGCGGCGCGCGTCGTCACCTTCACCGGCCCCACCCGCTGCGACAAGACCTTCTGTCAGCTGCTGCCCGGCTACCGCTATCTGGTGGAGAACGTGCGGGAGGCGCTCGACACGCCGGGGCAGTGGCACCTCGAGACCACCAGCGGAGAGCTGACATACCTGCCGCGTGCAGGCGAGACGCCCGGTAGCGTCGAGGTCATCGTCGCTCGGCTGCCGGTGCTGCTGCAGCTCGGCAGCAGTGCCAGCCCGATCCAGCAGGTGTTCTTCGAGGGCATCCACTTCGCGCACACGCACTGGGCCACCCCGCCGCAAGGCTACTCGCCGCGCCAGTCCGAGAGCGGCCTGGGGGCGGCGATCGAGCTGCGCCACGCCAGCCACTGCGCGCTTCGGCGCTGCACGATCTCGCATACCGGCGCCTGGGGCGTCTATCTCGGCGACGCCAGCAGCGACAACGAGGTCGACGGCTGCGTGTTGACCGACCTCGGCGCAGGCGGTATTCACATCGGCCCCGAGGACCTGTCGACCGGGGCGCAGGCAGCACAGAACACCGCGATCCGCGACAACCTGATCACCTCCGGCGGCCGGATGCACCCGGCTGGAGTCGGCGTGCTGATCAGCAACGGCGCCCACACCAACCTCGAGCACAACGACATCGCCGACTTCTACTACACCGGGATCTCGGTCGGCTGGAACTGGGGCTACACCCCGAGCACGGCCGTCGGCAACATCGTCGCCTACAACCACGTGCACAACATCGGCCAAGGCGTGCTCTCAGACATGGGAGGGATCTACACCCTCGGCATCTCGCCGGGAACCCACATCCACCACAACGTCTTCCACGACATCTCCCGCAACGTCGAACGCTACGGCGGCTGGGGCATCTACTTCGACCAGGCGAGCTCGAACATCGTCGCCGAGTTCAACCTCGTCTACGACACGCAGGACAGCCCCTTTCACCTCCATTTCGGCGAGAACAACACCCTGCGCAACAACATCTGGATCGCCGAGAACGGCCCGCTGCTGCGCCGCAGCAAGGCGGAGGAGCGCCACGCCCTGACCGTCGAGCGAAACGTGTTCTACCGCAGCGGTGGCAACGACGTGCAGCAGGGCAGCTGGACCGACGGGCGCTACAGCTTCGACCACAACCTCTACTGGAGCAGCGCGGGCGCCGCGCTCGACTTCGGCGGACGCAGCTTCGCGCAGTGGCAGGCCGAGGGGCAGGACCAGGGCTCGCTCGTCGCGGACCCGCAGTTTGTCGATCCCGCTCAGCGCGACTACGGATTCGGTCCTGGCTCGCCGGCGGCTCAGCTCGGGATCAAGCCGATCGACGTGTCGAGCGTCGGCCGGGCGTCAGCACCGCGCAGCACCGAGCTGTCGGCGCTGCCGCGCGCCTTCCCCGCGGCAGCGGGCACCGCGCCGATCGACGTCGACTTCGAGGAGATGTCCGTCGGGCAGGTGCCGACCTTCGGCCAGTCGCACGAGGGCGACAGCGGCGGCGCGCTGCGCGTGACCGGCGCGGCCGGCGCCCACGGCACGTCACACAGCCTGCTGTTTCAGGACGCTCCCGGGATGACGTATTCGTACAACCCGCACTACGTCCTGCGGACAACCCACGGTCAGGGCCGCTACCAGCTCAGCTTCTCGCTGCGATGGGATGCGGGGGCGGACGTCTTCGTCGAGTGGCGCGACTGGCGCGCCGCTCGAGGCGAACTGGAAAACCTATGATTTCTTCTTTGTGCACTACAAGTACACCGACAGCCGCGGCGAGGACGGGGACTTCGAGGCCAAGGCGGCCGAGATCGAGAAAGTGGATGCGGTGCTGCCGCGCATTCTCGAGCTCAAGCCCGACGTGCTCATCGTCACCGGCGACCACAGCACGCCGGCCGTTTGGAAGGCCCACTCCTGGCACCCGGTGCCGACCCTGCTGCATGCGCCGGGCCGCGGGCGTACGAACGCCGTGCAGGGATTCGGGGAGAGCGAATGCCTCAAGGGTGCGCTCGGACAGTTTCCGGCCGTGGACCTGATGCCGATGGCGTTGGCCTATGCCGGGCGCATGGCGAAGTTCGGCGCCTGAGACGATTTTAGGGGGCAGGCCCTCTCAGCGACGGGGCACGGCGGTCCTAACGGTTGCCGCCGCCGGTGCGCAGAACGAGTCTGGCGTCGACGGCAAAGAGCTCATCCCCGGTGCCCTTGAGCGGGTTCAGGTCGATCTCGGTGATCACGGGGGCGTCTACGACCAGGCGGCTGAGCCGGACCAGGGCGTCCGCCAGGGCGTCGAGCGACAGGCCCTTCGTGCCGCGCACGCCCAGAAGCATCGGCAGCGCGCGAATGCGCCGGATCAGGCCCAAGGCCTCCTCCGTCGAGAGCGGCGCCAGGCCGAAAGCCGCGTCGTCGAGCACCTCCGCGTGGATCCCTCCCAGCCCGACCATCACCACGTGCCCGAAACCCACCTCGCGCACGGCGCCGAGAATGACCTCCGTCCCCGCGATCATACTCTGCACCAGGACCCCCGCCCCCCCGGGAATGGCCGTGAGCTCCGCATAGGCCTGCTCGGCCTCGCGTCGGCTGGAAACCCCCAACCGGACCCCATTGACCTCGCTCTTGTGAAGGATGCCGGCGGCTTTCAGGGCCAGGGGGTAGCCGATCTGCGCGCAGGCGCGTTCGAGCTCGGCCGGCGAGCCGACAACGACCTGGGGCGGGAGGCGGAACCCGGCTGCGGTCAGAACCGCCTCTGCCACGCGGGGCGAGGCCACACCGGTCCATCCGCTGACGGCGGCGCCGACGGCGGCAGGGTCATAACCCGGCGGGAGTTTTGGGGGCGTAAAGAGGTGCGACCGGTTGAGGATCCGCCCGAGCGCCCGGCCGGCCGAGACCTCGTCGTCGAAATAGACCCCGCCCTCGGACGTGAACACCGCCAGTTTGGCCGCGCTGGTGGTGGCCGAGCAGATCACCGGGACGATCGGCAGGGGTCCGGACCGAGCCGCCTGCAAGGTTTCGCAGAAAATCTGCCCCTCGTCCACGATGCCGGCGGCGCCGTCGATGGTGACGACCACATCCAGGCGCTGCTGTTCCTCCGCGTTCAGGAGGCCTAATATTCGGCGCGTTTGCAGGCCGTCTTTCGACGGTAGGCAATCGAGCGGGTTGGCCACGGTGGCCTCCGGAGGCAACATGGCCCGCAGCTGCTCCCGTGTCTTCTCCTGAAGTGCGGGCAGGTCAAATCCCTGCCGGTGCAGTTCGTCGGCGAGCATCACCGCGGGGCCCCCGGCGCTGGTGACGATGCAGGCCCGGTTCCCCCGGATCGGCCCGCCGGACGCGGTCAGGGCGCAGGCGATGTCGATCATTTCGGTCTTGCTGCCAACGCGGATGATGCCTGCCTTGTCGAAGAGTGCCTGGACGGCGCGGTCGGGAGTGGCCATGGCGCCGGTGTGGCTCAACGCGGCCCGGGCGCCGGCAGGCGTGACTCCGGACTTGATGCCGACCAGGGTGCAGCCTTTTTCGGCAAGGCTGCGGGCGTGACGCAGCAGGTCGGCCGGCTTTTTGATTTGTTCGATGTAGAGCAGGAGGATGCGTGCGCTCTCCGGGCCGAAGTTGTGATCCAGCAGGCCCAGGATCTCCTCGATTCCGACCTGGATGGAGTTGCCCAGGTTCACGGTGTTGCTGAAGGCGAGCCCCCGCACGAGGGCCTGCTCGACCACGAAGTCCATGGTGGCGCCGGAGCCGCAGATGAGGTCTATCCGGCCGGGGACCGGCCGGGTGAGGATCCCGGCGAATTTGCCGGCATAGGCGGGCGTCAGAAAGCCCGAGCAGTTCGGGCCGACCAGGGTCAACCCGGCCTCCCGCGCCAGGTCCATCAGTCGCTGCTCCTCGACTTTGCCGGCCGGGCCAGTTTCGCCGAACCCTGCGCTCATCACGATCGCCGCCCGCGTGCCCTTGCGCGCGAGCGCTGCGACGACCGAACGGACCTCGGGGGCGGGGATGGCGATCAGAGCCAGATCCGGGGTCCCGGGCAGATCCTCCACGGAGCCGACGGTTGCAACGCCGGGGACCGGGGCGCCCGGGTTGACAGCCCACAGGGTTCCGGCATACTCGTTTTGGAGCAGGTTGCGGATGAGCCTTCCACCGGGTTTGCCCGGGTTGGCGCTGGCGCCGACCACGGCCAGGCTGCGCGGGCGAAAGAGGCGCTGGTAGACGCGCCGGGGGGAATCGGTGAAAATCATCGTTGAGTCCATCGGTCTGGCGGCCCTTTCCGCCGCGATCGGCCGGCGGGTGGTTATCGAGCTGGAGCGCGGGAGCCTGGCCGATCTCGTCGACCGGGTGCTTACGCAGGCCGGGCCCCAGGCGCGTCGCGTTATGCTGGACAGCGAGGGGGCGCTGGATTCGAGCGTGCAGGTGATGGTGAACGACGATGGCTTCGTGCCCCGCGAGCGTCTGGCTCAACACCAGTTGGAGCATGGGGACCGGATCCGGTTCATGCTGCTGGCCTGCGGCGGGTGATCCGCCGCGCACTTCACTGCGGGTTCTGCCGCCTGAGGAAAAAATCCAGGGCTTCGACCGCCACGCTCGAAATGCTGGTGTTGGTCTCCCGGGCGTAGGCGGCCACGCGCTCCGCCAGGGCGCAGGGGATGCGAATGCTGATCTCCTGGGTGGGGTCGGCGCAAACCGGATTCGAGGTCGTGGTCATGGAATCGGCTCCTCACATGTGGACGATCGTCATCAGGGCCAGGATGCGGAGAATCTTTAACCGGATTCATCCGGCAATGCAAACCGGATCCGCCGGTTCGGGCGCCGGCGGCCTGCGGGTGGGTATTGCGCCGCTGCGGCGAAGGTGGTATGAGTCCACGCTGAACTACAGACCAGCAACAAGGAGAGAACATCATGCAGATCAACAGAATTCTCTGGCCGACCGATTTCTCCGAAAACGCCGCCAAGGCGCTGCCGCTCGTCACCGAGTTGACCCGGAAGTTCGGGGCGGAGATCCACATTCTCTACGTCATGAAGGACTACCCGGCTTTCGGCGCTTCCTACGGCCAGTTCGACCCGGACGAATTGAAGAAAATGCAGGAGTGGGAAAAGCAGACGGCCGAATCCCGCCTGAGCGAAATCTGCGACAAATTCCTCAACGAGTGCCCGCTCTACATCCGCCACATCGCCGTCGGCGAGCCCGCCAAGGAGATCCTCAAGGTCATCGCGAGCCAGAAGATCGACATGGTGGTGATGACCAACAAGGGCAGCGAGGGGCACTTTGATTTCGGCAGCGTGGCCGAACGGGTGTTGAAGTGCACCACGATCCCGGTGGTGATGGTTCCCGCCTGACGATCGGGTGACGGCCCGGCGAAACGCCTTTTCGAGCTGCGGAGACGCGTGCGATGCTGGAAGAACGGCAGGTATGGATCAACGGGCAGTTCGTTCCGTGGAACCAAGCCACGGTGCACATGATGTCCCACAGCTTCGCGCGTGGCTCCACGATATTCGAAGTGATCAGCTTCTATGCCACAGCGGCCGGCGGCCCGGCCGTCTTCCGGCTGCACGACCACGTGGCCCGCTTCGAAAGATCAGCCGCCTTCCTCGCCATGAAGCTGCCCGTGGATCACGACGCCCTCTGTCGGGCGGTGGCCGAAACGGTGCGCCGCAACCGGCTGGCGCAGGGGACTCTCAAGGTCGTCGGCTACTACCCCCAGTTCGCGCTCGACATCCAGCCGCCGCAGAAGCGGGTGGATGTAGCCGTATTTGCGATGGACCCGTCACAGGACATCCCGGGGCTCGAATTTTCCTTTGAACGTGGCACCTCCGCGGGCATTTCCACCTGGCGCAAGCTGGATCCCCAAAGCATTCCGATTGAGGCCAAGGCGGCCGCCAACTATCTCAATGGGATGGTTGCCAAGCTGGATGTGCAGAGGCGCGGTTTCGAGGATGCCATCCTGCTCGACACCCAGGGGTTCATCGCCGAGGGGGCGACCGAATCGGTTTTTTTGGTCAAAGACGGCCGGTTGATGACCCCCTCGCTCGGTACGGTGCTCGACAGCATCACGCGGCGCTCCATTTTGCAGGCGGCGGGCCCTCTGGGGATCGAGATTTTCGAAGGCCGCCTGAAGCCGGGGCTCTTGTTCGAGGCGGACGAGGTTTTCTTTGCCAACACCCCCTTCAAGGTGGTTCCCGTCCGGCGCATCGAGGCGCGCGAGATGCCGGCCGTGCCGGGGCCGGTTCAGGTGAGGTTGTACGAGTTTCTGGCCCGGGTGGCGCGCGGCGAAGAAGCGGCGTTCAAGAAATGGCTCTACCCGGTGGCGCCCTGAGCCGGGCCTCAGGGGGCGGAATCCAGGATTTCGTCCAGCGTTTTCTGAAAGGTGGGTGCGAGGGGGCCTCCCAGCGCTATGGCTCGGCTTGCGGCCTCCAGCGCTTCGGCCCGTTGCCCCTGTTTCAACCGCACATGGGCTAGGTTGTTCCAGGCCGCACCCGACTGCGGGTGGGCCTCCGCGGCCTCTTGAAAGGCTGCTCCCGCCGCCGCGAGCGCACCCTGCGCGTACGCGCTGTTACCCAGCCCCATCAGGGCGGCGAGATTCCCCGGCCAGCGGGCGAGGGCCGTGCGATAGGCCTGCGTCGCTTCTGCGAAGCGCTTGGTGTTTTCGAGGCCGAGCGCAGCCTCCACGTAAGCCGCCTCCTCGGCCGTCGCCGGCAGGTCGGTCGCCTTCAAAACCAGTAGCCCCCAGAAGTCCCCTCGGGACCAGGTGTTCAAAAACAGCGGCCAGCGCGTGCTGCGCTGTGCCGACACGCCGGTGTGCAGGATTGCCGTGTCGGCTTCCATATCGTAGCCGATCACCACGGCGTAATGCCACCTCGGGGCCCACGCGAGCCCCAGGTTCTGCAGGACGATCACGGGCCTGCCGGCGGCCACTTCCCGTAGCAGTGCGTCCGACCCGCGGATCACATAGGCCAAACGCCCCAGGCGGCGTGCGGCGGCGATCATGGCCGGCTGCAGGCTGCCCCGGAGCGAGGCCGTATAGACCAAATCGGTCAGCTCCGGCGGAGTCACCTCGAGCCCGCTCCAGGCCAGTCCCATCGCCAACGCCGCCGGTCCGCACTGGTATTGCTCCTGGGCGAAAAAGGGCACGTCCGCGAGGAGACGGCTCGGCGGCAGGCCGGCGGACGGCGGCGGCCACCGAACCGCCGTGCCCGCGCATCCCGCCAGCACGGCCCAGAGCGCTGCTGCGCAAAGAACAGGTCCTCTTCGCGATGACCTTGGTGTCACGTGCTGGATCTCCATGGTGCGATCATGATGAACGCCGGCAAAAAATGCCGATCCGATGACGCCCGGTTCGGCTTGAGCCGTCGCTCCTGAATACGGGGACTTTTAGAAAATAGCAAGCTATATCAGGATGATAAATCCATTATCGGCGGACTCACGGTAATGAATTCAAGCTGGAACGGTTATTGCTGTGATCCTGGCGATGAATTCAAATGGGTGGAGGCAGTCATGGCGGTAGATCGGCCGTTGACCGTTCGCGACTACATTGAACCGCGCCAAGCGGCGGTTGCCGGGAACCGGATGGCCAGGGCGGCCGCCAAGGGGGGCGGGTCTTTTCGAGACCTTCTCACACAGGAGGCGTCCGCGAAGAGCACCGGGCAGCCTTCCGGCTTGAGTCTATCCGATTATTTCGCCCGGCCGGTGATCTTCACCCAAGCATCGCGTCTAAACGCCGCTGGCAGCAGGACCGGATCTTCCACAGCGCCGGCGGCGGAAGCACCCGCCACGGCCGCCGGAAAGCCGACCCCGCGGTTCGAGGGTGAAGCCGCTGCTGCGAAGAAACGGTTTCGGCTGCGGCCGGCCGGCCGCAGCGCGTTCCAGGAGGCGGAGAGGACTCGAACACCCGCTTCCGGCAGCGATGCAATCGAGAAGGCCATCCGGCGGGCGGCCTCCACGTACAACCTCCCCCCCGAACTTATTCGCAGCGTGATTCAAGCGGAATCCGCGTTTCGACCGGATGCCGTGTCGCCGGTCGGGGCCCAGGGGCTGATGCAACTGATGCCGGATACGGCCAAGGAACTGGGTGTGGTCGACCCCTTCGACATCCGCCAGAACATCGACGGCGGTGCGCGTTACCTGCGCCAGATGCTGGATCGATTCGGCGGCGACCTCAAGCTGGCCCTCTCGGCTTACAATGCCGGCCCCGGGGCGGTTGAGAAGTACGAGGGGCAGGTGCCGTATGCGGAAACCCGCGACTACGTGAAGCGCGTGTTGCGTTTTGCCGGCCTCAGGGCATGACCCCGCGCCCGGGCGTGATGCGCGAAACCTCTATGGAGCTGGCCACCGCTTAGGGAGTCCGCCGTTCGGGTGGCAACTTTCCCTTTCCCGGCCCTACCTCTTCGCCTTGACCTCGATCAGCCCCCTGCTTCAGCGCCATTCGTAAGATCGTTAAGACGTGACATGGCCGGCCGGTTTTTTGAATTGATGCCCCTCCCCGAGAGTGCTATGAAAGTAGTCCATTTCAATTCGGGCGGGAGGTTTTACGCATGAGCATTGCCAAACGAATCGAGAGCATCATCGCCGGTTCTTCCTGGATCCGGCGCATGTTCGAAGAGGGCAACGAGCTGAAGAGGCGTTACGGCGCCGAGAACGTCTTCGACTTCAGCCTGGGCAACCCCAACCTGCCGCCCCCGGAGCGCTTCAAGGCGGTGCTGCAGGAGCTCATCGACCACGAGGGCCCCGACGCCCATGCCTACATGCCGAACACGGGCTATCCCGAGGTTTGCGGGGCGGTGGCCGCCTACCTCGCGGCCGAACAGGGAGCGCCGGTCGAGCCTTCCGATATCATCATGACCTGCGGGGCCGCCGGTGCGCTCAACATCGCCCTCAAGGCGCTGCTCGACCCCGGCGACGAAGTGCTGACACCCGTGCCCTGTTTCGTGGAATACGGTTTCTATGCGGACAACCACGGGGGCGTGCTGAAAACCGCTCCCAGCCGACCTGATTTTCAACTCGACCTTGACGCCATCGACGCCGCCCTGACGCCCAAGACCAAAGTCGTCCTGATCAACTCACCCAACAACCCCACCGGTGCCGTTTACTCCGCTGAGAGCCTTGCCGCCTTGGGGGAGTGCCTCGCCCGCAAAAGCCGTGAATTCGGTCGGATCATCTACCTGATCTCCGATGAGCCCTACCGCAAGGTGGTGTTCGACGGCATCGTGGTGCCGAGCCTCTTTACCGCCTACGCGGACAGCCTGATCGCCACCTCCTATTCCAAGGATATTTCCATCCCCGGGGAGCGAATCGGGTTTGTGGCCGTCAACCCGAATGCGGTTCACCGCAAGCCCCTGGTGGCCGGTATGGCGCTTGCCAACCGCATCCTGGGGTTCGTCAACGCCCCGGCCCTGATGCAGCGCGTGGTGGCCCGGATGCAGGGCGAGCGCGCCGATATCGGCGCCTACCAGCGCAAGCGCGACCTGCTCTGCGCGGGGCTGAGCGCCATGGGCTACGAGTTCGTCAAGCCGGCCGGGACCTTCTACCTGTTTCCGCGCTCGCCCATCCCAGACGATGTGGCGTTCGTGCAGGCGCTCAAATCCGAGCGCGTGCTGGTGGTCCCCGGCAGCGGCTTTCGCGCCCCCGGCCACTTCCGCATCGCCTTCTGCGTGGCGGACAACGTCATCCGCAGCTCCATGAGCGGTTTCGAAAAGGTCATCCGCAAAACGAGAGGTTGGTTGTGATAACGACAGCTGAAGGTCTTTTCTTTTTGCTGCTCACCGTGATTTGCTTTTTAGGGGCGTCTGCAGCCGAC
Organism: Desulfobacterales bacterium; assembly: GCA_046496215.1. GTDB lineage: Bacteria > Desulfobacterota > Desulfobacteria > Desulfobacterales > SpSt-501 > SpSt-501. The sequence continues at coordinate 12,832 of JAWOHH010000050.1, forward strand.
AAGCGGTTTACGGGCTGCCGCTCGATCCGGGAAGACGAATACCTCGCATGTCTGGCCATGGCACGCCAGTGCAGCGTTTATCGCTTATTTCAGAGCGCTGGGGCTGACTGGCGGTTTTCGCAGACAAAGATCGATTCGGACTTCGCGCACTACCTGCGAGAGGGCTTCATCCCCAGTTATGTGATCCGCTTTTCCCGGCAGAACGTCACGCCGGATGATGTGAAGATGTACTGCCTGATGTCGCGGGGCTGGTAAACCGGCGGGCGGGGGGCGGTTGCGTCCGGATGTCCTCCTCTTTTCAGCGCGGGAAAAAAGGGACCACCACCATTTCAATAAAGAGGTAGGCGACCAAACCGAAGGCTGCGAGCATGAGCAGGGTCGTGACGCCGACCCGGATCCGATGGCGCCGCCGCTCGTTATCGTCATAGAAAACAGTCCGGCCGCAGTGCTCGCAGCGCAGCGCCGGAGTGGACAGCGTCATCTTGCGGCCGCATGTGCAGCCGACCTCCCGGGCCTCCATCATCCCACCTGCCTTTTCTTCTCAATCGAACGGCACTCTGACACGTGCATTTTTCCGATAGGCCGGCCGGGCGCTCCATCGCCCATCTCACGTTGGGCCGGACTCCCGCTTGTTTGCAACCGAGGGCGCCTGGGGGTTGAAGAAACGCGCGCTGTCCCGCGTCAGCAGGAACACCGCCGAAATGGAAAATGCCGCTGCAATCAGGGCGGTGAGGCCCGCCCGCCCCCACGCTTCGCTTTGAAACAGGGCCAGGCTGAACAAGGCATACAGCGCAACGATGCCGATGTTGAAAAACACGCACAGCATGCGGGCCCAGCGCCGGCCGGTCGCGACACCGTAGCAGATGCCCGCTCCCACCACCAGCTGCAGAAAGAAGGTCCGATCGGCAACGTCGTCCGGGAACGCATGGAAGTACACCGCAACGTGCAAGACCCAGCCGGCGATCAAGGTGGCAATGGCAACCTTCGCGCCCGCCGGGACGCCGCGCCAACGGCTCCAAACCGTCTCCATCTTTTCCCCTTCCGGTGCACAGCGCGGAGGCAATTCCCCCGAACGCACCAGCCGCAGTATAAGACAGCAGAACAGGAATGATCAAGAACAAAAATAATACTTTATAAAATTTTGTAAAAAATGAATACATTTCTATTGACAAACAGATACAAATAAATGTAATTAAGCCATCTCATGAACGATATTCAATTATTATATGAGCGTGAATATCAGGCAAAAACGAGAACAGGAAAGGAGGCGCCAGCAGATTCTGGCAGCCGCCAAACGGGTTTGCATTTCCAAGGGGTTTGCACGGGCGAAGGTCACGGACGTCGCGGCTGAGGCGGAGCTGAGCGTTGGGACCATCTATATCTACTTCCGAAACAAGGACGAACTGTTTGCCGCGCTCTCCATCCGGGTTCTCAAGCATTTGAACGTGAGTTTGTGGCGCACCAAGGAGAGCAGAGACCTGAACCTCGATCAGAGCCTGGAGTTGGTCAAGAAGGCCCTGCTCGAGGTTCACGAGATCGACCCGCACATGTTTCTCACCCTCTCCAACCTGCAGGCCGGCGAGACTCTGGCCAACATCACGCTCGACCTTCACCGAAAAATCATTGATCTGCTCAATCAATCCTTCGAAATCATCTCACACATTTTTGCGGAAGCGTTCAAAGCGGGGCCTTCCCCTGCGGCCACGCCCACGAAACTGGCCCTGATCCTGTGGGCGCTGTTTTCCGGCTTGGTCCTCTGGGAAGAGAGCAAGCGATCGCTGAATCCACGCAAGAATTTTTTCGCACCGACGCTGGATGTGGCATTTGAAATCTTCGCGCGGGGACTTGGCGGACTTTCGGGCCAACGCCTCTGCCACCGTGTCGCGCCCCGCAACGAACTAACCACCAGAAAATAAAGGAGGTCGGGAATGGCAGAAAAAGAGTTCGCCGGAGGATCCGAAGCTGAAATCGCGGTGCACTGGGGCGAGGAGCAGTTGATCCACCCCACGATCGAGTTCATCGCCCAGGCCAACATGACCGATGCGTCCATCTACAAGCGCTTCAGCCTGGAGAACTTCCCCAACTGCTTCAAGGAGTACGCCGATCTGCTCGACTGGTACGAGTACTGGCACACCACGCTCGACACCAGCGACGCCCCCTGCTGGAAGTGGTTTGTCGGGGGGAAGATCAACGCCTCCCACAACTGCATCGACCGGCACCTGGCAAAGAACAAGAACAAAACCGCCATTCATTTCGCCCCGGAGCCCATCGAGGAGAAATACGAGCACATCACCTACCGCGAGCTATACGTGCGGGTGAACGAGTTCGCCGCCTTGCTGCGCGACTTCGCCAAATTGAAGCAGGGCGACCGCGTCACGCTCCACATGCCCATGGTCCCGGAGTTGGCCATCACCATGCTGGCCTGCGCGCGGCTGGGAGTGATCCACTCCCAAGTCTTCGGCGGTTTTTCGGGCCGCGCCTGCGCCGACCGCATCGTCGACTCCCAGAGCCGGGTCTTGATCACCATGGATGCCTACTGGCGCAGCGGGCACCTGGGCGACCACAAGCAGAACGCGGACATCGCTTGCGACCTGGCAGCCAAGGACGGCCAGAAGGTGGACACGGTGCTGGTCTGGCAGCGCTACCCCGGCAGGGCCTCGAGCCCCACCCTCATGGTCAAGGGGCGCGACCACTTCGTCAACGAGCTCCTCAAGGATTTTTACGGGGCGCGCGTCGAGCCGGAGAAGATGCCGGCCGAGGCGCCCCTCTTTCTCATGTACACCAGCGGCACCACTGGCAAGCCCAAGGGCTGCCAGCACAGCACCGGCGGCTATCTTGCTTACGTCGCCGGCACCTCCAAGTTCGTGCAGGACATCCACCCCGAGGACGTCTACTGGTGCATGGCCGACATCGGCTGGATCACCGGCCACTCCTACATCGTCTACGGGCCGCTCGCCATCTGCGCCTCCACGGTGATCTACGAGGGCGTGCCGACCTTCCCGGACGCCGGCCGGGCTTGGCGCATTGCCCAGGACCTGGGCGTCAACATCTTCCACACGGCCCCCACCGCCATCCGTGCCCTGCGAAAGCTCGGTCCGGACGAGCCCGCCAAGTACAATTACAACTTCAAACACATGACCACGGTCGGCGAGCCCATCGAGCCCGAAGTCTGGCGCTGGTACTACAACGTCGTCGGCAAGGGCAAGGCCGCCATCGTGGACACCTGGTGGCAGACCGAGACCGGCGGCTTTCTGTGCAGCACCATCCCGGCCATTACGCCCATGAAGCCGGGCAGCGCCGGGCCGGGCATGCCCGGCATCCACCCCATCATCTACGACGAGGCCGGCAACGTGATCCCACCGGGCGCCGGCCGCGCCGGCAACATCTGCATCCAGAACCCCTGGCCGGGCGGGTTCCAGACCATCTATGGCGACCGCGACCGCTTCGTGCGCACCTACTACGAGCGCTACTGCAAGAACCCCAAGAGCACGGAGTGGCGCGACTGGCCCTACATGACCGGCGATGCCGCGGTGGAGGCCGCCGACGGCTATTTCCGCATCCTGGGCCGGGTGGACGACGTGATCAACGTCTCCGGCCACCGCCTGGGCACCAAGGAGATCGAGTCGGCGGCCCTGGTGGTGGAAGAGGTGGCCGAGGCCGCGGTCGTGCCCGTGGCCCACGAGATCAAGGGCCGCGAACCCGACCTCTACGTCGCGCTGAAGCCGGGGTACACGCCCAGCCCCGAGCTGGAAAAGAAGATCTCCGATGCCATCTCGCGCGAGATCGGCAAGATAGCCAAGCCGCGCAAGGTCTGGATCGTCAAGGACATGCCCAAGACCCGCTCCGGGAAGATCATGCGGCGGGTCCTGGCCGCTATCTCCAACAAGAAGGATGTCGGCGACGTCACGACCCTGGCCAACCCCGACATCGTCGATGACATCCGCAAAATGGCAGGGTAGCGCCGGGCGCGGGCGAACCCGTTCGGCGACAGAGGTGTGAAAGGGGGTGATCGACACACCGAGGCATTCAGGGACCATCCGTTTGCCCACAACGCTTTCATCGGTTGCACGGCGACCGAACAACGGGAGGAGAGACCATGAGCGGGGTAACCTGGGTTTACATCATGCTGGGCCTTTACATCATTTACGCTTTCTACTGGGGCATCAAGGGCTATGTTACCGAAAAGACATCGGCCGGCTACGCCATTGGCGGCCGTTCCATCCCCTTCATCGCCTTCCTGATGGCCGCCACCGCGGCCTCCTTCTCCGGGTGGACCTTCATCGGCCACCCGGGCCTGATCTGGCGCGACGGCCTGGCCTACGCTTTCGCCTCCTTCTATGTGCTCACCATCCCCATCACCGGGGCCTTCTTCGCCAAGCGCAACTGGCTGCTCGGCAAGCGCTACGGGTTCATCACCCCGGGGGACATGTACGCCTACTACTTCAACTCGGAGGCCGCCCGCTGGCTGACGGTGCTGACGGCATTTCTGTATTCGATGTTCTACACCGCGGTCCAGCTGATGGCCTCGGCGGCGCTGTTCCACTGGGTGGCGGGTGTGCCGGTGGTCTTCGGCGCTATTTTCATGGCCTTCATCTGCTGGTTCTACGTCTGCTCCGGCGGCATGAAGGCCAGTGCCTGGGTCGGCGTGCTGCAGTTCATCCTGCTCGTCGGCGGCATCATCATTCTGGGCTACTACGTGATCACCTCGGATGCCATCGGGGGGTGGAAAGCCTTCTCCGCCCATGTGAACGCTCTGGACAAGCGCTTTCTGGACGTTCCCCGGGTGATCAACTGGGGGATCGGCGCCGCCAAGGGCGAGGTGGCCTGGACGGCGGTCATGTGCCTGACCTACATGTTCGCCCTGATGGGCATCCAGTCCTCGCCGGCCTTCACCATGTGGAATTTCGGCCAGAAGAGCCCGGCCCCTCTCGCCTGGCAGCAGACCTTCATGTCCACCTTCGTCGTCGGATTCGCCCTGTTCTACTTCACCGCCTTCCAGGGCATGGGCGCCAAGGTGCTCGAGCTGCAGGGGGTGCTGAAATTCACCAAGGATAGCGACGTCGTGCCGATCCTGATGAAGACCTACCTGCCGCCTTTCGTCCTCGGTATCGTTTTTATGGGCGCCATCGCCGCCATCCACTCCACGGCCGCGCCTTACATCAACACCGGCGGCTCGATTCTGCTGCGCGACGTCTATTGGCGCTACATCCGCAAACAGCAGGCCAGCCACTCCGAGCAGATCTGGGTCAACCGCATCCTGGCGACCGTGGTGACCGCTGCGGCTCTGATTGTCGGGTTGAACTCCACCGCCGCTCTGGTCATTTTAGGGGCGCTGGCCACGGCCTTCGGCTTCGTCCAGTACATCTACCTCATGGGCGTGCACTGGGGTTTCCGCTTCCCCGCGGTGGGCGCCAACCTGGGGATGCTGGCCGGGATGGTGGCGGTGTTCCTGGCCTACTACGTCTGGCCCAACCCGCTCTCCATGCACAGCGCGTTCTGGGGGGTATTCGCGGCTTTAGTCGTGGCCTACCTATGCCGCGGCGTCGGGGTGAAGGACGACCCGGAGACCATCAAGCGCCAGAACGAGGTGCGCGCCTTCCTGGACAGCATCGATTCGCCGAGCCCTTCCGGCCGGACGTGGCGCAGCGCCATGAAGTGGGCGGTGCCCATCTGGTACTTTTTCGCGATCGGGCCGGCCTGCATCTGGGGCAACAGCGCGTTCTCCTTCGCCGGGTTTCCGCCCCTGTGGTCCTGGCAGATCGCCTGGTGGATCCTGGGGATCGTCCTAATGTGGGCCCTGTGCTTCAAGGCCGAGATGTCCACCTGCACCCAGACCATGCTGGAGCGCGCCGAGAAGGAGAAGATGATCGTGGTCAAGGAGGCATAGCGCAAGAGGGCGATGAAGGGGCTCAGGGGTTGGCGGGCCCGGGAAATCCGGCTCGATGCCCCACGGCCCCCGGCGGGTGTCCGCCCAGCCTAAGGGCTCCATGGTTGTCTGGCAACCTGAAAACGGTACGACCGCAAATCCGGAAAGGAGATATCCGATGAAACCCGAAGATCTTTGGATGATCGGCATCGTGGCCTTCTGCATCCTCTTTACCGCCAGCTTCGGCTGGGGGCTATGGGGATAGCCTAAATCGAGGAGGCTGCCTGTCAGGCGCAACCGAAATACGTGTCAGCTTCCCCCTCTCCCCGGTTCCTCCCGACGGGGGAGGGGGCGGAGGAGAGGTTCGCATCACCCGGGGAGCTTGTTCCGGGTCCATTCAGAATATTCAACGAAAACAGCTAAGGAGACCTCCCATGGCCAACCCGTATGATGCCGCCCACGCCCAATCGATCCGGGACCCCAACGGCTTCTGGGGCCGCATTGCCGAGGAGTGCCACTGGACCCGGAAGTGGGACAAGGTCCTGGATGATTCCCGCAAGCCGTTTTACCGGTGGTTCACCGGCGGAGAGCTCAACACCTGCTACAACGCCCTCGACTTGCACGTGGACGGCGGCCGAGGGCACCAACCGGCCCTGATCTACGACAGCCCGGTGACCCAGACTATCCGGACGTTCACCTATGCTCAGCTGCGCGACGCGGCGGCGCGCTGCGCCGGGGCCCTGGCGGCCGAGGGAGTCACCAAAGGGGACCGGGTGGTGATCTACATGCCGATGATACCGGAGGCGGTCATCGCCATGCTGGCCTGCGCCCGGCTGGGGGCCGTGCACTCGGTCGTGTTCGGAGGCTTCGCGGCCCGGGAACTGGCCGTGCGCATCAACGACGCCAAACCCAAGCTGATCGTTTCGGCCTCCTGCGGGATCGAGGTCGCCCGGGTCATCCCCTACAAGCCGCTGCTAGACGGCGCCATCGCGATGGCCGATTTCAAGCCGCAGCGCTGCATCATCGTGCAGCGGCCGATGCAGACGGCCGAGATGACCCCGGGCCGCGACTTGGACTGGAACGAGGTGATGGCCAAGGCCCGCGCGCACGACTGTGTGCCGGTCAAAGCCACCGACCCGCTCTACATCCTCTACACCTCCGGCACCACCGGCATCCCCAAGGGCGTGGTGCGGGACAATGGCGGCCATGCGGTGGCGCTCAAGCACACCATGAAGGCCATCTACAACGTGGACGCCGGCGATGTGTTCTGGGCCGCATCGGACGTGGGCTGGGTGGTGGGGCACTCCTACATCGTCTACGCCCCCCTGTTCAAGGGCTGCACGACCATCCTCTACGAGGGCAAACCGGTCGGCACCCCGGACGCCGGCGCCTTCTGGCGCGTGATCTCCCAGCACCGGGTCCGGACCCTGTTCACCGCGCCGACCGCTTTTCGGGCCATCAAGCGCGAGGACCCGAACGCCGAGCTTATGAAGAAGTACGACCTGTCCAAATTCTACGCGCTGTTCCTCGCCGGCGAGCGCCTGGACCCGGACACCCTGCGCTGGGCCCAGCGCAGCCTGGGGGTGCCCGTGATCGACCACTGGTGGCAGACCGAGACCGGCTGGGCCATCGCCGCCAACTGCCTCGGGCTGCACCATTTCCCCGTCAAGGAGGGCTCGCCGACCAAACCCGCACCGGGTTGGGACTTGGCGGTCCTGGGACCCGACCGGCAGCCGGTCCAGCCCGGTGAGATCGGGGCGCTGGTTTCGAAACTGCCGCTGCCCCCCGGCTCCCTGCCCACGCTGTGGAACAACGACGAGGGGTTCATCAAGTCCTACCTGAAGGATTTTCCGGGTTACTACCAGACGGCCGACGCTGGGTTTATCGACTCCGACGGCTATGTGTATGTCATGTCCCGAACCGACGACATCATCAACGTGGCCGGCCACCGGCTCTCCACCGGCGCAATGGAGGAGATCCTCTCCGACCACAAAGACGTGGCCGAGTGCGCGGTGCTGGGGGTGGAGGATGCGCTCAAGGGGCAGGTGCCGATCGGTTTCATCGTGCTGAAGGCCGGGGTCTCACGCAGCCACGAGGAGATCGTCGGCGAGGTGGTCCGGATGGTGCGGGACCGCATCGGGCCGGTGGCATCCTTCAAGACGGCCACGGTGGTCAAGCGGCTGCCCAAGACCCGCTCGGGCAAGATTCTGCGCGGCACGATCCAGAAGATCGCCGACAACAAGGAGTGGAAGATGCCGGCCACTATCGACGACCCCGCGATTCTCGATGAGATTACCGAGGCCCTGGCGACGGTCGGCTATCCCGCCTCGCGCAGATAGACGCAGAGGAAAAAGGCCAGGGTCCGACTTCATTCCCAAAAACCGATAAGGCGGAGGGGCTGCATGCCTTCGCTGCGATCCGCCGCGGCCGGTGGCATGCCATGCCCTGAGGAAACGCCATGCCGAAGCAAATCCTCATCGTGGACGACGAGCCCAGCATCATCGTGGCGCTGCAATTCCTGATGGAGCAGAACGGGTACAAGACCCTCGTGGCCTTCAGCGGCGAGGAGGCTATGGAAGCCATCGAGCGCCACCACCCGGACCTGATCCTGCTCGACATCATGCTGCCGGTCGTGGACGGCTTTGAAGTGTGCCAGCGGGTGCGTGAGAACCCGGACTGGAAGGACATCCGCATCGTGATGGTCACCGCTCTGGGCAGCGAGGTCAACGTGACCAAGGGGCTGGACCTCGGGGCGGATGCCTACATCACCAAGCCCTTCTCAAATGCCGACCTGGTCGCCAAAGTCAAAGAACTGATCGAATGCCGCGGCTGAAGCAAAACACGGTCTTCTGGTGGTTTGTCCTGGTGTGCGTTTTGTTTTTCACGGCCGTGGTGGTCAGTTTCACCCTGATGCTGTGGCAGGAGCTTTCAGGCTCCGACCGGCAGACGGTGCTCGCCCTGATCGCCCGTTACAGCAGCTATCTTTTCGGCGCCGGGGTCCTGCTCCTGGCGGGGTTGGGGTTCGCCATCGACTGGGTGTTCCGGCTCTACGTGCTCCCGATCGACAAGATCACCGAGGGAACACGGATCATCCACCGGGTCAACCCGGCGCACCGCATCCGGGTCGAGGGCAGCGGGGATGTGGTGCGCCTGGCCGACGCCATCAACACCGCCGCCAACCGCTTCGAGGGGCTGCACCGTTCGGTGGAAGATCGGGTCGCCGAGGCGCGCACCCGCATCGAGGAAGAAAAAAACATCCTCTCCGTGGTGCTGGCCGAGCTGCCCGAGGGGGTCGTGATCTGCAATGCCGAGGGGCAGATCACGCTCTACAACCAGAGTGCGCGCCAGCTCCTGGAGGCCACGGAGAAACCGCTGGCCGCTGCGGGCGCGTTGCCGACCGGCGGCTTTCTCGGCTTAGGGCGCTCCATCTTCAGTGTGGTCGACAAACCCATCATCACCCACGCCTTCAAGGACCTTCCCGAGAAGCTGCGCAGCGGCCGCCAGGACCTCACCTCCCTCTTTGTGATGGCCGCGCGCAACCACCGCCTGCTCCAGGCGGCCGCGGCCCCGATCCTCAGCCCGCTGCGCGAGCTCTCCGGCTTCGTTTTGATCCTGACCGATTTCACAAGCCGAATGGAGTCCTTCCGCCGCACGGATGCCCTGCTTCAGTCTCTCTCCATCGAAGTGCGCAGCGCCGTCGCCAGCATCCGATCGGCCGTCGAAGTGATCCTGGGCTACCCGGACCTCTCACCCTCCAAGCGGGATGAATTCCACCGCATCATCCACCGGGAGGCCCTCTCCGCCGGTGCGGCGATGGAACGGCTCGGGTCGGAGCACGCCGCATTCATCCGCACACCCGTGTCGCTCTCGGCCATGCGGCTCAAGGACTTTCTCGAAGCGGTGCGGGTCAAGTCCGATGCAACGGCCGGGCTGAGGCTGTCGGGGGAACCGGCGGCCGATCCGCTCTGGGTCAGCGTGGACAGCTACTCCCTGGCGCTGGCTGTGATCTTCGTCCTGCAGCGGGTCGGCGCCGAGTTCGACACCGGCGCGTTCCGGTGGTCGCTGGAGACGAAACCGCCGTATCTCGGGTTGGATTTCATCTGGGTCGGACCGCCGTTGAGGATGGAGCTGCTGCGCCGATGGGAGCAGCAGCCGGTCGCTGTTGGGGATGAAGCCCTGAATGCGACCCTCAAGGAGATTCTGGCCCGACACGGGGCCGAGCTTTGGCCGCAGCCGCGCGGCAACGCCTCGCAGGCGCGTGTGCGCCTTCTGCTGCCGGCCGCCGAGCCGCCCGCCCCGCCGGTTCTCCCCCGGCGCCGGACCATCCTGGCCACCGCCCGCCCGGTTTACTACGATTTCGACCTGTTCAACCAACCGGGCCAGTCGCCCGGCCTGGACGAACGGCCGCTGGCGGAGCTTGCCTACACCGTGTTCGACACCGAAACCACGGGCCTGGACATTCATGCCGGCGACGAGATGGTCGCTCTGGGCGCCGTGCGCATCGTCAACGGCCGGCTGCTCGAATCGGAATGCTTCGATCAACTCGTTAAGCCCGAGGGCGTCCTTCACCCGGAATCGATCCGCATCCACGGGATCCAGCCCGAAATGCTGTCGGACCAGCCCGCCATCCGCCAAGTGCTCGATCTCTTTCACCGTTTTGCCGAGGGGACGATCCTGGTGGCCCACAATGCCGCTTTCGACATGCGCCTGCTCCAGCTCCAGGAGCAGCGCACCGGGATCCGGTTCGAGAACCCCGTGCTCGACACCATGCTGCTCTCCGCTGTCGTCCACCCTGCGCAGGAGAAACATGACCTCGAATCGATTGCAGAACGGCTGGGGATCATCATCATGGGCCGCCACACGGCGCTGGGGGATGCCATCGGCACAGCGGAGATATTCCTGAAGCTGCTGCCGCTGCTTGCGGAGTCGGGAATCCGAACCTACCGGCAGGCGCGCGACGCCGCGCGCAACACCTACTATGCCCGCCTGAAGTACTGACGCCGGTTTCAGGCCGGCCGCGGCGGGTTTGCAACCGGCAGCGCGAAGGCGAAGGTGGACCCCTGCCCGGGGTGGCTTTCGGCCCAGATCCGGCCGCCGTGAAACTCCACGATGCGCCGGGTGATGGCCAGCCCGAGCCCGCTTCCGGACGGCCGCCCCCGCGGAGGGTGGCGTGCCTGCCGGAACTCCTCGAAAATGACCTTGAGGTCCTCGGGGTGGATGCCGACACCGTTGTCGGCCACTTCCACCTGGAGCCGGTACGGGTGAACCGCGAGACGCAGGGCGATGCGTCCCCCGGTCGTCTCGCAGAATTTGACGGCGTTGGAGAGCAGGTTCAGCACGGCCTGCACCAGGCGGTCCCTATCCCCGTGGATCGGCGGTAGCGTGGCGGGCACCTCCGTCCTCAGCTCGATGCGCTTCTCGGCCATGAGCGGACGGGCCGACGTCAGGGCTTCGCGGCAGACCTCCCCGAGGTCGACGGGTTGAAGCTGCCACGCCATCCGCCCGGTTTCCATTCGCTGGAAATCGAGCACCTGGTTGATCAGGCGGGTCAGCCGCTCGCTTTCCGTGATGATGATGCCCGTCAGGTGCCGGTACTGCTCCTCGGGCAGCCTCGGGTTGGCATTGAGGATCTCGGCGATGGATCGCACCGCCGTCAACGGCGTGCGCAGCTCGTGGGTGACGGTGGAGATGAACTCGTTTTTCAGCCGGTCGAGTTCCTGCAGCCGTTCGTTGGCGGTTTTGAGTTCGGCCGTCGCCTGCTCCAGTTCGCGGCTGTAGGCGATCACCTGGCGGGTTTCATCAAGAATATGCATGACTTCGTCGAGACCGAGCGGCTCTTCCGTGACCACCGAGGCCACCATCACCCGGGCGGAGGCGGAACCGATGGCTCCGGCCAACAGGGTCTCGGCATAGGTGACCAGCGCTGCGTCCGCCTTGGAGAGCGGGCCCCAGCGGATGCCGCGTTCGCGCGCAAAGGCTCCCAACGCCTCTTCGGTGCGCTGATTTCCCAGAAACCGCTCCAGCAGGGAGCTGAGGTCGGTCACCAGTGCGGTCCCGCGCCACAGGGAGGACTCCTCCGGCTTCGCGGGGTAGGTGAACACGTCTACGAACAGGGCGGCTTGGGTCAGCTCGAGCGCGCTTTTGCGGCCGAAGAGGGAAACGCCCATGTAAACGGATGCGTTCAGCAGCAGGCTCCAGAAAACCGCATGCGCGATGGGGTCCAGGCCCTGCAGGCCGAACAGCTGAAACGGCTTCAGGGCGGCCATTTGCCACGGCCCCCGGGTGATCAGGCCTTCGTCCATGAGTCCGGCCTCGACCAGGGAGGGCAGGACCAGGGTATAGAACCAGGCCGCAAACCCCGCCACCAGGCCGCTGATGGCCCCGGCGCGGGTGCCCTGCCGCCAGAAGATGCCGCCCAGCATGGCGGGGGCGAACTGGGCCACCGCGACGAAGGAGATGAGCCCGATGGAGACCAGGGCGTAGGCCTCGCCGACGAAGCGGTAATAGGCGTAGGCCGACAGCACGACCAGGGCGATGCTGCCGCGGCGGATGTTCAGCACGACCGTGCTGAGATCCTGGCGGCGGGGGCTGCGGGTGACCGGCAGGCGCAGCAGCACGGGCATGACCAGGTCGTTGCAGATCATGGTCGACAGGGCGACGGTTTCCACGATCACCATGCCGGTGGCGGCGGACATCCCGCCGATGAAGACCAGAAGCGACAGCGCCTCCTGCCGGCGGGCCATGGGCAGGGTCAGGACAAACGTGTCCGCGTCGACGCCGGCGGCGAACTGCATGGCCCCGCCGAAGGCGATGGGCAGCACGAACAGGTTGATCGCCAGCAGATACAGGGGGAAGAGCCATATGGCTTTTTGAAGGTGGGACTCATCGACATTTTCGACGACGATCACCTGGAACTGGCGCGGCAGGCATATCAGCGCCACCATCGACAGCAGGATGTCGAGCCCCCAGCTGAAGTAGCCGCCCCCCCGGGTTTCGAAGATGAACAGCTCCTGGAGGCGGGGAACGGCCGCGGCCTGCGTGAACAGATCGCCGAACCCCTGATAGATGCCGTAGGTCACGAAGAGCCCCGCGGCCAGAAAGGCCACCAGTTTGACCAGCGATTCGAAGGCGATGGCGGCCACCAGCCCCTCGTGGCGCTCGGTGGCATCCAGATGGCGCGTGCCGAAGAGGATCGCAAACAGCGCGAGGAGCAGGGCGACGTAGAAGGCCGTGTCGCGGACGACGGGGATGTCGGCGAAATAGCGCGGCATGACGATGAGCGGGTACTGATTGATGATGTTGTAGCTCATGGAGATGGCTTTGAGCTGCAGGGCGATGTAAGGGATGATACCCATGACGGCGATGATCGTTACGAGGCAGGCCAGGGCCCCGCTCTTGCCGTAGCGGGAGGCGATGAAATCGGCGATGGAGGTGATGCGATGGGTTTTGCTGATGCGGATGATTTTGCGCAGTACCACCCATCCCAGGGCGCAGACCAGCGTCGGGCCGATGTAGGTGGGCAGAAACCCCAGCCCGCTGGCGGCGGCGCGTCCTACGCTGCCGTAAAACGTCCAGGCCGTGCAGTACACAGCCAGCGAGAGGGCGTAGATGTAGGGGTTGCTGATGATGCTGCGCGCTTGCGCGGCGCGGCGGTCCCCCACGTGGGCGATGGCAAAAAGGACAGCGACGTAGCCGAAGGCGACGAGCAGAATGAGCTCGGTCGTCAACATGCGCCTCAGCGGCCGCAGCCGGCGGGAGGAGGGTCAGGGCGCGCAGCGAGCATGATCAAGCCGATCAGAGCGGCCCAAAGGAGAAAGACGTAGCCGTAGAGCAGGGGGACCCCCGCCCGGGCCATGGGGAGGTTGAAGAGGGAGAAGATCGGGTAGTTGAAAAAAACCCAGCCGAAAACGAACGCGCCTGCCAGCTTTCGTTGCCTGAGACTGTCGGTTGTCATGGCCGATGCCCGGTTTGCGGTCTTGGGATCCGGTGGACGCGGCGATCCGATATCGGCTATATAGGTTGAACCGGTTGAGGATGTCAAATAGGCTCTCACTCCCCCCACTGGGAGGTCAAACGGCATGACCAGCGACGCCCTCGAGCTTCTCTCCCGGACCCAGCCTTTCGGGCGCCTGCCTTCCCGCGCCCTGGAGGCGGCGGCGTCCAAAATGACGTTGACGACATTTGCCGGTGGAACGGTGCTGGCGGTGCAGGGAGCCACGACCCTGGATCACGTCTACTTCATCCGTTCCGGAAGCCTTGAACTCTTTTTTGAGAGCGAGGGCCAAAAAACCCTGCGAGGCGTGCTGGGCCCCAATGACGTCTTCGGCGCCATGTCCATTCTGATGAACGCCGGCCTTGCGATCCGCAGCCTGATCGTGGTCCACGACGCCTCCGCCTACCTGCTGCCCAAACGGGTGTTCCTGGATCTTTGCGGTCGCCACCGGTTTTTGCACGACCATTTCCAGGCGCTCTTCAACCAGCGGATGCGCGACGAGTCGTATGCGGCGGCGATCGCCGCATCGCAGGTCATTTACGTCCTGTCGCAAATCCCGCCGTTTTCCTTCCTGCCCCCCGAAGAGGTGCGCCTGCTGGCCCCGGCGGTGTCGAAGGTCGTCTATCCCAAGGAGCGGGTCGTCTTCGTCCAGGGCGAAACCCGGGTGGATGGATTGTACATCATCCAGGCGGGGGCCGCAGAGCGCTACTACGAGGACGACCAGGGCAAATCGCTTGCCAGCGTCATCGGGGAAGGGGAGATGTTCGGCGGGATCTCCATGCTGGTGAACGACATGCTGGCGGTCCGCACCCTCCGGACCATCGAGGACACCACCTTTTTGAAGTTGCCGCAGGAGGTCTTTTTCGACCTGTGCCGGCGGTATGAGGCCTTCAGCGAATATTTCACCGACGCCTTCGGTCGGCGTATGCTGGATCGAAGCTATGCGGCCGTCATCGCCAAAAGCGCCCCCGGCCTGGCGGAAACCCTGCCTCTCCTGAACCAGCCGGTGGCCGGCATCTGCAGCCGCCGCCTGGTCACCTGCCCCTCGGACCTGCCCATTCAGAAGGCCGCCGAGCGGATGAGCGCGAGTTCCGTGAGCAGCATCTTCGTCATCGACCCGGGCGGCGATTTGGTCGGCATCGTCACCGACAACGACCTGCGCACGAAGGTGGTCGCCGGCGGGCTTGACGTCCAGCGGCCGGTTGCGGAGATCATGTCCTCGCCGCTCACCTGCATTCCCGAAAACGCGCTGATTTCCGAGGCCCTGATGGCGATGATGCAGGGAAATCTCAAGCACCTGGCCGTCACCGGCGCCGATGAGCGGGTCGTCGGCATCATGACGCACCAGGACGTGATGGCCGCCCGCGGGCAGTCGCCGCTGTTCATCGTGCGCGAGATTGCGGCCGCCGCGGATGTGGAGGCGATCGCGCGGGAGCAGGCCCGCACGCCCGCGATGGTCCAGGGTCTGATCCGGGCCGGCACGCCGGCCCGCCATATCAACCGCTTCGTGACCGCCATCTCGGATGCGGTCCTGAAACGTGTGGTCGACTTAGGCCTCCAGGAGCTTGGGCCGCCGCCGGTGCGCTTTGCCTTCATGATCCTGGGCAGCGAGGGGCGCAAGGAGCAGACGTTGAAGACCGACCAGGACAACGCCCTCGTTTACGAGGACGTCGACCCGGCGCAGGCGGCGGGAGTGAACGACTATTTTCTGCGGTTGGGCGGGGCGGTCTGTGCCATGCTCGACCGCAGCGGTTACGCGTTCTGCAGCGCCGATGTCATGGCTCGAAACCCCAGGCTCTGCCAGCCGCTGTCCGTGTGGCAGCGCCGGTTTTCGGAATGGATCCATGCGGCCGAGGCCGAGGACCTTCTGTATTCCAGCATCTTTTTCGATTTCCGGGGAGGCTACGGGCACCTCGAGCTGATCGGCCGGCTGCGCGAGCACCTGATGGAGGCGCTGGTGGGCTGGTCGGGCTTCTTTCGCCACCTGACTCAGAACGCGCTGCTGTATCCGCCGCCCCTCGGGTTCTTTCGCAATTTCGTCGTGGAGTCCAAGGGTGAGCACCGCAACAAGCTCGACCTTAAACGCGCCATGCTGCCCATCGTCGACTACGCCCGGGTCTATGCCCTGAAACACGGGGTGGCCGAGACGAACACGCTCGAGCGGCTGCAGCGCCTGGCGCAGAAAGGGCTGATGGCCGCCAAGGACTACAACGAGATCGAACAGGGGTACAGTTTCCTGATGCAGCTGCGGCTGGTGCGCCAGGTCAATGCCATCGTCAACGAGAGGGCCGCGCCCGACAATCACGTCAACCCCCAAGACCTCTCGGGGATCGAGCAGCGGCTGCTGAAGGAGATCTTTATTCGCATCCGCAGCCTGCAGACACGGATGAGCTTCGACTTCACGGGAGAACCGTGAGCCCCATCGGTTGCGGGTGTCTCTGCGGGGGCTGAGCCGGCGATCGCAGTCGGTCCGGACGGCCGGCGCTCAGGCGGAGCGGTTGTCGCGCTCGACGCATTCGTTGAGGCGGTCCTGGAAGTCCGGAATGGCCGCGGCAATCCGGACCCAGGCCGGCAGCAGCGGAATGCCCACCGGGTCCCCCACGAACTCCTCGATCGCGCAACGCAGCGAATCCACGAAGGCCTCGACCGCCTCGATTTCGGTGTGCCGGTCGTAAGGCAGGCCGTTGATCAGCGAGAGGGCGTGGTATTTTTCGATCGCGATCCGCGCCTCCTGGATGTAGGCCGCCAGCAGGGTCCTGAAAAAGGCGTTGCTCAGCACGACGCCGTCCTGGGAGAGGACCCGGAACAGCGCCTTGGCGATGTCGCAGGCCATGCGGATGAGGCCCTCATCGGGTTGGCTCTTTTCAAGGATCTGGTGCTTGTGCTCGTAGGTCTCGGCGATCTCCACCTGGCAGATCCGGTTGACCGATGCGCGCTGGTAGATCTCGCTCAGCAGCGACACCTCAAGGCCCCAGGTGGGGGAAATCCGCATGCCTAAGGCGAGGCTTGCGATCACCGCAAACTCGCCGGACAGGGCATAGCGGAAGTTGTCGAGGTAGGTGAGAAACGGGGTGTGGCCCAGAATGTGCTCGAGGGTGCGGATCAGCGGCGTGTAGAACAGTCGCGTGACCCGGCCGTAGAGCCGGTCGGTGACCCGGGCATAGTAGCCCTTGCTGAACTCGAAGTCCGTGGCCGGGTGGACTACGGGGTAGATCAAGCGTGCCAAGAGCTCGCGGCTGTAGTTGACGATGTCGCAGTCATGGGTGGCCAGGGCGTAGATCTCCCGGTCCGCCAGAATGCAGCCCATGCTCATCCAGACCGATTGGCCTTTGCCCGGGTAGTTCAGCTTGAAGTCGGAGTCCCTGAGCTCCTGGTAGAGCGCCTGCATCCCCGGGCCGTCGTGCCAGACCACCTGCACGGGGCAGGGCAGCGCCACCATGACGTCCCTGGCCCGCCGGAATTCATCTGCGGTGGCGCGGTCCAGCGACAGCACCACCTTGCTCAGGTAATCGACCTGCTTCAACTCCGAGACGATCCCCGGCATGGCCGCGGTTTCGAACTCCGAGTACAACGCCGGCAGAAGAAGGGCGATCTTCCTGCGCCGGGCAATCTTCCGGATCTCGGCTTCGAGGTCCTCCGCCGGCCTGTTTTTCAAACGTTGCAGGACGGTGACAGGGCCGTGCTGCCAGAAGTCTGCCATATCAGGCTCCCTTCGTTCCGAGTTGCTCCAGAAGTTCCACGACCGCCTCGTTCCAACCGGCGCTGCCGGGGCGGGCGGCCTTGCGCAGGCCCGGCAGATCGAGTTCCAGGTGCGTACCGTCGGTTCGTGGGATGACGACCGGGATCGTCACGCACTGCAGCATCGAAATGTCGTTGGTGCTGTCGCCGATGCCGATGGTGGCCACGGGGGCCCCTGCGTTTTTTGAAAAAACGCCTGCGGCGAGCCGCACAGCGGCTCCTTTGTCCTGCCGGATGCCGATCAGATGGTAGAAGCGTCCTCCTCGGGTGATGCTGAAGCCCCGCGCGGCCGCTATTTTTTCGAAAGCGACGATGTCGGTGCCCTTCTCCGGCAGAAACGGTTCCGTGAACTCGCGTTGCCTGGCCAGCCGGGCCTGATCCGGTGCAAGCCCGGTGAGCTCGGCCATCTGGGCAAGGCTCATGTCCCCGAAGCCTCGAATTCTGAACTGATCCCGGAAGGAATAGACGAAGCGTCGAATTTCTGCGTAGGATGCCCCGAGTTGAATCACGGTGTAGGGCGGCTGCCGGAAGCCGGAATCGATCCGCAGCCGCCGGTAGTCGTCCGGGAAGAAGAGGGCCGCCCCGTTTTCGACGATGAAGGGCTCCCGGATGCCCATGATCCGCTGGAGCCGTTCGACCTCGGCCCGGGTCTTGCTGGTCGCAAACACCAGGGGGATGTTGCGCCGGCGAATCAGGTCGAGCGCCGGCAGGGCCTTTTGAAAGGAATAGTCCGTGTGGTCGAGCAGACTGGCATCGAGGTCGGTGAACACGACCACGCGCGGAAATTCCGAAGAAGCGTTCAAGGGACACCTCAACGATCGGGGCAGGGAGCGGCGTTTGGCGCAATCTCGGCGACAGAGTAGCCCGGGCAGGCTGCGATTGCAAGGCGAACGAGGCGGGCGTCGGGCCGCAACGCGGCTGCTGCGGTGACCCGAGAGGGGATTTAGCTGGACGCCTCCATGGTCAGCGTTTCGGGTGCCGCGTCCGCATCGGCCGCGGGCCGGCGTGGGGACTCGTAAAGCTTCAGTGCCAGCAGCACCGCTAGACTCAGGCCGCAGGCCAGCAACACGAACGCGAACAGGATGTTTACCGATTCGAACATGAGCTCACCTCGGTTGGACGGAAAACCCGCAGGGCGGCCCGCACGTGAGTTTACGCTCTCGGCCGACGCCGCTGCCGGCCACGTGAAATTTGCGCATCACTCCTTATAGAAACCGATCCCCGCAAACACGGCGAGCGCGAAACCGCCGATGCCAACGAAAACCCAAATCCAGACGGGCAGATCTGCCATGGACGTGTCCCCCCTATTTTTTTATGGCTAAAAAAAAGTATATGAATACAAACATAATGTCAAGTAAATGTTAACAAGTGCTGGTGTTCCCCCCGGAGGATCAAGCGCCGCCCACCAGAGGGTTCATAGAAGCAGAGGGGGGGGGGGTACTTCGGACGTCGGTTCACGAACCCGTCGGGTGGACGGCGTTGCGGTAAACATCCCAGAGCGAGGTGAAATTCCGGCCGAGGTCGAAGCTGCAGTTGCTGAGCGCCCAGTAGTTCACCAGGCCCTGAATCATTCCGAAGAGCAGCAGGGCGGCGGCGTTGTGGTCGATGTCCGCGCGGATGCTTCCCTGTTGCACCCCTTCCAGCAGCAGCCCTTTGAGCCGGTCGATGTAGAGCTGGAGTTTTTGGTAGACGTCCCGGTTGAGCTTCTTGTCGCCCAGGCTGATGATTTCGGCGATGACGTGAAACGACATCCCCCGCCGCTGTTCGATTTCCGTCAAATGCTCGGCCAGCACGCTGTGGATGGTCTCCAGCGCATGCGGTCCGGATGCGGCCCGGGTTTCCACTTCCTTCAGCATGGTGTCCATGATGTGGTTCATCAGGAACAGGAGGATCTCCCGCTTGCTCTTGAAGTGACGGTAGATGGCCGCCTCGGTGATTTCCACCTCCTTTGCGATCGCCCTCACCGTCAGGTGCTCGCTGCCCTTGCGGATGATGAGTTTTCTCGCCGCTGCGATGATCTGCGTCTTGCGCGCGCCCGTGCTCTTTCGCTTTTGCACCATCCTGATCACGTCTCCTCCCCGGGTTGGTGCCCGCATCGTCTGAAAGGGCCGCTTTCAGGCGGCGGGACCTATTTCACCGACGTCACCCTAACGCAATTTCCCCGCGGAAGTCCACAATATTTTGCCGATGGATCCGCCACCCCCGGTTGACTTGCCCGGCCGCTGTTCTATACTGGCCGCCCGTCCGTCGAGCGGTTTGATTTGATGTCGCCGGCATGCTATAGAAGCCGCACGCGATGCGATGGTTTTCAAAAATGGACCCCCACGAGGAGGCGGCAGGCATGGAGACAAAAAAAATTTTCCTCAGCGAAGAGGAAATCCCGCGCCAATGGTACAACATTCTGGCGGACATCAAGATGAACCCCCCCTTGGGGCCTGACGGCCAACCGGTTACCCCCGACATGCTGGCGCCGGTCTTCCCGATGAATCTGATCGAGCAGGAGGTCAGCACCCAGCGCTGGATCGACATCCCCGAGGAGGTCCTCAAGATCTACCGCATCTGGCGCCCCAGCCCGCTCGTGCGGGCCTTTTCGCTCGAAAAGGCCCTGGATACCCCCGCCCACATCTACTTCAAATACGAGGGGACAAGCCCTCCCGGGAGCCATAAGCCCAACACGGCGGTGCCCCAGGCCTACTACAACAAGGTGTTCGGGATCAAACGCCTGGTTACCGAGACCGGCGCCGGGCAATGGGGCAGCGCCCTGGCGTTTGCCTGTGCCCAGTTCGGGTTGGAGTGCAAGGTCTATATGGTGCGGGTCAGCTTCGACCAGAAGCCGTATCGCAAGGTCATGATGCAGACCTGGGGCGCGAACTGCGTACCCAGCCCGAGCACCGAGACCAAGGCCGGCCGGGACATCCTCGCCCAGCACCCGGACTCCTCAGGCAGCCTGGGGATCGCCATCAGCGAGGCCGTCGAGTCGGCCGTGAGCGATGCTTCCGGGAAAACCCGCTACTCCCTTGGCAGCGTGCTCAACCATGTCATGCTCCACCAGACCGTGATCGGCCTGGAGGCCCAGAAACAGATGAAGATCGCCGGCGAGTACCCGGACGTGGTCATCGGGTGCGCCGGGGGCGGCAGCAATTTCGCCGGCCTGGCCTTCCCGTTCGTCCTCGACAAGATGAACGGGCGCAAAATCACCATCTACCCGGTTGAGCCCGCCGCCTGCCCGACCCTGACCAAGGCCCCCTTCGTCTACGACCACGGCGATACGGCCGGTTACACGCCGCTGCTGCCCATGTACAGCCTGGGGCACACCTTCATGCCGCCGCCCGTCCATGCCGGCGGCCTGCGCTACCACGGCATGGCGCCGACCGTAAGCCAGCTGGTCACCGAAGGCCTGCTGGAGCCGAGATCCTACGGACAGATGGCAACCTTCGAGGCTGGGATGCTGCTGGCCCGGACCGAGGGAATCATCCCGGCCCCCGAGACCAACCACGCCTTGGCCTGCGTGGTGGACGAGGCGCGCCGGGCCAAGGAGGAGGGCAAGACCAAGGTCATCCTGTTCAACTGGAGCGGGCACGGGCTGATCGACCTGGGCTCCTACGAGAAATACCTCTCCGGCAGCCTCAAGGATTTCGATTACCCGGCACAGGAGATCGAAGAGGCGGGGAAAATCCTGGCCAAGTACCCCAAGCCGCAACTTTTGAAGAGCCGGTAGCCGGCAGGCACCGGCCGGCCCGCGTTGACATGGGCGTCGAAACGGGACCCTCCGATAACGGCCCCCTCCGCCGGCGCTGCCCGCGGCTTGGCGGGCCGGTGACCTTCGGCTACTGCATGGGCTGCGAGCACAAGCGGCCCTGCACGAAGATTGTCGACTGCTGGTGGGAGACCTTCGACATCGTGCGGTACCTTCAGGACCAACTGCCGGCGGACCGCTTCGAACAGCTGATGCACGCGAGGCCGAAACCGAAGATCGCATCGCTGCTCGAGCTGATCGAAAAGGCGAGAAAGGGAGCGCAGTCATGATGAAAGTCCTTGTGAGCGACAACCTCGAGGACGTCGGCCTGGACATCCTGCGGCAAGCGGCAGGGATCCAGGTGGACGTCCGGCCCGGATTGAAACCCGATGAACTCAAGGCCGTCATCGGCGACTACGATGCGCTCGTCATCAGGAGCGCCACCAAGGTCACCGAGGACCTGCTGCAGGCCGCCCGCAACCTCAAGGTGGTGGGGCGGGCCGGCATCGGCTTGGACAACGTCGACATCCCGGCTGCCACCAAGCGCGGGATCATCGTCATGAACACCCCGGCGGGCAACGTCGTCACCACCGCCGAGCACACCATCGCCATGATGATGGCCCTGAGCCGCAACATCCCCTGGGGTACCGCCTCCATGAAGGCCGGTGTCTGGGAGAAGAAAAAGCTGCAGGGCCGCGAGATCTTCAACAAGGTGCTGGGCGTCATCGGGTTCGGCAAGATCGGCGCGATCGTCGCCGACCGCGCCCGCGGGCTTAAAATGCAGGTCATCGTGC
The DNA here is from genome assembly GCA_046496215.1 of Desulfobacterales bacterium. Classification (GTDB taxonomy): domain Bacteria; phylum Desulfobacterota; class Desulfobacteria; order Desulfobacterales; family SpSt-501; genus SpSt-501. Next base: position 34,959 of record JAWOHH010000050.1, read on the forward strand.
ACGATCCCTTCGTGACCGCCGAGGCGATCGAGAAGGCGGGTTACGAAGCCGTATCGCTCGACGAGCTTTACCGCAGATCGGATTACATCACCGTGCACGTGCCCAAGCTCAAGGACACCGTCGGATTGCTGAACCAGGCGGCCTTCGACAAGATGAAGGACGGGGTCATGATCATCAACTGCGCCCGTGGCGGCATCGTCAACGAGGCCGACCTGAACGCGGCCCTGCGCTCGGGCAAGGTTGCTGGGGCGGCGCTGGATGTGTTCGAGAAGGAGCCGCCGGGCGAGTGCCCGCTGTTCGAGGTAGATCGGGTCATCTGCACGCCGCATCTGGGGGCCTCGACGGTCGAGGCCCAGACCAACGTCGCCATCCAGATCTCCGAGCAGATTTTGGCCTTTCTCAAGACCGGCACCATCATCAATGCGGTGAATGTCCCCGCGGTGAGCGGCGAACTCCTTGCCAAGATCGGGCCGCTTCTGACCCTGGGCGAGCGCATGGGCTGTCTGCTGGCCCAGATCTGCCGGGGGCCGGCGAGCGAGATCGCCATCGAATACGCCGGGGAGTTTCCCGAGCAGGACCTCTCGTCCGTGACCACCGCCATCCTGAAGGGGTTCCTTACCCCCATGGTCCAGGAGACCGTCAATTTCGTCAACGCCAAGGTCATGGCCGGCGAGCGCGGGATCAAGGTCTCCGAGGCGCGGGCGCCCTCGGACGAATACCTCAACCTGGTGACCGTGAAGGCCCTGGCCAACGGGACCCGGCACAGCGTGGCCGGGACCATTTTCGGCCGGAAGGACCCGCGGGTGGTGAAGATCGAAAATTTCCGTCTTGAACTGGCCCCGCACGGCAAGTTCATCGTGATCCACAACCACGACAAACCCGGGGCCATCGGCAGCATCGGGACCCTGCTTGGGGCCAACCAGGTCAACATCAGCCAGATGCGGGTCGGCAAGCAGGAGGACGGCGACAAGACCATGATCTACTTCCGGGCCGACAACCCGATCCCGGAGGATGTCATGGAAAAGCTCCGCCGGCTGCCGCTGATCATCGACGTCATGGCCTTCGAGCTGTAAGCCGCCCGGCTGCACCCGCTCCGGGCGCAGCCGGGTCTGAAGCCTGCGCCACTCTCTCTTACGCGGAAGAGTGGCTTTTTTTTGGTGGCCGCATTAACTTTTTTTAAAGAAAATCGAGCAGAAAAGTGTGGCAGGATGTTCTCAATTGCGTGCACTGCACGCACCAGGACTGCGGTCTATCGGCATAATACTTTGATATTGATATAAATAAAATTTCGATGGTCCTGGTATCACATTTGCAGCTTGCAGCCGCCGGGGTCGGCGGCGCCCCGTGCTCGAATGGCTGCATCCCTGTGCTTCAACCGGGTCGGAGAGATGGCGTTCATCAACACACGCAGCAGGCTGGTTCAGCTCAAGATCGTCTATTACGGGCCGGCTTCGTCCGGCAAGACCGCCAATCTGGTCTACATCTACCACCACCTGCGGCAGCGGGTGAACGCCCAACTCCTGACCATCAACGCCTACAGCGACCAAACCCTGTTCTTCGACTTTCTGCCCTTCAGCTTGAACGACGTCAAGGGTGTCGACGTGAAGGTCCGGATCTACACCGTCCCCGGCAGGTCCCCGTACGATGCGACCCGGAAAATGCTCCTGAAGGGGGCCGACGGCATCGTCTTCGTCGCCGATGCCTCCGCCATGCGCAAGACCAACATCCTCTCGCTCAAGAACCTGCAAACCAACCTGGAGGCGAACCGCCTCGACATTCACCGGATGCCGCTGGTGCTGCAGCTCAACAAGTCCGATCTCGCCGAGCAGGGGACGCTGCTGCTGCCCGAAAGCATCCTGTTGGGCGACTTGAACAGCCGGCTCCGGAGGCCCTATTTCCACGCCTGGAAAGAGGCCGTTGGGGGGGGGGGGAGAGATCGGGGCCCGGGCTGCGTCCGGGCAAGGCTCCCGGCCGGCCCTGGGGTCGGGCGAGGCGGCGGACGGCCGAACGGCCGCCTCATCCGGGGCTGCCGGGGCAGGCGCTTTTTACATGATCCCGGTGGAGGACATAGACGACCTCAAGCGATTTTTCCAGCGGGAGATCGTGCGCTTGCGCAAGGAGGTGTTCGACCTGCTGCGCCCGCGCTGATCGTCGCCGGGGGGCGGGCCGTCCGCTCAGCCCATCACCAGTGCGTCCGCAACCAACTCCCAGAGGTATTTGACCTCCAGGGAATCCATGCCGTGCGCCTTCTTGATGCTGTTCAGCTGGCCGTGGCAACTGTGGCAGGGCACGGCCACCATGTCGGCGCCGACGGCCCGGATCTGCTCCATCTTACGGCGGCCGTAATGGATGCGCTCGTCGTTGTAGCCGGTGGTCAGCGTGCCGCCGCCCCCGCCGCAGCAGGTCTGGTTCATGCGATTGGGGTGGAGGTCCACCCAGCGCTCCACGCAGCGGCTTAGGATCCAGCGCGGCTCCTCGAAATACCCGTGGCCGAAGCGCATCTGCGCCTTGCGCCCGTAGTTGCAGGGGTCGTGGTAGGTGACCCGCTGCGGGAACCGCGTGCGGTCGATCCGGATCCGGCCGTTGCGGATGTATTCGATCAGCAGGTCGAAGACCGTCACGAAGCGATACGTCTTCAGGGCTTCCGGAAAGTGTTTTTCGAACCCGGACCGGGTCGCGAGATAGGCGTGCCCTCACTCCGGCCAGAGCAGGGTGTCGATCTTCAGCTCCTCCATCTGCTTCAGGATGCGGCCGGCCATGGTCTTCATGGCCGCATCGTCCCCTGTGAAATAGCCCCAGCTGGTGCCCTCCCAGTTGTCGGATGCCACCGTCCAGCTCTCGCCGGCGGCATGAAAGATCTTCCACCAGTGCTTGAGGTCCTCGGTGTGGGTGTTGACCAGCTTGTTGTGAATCGTCGTGAGGACCCGGGCGCCTTTCTTGTCGACCTGGACCTGCAGGTGCTCGAACCCCGGCTCTTCGCGGATCTCGCCGGCCACGTCCTCCAGGATGAAGAGGAAGTCCTCTTTGGGCAGCCGCAGATTGTTGCCGGTTTGAAGGGCGGCCTCGAGCCCCTTGTGCAGGATGCCCGGGACACTCTCCCGCGCCCGCAGCGACCGGATGGTTCGGACCAGGTCGGCAATGCGCACCCCCATCGGGCAGAGGTGTTCGCATTTGCCGCACATGGTGCAGATCCAAGGCCAGCGCGCCTCCACGAGCTCGTCCGCCCGGCCGAGCAGGGCCATGCGCACCAGTTTGCGCGGGTCGAACCCGTCCACGCCGGAGACCGGGCAGGCGCTGGAGCAGATGCCGCAGGTCATGCACACATCCTGGTCAAAGTCCCAACCGGCGCGGTCGGCGAGGGGGTCAGCGGCGGCCTTCGTCACGGGATGAATCTCCTTGGGTGCGTTGGCGCGAGGCGAGCAGGGTTCGGCGGAAGTCCGCCACAATTTCAGTGAATTCCGAAGCCATGTTGGCGGCCAAGGTGACGACCTTGATCCGGTGGCCGCCGATCCCGCTCAACCCCAAAAAGGCGGCGGTTTGCTCGGAGCGCCGGTGGGCAAACCCCCGGCCTTCGCGCGAATGGCAGTTGTCCGCGTGGCAGGTCATGACCAGGACGCCTTCGGCGCCGCGGCCGAACGGCCCCAGCAGCATCTGCGGCGAAATGCCGCCGGCGCAGGGCACCTCGACCACGGTCAGCCCGTCGCGGTCGAGCGCTTCGGCCGAGCGGGCGGCGAGAGCGGCCGAGCGGCTGCAGCAGAAGGCGACCAGGCGCGGGGCGGCGGTCGAAGCGTCCGGGGTGATTTCGGCCGGCAGATCGTCGGCTTCCAGGCCGGGGATGCGAATGGCGCCCCGGGGGCACTCGGCCGCGCAGATCCCGCAGCGCTCGCAGGCGGCGGGCAGGACTGCGGGCCGGGTCTCCAGGGTGACGGCGTGGTGGGGGCAGACCCGCAGGCAGGTCAGGCAGCGGATGCACCGGCCGGGTTCGATAACGGCGCGGTCCCCGGGCGCAGCGGCGACGGCGCCGAGGACCTCTAAAACTGCATTGGCCGCTTCCGAGGCGGGGTCGGCGCCGATGGATCGCGCACCGCCGGCCACCACGATCCCGCGGCGGTTGGTTGCGACCGGCAGCCGGTGCACATTGTCGCCCTGTGCGAACCCGCTCCCGTCGGTCTCGAGCCCGAAAACCCGGGCGAGTTCGGATGCTGCCCCGGGGGGCGCAGGCTGCTCGTCGACGACCAGAAGCTCCGGGCGCAGGCGGCCGGCGTCACCCGTGACCTCGTCGACGAAATCGAGGCTGACGCGGCCATCCGCCCCCTGACGGATCTCGGGGCGGGTGCCGGCGAACTTGACGAACAGGACCCCTGCGGCGCGGGCCTCCCGGCAGAGGGCCTCCAGGCCGTCGGCCGCCACCTTTAGATTGCCGGTCAGGATGGCGCACCGAACGCCGCGCTCCCTGCGCAGCGTCAGGGCCGCGCGCATGACCTCTGCGGCCATGTGGGGGTGGCTTTCGTTCAAGAGCCCGCTGACAAAGACAACCTGCGGGCTCTCCCCTGCGGCCGGGTCCGGGCGCAGGTCGTCGAGCGTGAAATGGGACAGGGAAACGACGCCCGCTGCCGGGGCCACACCGTAGGCGACCAGCAGGGGAAGACGCTCGTCGGCCTCGGCGATCACCACGGCGGACACCGCGCGCGTGATGGGGCGGCCGCGGGCGACCAGGTTCAGCTCGAAGGCCCCGGCGCCGCCGCGGCACCCTGCCGGGATCGCGCCCGGCAGGAGCTCCACCCCGGGGGCCTCCGGCGGCAGATCGGCCGGGCGCGGTGTTTCGAAGACCTCGCGGCCGGATGCCACGATGACCTCCAGCCCTGCGGCGCGAAGGTGGCGGGCCGTCTGCCAGGCGCAGTCGGTGTCGCCGAAAATGCAGACCCGGTGCGTCACCTCAACGCCCCCCCTTCGAGAAATCGTGCCACCTGCCACGCGGCGTGTCGGGCGTCGGCGATGGTTTGTGCAATGCTCATCGGCCCGCGGGCCGTGCCGGCGACGAAGGCGCCGTGCGCCTCGGGCGGGCCATGCCCAAGAAAACCGTTGCCGGGGCGGTTTAAGCCGATGGCCTCGGCCAGGCCCCCAGTCTCCGGCCGGGGGGTCATGCCGGTGGAGAGCACGAGGAGGTCGAAGTTTTCTTCCACGGTCGTTCGCGAGCCGTCATCGAGCCAACACAGGTGCAGGCGGCCGGTCTCCTGCCGGACGGCATCGGCCGGGATGGCGCGGACGAAGCGTATCTCCCGGCGGGCCTGGGCGTATACCGATGCGAAATCGCGCCCGAAGTTCTGGATGTCGATGTAGAAAATCGTGATATCCAGCTCCGGCCGGCGCCGCTTGAGCAGCCGCGCCGCGCGCACGGCGGCCGCGCAGCAGAAGGCGGAGCACCAGAGGTGTCCGAGCGCGGCGTCCCGGCTGCCGACGCACTGGATGAAGGCCATGCGGGAGGGTTCGGCGCCGTTCGAGGGGCGGTTCAGCATGGGATTTGAGCGCAGCAGGCCCTCGAGCTCCAGGTTGGTGATCACGTCCGGGAACAGGCCATAGCCGTATGGCTTGCCGGTCGGGTCGAAGGTTTGGAACCCGACGGCGAGCACCACGGCATCGGCCTGGCCCGAGATCGAGCGGGCGGGGGTCTCTTCGCCCGATTGCGGCGCGAGCGTGAAGTCGTAACGGCGGCCCCGGCGAATGTCGGACACGCGGCAGGCGGTGTGCCGCCGGATGCGGGGGTGGGCGGAGGCCGCGGCAATCGTCTGGGCGGCGAGGCAGGCGCCGCACTTGACGCAGCGGTCGATCGCCTTGCAGGCGAGGCGGGCGGCGTGCCCGCCGAGCGTGGCTTCTTTTTCGACGACCTCCACCTCGAAGCCCTGCTGCGCCAAGGCCAGGGCCGCCGTTAGGCCGCCGATGCCGCCGCCGATGATGAGAACCCGCTGTGCCGACATGGTTTCCACGCCCGGATACGCCCGGGCATCCCCCGCGTCTCATTTGACGATGCTGAGAATCTCTTTGAACACCGGGCCTTCGGCGACCCTCAGCAGCTCGAACAGGGCCGTTTCGACGCTGGTGATCGCCGCGCCGGCCGCCCGGCACTTCTCCAGTCCGATGGTTTTGTTCTCCGGTGTGCGCGACGAGCAGGCGTCGGCCACCACCTCCACCGCAAAGCCCGCGGCGGTGAGTCCTGCGGCCGTCTGGTAGACGCAGATGTGGGCCTCGATGCCCGATATCAGTACGCTGCGCCGCCCGCCGGCGCGCAGGGCGGACATGCAGTCCTCGCTGTCGCAGCAGGAGAAGCTGAACTTGCTCATCGGCGTCACGCCGGTGAGCAGCGCCGCGAGCTCGGGCACGGTGGGGCCGAGGCCCTTTGGGTTCTGCTCGGCCCATACGATCGGCACCCCCTGGGCGCGGGCGCCTCGCACCAGCCTCAGGGCATTGGCAAGCAGCTCTTCCTTGGCGTGCATCGACCGGAAAAGCTTCTCCTGGATGTCGACGATCAAGAGCTGTGTTCCGGTCGCCTGCAGCATGTCGGCTCCTTGGCCGGCGAAGAAGAAAGTGCGCCCCGGCGCTTTTCTATAGAAGTTTTGGAACGGACAGTCAATCGGAAACCCGACTGCCGGTGCGAGCGCGCCGCTCATTCATTTGTGCTTGCTTATGGCCGCCGGCGCTGGTATAGAAAACGGGCTCTCGATGATTGGGATTCACTGGGTATCGGCCGTTCACTCATTAATGGCCGGCGTCCAGAACAACCCATAACCTTCTAAAATTAAATGAAATTGGGAGATTGGGAGTGTTTCTGGAATGTCTGGACAAACCGCAAGAGGAGGATCTGGGCATGAAAATTCGTCGATTCGTTTTTCTGACCACCGTCGTCGCGATGACCCTGGCGGCCGCATGGGCCTGGGCAGGGACCCTGGATGAGGTCAAGGCGCGCGGGCACCTGATCGCGGGGGTGAACGGGGGCGTTTTCGGGTTCAGCATGCCCAATGACAAGGGCGAGTGGCAGGGGCTGGATGTGGACACCGCCAAGGCGATCGCCGCGGCCGTGTTCGGCGACGCCGCCAAGGTCAAATTCACCGCCCTGACCGCGGTGCAGCGGCTGCCGGCCCTGCAGTCGAAGGAGATCGACGTGCTCTGCCGCAACACCACCATGACCCTCACCCGCGAGACCACCAACGGGCTGAATTTCGTGCACCCGAATTATTTCGACGGCCAGGGCTTCATGGTGCCCAAGAAACTCAACGTTAAAAGCGCCAAGCAGCTGAGCGGGGCCACCGTGTGCGTTCTGCCCGGCACGACCACGGAACTCAACGCGGCGGACTATTTCCGCAAGAACGGGAAGACCTGGAAACCGGTTGTGATCGAGCAGAACGCCGAGCTCAACAAGGCCTTTTTCGCCGGCCGCTGTGATGTCCTCACCTCGGACGTCTCCCAGCTTGCGGCCCAGCGCGCGGTCGCTCCCAATCCGGCCGACTACGTCCTGCTGCCCGAGATCATTTCCAAGGAGCCGCTCGCGCCGGTGGTGCGCCACGGCGACGACCAGTGGTACGATGTCGTCAACTGGGTCGTCAACGCCCTGCTCGAGGCCGAGGAGCTTGGTATCACCTCCAAGAACGTGGATGAGATGCTGAAGAGCCAGGACCCCTCCGTCCAGCGCTTTCTCGGTGTGACGCCCGGTCTCGGCAAGGCCCTCGGGCTCGATGAGAAATGGGCCTACAACATCGTCAAGCAGGTGGGCAACTACGCGGAGATTTTCGAACGCAGCGTCGGCAAGAACACCACCCTCGGGCTGGAGCGCGGCCAGAACGCCCTGTGGAACCAGGGGGGCTTGATGTACCCCTTCCCGTTCCGTTGATCGTCCCGCAATCCCCGATGTCGCTGACACCGGATCCGGCCGCAGACGTCGCGGCCGGGTCCGGCTTATCTCGAGGCTCAACCCCGGATACCTTCCGCCGGCCATGAATCAGCTGCAGTCGGAAAAAGTGCCCTTTTACCTCGACCCCCGCAAGCGCTCCGTCTTCTACCAGACGGCGACCATGGGCCTGCTGGCCCTGGTGGCCTGGTACCTGGTCTCCAACACGCTCGCCAACCTGGAGAAGCAGTCTATATCGACCGGCTTCGACTTTCTCCAGAAGGAGGCCGCCTTCGAGATCGGCGAGTCGCCGGTCCGCTACTCCGCGGCCGACACCTATGCGCGCGCCCTGTGGGTGGGGGTGCTGAACACCCTCAAGGTGGCCCTTGTCGGCATCGTCCTGACCATCGTGCTGGGAACGCTGCTGGGGATCGCCCGGATGTCGTCGAACTGGCTGATCTCGCGGGCGGCCGCGGCCTACATCGAGGTCATGCAGAACATCCCCATCCTGCTCCAGCTTTTTTTCTGGTACGCCATCTTTTACGAAAGCCTGCCGCCGCCGCGCGAGGCCCTCCACCCCGTTGCGGGCGTTTTTCTCTGCAACCGGGGGATCATTTTCGCCGTCCCGGAGGCCCATGCCGCCCACGCCGCCATGATCTGGGCGCTGGCGGCCGCCGGCGCTGCTGTTTTCCTCCTCCGGCGCTGGGCGCGCAAGCGCCGCGCGCGGACCGGTCTGGGATTCCCGCTGGCAGGCATCTCCCTGGCGCTGGTCATCGGCCTGCCGACGGCCGTCTGGCTGGTTTACGGCGCTCCGCATGCGATGAGCGTCCCGCAGCTGGCGGGGTTCAACTACGAGGGCGGCCTGACCCTGAGCCCCGAGTTCTGCGCGCTGCTGCTGGGGCTGGTGCTCTACACGGCCGCCTTCGTGGCCGAGATCGTGCGGGCCGGGATCCAAGCCGTCGGAAAAGGCCAGACGGAGGCCGCCAAGGCCATCGGGCTCAGGCCGGCCCAGATCCTGCACCAGGTGATCCTGCCCCAGGCCCTGCGCGTCATCATCCCGCCGCTGACCAGCCAGATGCTGAACCTCACCAAAAACAGTTCGCTCGCGGTCGCCATCGGCTACCCGGATTTCGTTTCGGTGGCCAACACCACGATCAACCAGACCGGCCAATCGATCGAGGGCGTCGCCCTGATCATGGCGGTCTACCTCTTTTTCAGCCTCTCCACATCGGCCTGCATGAACTGGTACAACAAGCGCGTGGCGCTGGTGGAACGATGAGGGCGCACACCGAACCCGCGCCGGGCACTCCGCTGCCGCTCGTCAAGCCCCCGGCGGCCACGGTGGGCGTTCTGGGGTGGGTGCGCGCCAACCTCTTCAGCACCCGGCTGAACACCCTGCTCACCCTGCTTTTCCTGCTGGGGCTGTGGGCCATCGGCGTGCCGTTCTTGAGATGGGTCTTCGTGGACAGCGTGTGGTTCGTCGATGCGGGTGTCTGTCGCGAGAGCGCGGGCGCCTGCTGGTCGGTGATCACCAAGAACCTGCGCTTCATCCTCTTCGGGTTTTTTCCCTATGAGCTGCAGTGGCGCCCGCTCTCCGCCATGCTGATCCTCTTCGGTCTGCTCTTCACCAGCCAGTACCGCCGATACTGGGGCCGACTGCTGGCCTGCGGCTGGGTCGCCGGGTTGGCCGCGATGGGCGTGCTCATGGCCGGGGGGCTTTTCGGCCTCCAGCGGGTCGAGAGCACCCAGTGGGGCGGCCTGCCCCTCACCCTCATCCTGGCGGTCTTCGCGCTGACCGCCGCCTACCCGCTGGGGGTGGCCCTGGCCCTGGGGCGCCAATCCCGGATGCCGGCGATCAAGCTGCTCTCGGTGGTTTACATTGAGGCGATCCGGGGCGTGCCCCTGATCAGCCTGCTCTTCATGGGGTCGATCATCCTCCCGCTGTTTCTCCCGGAGGGAGTGAACCTCGACAAAATCGTGCGGGCCATGGTGGCGATGACGCTCTTCACGGCGGCCTACATCGCCGAGGTGGTGCGCGGCGGTCTGCAGGCCATGCCCCGGGGCCAATACGAGGCCGCGCAGTCCATCGGGCTCAGCTACTACCTGACGATGCGGTTGATCATCCTGCCCCAGGCCCTCAAGATCGTCATACCGCCGTCGGTGAGCATTTTGATCTCGGCGTTCAAGGACACCTCGCTCGTGGTGATCATCGCGCTCTTCGACCTGCTGAAAACCTCCCAGACCGTTCTCTCCAACCCGGAATGGATGGGCTTCAGCCGCGAGGTCTACCTGTTTGTCTCGCTGCTTTATTTCCTGGGGTGTTTTTCGATGGCCAACTACAGCCGCAAGCTCGAGAAGGAGCTTTCGGCCGGACGCTGATGGATGGAGACAGAACGTCGTTTTATTGTGGGAGCGGCAGCCTGCCGCGATATCTCAGATCGCTTCGCCTGAACGGATTATTTGTCATCAAGGAGAGGTCCCCATGGAATCAGCGACCCCCGAACGGTTGGCCGACAAACAAAAGGATGAGGCGCCGGCCATGATCGAGATGAGCGGCGTCCACAAGTGGTTCGGCGACTTTCACGTGCTCAAGGGGGTCGACCTGACCGTCAGCCGGCAGGAGCGCATCGTCATCTGCGGCCCCTCGGGCTCGGGCAAGTCCACCCTGATCCGCTGCATCAACCGCCTGGAGGAGCACCAGCGCGGCCGGATCGTGGTCGACAACATCGAACTGACCAACAACGTCCGCAACATCGAGAAGGTCCGGGCCGAAGTCGGCATGGTGTTCCAGCTCTTCAACCTCTTCCCGCATCTGACCATCCTGGAGAACTTGACGCTGGGCCCGATCTGGGTGCGCAAGATGCCGAAAAAAGAGGCCGAGGAGACCGCCATGCACTTTCTGTCGAAGGTGCATATCGCCGAGCAGGCGCGCAAATACCCCGGGCAGCTCTCCGGCGGCCAGCAGCAGCGCGTGGCGATCGCCCGCAGCCTGTGCATGTCGCCCAAGGTGATGCTTTTCGACGAGCCGACCTCGGCCCTCGACCCGGAGATGATCAAAGAGGTCCTGGACGTCATGATCGAACTGGCCGAGGAAGGGATGACCATGATCGTGGTGACGCACGAAATGAACTTCGCCCGGCGGGTCGCCCACCGGGTGCTCTTTATGGACGGGGGGGTGATCGTGGAGACCAACACCCCGGAGGAGTTTTTCGCCGCCCCCCGTCACGAGCGCACGCGCCAGTTCCTCAGCCAGATCATCCACTGAGCCGCCGTTTCCCGAATCCTTTCTCGCAGAGCGGCGGCATGGGGCCATGCAATTCGCTTGCATTTTAACCCGTCTGCCTCTAATCACTCCCCATGAAACCGATCGTTGCCATCATGGGCCGCCCCAACGTGGGCAAGTCGACCCTCTTCAACCGCTTGACCCGGACCCAGGACGCTCTCGTGGACGACGTCCCCCACGTGACGCGCGACCGGCACTACGGTCACGCCGTCTGGAACGATGTCGAGTTCATGGTGGTGGACACCGGCGGTTTTGCCGACGACGACGAGTTTTCCAAAGAGATCCGATTCCAGATCTTTCAGGCCATCGAGGAGGCCGACGCCGTCCTGCTCGTTCTGGACGGCAAGGCCGGGCTTTCCCCTTACGACCGCGAGCTGCTCGACCTCCTGCGGGGCACCCCCAAACGGGTCTTCTTCCTGGTCAACAAGATCGACGGTCCGGTCGAGGAGGCCCGCCTGGCCGATTTCTACCGGCTGGGGATCGAGCCGCTCTACCCGGTCTCGGCCGAGCATCGCTACGGGGTCGGCGATCTGCTCGACGACCTGGTGAAGGCGCTCCCCCGCCCCCCCGCGGACGGGGGCGATGCGGGGGCCGGCGAGATGATCGGCCTGGCCGTCGTGGGGCGGCCGAACGTCGGTAAATCCTCCCTGATCAACCGCATCCTGGGCCGTCCGCGCCTTTTGGTGAGCCCCATCCCCGGCACCACCCGGGACGCGATCGACACGGTCCACCGCCGCGGGGGGTCCTCCTACCTGATGATCGATACGGCCGGCACCCGCCGCAAGGGCAAGGTCTCCCGCAAAATCGAGAAGTTCTCGGTGATCAAGGCCCTGCGGAGCCTGGAGCGCTGCGACGTCGCGCTGATCGTCATGGATGCGGGGCAGGGGGTCACCGACCAGGACATCACCGTGGCCGGCTACGCCTTTGAACGCGGGTGCGGGTGCGTGCTGGTGCT
>JAWOHH010000137.1:0-2904 GCA_046496215.1 Desulfobacterales bacterium
AGTTCTCGCTGGTCAGCAGGTCGAGGGCGCCGATTCCGGGGATCCGGCCGCTCAATCCCGAGGTCGATCGCCTGTCCATGGTGTGCGACATGCGCATCACCAGCACCGGCAGCATCAAGGAATACCGCTTCTACCCGGCGGTGATTTATTCACACGCGCGCCTTCAGCATGACGCGGAAAAGCTTATCGAGGGCCTGCAGATGCGGCATCAGTCCAGCCTGTTTCTGCTCCGGCTTGGCAGCGCCGGAGAGCCAGTTCCACACCTGGTTGTAGTCAGCCGCGCGTGTGAATAAATCACCGCCGGGTAGAAGCGGTATTCCTTGACGCTGCCGGTGCTGGTAATGCGCATGTCGCACACCATTGACAGGCGGTCGACCTCGGGATTGAGCGAACACAAGCCGTTGGACAGCGCCTCGGGCAGCATCGGAATGACGCGACGCGGGAAGTACACCGAGTTGCCACGGTTGAAGCCTTCGCTGTCGAGCGCGTCGCCCGGTTTGACGTAGTGGCTTACGTCGGCGATCGCTACCACCAGACGGAAGCCGCTGCGGCCGAGCGGCTCGCAGTACACCGCATCGTCGAAGTCGCGCGCGGTCTCACCGTCGATGGTGACCAGGGGCAGATGGCGGATGTCCTCACGCCCGGCCATGTCCTTTTTAAGTACCTTGGCCGGCAGCTTGTCCGCCTGCTTTTCGACCTCGGGCGGGAACACGTAGGGCAGGTCGTGCTTGCGCAATGCAATCTCGATTTCCATGCCGGGGCCGGTAAAGCTTCCCAGCACCTCGGTGACCCGTCCGACTGCCTCGTTGTGTGCGCCGGGCTGGGTGACGATCTCCACGGTTACGACCTGGCCGGACTGTGCGTCGCCCGCGCTGCCGGCGGGAACGAGGATGTCCTGGTTGATGCGGCGGTTTTCCGAAATCACGAAACCGACGCCGCCTTCGAGGTAGTAGCGGCCGACGATGAACTGGTTGACGCGCTCCAGCACCTCGACGATCTTGGCTTCGCGACGTCCGCGCCGGTCGAAGCCGGCCACGCGAACCAGTACCTTGTCGCCATGCAGCACCCGGTGCATTTCCTTGGGTGACAGGTACAAATCGTCACCGCTCTCCTCCGGCACAACGAACCCAAAACCGTCAGGGTGACCCTCGACACGGCCCTTGATCAAATCGAGCTTATCCGGCAGACACAGCTGACGCTTGCGGTTCAGCATCAGTTGACCATCGCGCTGCATCGCGCCAAGGCGTCGCTGGAACAGATCGCGCTCGGCCTCGGTGATCTGCAGTTGCTCGGCAAAGGCGTCGGCATCGACCGGGCAACCCGCCTCGGTCAGTAGTTGAAGGATGTATTCCCGGCTGGGCAGGGGCGACTCGTAGCGCTCGACCTCGCGGTCGTAAAACGGGTCGGCCAGACGGATCTCGGGGATTTTGTGTTTGCTTGCGCGGCTGCGCGGTTTCTTCGTTGACAATTTAATCTCTGCTCTCTAGAATGCGCGCCTTATTGCCCGGATGGCGGAATTGGTAGACGCGCACGGTTCAGGTCCGTGTGCCGCAAGGTGTGGAGGTTCGAGTCCTCTTCCGGGCACCAAATGTCGTAAGCAAAAAGCCGACCCTGTGTCGGCTTTTTGCTTTCTGTAAGTCTCCCTGCATCAGGATTCGTAGGGGTGGCGACGCACGATGGTTTCCACCCGGTCCGGTCCGGTCGACACCACATCCACCGGTACTTCGCACAACGCTTCCATGCGTTTGAGATAGGTCTGCGCCTTTTGCGGCAGCTTGTCGAACTCCTGCACGCCGACCGTGGTGTCGCTCCAGCCCGGCAGATCCTCGTAGATCGGCTCGACGTCGGTGATCGACTCGGCGCCCACCGGCAGGATGTCGCACACTTCGCCTCCAATCTTGTAGCCCACGCACACGCGCACGGTTTCCAGGCCGTCCAGCACGTCGAGCTTGGTCACGCACAGGCCCGTCACGCCGTTGATCTGGATCGAGCGCTTCAACGCGGCAGCGTCGAACCAGCCGCAGCGGCGCTGCCGCCCGGTGGTGGCACCGAATTCATGGCCCTTTTCGCCGAGAAACTGGCCGACTTCATCGAACAGTTCGGTCGGGAACGGCCCGGAGCCCACGCGCGTGGTGTAGGCCTTGGTGATGCCCAGCACGTAATGCAGCGTATTCGGACCGACCCCGGCGCCGGTGGCAGCGCCGCCGGCGGTACAGTTGGACGAGGTCACGAAGGGGTAGGTGCCGTGGTCGATGTCGAGCAGCGTGCCCTGCGCGCCCTCGAACAGCAGGTTGCCGCCCGCCTTGTTGGCTTCGTACAGGCTGCGCGGCACGTCGGCCACCATCGGCTTGAGGCGTTCGGCCATGGCCATCATGCTGTCGAGCGTCTGGTTGAAACTCACCACTTCGGTTTTGTAGTAATTCTTCAGCATGAAGTTGTGGTGATCGAGCACCTCGCCCAGCTTGGCGGCAAAGCGCTCGCGGTAGAACAGGTCCTGCAGGCGCAGCGCACGGCGCGCCACCTTGTCTTCGTAGGCCGGACCGATGCCGCGTCCGGTGGTGCCGATCTTGCCGGCGCCCTTGGCGATCTCGCGCGCCTGATCCAGCGCCACGTGATGCGGCATGATCAGCGGACAGGCTTCGCTGAGTTTCAACCGGCCTGAAACATCCACCCCGGCTGCAACCAGCATGTCCATCTCTTCCAGCAGCGCGGTCGGGGACAGCACCACGCCGTTGCCGATGTAGCAGGTGACGTTGTCGCGCAGGATGCCGGAAGGAATCAGATGCAGGACGGTTTTCTTGCCACCCACGACCAGGGTGTGTCCGGCATTGTGTCCGCCCTGAAAGCGCACCACACCCTGCGCCCGATCGGTCAGCCAGTCGACGATCTTGCCCTTGCCTTCGT
>JAWOHH010000007.1:0-6997 GCA_046496215.1 Desulfobacterales bacterium
TGGTGGAGGCGGCGGGAGTCGAACCCGCGTCCGAAAACATTCCACTCAAGCATCTACGTGTGTATCCTGGATTTTGAGTCTCGCCTCATGTGACTCCTCCAGGCGGGATGCACAATCGGCCAGCCCACTAAGTTTCGCCAACCCGGCCGCAGGCGCACCGGAGCAGCTATCCCGCTAGTCGACGCCCTTTACCGGATCTGCAGGAGAGGACCCGGCAGGACGGTAGCTGCTCTAGGCAGCTACGGCGTACGCATAATCGTCTGCGATTATGTTTAGCCCCATCAGGATTTACGAGCCGACAGGACGCTCGACACGCAGCTTGAATTTCATTGTCCCCGTCGAAACCGTATCGCCCCCAATAACACAAGCATTACGCTCGAGGCTGAAAGCTGAACAAGGAGATCATTTTTCAGCTTTCAGAAATGGGAGAGTATTTGAAAGAACGTATGCCTGAAAATTAATGTATTCTTGAGGGTTTGTCAATATAGGGGGGCATATCGTCAGGGCTTGGCTCGAGGCGGCTCTGATCGCGGCTGGAAGCCGCTCCCACGGGAGGTCTTAAAGCCAGCTTGATGAGCTTGCGCCTCCGGGAAAAACGAAAGCGACGCTTCGGGGCCTGATGGCGAAGGGAATTCCGGGGTCAGCGCTGTTTGCGGGCGCGGTCGACCTCCCGCTTCTGCTCGCGCTCGCGGATGCTGTGGCGCTTGTCGAACTCGCGCTTGCCTTTGACCAGGGCGATGACGACCTTGGCCTTGCCCTTCTTGAAATAGATCCGCAGCGGCACCAGGGTGTGGCCCTGCTCGTTGACCTTGGCGTACAGGCGCAGGATCTCGCGCTTGTGCAGCAGGAGCTTTCGCACCCGCAGCGGCTCGTGGTTGTTGTAGTAGGCGAAGGGGTAGGGGCTGATGTGAACCTGGTGGAGCCACACCTCCCCGTTTTTGACCTTGGCGTAGGAGTCCTTGAGGTTCACCTTGCCCATCCGCATGGACTGGACCTCGGTGCCCGTCAGCATGATGCCCGCCTCGTATTGGTCGACGATCGTGTAGTCGTGGCGAGCCTTGCGGTTTTCCGCAACGATTTTGATGGGGGAATCGTCCATCTATGCCTTCAGAGGCTGGCGGTGGTTGGTCATGAATTCCCCGAAAGCGCCGCGCACGACGGCCAGCACCTTCAGGGCGGTCGGCTGCTTCAACGCCTCTTGCACCGCCGCGCGGCTGTCGGCCACGCTGACCGCGCGAACCATGCGTTTGACCACGGGGATGGCTGCCGGGTTCATGCTGAGTTCATCGAGACCCATGCCGAGCAGCAGGGGGGCATAGAGCGGGTAGCTGGCCATCTCCCCGCACATGCACACCTTGATGCCCCGGTTCCGGCCCGCGTCCGCGGTCTGCTTTATCAAGCGCAGGACCGCGGGGTCCAGCGGCTGATAGAGGTGGGACACCTGCTTGTTGCCGCGGTCGATGGCAAGCGCGAACTGGATGAGGTCGTTGGTCCCGATGCTGAAAAAATCAACCTCCCGCGCCAGCAGGTCCGCCATGATCACCGCCGAGGGCACTTCGATCATGATCCCCACCGGGATGTCGCGCCGGTAGGGCAGGCCGTCCTTTTCGAGCGACTCGGCCGCCTCGTCCAGCAGGCGCTTCGCCTCGCAGATCTCGAAATAGATCGAGATCATCGGGAAGATGATGCGCACCTCGCCCAGTGCGGCCGCCCTCAGGATGGCCCGCAGCTGGATCTTGAACACCTCCGGCCGGCGCAGGCAATAGCGGATGGCGCGCAGGCCGAGGGCGGGGTTGGCCTCGGCAGGGCCGGTGTCTATCGACATGGCCTTGTCGCCGTTGATATCCAGGGTGCGGAAGGTGACCGGCCGGGGCGCCATGACCTCGATCACGTCCCTGTATCCCTCGAGCAGTTCGTCTTCGGAAGGGAACGCGGCGCGGTTCAGATACTGGAACTCGGTGCGGTACAGACCGATCCCGTCGCCGCCGTAGTTCAGGACCGAGACGACCTCCTCGGGCAGTTCGATGTTGCCCATGATGTCGATGTGCAGCCCGTCGCGGGTTTTGGCCTCCAGGTGGCTTTCGCGGGTGAGAACGGCGCGGTAGCGCTCGTAGCCGATCTGGCGCTCTTCGTAGTCGATCAATGTTTGCTCGGAGGGCCGCGCGATCACGACCCCGGTCGTGCCGTCGACGATGATGATGTCGTCGTTGCGGATCTCGCGCGTGGCCGTCTCCAGGCCCACCACCGCCGGAATTTCCAGGCTGCGGGCGATGATGCCGGTGTGGGAGGTCTTGCCCCCCAGGTCGGTGATGAAGCCCTTGATGCGCTCGAGGTTGATCTGGCTGGTGTCCGCCGCGGAGAGGTCGTGCGCCACAAGGATCACGCGCTTGTCGATGCTGCCGATGCTCTCGACCTTGGCGCCGGTCAGGTGGCGCAGGACGAGGTTGTAGACGTGAGTGATGTCGGACATGCGCTCCTTGAGATAGGTGTCCGGCATCTCATGGAAGACGGACATGATCTGGTTGACCACGGTCTTGAGGGACCACTCGGCGTTGACGCACTCCTTCTCGATGGTTTCGATCGTCCGGCCGTAGAGCAACTTGTCGTTCAGGAGCACCACGTGGGTTTCGAGGATGTGGCCTTTCTGAAGCTCCGGCGGGCTGTTTTCGATGACGGACTGAAGCTCCTTCTTGGCGGCCTGAATAGCTGACTTGAAGCGCTTGATCTCGCTTTTCACCTTGTTGGCCGCCAGGGCGTAGCGGTCGACCACGTCCACCCCTTCGCGGTCGACGTGGTAGGCCTTGCCGATGCAGATGCCGGGCGAGGCATTGATGCCTTTCAACACAAGCTCCTGGGTCCAGGGGTTTTTCATCCGCTGCTATTCCTCAAAACCGGTTTCGATCAGCCGGGCCAGGGCCTCGAGCACCGGTCTGTCGGCCGGGTCTTCGGCCGCCAGGGTCAGCCGCGTCCCCTGGGCGCAGCCCAGGGCGAGCACGTCCATGATGCTCGTGGCGTCGGCCTTCTCTTCGCCGAAAATGACCCAGATGGGCGAGCCTGCGGCTTGCGCGGCCCGGGCGAACCGGGCCGCCGGACGCGCATGGAGCCCAAGTTCGTTGACGACGACGACCTCTTTGGTCAGGAGGTTGCTGGTTGCCACGCGGCTGCCTGCATCACGTCCGATTCGACCGCTATTTTACCTTTTTATCGAACGAATGACCCAAATCTATAGTTCAATCCGTTCGCGTTGACAAGACTACAGGCGGCTGCTACTGCTCGGTCATCCAGTTATAGAGAGAAACCTGTGGAGGCCCCATGAGCGAACCGGTCGTGATTTACGGCAAGGATACCTGACCCTATACCCGCGCGGCTCGTGAAGCCTACGCGAAAAAGGGATGCCAGGTGCGCTACGTCGATGTGCTGGACAACGCCCAGGGGATGCAGGAGATGCTGCGCGTTTCGGATGGGAACCGCCGCGTGCCGGTGATCGTGGACGGGGGCGCGGTTCTCAGCGGCTTTGACGGCGGCTCCTGAAGGGTGTAGCGATTTCGGCGGGTCGCCGAATACGGATTTCGGAAAGAGCGCCATGGCGGCAAGCTCCTCGGAACGAAGCGGCCGGATGCGGCGGGTCGCGGCGCGGGGGAAGCCCTCGCAGCAGACGCCCGACGGCATCGATGCGCTGCAGCGCCAAAACGAGTATCTCTGGGCCCTGCATGAGACCTCGCTGGGGCTGATCGACCGGCTGGACAAGGAAGAGCTGCTCGAAGCCGTGCTGAACCGGGCCGCCCGCATGACCGGCACCGAGCACGGGTTCATCTACCTGCTCGACGCCGATGAGAACGGCATGCAGATGCGGGTGGGCATGGGGTTCTTCAAGGAGCAGCTGGGCCTGAGGGTGCGGCCGGGAGAAGGCCTTGGCGGCCGGGTGTGGCAGGGTCAGAGCGTTCTTCTGGTGGACGACTACCACCGTTGGTCCGGACGGCTGGCGGGCAAGTCCCTGGACCGGCTACGCAGCATCGTCGGCATCCCGTTGAAGTACCGGGGCAAGGTGGAAGGCGTGATCGGCCTTGCCCATGTCGACGCCGACCAGGGGTTCCAGGCCGAGGACATCGTCGTCCTCGAGCGGTTCGCGGAGCTTGCCACGGTCGCCCTCGACAAGGCGCGCCTGTATGCGGAGGCCCGCTGCGAATTGGCCGAGCGCAAGCGCACCGAGGAGACCCTGCGCGACAGCGAGGCGCGCTACCGGCTGCTGCTGGAGTCCTCGCCGGACCCGGTGGTGGTTTACAGCACCCAGGGGGAGGCCCTTTACGTGAACCCGGCCTTCGAGCAGACCTTCGGGCTGCGGCGCGAAGAGCTGCTCGGCAAGCAGATCGATTTCGTGCCCGAAGAGAACTGGCCGGAGACCCGCGCGGCGATCGAGAACATGATGCGGGGCGAGAAGATCCAGCTATTCGAAACCCGCCGCCGCACCCGCGACGGGCGCACGCTGGACGTGCAGCTGAGTTCCACTCTTTTCTTCGATCACGACGGCCGGCCGGCCGGCAACATCGTGACCCTGCGGGACATCAGCGCCTTGAAGCGCGCCGAGAACGAGCTGCGCAAATACCAGACGCAGCTGGAGGACCGGGTGGCGGCGCGCACGGAGGAGTTGGCCGGCGCCAACGCCCGCATGGCCCAGGAGGTGGAGGGCCGCAAGCGCACGGAGGCCAAGCTCCGCAGACGGGAAAAGGAGCTCAAGGCCCAATCATTGCACCTGCAGGAAGTCAACACTGCATTGAAGGTGCTCTTGCGGCAACGCGAGGGCGACCGCAAGGAGTTCGGCGAGATGGTGGTGTCCAACACCCGGGAGCTGATCAGCCCCTATCTCGAGCAGCTGAAAAAGAGCCGCCTGACATCGATGCAGCGCGCCATGCTCGACATCCTGGACGCCAATCTCGAGAACATCATCTCCCCGTTCATCAGCAAATTGTCTTCCCGCTACGCCAAGCTCACCCCGACCGAGATCCGGGTGGCCGGCCTGGTCAAGGAGGGCAAGACCAACAAGGAGATCGCCGAGCTGCTCTACCTCTCCAAGAACACCATCCTCTTCCACCGGCACAACATCCGCACCAAGCTGGATCTCCGAAAAAGCAAGAAAAACTTGCGATCCCACCTGCTCGGGCTCGATAAATAGCGGGTAAAAACCGCTATAAAGCCCCTAATTTATCTAAGCCACAAAAGGCTTGACTAAACAAAAAACATCTTATAGAAATCGCTATACGAAATGAATTATATTCATTAAAGAAGAGGGAGAGGAGACCCGTGGGGGAATCAGCCGCAACCAGAGAGGACGACGTCATTCTGGAACTGAAGGACGTTGCCATGTATTTCGGCAAAGTGGCAGCCTTGGCCGGGGCGAGCCTCAAGGTGCGCAAGGGGACCATCCACTCGGTCATCGGTCCCAACGGCGCCGGCAAGACCGTGATGATGAACTGCATCAGCGGACTTTACCGGCCGCAGAAGGGCGAGATCTTCTTCAAGGGCGAGCGCATCAACAACTACAAGCCCTATGAGCGCGCGGCCAAGGGGATGTCGCGCACATTCCAGAAGGTCGAGGTCTTCGGCGGCATGACGGTGTTGGACAACATCCGGCTCGGCCGCCACATCCACCTCAAATCCGGGGTGATGAGCGGGTCGGTGTATTTCGGGAAAACGGCGCGCGAGGAGATCGAAAACCGCCAGTTCATCGAAGAGGAGATCATCGACCTGTTGGAGATCGAGCACATCCGGCACAAGCCGGTCGGCATGCTCCCATACGGCCTTCAGAAACGTGTCGAACTGGGCCGGGCGCTCGCCCTCAAGCCCGACCTGTTGATCCTGGATGAGCCCTTGGCCGGCCTCAACCTGGAAGAGACCGAGGACATGGCGCGGTTCGTCATCGATGTCAACGAGGACCCGCGCTGGAACATCACCTGCCTGCTGGTCGAACACGACATGGGGGTGGTCATGGACCTGTCCCACCGGGTCTTTGTGCTCAATTTCGGAAACCCGATCATGGACGGCACGCCGCAGGAAGTTCAAAACAGCCCTGAAGTGATCAAGGCCTACCTGGGTGAAGAGGACCTGTATGCCACACGCCGCTGACGCAGTCGCTTCGAACGCCGAACGCGTTCCGGAAATCCCCGCGGAGCTGACGATCCCCAAGCTCTTTCTACAGAAGGCCCGGCACTACGGCCAGGGCCGGGTGGCCATGCGCGAAAAAGAGTTCGGGATCTGGCGCCCCATCTCCTGGCAGGAGTATCTGGAGACCGTCAAGTATATCGCCCTGGGGTTGATCAAGCTCGGCCTCGAAGAGGACGACAAGGTCGCCATGATCGGCGACAACCGCCCCGAGGGACTCATGGCGGAGATGGCCGCCCTGTGCGCCCGGGGTATCGGGGTGTGGCTGTTCCAGGACTGCCTGATGGACGAGGTGCGTTACATCATCGACCACTCGGACGCCAAGTTCCTGGTGGGTGAGGGACAGGAGGAGGTCGACAAGGCGCTCTCGATCATCGGCGACTGCCCCAAGCTGAAGAAAATCATCTACGACGACCCCAAGGGGCTGCGCCACTACAAGCAGGAGTGCCTCATCAGCTTGAAGGAGGTCCAGGAACTTGGCCGCGAGCTCGAGAAGGAGAAGCCGCACCTCTTCGAGGAGCTGATCCAGAAGGGGCACGGGGAGGAGACCGCCCTGCTCTTCTACACCTCGGGCACCACCGCGCTGCCCAAGGGGGCGCTGCTCTCCCACCACAACATGCTCTCCATGGGCCGCTCGCTGATGGAGATCGACCCCTGCCAGGAGACCGACGACTACGTCTCCTACCTGCCCTTCGCCTGGATCGGCGAGCAGATGATGTCCATCTCCTGCGGGCTGCAGATCGGCTACACTCTGAATTTCCCCGAGGACCCGTCCACCTCCCAGGAGAACATCCGCGAGATCGGCCCCCATGTCATGTTCGCCCCGCCGCGCATGTACGAG
>JAWOHH010000014.1:0-41466 GCA_046496215.1 Desulfobacterales bacterium
GGTTGAATGATGCGAAATATAACCTTGCTGCCTTTGGCATAGCAGGGTCCTTTGCCATGATAATTGAAGCTCCGATAATAATGCTAATGAGCGCCTCAACGGCTCTCGTGTCTTCTGCGTCGGCCGAATCCCCACAATCTCCACATCCTCGCCCACGCGAACCACCCCACGCTCCACACGACCCGTCACCACCGTCCCGCGACCCGATATGCTGAACACATCCTCGATCGGCATCAAAAACGGCTTGTCGATCTCCCGCTTGGGCTCCGGTA
Organism: Desulfobacterales bacterium; assembly: GCA_046496215.1. Classification (GTDB taxonomy): domain Bacteria; phylum Desulfobacterota; class Desulfobacteria; order Desulfobacterales; family SpSt-501; genus SpSt-501. Next base: position 273 of record JAWOHH010000014.1, read on the forward strand.
TGTAGGCGTCCACCGCCGCCATCAACTCAAAAATGCACTTGGCCGCATCGCTCTTGGGATCCTCCGCCTCCAACGCCTTCAACGCGCTGCCCCGCACAATCGGTATGTCGTCGCCCGGAAACTCGTACTTGGACAGCAACTCCCGCAACTCCAACTCCACCAGCTCGATCAACTCCGGATCGTCCACCATGTCGCACTTGTTCAAAAACACCACGATGTAGGGAACCCCCACCTGGCGCGCCAACAAAATGTGCTCCCGCGTCTGGGGCATCGGACCATCGTCGGCCCCCACCACCAAAATCGCCCCGTCCATCTGCGCCGCACCCGTGATCATGTTCTTGATGTAGTCCGCATGCCCCGGACAGTCCACGTGCGCATAATGCCGATTGTCCGTCTGATACTCCACGTGCGCCGTGGCAATCGTGATCCCCCGCTCCTTCTCCTCCGGCGCCTTGTCAATCTGGTCAAACGGCACGTAGTCCGCCTTGCCCATCAAACTCAACTGCTTGGTGATCGCCGCCGTCAGCGTCGTCTTCCCATGGTCAATGTGCCCAATCGTCCCCACATTCACGTGCGGCTTCGTTCGCTCAAACTTCTGCTTGGCCATCTCCTCTTCCCTCCGCAAAAAGGTAAAATGTGATTTTTGAACTCCCATCCACGCCGCAAGCGACGGTTGATCACGTGTGGAGCCCACGACCGGAATCGAACCGGTGGACCTCTTCCTTACCAAGGAAGCGCTCTACCGACTGAGCTACGTGGGCCCGAGACTATGGAGACGCACATCCGTTTTCGGGCAGCTTCGATACGTGTGGAGCGGGCGACGAGATTCGAACTCGCGACATCCAGCTTGGAAGGCTGGAGCTCTACCAGCTGAGCTACACCCGCCGGGACACGGTTCACCGCATGACGCCGAACCACCGCGCATGTGCGGGTTCAAGATGACACGAAGATCGATGCAGGAAGTCCTGTAGTAACTATCGATCTCGAACGGCGCCGCCGAAATCTCCTACAAAAGACTGCTGTTTCAGGCTGGTGGTGGGGGGAGGATTCGAACCTCCGAAGGCATCGCCGACAGATTTACAGTCTGTTCCCTTTGACCGCTCGGGAACCCCACCCTCACTACTGCCACCGCGCAGTCGGTTCGTCCGGCCCCGGGGTTGCCCCCGGCCACCGCACCCCTGCCCTTGGATACCTGGAGCCAGCGGAGGGACTCGAACCCCCGACCCACTGATTACAAATCAGTAGCTCTACCAGCTGAGCTACGCTGGCAATGCAACGACGGACGCGCGAGCCTGCGAATTCGACATAGAGAACTCCCCAAGGCTCCCAAAAAGGCGTCTTGTAGAAGTTTTAAGCGGGCGTGTCAAGCAAAATTTTAGGGCATTATAGGGCCATACCGATAGAAAGCAAGACTTTTTTCGCGCGCAGGTCCGGACCCGAATTCAGCGCCCGCAGCCGGCCGCCTGTGGTTGAAGCCCCCAACGAATTGTGATATCGTATGTTAACATAAACGCCGTCGCCGCAAGCGACGGGCAGTCCCCGTGGGGCTGCATCCCGGGTTGACAACCCACCGGGTATCTGGTCTATGGACCCAACGGCCCCCGGCGGTTCGGTTGCGGGCGGGTCGACGCCACCCTACCGATTCGCCGACAGGACGACGAGGAACAGACGCATGCGCTTTCGACGGCTTTTGCTTGGAGCGGCATCTCTCGCCGTGCTCTTCGCCCTGGGCTGCTCGCACCTTCCCGCAGAGCGGCCTCCGACCCCCTCGCAAGCCCCGGCCGGCCAATCCCCGGCGGCCGATGGCGCCCCCCCGAAACCGACGCTGGCGCAAGAAGCGGCCGTTAAGCCGGCCGGCGCGGCCGTGACCGGTCGGCCGCCGGCGCCCCCTCCGGTTGCCGGCGGCGGGCAGCCCCTCGACGATGAGGAGGGGGATTCGCTGGCCGAGCAAGCCAATGGCGGCGACTCGCCCCTGAATCAGGCCCTGGCCCTCTGCCAGCAAGCGCAGCGCAAATGGCAGGCGGGCGACCTGGAGCAGGCGATCAGCCTGCTCGACGACGCCTACGCCCTCATCATCGAGGTGGACCCCGGCAACGACTCCCTGTTGGCCCAGGAGAAGGAAGACCTGCGCTATACCATTTCCAAGCGCATCCTGGAGATCTACTCCTCGCGGCGCGTTGCGGTCAACGGCCAGCGCAACGCCATTCCGATCACCCTGAACAGCCACGTCCAGAACGAAATCGATGCGTTCACCACCGGCCGCGAACGGGACTTCTTTCTCGAGTCCTACCGCCGCTCCGGCAGGCACCGCCCCAGGATCGAGGCCGCCTTGAAGGAGGCCGGGCTGCCGCTGGAGCTCTCCTGGCTGCCCCTGATCGAAAGCGGCTTCAAAGTGACCGCCCTCTCGCCGGCCCGGGCGCTGGGCCTGTGGCAGTTCATCCCCTCCACCGGCTACCGCTACAACCTCAACCGCGACGGGTACGTCGACGAGCGCATGGACCCCGAAAAAGCCACGCAGGGCGCCATCGCCTATCTGAAGGACCTGCACGACATGTTCGGCGATTGGTCCACGGCCCTGGCGGCCTACAACTGCGGCGAGCACCGGGTCATGCGCACCATTCAAAGCCAGAACATCAACTACCTCGACGACTTCTGGGACCTCTACGAACGCCTGCCGCGCGAAACCGCCCGCTACGTCCCACGCTTCCTGGCAACCCTGCACATCGTCAACGCACCCGGACCATACGGCCTGGATGCCGTGGCGCTGGAACCGGAGCTGGCATACGAGACGATGTCGGTGACACGGCAGGTCCAGCTCCGGGACATCGCCCAGGCGACCGGGATCGACGCCGGCCTGCTGCGCGAACTCAACGCCGAGCTGCGACAGGGCGTCCTGCCCGAAAACGGCTACGAACTGCGGGTCCCTCCCGGGACCGCCGAGCTTCTGGCCGCCAAGATCGAAGAGGTCCCCGTTTACCGTCCCAGCCGGGTGGCCACCGTGCGCCACACGGTGCGCAAGGGCGAGACGATCAACAGCGTGGCGAAAAAATACAACACCGATGTCAAGAGTATCCTCGCTGCAAACAGCCTGCGCCGGGTGCAGCCCCTCGTCGTCGGACAAACGCTGCGCGTGCCGCTCGGTGATGGTGCGCCCGGGCTGCAGCCCGCGGTGGCGCCGGCGGCCGGCGGTAAACGCTTGCCCATCGAACACACGGTTCGACAGGGCGATTCACTCTGGAACCTGGCCCAGCGCTACAACACCACCGTGCGGGAGATCCAGCGCCTGAACCAGCTGAAAGGCTCCGGGATCTCCGTCGGCCAGACCCTGAAGATCGCACCGGCCGCAACCACCAGGGCGCAAGCACCGAAACCCATGCCCACCACCTATTCCGTCCGCCGGGGCGACACGCTGCAGGGCATCGCCCGCAGCCACAACATGGACCTCGCGCGGTTGCTGGCCTTGAACAACCTCACCCCCCGTTCCAAGATCCTCCCTGGCCAGAAAATCGTGGTGGAATGAGGGCCGTCCGCAGGACCCAGTGGCGCGTCATCACCGGCGCGCCCTGCTCGGGGAAGACGGCCGTCATCGAGGAACTCGCCCGCCGGGGCCATCCGGTGGTGCCGGAAACCGCCCGCGCCACCATCGACCGGGAGCTCGCCCGGGGAAGACGCCTGGAGGAGATCAAGGCGGATGCCGGCGTCTTCGAGGGGCGGATCTTTCGCGCCAAGCTCGAACTGGAAGGCCGCCTGCCGACCGATGAGCCGCTTTTTCTGGACCGCGGCCTGCCGGACAGCATCGCCTATTTCACCCTGGAGGGGCTCGACCCGCGGGAGCCGCTGCGTCACAGCCGCCAGGTGCGGTACCATCGCGTGTTCCTGTTCGAGCGCCTGGATTTTCTGAAAGACCCCGTTCGTTCGGAGACACCGGAGACGGCGGCCCGGATCGAGCGGCTGATCGAGCAGGCATACGACCGCCTGGGGTATCGCCCGGTGCGGGTGCCGGTGCTTTCGATCGCCGCGCGCACGGACTATGTCCTAGCGCACAGCTGACGGTCGACCCGCCAGCAACCCTCCCGACACCTTCGCCCGTCGACTGCTAAGGCTCCGGCGGGAGAAGCGCCTTGATCTCCTCCCCGGTAAGGTGCCGCCAGGCGCCTTCCGGCAGCTCGCCGAGCCGGATGCCGGCAAACCGGGTGCGTGCCAGTCGCACGACCTCGTTGCCCACCCGGCCGACCATGCGCCGGATCTGCCGGTTGCGGCCCTCTTTAAGAACGATGCGAAACCGGTTCTCGGAGATCCGGGTGACCTCGGCCGGCCGGGTGCGGGTGTTCAGAATCGGCAGTCCCCGGGCCATGCGCCGCAGCGCCCCGTCCGAGATGGGCCTGGCCACGGTGACGTCGTACTCCTTCTCGTGGTCGAAAGAGGGGTGGGAGAGGCGGTGGTGGAGCCGGCCGTCGTTGGTCAGCAGCAGCAGACCGGTGGAGTCCTTGTCGAGCCGCCCCACCGGGAACACCCGCTCGGGGACCTCCACCAGCTCGAGAACGATCCGCTTGCCGGGATGGCGGCAACTGGTCACATAGCCCCGCGGCTTGTGCAGGGCGATATAGACCGCCCGTTGCCCCGGCTCGACGGGGATGCCGTCCACCGCCACCCGGTCCCGCTCCGGGTCGACCTTTGCCCCCAGCTCGCCGACGGTCGCCCCGTTGACCTGCACGCGCCCCGCGCGGATGAGCGCTTCGCCATGGCGCCGGGAACACACCCCGGCGGCGGAAAGGTATTTTTGAACACGCACCAGGCTCACCGGCACCACCCGACCGAAGGCGGCGCGCCGCACAACGCCGGATTGCGGCCTGAGACGCCGTACCTCAAGAGCCTAACTGCGGTAGTCCGCGTTGATCTTGACATAGTCGATCGAAAAGTCGCAGGTGAAGACCGAATCCCGGCCCAGGCCCATGTGCAGGTCGATCGTGATCCCGAACTCGTCGGTTTTCAGCACGCGGGCGGCTTCGGCCTCCACCGCCTTGCCGCACCCGACGCCGCCGGCCACCATCTGGAACGGCCCGATGAACACATCGACCCGGCGGGGATCGAAGGGTACGCCGGCCCGCCCCGCTGCCGCGAGGATTCGGCCCCAGTTGGCATCCTCCCCGAAGAGCGCGGTTTTCACCAGGGGCGAGTTGGCCACCGTGTCGGCGATGCGGTGGGCGTCGGTGTCGCTGGCCGCACCGCGCACCGCGATCTGCACGAGCTTGCTGGCCCCTTCTGCGTCCTTGACCACCCAGGTGGCCAAGGTGAGCATCGTCTGGTCAAGGAGCGCCTGAAACTCCGCCCGAGCGTGCGCCGTCTCGACCGCGGCCCCGGAGACGCCGCTGGCCATCAGCAGAATGGTGTCGTTGGTGCTGGTGTCGCCGTCCACGGTGATGCGGTTGAAGGAGCGGTCCGCCCCGGCCGCCAGCATCTCGCGCAGGGCGGGGGCATCGACCCGGGCATCGGTCATGATGAAGCAGAGCATGGTGGCCACATCCGGCCGGATCATGCCCGCGCCCTTGGCCACGCCGGTCAGCGTGACCTGCCGGCCATCGATTCGGGCTTGCCGCGAAACCGCCTTGGGCACCCGGTCCGTGGTCATGATCGCCTCGGCGAAATCCGCCACGCCCTCGGGGCGCAGCGCGGCCACGAGCCCGGGCAGAGCCCGTTCGATGGCCTCGACCGGCAGCGGCTCGCCGATGACCCCAGTGGAGGCCACCAGCACCTGCTCCTCGTCGCCCTGGATCGCCTCCGCCGCCGCTTGCGCCATGCGACGGGCATCCCAGTCGCCGGCCTCGCCCGTGCAGCAGTTGGCATTGCCGCTGTTGGCGATCACGGCCCGGCAGACCCCCCCTCGGATCCGCTCGCGATCGAGCCGCACCGGCGCCGCCTGCACCCGGTTGCGGGTGAACAGCCCGGCCACGCTGGCCGAGGGATCGCAAACGATCAGGCCGAGGTCTTTGCGGCCGTTCTTTTTGATCCCGGCGGCGACGCCGGCCGCTTTGAACCCGGGACAGGGAAGAATCTGCATCGCAGTGATTCCTTTCAGGGCACTTGTTATTATGCCGGCAACTTACTACGTTCCAACCACCCAATCGGTGGGGTAACGCGGTGGGCGTGGCTGGAACGAACGGGTCCCAGCTTGAACAGGCCTTGTCGCCGGTGTGATCTCAGCGGCCGCTTCATCCGGAACCGTCTGAATTACACCGGTGATTTTACAGAATCCCGATCGCTTGTCAATCGAGGCAGCCGTGCGATCGGCAGCGCCTTCGTGTTTGACAGCGGTCCGGGCTTGAGCTAATCAGGCACACCACTGGCCGAGAGCCCTCGGCCCAAAGGACAAGCGCCATGCCGATCATCGACTGGAGCTGCAGACGCTGCCGCGCCCGCTTAGGGCTGCGGCGCACCTGAACCCGCGTTGTCGCGCGCTGCGGGGCCTGCGGCGCTGAATACCGCGTGGCCGACTTCCGGGAGGACATCGACGATGCCGCCGAGGAGGAGCTGGCCGACCTCCGCTGCGACCGACTCTGATGACACTCGTCCTCAACAGCCTGTTTCCCGTGTTTGCCCTGATAGCGCTCGGCAGCCTCCTGCGGCACGTCAACACCACCACCGAGGCATTTCTCGAGGTCTCCGACCGGCTGGTTTACTTCGTCTTCTTCCCGGCGATGCTCTTCTGGAAGCTCGGCGGATCGCCGATGAGGCTCGCCGATGACCTAAGTCTCGTGTCGGCTGCCACCGCCGCCGTTCTGTCGGTCTATGGGGTGAGCACCGCCTGCATCATTCTGGGCAAAATCGGGGCCTTTCAGGCCGGCTCCTTTTCCCAGAGCTGCTTTCGGATCAACACCTACGTCGGCATGGCGGTTTCCATCAGCGCGTTCGGGGAGGAAGGGGGGCGGCATTTTGCCGTCCTGATTGGGCTCACCATCCCGACCCTCAACGTGCTTTCCATCGCCACGCTGATCTGGTTCGGGGCGCACCAAACATCAGCCGCTAAACGCATCGCTCAAACCGCCCGAGCGCTCCTCCTGAACCCGTTGATCCTGGGCTGCCTGGCGGGGATCGGCTACGGCCAGGCGGCGGCCGGTTTTCCGTCGGTCATCGACCATACGCTGCGGCTGGCCTCCTCCGTCACCCTGCCGCTGGCGCTGATTTCCATCGGCGGAAGCCTCACGCTCAGGGGGCTTCGGAGCCACTGGCGCCTGTCTCTTCTCGCATCGTTTTTCAAACTGGCCGTCCTGCCCGCCGTGGGCTTTCTCTGGTTGCACGCGTTCGGTCTCAGCGGGCTTTCCTTCAGCGTCGGGATGTTGTACTTCGCCCTGCCTACATCGACGGCGCTCTACATTCTCTCAGCCCAGCTCAACAGCGACACGGAGCTCGCATCGACCGCGATCGCCCTCTCGACCCTTCTATCGTTCGGGCCGATGTCGGCGGCGTTGTTGCTTTAAGGCGGAGGACCGGAGCCGCATGCCCAATTTCAAGCTCACCATCGAGTACGACGGCACCCGCTACCGCGGCTGGCAGCGGCAGGCCGAACCGCCGACCATCCAGGCCGAAATCGAAAAGGCCCTCGCCGCCATGACCCGCGCGGCCGTCACCCTCATCGGCGCGGGCCGCACGGATGCCGGCGTGCACGCCCTGGGCCAGGTCGCCAACTTCCGCTGCGACACGCGTCTGGCACCCGAACAGATCCTCAAGGGGTTGAACAGCCTGCTGCCGCCGGACATCGCCATCCGGGAGTGCCGCCGCGCCCCCGATGAGTTCCATGCCCGCTTCTCCGCCCGAAGCAAGCGCTACCGCTACCGGGTGTTGAACCGGGAGATCCGGAGCGCCCTCGACCGCCATACCTGCTGGTTCGTCCACACGCCCCTCGACCTGGATGCCATGCAGCAGGCGGCCGGCCGATTCATCGGCCGCCGCGACTTCAAGGCCCTCGAGAGCGCCGGCAGCCCGCGGGCCCACACGGTGCGGCACGTCACCGTTGCCGAGTGGGTGATGGACCGGGACTCCGGCCTGTTCGTTTTTCAGATCGAGGCGGACGGTTTCCTGCGCTGCATGGTGCGAAACATCGTGGGGACCCTGGTTGCCGCCGGCCGCGGGAAGCTCGACCCCGCGGGCGTCGAGGCGATCCTGGCCTCGCGCGACCGGCGTCAGGCCGGCCCGACCGCACCGGCGCGCGGGCTATTTTTAGTGGATGTCGCCTATTGAAGTGGACCGCGGTTTCTGATATCTGCATCCCTCAGCTTTTCGTCGCGGCAATCCGCCCGCCGGGCTCGTTGCCGCCAAAACGCACCCGGGGGCCACACCGTTATGACCGCCACGCACCACGAGCCGACGAAGGACGACCTGACCCAGCGCTACCGCGAGTTTCAGTCGCGACGCATCAGTCTTGACATGACCCGCGGTAAACCCTGCCCCGAGCAGCTCGACCTCTCGGCCGCTCTGCTGGACGGCCTCGGCAGAAACGCTTACGCGGCCGCGGACGGAACCGACTGCCGCAACTACGGAGGGCTGGATGGGATCCCCGAGGCCAAGAGGCTTTTTGCCAACTACATGGGGGTGACGACCGAGGAGCTGATTATCGGCGGCAGCTCCAGCCTCACCCTGATGCACGACGCCATGACCTGGGCCATGGTGTTCGGGGCGGCCGAGGGCTCGCCGCCCTGGGGCCGCCAGGGCCGCGTGGCGTTCCTTTGCCCGAGCCCGGGCTACGACCGCCACTTCTCCATCTGCGAGCATTTGGGCATCGATATGATCCCTGTGGCGATGCGGGCCGATGGGCCGGACATGGACGCGGTGGAGAAGCTGGCCGCCGCGGACGCGGGCATCAAGGGCATCTGGTGCGTGCCCAAGTACAGCAACCCCACCGGCGCAGTCTACTCGGACGACGTGGTGTCGCGGCTGGCGGTCATGCCGACCCGAGCCCCGGATTTCCGGATCTTCTGGGACAACGCCTATGCCGTCCACCATCTGGGCGGCGGGCCGGCGCACCTGGCCGACGTGGCGACGGCCTGCCGCAAGGGTGGCCAGCCGGAGCGGGTGCTGATGTTCGGCTCCACGTCCAAGATCTCCTTTGCCGGCAGCGGGATCGCCTTCATGGCCGGCAGCCGCGCCAACATGGCCTGGGCCCGGACGCACCTCGGTTTTCAGACCATCGGCCCGGACAAGCTCAACCAGCTCCGGCACGTTGCCTTGTTCAAGACCCTGGAGGGCATCCTGGCGCAAATGCAGAAGCACGCCGCGATTCTGGCGCCGAAATTCGATGCGGTTTTTGATGTCCTGGAGCGCGAACTGGGCGGGACGGGAATTGCGCGGTGGACGCGGCCCACCGGCGGCTACTTCATCAGCCTCGACACCCCGCCGGGCTGCGCCCGGCGGGTCGTGCAGCTGGCGGCTGAGGCCGGGGTCAAATTCACTCCGGCCGGGTCGACCTTCCCCTTGAGAAAAGACCCTGCCGATGCGAACATCCGCATCGCGCCGTCGTTCCCGGCGGTCGCCGACATCCGCACCGCGGTGGAAGTGCTGGCCGTCTGCATCCGCCTGGCCGAGCGCGAGCGGCGCACAACGTAAACACCCCGCCGGGAGGCGGGGTGTCGGTGCCGATGCCGTAAAAGGCTATTTCCCGGCGGCGCGCTTGGATGCCTTCAGCGGGTTGACCTTCTGCTTGGTCTCCGCCGAGGCCGTCGGGGCCGTCACATGGGTGGCGAGGTTGCAGACACCGGCCCGCCACTTGGTGGACGGCTCCGGGCAGGCCGTGCAGTACCATCCGGAGCCGTACTGCCCCTGACGGCCGCAGCCGTTGCATTGCTCAACGATTTGGTGGCACAGCCCGCCTTTGTACCCACAGCCCTTGGCCGTCATGAAGGGGCACTCAACCCCCGGTTTGATGCTGGTGCAGCGCATTGGACTCCTCCCCCTTTCGCGTCGATGGACCCATTAAAAAAAACCGGTCGCCCCGGTTTTTTTGGAAGTATAAACTTAAATTGTTATATTACGCAATAAATTTTAAGCTTGTCAACATATTTTTTTGGATATAGAGTGCGGCAGCATCGGGTTATCTTCAAATGGTTTAAATGCCGACGCAGCGATCAGACGAGCAGACATGAGCGAATCCCCGTTGAACACGAGCATTACCGCCCTGGGCGGGCCCCGCATCCCCTCGCCCGTACGCCGGCGCGACCACGGGTCCAACCACGTCAGTTTCGTATCCGACGAGGACCGGATCCTCATCGACGTCACCGTCAGCCGGGCCTGCCGGCAGCTCCGGGACGGCACCCTGCCCCCGTCCTACGAACCGGCCGGACCGCGCCAGCGCATTTTCTTCGACCCCAGCAAGCTCAAGTGCGCGCTGGTCACCTGCGGGGGGCTGTGCCCGGGGCTGAACGACATCATCCGTTCGATCGTGCTGGAGCTGCATTACGGGTATGGGGTGCGCAACATTTTCGGGGTGCGCTACGGCCTGCGCGGGTTCATCCCGCGCTACGGCTACGACCTGCTGAACCTGACCCCGAGCGAAGTGGTCAACATCCACGAGCGCGGCGGCGTCGTCATCGGTTCCAGCCGCGGCCCGCAGGACATCGAGGAGATCGTGGACACCCTGGAGCGCATGAACATCGGCATTTTGTTCATGATCGGCGGCGACGGCACACTGAAGGCGGCCACCCGCATCGTCGACACGGTCCTGCAGCGTGGGTTGCGGATCAGCATCGTCGGGGTCCCCAAAACGATCGACAACGACATTCACCTGGTCTCGCGCTCATTCGGATTCGACACCGCCGTGGAGGTCTCCACGCGCGCGATTCTCAGCGCCAGCAACGAGGCCGAGGGCTACCCCAACGGAATCGGCCTCATCAAGCTCATGGGCCGCCACTCCGGGTTCATCGCCGCCACGGCGACGCTGGCCCAGCAGGACGTGAACTTCGTCCTGATCCCGGAGGTGGATTTCGATCTGGACGGACCCGGCGGGCTGCTGAGCGCGCTGGAGGCGCGCCTATCCGACCGGGGGCACGCCGTCATCGTCGCGGCGGAGGGCGCCGGGCAGAAGTTCTTCGAGGGTCAGGAAAAAGAGCTGGACCTTTCCGGCAACGTCAAGCTGAAGGACATCGGCCTGTTCCTCAAGGAACGGGTCCTCGCCCACTTCGACCAGCGCGGCACCCAGATCTCGATCAAGTACATCGACCCCAGCTATATGATTCGCAGCCTCCCCGCCAACGCCAACGACCGGGTGTTTTGCAACTTCTTGGGCCGCAACGCGGTGCACGCCGGCATGGCCGGGAAGACCGGCCTTTTGATCGGCAACTGGAACAACCACTTCGTCCACGTGCCCATGAAGCTTCTGGCGGGCAAGCGCCGGCACGTGAACCCCGGGGGCAGTCTGTGGCGCAGCGCGCTGGAGGCCACCGGGCAGCCGTCCCTCAAAAACGAGTAAACCGGCCTTCGACGGTCGGGTCGTCAGTCGAGTTCGATGAAGCGCTTGCCGCGCACCTGCAGGATGCGCAGCGTCTTCTCCACCTCCCCTGAGCTGTCGAAGCGCGTCGCGCCGGTAACGCCCGCAAACCCCTCGGGCCGCCGGAGAAAGGCTGCCACGTCGCCCCGCAACCGCACCTCGGGGCGGCCGGCCGCCTCGAGAACCATCCACGCCGAATCGTACGCGATCGCCTCGATGACTCCCGGCTTTTCCTGGAACGCCTCCTCGAAGGCGTCGATGAACCGCACGGTCCGGATCTCGCTGCTGCCGGCAAAAAAACCATCCGGCAGGATCGCCCCCTGCACGTAGGGCTCGGCGAATCGAATCAGCGCCTCCGAGCTCCAGAGGTTGGTCCCCAGCAGCTGGACGCCCTTGATGTCGTGAAAGAACAGTTGCGGCACCAGCATCCCCGCCATTTTCGGGTCGTCGGGGATGAACAGGGCGTCGAATTCGAACTCCAGGTCGTAGTCTTTTTCCTCCGGCGTTCGTCGGCGCGTCTCCGGGGCGCTCGGCGCCCGCGGGGCCGGCCGGTCCTCTTTGGGCACCCGGCGCGAGAAGTGCAGCAGCCGCCGGATGACGGGCGCAAAATCCACCGCCGCGGGGCTGTATGGCAGGGCTTCCAAAATCACCCCGCCGCGGTTTTGGAACTCCTCGCGGAACAGCGCCATGAAGGTGCGCCCATAGGCCTCGTCGGGGTAGAGGACGGCGACGCGGCGGATGCCCAGAGAGCCGATGGCATAGGCCACCAGGGAGCGCACCTGCGCCTTGGGGGTGACGAAGTTGCGGAAGACATAGGGGCCGAGGCCGACCAGCGGATCGCGCTGGGTGATGGCGATCATCGGAATCCCCAGGTGCTGGGCGTCGCGGGCCGCCGCCTCCGCGTGGACCAGAGGCCCGACCACCGCCACGGCATTCTCCCGGTCCAGGTCCCGCAGCGCTTGAAGGGTCGCGGCCTCCTCCGAGGCGGTGTCCTTGACGACCAGGCGCACGAAAGGGGCCGCCCCGCGGGCATTATATTGGCTGACGGCCAACTCCAGCCCGCGCATCGCCTTCTGCCCGATGGCCTGGTAGGGGCCGCTGAGCGGCAACAACGCCCCGAGGGTGATCCCCTCGCGGGGACCGGGCTTCTCGATCTCGGCCATGGCCTCGGCCGCCCGGCCGGCATAGCTGTGGTAAGGGTAACGGGCCCTGAAGCTGTTGAGCAGGGTCAGCGCGTCCCGGCGTCGCCCCTCGCGCGCGAAGAGCATCCCGGCCTGGAAAAGCAGGTAATCCATCGGCAGGCTGTCGTCGCGGCGTGCGGCCAGGGTGTCCACATCCTCGGAACTCAGGCGCAGCAGCGCCGCTCTCAACTTGGCGGCGGCGCCCTCCTGCTCGGCGGAACCCGCCATTTTCATGGCACCGGTGTAGGCCCCCACCGCGTCGAGATGGGCGTCAAGGGCCGTGTGGGCGTCACCGATCACCGTCAAGGTCCGGAAGCGCTGCCCGGGGGTGGCCATCATCGGCACGGCGGTCGAGGCCCTGGCAACCACCTCACGGTGGTCCCCGTCTCGGTGGAGCAACGTCAGGATCTCCACCATGGCCTCGGGGCGAAACGGGCTCGATGGGTACTCCGCGATGAGCTGCGAGTAGGCCAGGCGGGCACGGGCGGAGTTGCCCTGCAGGCCGTGGATGCTGCCGATCTTCATCAGGGCCGCCGGGGCCAGAGGCTCGTCCGGGTAGCGCGACACGTAGTCGTTGTAAAGGGCCAAGGCATCGTCGTAGCTTTTCTGCCCATAGCTCTTTTCGGCTTTTTGAAACAGGTCGTCGGCTGCGGCGCGGTGCTTCGGAACAGGCGCAACCCCCGTCCGCAGGCGGGGGCCGCAGGCCGCGGCGGCGAGCGCCACAGCCAGGCCGATGAGCAGCAGGCGGTTCAAAGCGGTTTTCATGCCAACCTCGTTGCATTCGGACTCGGCAAACACCGGTGTCGAACCTGCCGGCAATCCTTCTCCCGGCGGATGCGGGACAGGCCGCGGGGATTGTCCGCTGGCTCACCCGGCCAGTTTACACTAGAATTTCCGGTTGTCAAAAACGCTCCGCCCCTACCCGCCCGCACCCCGGACGGCTTCGACGTCAACCGGTTCGGGCTAAAGTTTTCGCGCAAACAGCGGATAGCGTCAAAGAGACCCTCACACCCAGTTCGAGGAGAGAACGCATGCGAGCGTGTATTGGCATTATCCTGCTGGCCGTCATGGTGTGGCCGGGGCCGGCCTCGGCACAGTTCTACAAGTATCTGGATAGACAGGGCAACGTGCGCTTCACCGACGACATCAACCAGGTACCCGAAAACCAACGGGCCAAGTCCCAAAGCTATGCCGAGTCGCAAAGCGCCGAAGCGCCCGCCGCCGCGGATGCCGCCGGGCCCGCGGGCGAAAAAGCCGAGGCTCCGGGCGCATCCGCCGGCCCTGTAACGGGGGACGCTGCGGTGCCGGATGGGGAAGGCTCTCTTGACGAGGCCCGGGTGAGCCTAGATGCGAGGAAAAAGGAGGTCGAGGCGGAATACCAGGCATTGATGAAGGAGAAGCAGCGCCTTGCCAAGGAAAAAGAGAGCACCAAAACCCGCGACGAGATCAACGCCTACAACAAGGCCGCCGAAGCCTTCAACCAGCGCGCGGCCCTATACGAGCAAAAGAGCGAAGAGGTGCGAAGGCTGGTCGAGGAGTACAACAACCGGGTGGCCGAGGCCAACTCCAAGGCGGCCTCCGCCCGCAAGTAGCCCTCCCCACTGACGGCCGGCCCGCGCAGCGGAAGCGGGTCGGCCGCCCCAGCCGGTTTCTCGCAAATCCGGACCCCGAAAAAGCTGAAGAAATTGCTTGCAACACCACCGGATGGTGGGTAAAATCTACAAATCGGATGCAGGAGCGTTCTGCTCGCTATCAATGCCATGCGCATCCATCCCTGACCCATGACGATTTCTTCAGAATACAGCCTGGTCCCGTACGAACTCTCCCGCACGACCGGCATGGTTCGACGTGCGGTGGCCGCCACGCCCGCAGCTTTCGATCGGCGCACGGGACTCCGGCGGCGTGATGCTGAGTTTGCTGCGGGTTGCGTCGATAAGCAGTCTCAGGCTCCGCCTGTCTATGGCCACCGGCGCACCCCTTCGGGTACACCCGCAGCCATCGGCACACGCATAGACGTCTTCGCCTGATTGCCTGCAAGGAGGTATCCCATGGCCGCCCCCGCATCCCGAGCCCCCAAGGGCTTCAAGAAAGCGCTGGAGATCGGCCGCCCGCCGAACATCGTCAAGCTTTTCCCCAATTCCAAAGCCTTGCTGGTCAGCGGAAAGGTCATCGACCGCGCCATGCTGGCCAAGGGCCGGGCCGTCGCCCTGGCCGCCAACGGTCGCAGCCTCTTTGTCATCCGCGGCGTCCTGAGGGCCGCTCAGCGCGCCAACGCCGCCATCCTGATCGAAATCGCCAAATCAGAGGGGGGCGCCAACGCCTATTGCGCCGTAAATTTCTGGAATATCGCCCGTATGGTCGACGCCTGTTGCAACGAAATGGGCATCACGGTCCCGGTGGCCATCCATGCCGACCATTACGGCATCAAGGGGGGCAAGGACGTGGAGGCGGCCAAGGCCGAAATCCCCTCCATGTTCGACGCCGGCATCACCTCCATCGCCATAGATGCTTCCCACCTCCCCGACGACCAGAACCTGCTGGCCAGCATCGAACTCAACCCGCTCGTGCCCCGCTGGGCGGGGTTGGAGACCGAAGTGGGGGAAATCAAAGGCAAGGAAGGGCTCTCGACGCCGCAGGAGGCACTGTTTCTCGTCCAGGGCCTCAACGCCCATGGCATCTTTCCGGACTGGATCGCCTTGAACAACGGGACCACTCACGGGATCGAAGCCAGCGATTCGGGCATCCAGGTCGGCCTGACCCGGCAGATTCACGACGCGATCGCGGCCTACACGGTTTCCGGCGCCCAGCACGGCACCTCCGGCAACAGCACGGAGCGGTTGAAGCAAATCGCCTCCCGGACGCGCACCACCAAGGCCAACGTCGCCACGGCGCTGCAGATGATCTCCTGGGGCATCGAGGTGAACGACTACGGCAATGCCATCCTCGATGCGAGCGGGCGCTTTATCAAGGTGCCCGGCGCCGGAGTCACCGAGGCGATGTGGGCCGAAATGGAAGCCTACGCCCAGGCCCGCACCCTTAAAGCCGGGGACTTCAAAAAGCTCAACCTGCCGTTCGAAAACAAATTGCTGGGCCAGCCCCGGGAGGCTCGGCGGCGCATGGCCCGGCGAGTCGAGGAGTTCGCCTACCGGATGATCGTCGGCGTCTTCAATGGCCGGGACACGGCCCCGCTCGCCATGGAAATCCTGCTGGACACAGGCTCCCACCACCCGGGCCAAAAGGCCAGAAGGATCGAAAAACCCGCAGATTGGACCCCTGAAAAAATTCGCCAGAGGGCTGCCGCCCTGGGCGCCGACAAGGGCCCTGAGGGCAACTTCGAAGACTGACCCCTCCCCCGCTAACCGCCCATGAGGGCCCCCCATCCAACAGCGGCATCCGCTTTAAATTAGACCGGCAACAAAATATGTTCAAATCGGGACCCGTCTGTCCCGGCATCACCCGGTGGGAGTGAAGCCCCCATCGGGATGCACTTTTCGCTAAAGTTCCGGAAATCTCTGCCGATAGAACTGCCAGGAGGATTCCGAGATGCAAATCACCACCTACCAGATGCACAACGTCCTCGACTGCTTTTGCAGGAGACTGAGCAAAAACCGCAGGCCGGAAAAGGCCGGTGCCGGATTGGCCCGTAAAGTAAATGATCACGACGAGTTGGCGCCGGAAATCAGCCGCAAGGCCGCGATGCATAAAATCTCTGAACAAGTGCTTCAGACCATTACCCAGGCCGGGGAGTCGAGCGGCAACGTGCCGCCGGGACCGGCCGCCGCGGAGGATCCCTCCGCCAACCCGGCACCGGCGGTGGAGAGCCGCTTCACGTTCAACGTCATCGATGCCATCAACCGGAAACAGACCGCCACGCTGGCTGCAGGGGATGCCGGCGCGTTGATCAAGCGCCTGGGGCAGCTGGCCGGTAACCGGCGATCGTGCACCACGGAGTCGTGGGGATAACGTTTCAGCACACCGGCTTGCGCAGCGGCGCTCCGCAGGCCGGATCATCAGCGTGCGGCAGCGCCGCCCGGCCGCCGACACCCGTCCGGCCGGGGGCGGGCCCACCCGCCGCAACGCCCCAAAGGTTGGCAGAATGCCGCCTTAGGTAAGGAAAGGAGAATCAGCATGTTCGACGTCATCGGAGAAAGCGCGGCGCAGCAGATGCCCCGCGCGGGAGGATTTTCCAACGGGACCGAGATGGAGGTGGCCGTAAAGAAAGCCGAGCAGATCCGGCAGGTACGCCCGGTCGAGCCCACCACCCACGCCGACCGCTCCAAGTCGCAGGGCCGGAGGGACGAAGACCTTCAAACGCGCAACCGGCTTGAAAACGGAAAAATCATCGTCGAAAAATACGACGAGGACGGCAAGCTGGTCAAAAAAACACCGCCGGGATACCTGCCCTTCGGTGAAATGGCCTGAAGGCGGCGGCTACCAGGTCTGCCGCACCGGGATGCCGCAGCCGGTTAAGTACGACTTCAGTTCGGCGATCGAACGGGTCCCGTAGTGCACCATCGAGGCGATGAGCACCGCATCCGCCCGCCCCGCTGTGAGAGCATCGCGCAGGTGCTCCGGTTTTCCAGCACCCCCGGAGGCGATCACCGGAATGGTGACGTGTTTGGAGATCAGGGCCGTGAGCGTCAACTCGTAGCCCTGCTGCGTGCCGTCGGCATCGATGGAATTCAGGCAGATTTCACCGGCCCCCAGCGCCTGGGCCTTGAGCGCCCACTGCAGGGCGTCAATCCCCGTGTAGGTCCGCCCGCCGTTGATCACCACCTCGTAACCCGAGGAAATGCCCGGTTTCAGGCCCACCCGCTTCACGTCCATCCCCAGAACGATGCACTGGCGGCCGAACGCATCGGCGCCGCAGGCGATGAGACCGGGGGTTCGTACGGCGGCCGAGTTCACGCTCACCTTTTCGGCTCCCGCCAGCAGCACGGCGCGCATGTCCTCCACGGAGCGGACCCCGCCTCCGACTGAAAACGGGATGAAGATGGTCTCGGCCACCCGCCGGACGACGTCGATCATCAGGTTGCGCCGCTCGTGGGAAGCCGTGATGTCGTAGAACACGATTTCGTCCGCGCCCTGCTCGTAATAGTTGCGCGCCATCTCCACCGGGTCGCCGATCTCCACGTTGCCCTCGAAACGGACCCCCTTGGTGGTCTTGCCGTCGCGAACATCCAGGCAGGGGATGATGCGTTTGCTCAGCATGCCGCCTCCGGCCAGGGTCCGCGGCAGAAATTTTGCAGCATGCGCAGGCCGGGCCGCCCGCTTTTTTCCAGGTGGAACTGGGTCGCCACCAGGTTGCGATGCCCGATCACCGAGGCGAATTCCACCCCGTACTTCGTCACCGCCAGAACATCCTCCGCGTGGTCCGGCACCGGGAAAAACCCATGCACGAAATAGAACTCATCCATTGGCCCGATGCCCGCAAAGAGCGGGTGCTCCCGGCGGGGCTGGATTCGGTTCCAGCCCATGTGGGGGATCTTGAGCGGCATCCCGTTCCGGTCCGTCATGGACGCCGGAAAGGCCTGCGCCCGGCCCGCCACCAACCCCAGGCAGGCGGTGTCGTTCTCCTGGCTGTGCCCCAGGATGATCTGGCACCCCAGGCAGATTCCCAGCACGGGTTTGCCGGCCGCCACCTGCTCGATGAGAATGCGTTCGAGCCCCATGCGGCGCAGGCTCTCCATGGCGGCCCCGGCAGCGCCCACGCCGGGGAAGATGACGCGCTCCGCCCGCCGGATTACATCCGCGTCATGGGTGACGGTGCCGTCGACGTTGAGGTGCGCGACGGCCCTGGCCACGCTGGTGAGATTGCCGGCGTTGTAGTCGATGATCGCGATCATCGTTTGACGGTTCCCCAGATCAGGTCTTTTTCGGACTGGGGCACGGCGGTGATCTCCCGGCCGGAGGCGGCAACGGCCTGCTCCATGCGGCGAAAGCGCTGTTCGAACTTGCGAACCGATCCGGCCAGCGCCGTTTCCGGGTGATGCCCCGCCAGGCGGGCGACGTTGACGAGAGTGAACAGGGCATCGCCGATCTCCTCGGCCGCCTGCTGCGGCACACCCCCCTGCAGCGCGGCACGCAGCTCGGCCAGCTCTTCCTCCAGCTTCGCCAGCGCCCCCTGCACGTCAGCCCAGTCGAACCGGGCGCGCGCCGCCTTCTCCGAGACCGCCAGCGCGCGCATCAGCGGCGGTGCGCCGGCCGGCACCCCGTCCAGAGCCGATTGCCGGGTTTCATGGTGTTTTTCAGTCTGCTTGATCCGCCTCCAGTTGCGCACCACCTCCCCGCTGTCGGCCACCCGGGCGGAGCCGAACACATGCGGGTGCCGCCGGATCATCTTTTCCGAAACGGCGCGGCAGACATCCTCCAGCGTGAAAGCCGCGCGCTCCGCGTGCATGCGCGCGATGAAAAGCACATGGAAGAGCACGTCCCCGAGCTCCTCGCAGCTGTTTTCGATATCATCCGACTCGACGGCCTCGGCCAGCTCGTAGGCCTCCTCGAGCAGGAAGCGCACCATGGAGCGGGGGCTCTGCTCCCGGTCCCATGGGCACCCGCCCGGCCCCCGCAGCGCGGCGATAATGCGGATCAACTCGGCCATCGCGGCGGGCGGGGCGTCTACTTCCGAGGCTGCCATGCTTTTCTCAACTCTCCCAGTTTAGATGCGAACTCCCGCTTGACGTCGCTCGAGACGAGGGCGGCGATCTTTTCAGACACCAGGGCCACATAGGGCGCGCAAACCGAGTCTTTGATCAGGGGGGCCCCCTTGGGCAGAAAGGCCGTGAGCACCATGAAGAGGACCGACACGATCAGCACGCCCTTCACCACGCCGAACCCGGCCCCGCCCAGCCGGTCGAGCCAACCCAAAAAGACCAGGTTCAGGAGGTATTTGAGAACGATGGCGACCACGTTGACCACGATCACCACGCCGCAAAAGAGGATCATGAAGGCGAGGATGTTGCGGTAGGCCGGGTTGGACACCACCCCGGTCAGCCAACCGGCGACGGGCCCGTAGTAGAGATAGGCCGCAATGAAACCACCGATCACGCCGATGATCGAGGAGACCTCCTTGACCAGCCCCCGAAAAACCCCCCAGATCAGACCGTAGCCTAAAATCACGACGATGAGGATGTCGAACGCGTTCATGCGCACCGCCTGTGTGCCGCCCGAAAACCGGCGAGAATTCAAGGTGGCGTTGAACTAACAACGCCCGCCGGTCGAAGTCAAGCCAAAACTCGCCCGCCGTTTGCATTCGCAGCGGCAGGTGTGATAAAAATATCAATTAACGTATGATGAGCGAGAAGCACACCATTACCATCCCGTTTGCGGACAACGACACCGCCCGCCACCTGTTCGGTGAGCACAACGCGCACCTGCAGCGGCTGTCGGAAATTCTCGAGGTTCGCGTGAACACCCGCGGCACCACCGTCTTCGTCGAGGGCGAGCGCTACGCGGCCGAACTGGCCCAGAACCTCCTGACCCAGCTCTACGGCCTCCTGAAGGAAGGCTATCCCGTACACCCCAACGACATCGAGTATGCCGCGCGCATGCTCAGCCGGGACCATCGCACCCGCCTCAGGGACATTTTCCTGGACACCGTTTATGTCACGGCCAAGAAAAGCGTCGTCACCCCCAAGAGCCCGGCGCAAAAGGAGTACATCGAGGCGATCCGCGGGCACGACATCGTTTTCGGCATCGGGCCGGCCGGAACCGGTAAGACCTACCTCGCCATGGCCATGGCCGTGGCCGCGTTCACCAAGGGGCAGGTGAGCCGCATCATCCTGACGCGGCCGGCGGTGGAAGCCGGTGAAACCCTGGGGTTTCTGCCCGGCGACCTGGCCGAAAAAGTGGACCCCTACCTCCGCCCCCTGTACGATGCCCTGCACGACATGATGCGGTTCGAAAAGGTTTCCGCGCTCATGGAGAAGGGCGTGATCGAGGTCGCCCCGATCGCTTTCATGCGCGGCCGAACCCTCAACGATTCCTTCATCATCCTGGATGAGGCGCAAAACACCACCTCCGAGCAGATGAAGATGTTTCTGACGCGGATCGGGTTCAGCTCCAAGGCGGTGATCACCGGCGACATCACCCAGATCGACCTGCCACCGGAACGCATGTCCGGGCTGATCGAAACCAAAAACATCCTGCAGGGGATCGAGGGCATCCGGTTCGTCTATTTTTCGAAGCAGGACGTGGTGCGGCACAAACTGGTGCAGGAAATCATCAGGGCTTACGAGGACCTCGACGCGCGCAAGCGCGGCCCGCGGGGAGGGGCGCCGCATGAACCCGGTCAAGTCTAAATCGGGGCAACAAACCGCCGGGCCGCCCGTGACGGGCTTCCGGCTGGCCGTGCTGGTCGCCGTGACCGCCCTCTTCGCTTTGATCCTGCATCCCGACCTGCTGGTCTCCAAAATCGCTTACGCCCCCGGCGACGTCGCCGAAAAAGACATCAAAGCACCCAAGGACTTCCTGGTGGAGGACCAGACAGCGACCGAGATCAAACGCCAGCAAGCCGTCCAGGAGGTGCTCACGGTCTACGACTTCGACGTGGATCTGGCCGGCCGCCTGGCCCAGTCGGTGGAACAGGCCTTTGCCGACCTCCGCGCCGTGCGGCAGGCGGCCGTGGAGACCCGCAGCCAGGCGCAGGACATGGAGGGCGGCGTCGGCCTGCCCACGGATGTGCGGCGCCCGGCGCCGTCGTTTGCCCCCGAGGAGCTGCGCAAACTCTTCGAGGACAAGCTCGGCGTGCGCATCGGCAAGGGCCCCTATGCGGCGCTGGAAGCCGAGGGGTTTCCCAAGCGCATCGTGGGCGCCGTCCAGGAGATTTTACAGAAGCTCCTGGAAAACGGCGTCGTCGCCAGCAGAGAGGCCATGCTCAAGGACCTCGAAAAGGGCATCGTGCTGCGGGAGGTCCGCACGAAGGAAGAGCGCGTCGCCCGCGACGCCCGGCAGTTTTACAGCGCCGACCAGGCCCGCGGCATGGTGCGCACCGTCGGCCAGCCGTGGCTGCGGGACCTGGACTACGCCGCCGGCAACCTGGTGGTGGACCTGGCCCAGCGGTTGATTCAGCCCAACATCACGCTGAACCGCAACGAGACCGAAGAGCGCAAAGCCAGGGCCGCCGGCGAGGTCAAACCCGTCCTCTACCGGATCAAGGCCGGGGAAATGCTGCTGCGGGAGGGGGAACGGGTCACGGACCTGCATGTGCTCAAGCTCAAGGCGCTTGAGACCGAAGCCAAACCCAAGCAGTTTTTTTTCGCGCTGCTCGGCGTCGCGGGGGTGATGCTCTGCGTCATCGCCGTGGTCTACCACCTGTTTCTCGGCAAAAGCCTGAGCCAGTCCCGGACCCCTGCCCGGGACATCCTGCTCATGGCCGCACTGTTCATCCTTTTCCTGCTCACGACCCAGGCCATGGGCAGCCTGCTGGACCTGACGGCCCGCAACTCGCCCTACCCCATCCCGGCCTGGGCGCCGGCCTTCGCCGTGCCGTTGTCGGCCGCCCCGATGATCGTCTGCGTCTTCCTGGGGCTTTCGGCGGGAGTGCCCTTCGCCGTCGTGACGGCGTTCGGGGCCGCCCTCATCAGTGGCCAGAACCTCGCAATGTGCATGGCCTATCTGGTCATCGGCGGCATGGGGGCTTATTGGATCCGAAGCTGTCGCGAACGCAAGGTGTTCGTCGCTGCGGGAACCAAAACCGGCCTGCTGAGCATCGCTCTGGCCGCGGGGATCGGACTCGCGGCGGGGGACCTCTCCTGGTCGGGCATGCTGTGGGGCACGACGTTCGCCTTCGTCGGCGGTTTCGGCGCGGGGCTCGTGGCGGCCGGAATCGTGCCGCTGGTGGAGATTTTTTTCGACTACACCACGGATATCACTCTGCTGGAGCTCGCCAACCTGGACCGCCCCATTCTGCGCCGGCTGATGATCGAAGCCCCGGGCACCTACCACCATTCGGTCATTGTGGGGTCCATGGCCGAGGCCGCCGCGGCCGAAATCGACGCCAACCCTCTGCTGGCCAGGGTGACCGGCTATTACCACGATATCGGCAAGATCCGGAAGCCGCTCTACTTCATCGAGAATCAGCGCAGCGGCAGGAACAAGCACGACCGACTGTCGCCTTCGATGTCGAGCCTCATCCTGATCGCCCATGTCCGCGACGGGGTCGAGATCGCCCGCGCGCACAGGCTGAGCCCGGTGATCGTGGACGGGATCCGCCAGCACCATGGGACGAGCCTCATCCGCTATTTCTACGAAAAGGCCCGTCAGGCCAAGGGGGAGTCCCAGGTGAAGGAGGAGGATTTTCGCTACCCCGGACCCAAGCCCCGCTCGCGCGAGGCCGCCCTGGTCATGCTGGCGGACGTGGTGGAAGCCGCCTCGCGGACCTTGGAGAACCCCACCCCCGCCCGGATCAAGGGGCACGTCCAGGGGCTGATCAACCGGGTGTTGGAGGACGGCCAGCTCGACGAGTGCGACATCACGCTCAAGGACATCCACCAGATCGCCGCCAGCTTCAACACGATCCTCAACGGCATCCATCACAACCGCATCGAATACTTCGAACACCGTCTCCCCACCGGGGAAAGGGACAATGCCAGATCCCGCCATGAATATCCAAATCGCCAACCACCAGAGGCGCCACCGGATCCACCTGCGAAAGATCCGGGGAGCGGCCCGGACCCTCTTGACCGCGCTAAGGCTTCCTGATGCCGAGCTCTCCATCCTGCTGGTCAGCGACCGCAGGATCGCCGAACTGAACCTCGCGTTTTTGGGTCGGCAGGGCGCGACCAACGTGATCGCCTTCCCGATGCGCTCGGGCCGCTTCGGCGCCCTCTCCCCGAACCTGCTGGGCGATGTGGTCATCTCGGCGGACACGGCCAGCCGCGAGGCGCTGCGGGTGGGCATGGGGACGGACGCGCGGATCACCCAGCTGCTGGTCCACGGCGTGCTCCACCTCTGCGGCTACGACCACGAACACGACCGCCGGGATGCACGCCGGATGTATGCCAAGAGCCGAAGGCTGCTGAAACAGATCGAAAGGGGCGCGTCATGATCCTGGTCACCTCGAAGGAAATGCAAGCCCTGGACCGGCTGACCATCGAGTCCTTCGGTCTGCCGGGGCGGGTGCTCATGGAGATCGCCGGCCGCGAGACCGCGCAGGTCCTCCTGGCTCATTTTGCGGCAGATGCCCGCCAGGGGGTGGGCATCGCCGCGGGCTGCGGCAACAACGGCGGGGATGGCTTCGTCGTGGCGCGCTGCCTGGCCCAGCAGGGCTATCCGGTGCGTGTGTTCCTGATCGGCAACGTCGATCGACTGAAGGGCGAGGCCGCCGCCAACCTGGCGCTGCTCAAAACGCTGGCCGTCCCGGTGGCCGCGATCCCCGACGCCGCGACCCTGACGTCCCGGCAGCCGGAAATGGACCGGGTGGCGGTCTGGGTGGACGCCCTGCTCGGCACCGGCCTGAACGCCGAGGTGCGGGGCGTGCTTCGAGACGCCATCGAATTCATCAACCGCTCCCGCCGCCCGGTCCTCGCCGTCGACATCCCCTCGGGGGTGAGCGCCGACACAGGACACATCTGCGGCGCCGCCGTCCGGGCCGCCGTCACCGTCACCTTCGGCCTTGCGAAAATCGGGCATGCCGTCTTACCGGGGTCCGAAATGAGCGGGCAGTTGAAGGTGGTGGACATCGGCATCCCGCCGCACCTCGTCGAGCAGATCGGCCCCCGCCATCACCTGCTGACCGCATCTCGGGCCTGCGAGGGGTTGCCGCGGCGTCCCGCCGACGCGCACAAGGGGCTCACCGGTCACCTGCTGCTGGTCGCCGGATCGCCGGGCAAAACCGGGGCGGCGGCGCTGGCAGCCGGATCCGCCCTGCGGGTCGGCGCCGGCCTGGTGACGATTGGGACCGCCGCAAGCCTGAACCCGGTCATGGAGACCGTTACGCTCGAGGCCATGACCGCGCCCCTGGCCGAGTCCGCACCGGGCGTTATCGGACCCGGCGCGCTCGAGCGGATCCTGTCCCTCGCCCAGGGCAAGAGCTGCCTTGCCATCGGCCCCGGGCTGGGTCCGGCACCCGACACCGGCGAGCTGGTGCGAAGCCTCCTGCGCCGAAGCCCCTGCCCGCTCGTGATCGACGCGGACGGCCTGAACCACCTGGCGGGCCGCCTCGACTGCCTGGAAAAGCTCCCCGTCGAGGCCGTGATCACCCCTCACCCCGGCGAAATGGCGCGCCTGCTCGGCACGACCGCCGCGACCGTCCAGAGCGATCGGATCGGCTGCGCCCGTGACCTGGCAGCATCCCTCGGCGTCCATGTGATTTTGAAGGGGGCCCGCACCGTCATCGCCCGCCCGGACGCAACCGTGTTCGTCAACCCCACCGGCAACCCCGGAATGGCGGCCGGCGGCATGGGCGATGTGCTGACCGGCGCCGTCGCCGGTTTCATCACCCAGAAAGCGGGCGTCGGGAGCGCCGCCTGCGCCGCGGTCTACCTGCACGGGGCGGCGGCCGATGCGCTGTCCGCCTCGGTCGGCCCCCGGGGTTTTCTGGCCGGAGAGGTCCTGCGTCGCCTGCCCGCAGAAATCGCCCGGCTGCTGAGGGAGGTACGATAGGTGGCCGCACCCGACGGCCCCCTGGGCGGTCTCCGGTTGACGACCGGCTCCGCAGCGGAAACCCGCGAATGGGGCGTGCGCTGCGGCAGACTCCTGCAGGCGCCGGTCGTGCTGGCCCTCATCGGAGACCTGGGCAGCGGCAAGACGGTTTTCGTGCAGGGCCTGGCGCGCGGCCTCGGTCTGCCGGAGGCGTGGGCCGTCACCAGCCCCACCTTCACCCTCATCAACGAGTACCCGGGCCGCCTGCGCCTGTTTCACGTCGACCTCTACCGGCTGGAGGACGGGGATGCGGCCGTCGAGGAGCTGGGTCTGGCCGAGATTCTGGACGGGCGCGGGGTGGCCGCCGTGGAGTGGGCCGAGAGGCTTCCCCGCGGCGAAGCCCGCGAACGCCTGGAGATCCGATTTGCGCCGGGGACCGGCGAAAACGAGCGGACCCTGGATCTTGCTGCGTATGGACAAGTTGCGCTGAGTTTGCTAATGGCCCTGGATGCAGGTGCGGCCGGAAACGAGGGCCGGCATGGACGATAGTCCGGCACCTGCTGCCAGGCCTAAACGGCCGGACCGCGGAGGCGCTGCATGGGGTTGATCGTTCAAAAATTCGGCGGGACGTCGGTGGCCGACATCGACCGGATCCGAAATGTCGCTGCGCGCGTGGCCGGGACCTACACCCGCGGCCATGACGTCGTCGTCATCGTTTCGGCCATGTCCGGGGTGACCGACAGCCTGATCGGCCTGGCGCACAAGGTCGATGAAAACCCGGACAAGCGCGAGCTGGATGCCCTACTCGCCACCGGCGAGCAGTCCACCGCGTCCCTGCTGGCCATGATGCTGAAGTCCATGAACTTCCCGGCCCAATCGCTCATGGGGTTCCAGGTGGAGGTGCGCACCGACCACTGCTTCGGGAACGCCCGGATCCAGGACATCCGCGTCGACCGGGTCCGCAGCCTGCTCAAGGAGCGCACCATCGTCGTGGTGGCCGGCTTCCAGGGCTGCGACGACCAGGGCAACATCACCACCCTGGGCCGGGGCGGGTCGGACACCTCGGCCGTGGCCATCGCCGCCGCCCTCAGGGCCGACGCCTGCGAAATCTACACCGATGTCACCGGCGTCTTCACGGCCGACCCGCGCGTCGTGTCTAAGGCGCGCAAGATCGACCGGATCTGCTTTGAGGAGATGCTGGAGATGGCGAGCATCGGGGCCAAAGTGCTCCAGATTCGCTCGGTGGAGTTCGCCATGAAATACAGCGTGCCCGTGCACGTGCGATCGTCGTTTTCGGATGAGGAGGGGACCATGGTCGTTCAGGAGGACAACGGGATGGAGCGGGTGGTGGTATCAGCGGTGACGATGAACAAGAACGACGCCCGCATCACCCTGCGCAAAGTCCCGGACATGCCCGGCATCGCCGCGAGGATCTTCACCCCGGTCGCCGAGGCCGGCATTTGCGTCGACATGATCATCCAGAACACCCGCGCCAGCGGCAAAACCGACCTGACCTTCACGGTCCCCAAGACCGACTACCAGACGGCTCTGACAATCGGCAGAAGGGTGGCGGGCGAGATCGGAGCCGAGGATGTCTTCGGCGACGACACGATCGCCAAGGTCTCGGTCACGGGGGTGGGCATGCGCAGCCATCCGGGGGTGGCGGCGCGTATGTTCGCCTGCCTGGCCCGGGAGGGGATCAACATCATGATGATCAGCACCTCGGAGATCCGGATCTCCTGCCTGATCGAGCAGAAGTATGCCGAGCTGGCGGTCCAGGCGCTGCACACCGAATTCGGGCTTGACGCGCCCTGAGGCCGCGTCGTCGATGCAGCGCTTCACCCACGGCCAACTGCTCTTCACGGCCGTCCTCGCGGCCATTCTGCTGGGGGCGGCCGTCTACCGCATCCTCTTCTGGTTCTGACGCAGCCGACCGGCCTTCGCACGCCCGGTGACAGAGCTCCCCGGAGCTCTGCTGCGGGATGCCGTGACGCCGCTCAGTTTTGAAGATGATATCGGGCGCCCACCGCATATTGGCGGTTGCGCCGATCGCACCACTTGACTTCCGCCACCACGTTCGCCCGCACGAACCCGGCCGCATAATCCACGGCCCCGGCCGCAGACCCCTCAAGCCGGATCAGCACCGTTGAGCCGGTGGCAATCGGATGCGAGGTCTCAAAATGGCAGCCGACCCGGCTGCAGTTGAGCATCCTCGCCGCAACGGAGTCGCTCTTGTTGAAATGGGCCCAGCAGATGTTGAAATGGCAGGCTTGGCGGGGCTCGCTCCGCCGCTCTTCCGGGTAGCGCAAGCCGGGCCTGGACACATAGGGGTTTCCAGCCAGGACCGTCGCGATGGCATGGATCAACTCCTGGCTGCTGACATCTTTGAAGCAGTACCCATCCGCCCCCGCCTCCAGCGCCGCCCGGATGGCGTGGTCCGATTCGAGGATGGTCAGGACCAGTATTTTGGCCTTCGCGCGTTTGGATAGCTCTGGCAGCACCTCATACCCGCTGATCCCCGGAAGCCGCAGATCCAGCAGGACCAGATCCGCCGGGACGTCTTGGACTGCCCGCAGCGCCTCCAGCCCGCTGGCCGCCTCAGCCGCCACCTCCAGATCCTCCTGCGCGTCGATCAGATCCCTCAGGGCGGCGCGGTACAGGTCGTTGTCTTCGACGATGATGATTTTCTTTTTCGCTTCCATGAGCTCTCCGTTAGTGCGCTGAGGGTGCCTGAGAGTGCTGCTCAGGACGACGCGGGGCTTGGGTCGGGCAGCGGAAACGCGATACGGATGCTGGTGCCCGTTCCGGGCAGGGAGTTCAGGCAAAACGCCCCCCCGATGATTTCGACCCGCTCGCGCATGCTCCGCAAGCCAAAGCCGCTCATGCCGTCACCGCGACGGCAGACCTCCTTGAAATCGAAACCGCAGCCGTTGTCCTCCACCTCCGCCACCAGATCATTGCCGAATTTTTTCAGGCGGACGAAAATCGCATCGGCCCCGCTGTGCCTACCGGCATTGTTCAAGGCCTCCTGGATCACACGATAGACCACGATTTTCAGCAGCTCCGGCACGTCCTGCTCCGCGACATCGATCTGCCGGATAATTCTGATCCGGCGGTGGATCTGGCTGAACTGGCGAATGTGCCAGTCGATGGTCGGCAACAGCCCCCGGTCATCGATGATCTCGGGCCGCAGGCTGACGGAAATGCGTTTGCAGTCTTTAATGATTTCCGCCAGTTGCGAAATGGTCTTTTCCAGGCCGGACACCGCCGCAACCGGGTTCTCGGTCACCCGCGCAGCGACGGATTCCAGGGCGAACTTGATGGCAGCGAGATTTCCCCCGATGCTGTCGTGCAACTCCCGGGAAACCGCTTTGCGGTCGGCCTCCAAGGCTTCGATGCTCTTGCGCGAAAACTCCTTCAACCGGCCTTGCGACTCCCGCAGGTCCAGCTCCAGCTTTTTGAGGATGGAGATGTCCTTGGTGATCGACGCCACAAATTCGATGCGGCCGTTTTCGTCCGTCAAGGGAAACGCCGTGAGCAGCGTGGGAAACACCCGGCCGTACTTGTCGACCCGAAACCCCTCCCAGTTGCGCACCTCCCGGCCATCCAGGCAGTTCTGGCGCAGCTGCCACGCCACTTGATAGCGCTCCGGCAGCAGGAGGGTTTTGACCGACTTGCCGATCAACTCGTCCCGGCTCCAGCCGTAGGATTTTTCCGCCTCCCGGTTCATCTCGACGATGGTCCCGGAGAGGTCCTCGATGAGGATCGCATCCGCAGCGTCCCAAAACACCCGGGAGAGTTGGTGAAGCTTGGTTTGAAAACGCTGGCGTTCGGCAATCTCCTTTTCCAAATCCCGCACTGCGTCCTCAAGCTGGACGGTGCGCGCTCTCACCAGCCTCTCCACCTCGGCGGGAGAACCCTTGCCGGCCTCCCCCGGGTGTGTCCGTTCGGCGGTAGACATGCTCGTTCTCAGCGGAAAACCAGCACCGGCATCCGTGAATGGGTCAGCACTTTCTGTGTCTCGCTGCCGAGCAGCAAACCCGCGACACCTTTTCTGCCATGGGATGCCATCATGATCAGGTCGCATCCGCGCTTTTCCGCAACCTGAATGATCGACTCGTGGGGCTGGTCGCTCGTCTCACAGGACGTTTCGCAGGGCACCCCCGCCTCCTTCGCCGCCTTTTCGACAAGGGCAAGGTTGCGGTCGGCCTGCAGCTTATGCTGCCTGGCCGTCTCCTCTTTGAGCTGATCGGTGATCTCGGTCAGATACAGATAATGCTTCTGCGAGGGGATCACGCAAAGGCCCGTCACTTTCGCCCCGATGCTCTTTGCAAACTGGACCCCCTTTCGAATGGCGACCTGCGACAGGTTCGAGCCGTCCGTCGGCAACAGAATGTGTTTGAACATGTTCACCTCCCTGCTGTCTCAAGGCGCCCCCGCAGGGGTGGCGCCTTGATCCACCGGTTCCCAGTTGGATTCAAACGTGTTGTCGTGCAGCGAGTAGGCATACCCGAGCATCCTGCCGAATCCGGGCGGCAGGCCTTCCTGGACCCGCCAGTAGCAAAGATAGATGGCCGGGATCGCGCGGTACTCCCCCGTCGGGGGGTCGTCGCTGGTGTTGAGCCACATCTCCCTCTTTTCGATGACCCGCCAAAGAGTGCCGTATTTCTTGCTGCGCACCGTGTCGCCGACTCTCGGCAGATGCTTTTCGCGAATAACATCATTGTGGGTCTCAATCATAGCGGCCGCCTTTCTCCAAGATCTTGTCTGGATCTCTTTTCCAACAAATCGAGTCTGTTGTCCATAGGGGGACAACCTCATTTGTGAAGGACAAATGCTGAGCAACGTGATTTTTTCCCGGGTAAATTCCGCACAACGGGCACCCGCCCCACCCGGATCAAAGAAAACCTTGCTTCTTGGGTCGGCAATCCTAAGATTCTTATTGGGCCGCTCGCCGCCGGCCACAGGGAACACCCGTGCACCAAACGCACAGACCCCCTGTGGACGGATCTGGATGCGGCATTCGGCCGCCCTTTCATCACCCATCCGGACCTGCCCGAGCGCATTAAGAACAATCGGTCTCTCAGACACTATGCCCCCGGCTTCTTCAGGAAAAGCGAGGCGACCATCCCCGCCAGCGAAATCCCGCCAGCCACGAGAAAGGGCAGCGTGAAGGAGCCGCTGAGATCCGCCAGGTAGCCCCCGAACGCGGGTGCCAGCGCTTGGCCGATCCCGAAGAACAGCGTGATAAATCCGAGGCCCGCGGGCGCGAGTCGCGGGCCCACATAATCTCCGGCCGCCGCCGCCATGATGGTGGGGATGCTCCACGCGGTGAGGCCGAAGAGGATGGCTGAAAGATAAAACCCGAACGGCGCTTTGATCAGGGCGTAGACGATATAAGAGATCCCCAGCACCAAGTAGGCGAGCGCCGCGCCCCGGCTTCGGCCGAGGCGGTCGGAGATACCGCCCCAGAGGACTCCGCAGAAGGTGCTGAGCGCTCCCACCATGGCCCACAGACCGCCGGCATAGGCCTGGGTCAAGCCCATCTCCTTGACGAGATAGGCGGCAAAAAAGGTCATGTAGATGATGTAGGAGGAGCCGTAGAAAAGATAGACCAGGCCCAAATACCACACCGGCCCCTTGCGGTACACGCTGGACCACTGCAGGGTGGAAACCTTAGGCCCGGCGGGGCCTGGGGGCAGCGCCTGCTTTTCGGAGGCGCCGACCGGTGCGATCCCCTTCTCCTCCGGCCGGCTGCGGACCAAAACAAACACAATGGCGGCGATGACCAGGGCGATCGCGCCGAGAATATACCAAGCGCTCCGCCAGCCCTCCACCCCGTAGGCGGACAGGACCGGGGGGACCAGCAGGCCGGAGATGAGCGTCCCGGCGCCGATCCCGCCCGACACGATGCCGGTGGCAAACCCCCTGCGGTTCATGGCGAACCAGGCCGAGCCGAGGGCCATGGCGGGGACATAGGCGGCCCCGTTGCCCAGTCCGGTCAGAAAACGCATGGAGAGGGCAAAACCGAAGCTGTGAGCCAGACCGGTCAGCATGAGGGTGACCCCCAGAAGGACGAGGGCCAGGGTGATGACGATGCGCGTCCCGAAACGGGCCGCGAGGAAGCCACCGACGATGGCCATGGTCAGGTAGCCGACGAAATTCCCGGTGCCCAGCAAGCCCAGCTGCGTGTAATCGAACTGGAGGCCGTCCTTCATGGCCGGCAGCAGGAGGGTGTAGGCCATGCGGCCAAAGCCATGGGCGGCGATGGTGGTCAGCATGCCCATGAAAATGACGATCCAGCCGTAGTGGAGCTTGCCTGCCTTCATCGCATCCGCCTTTCCATGAGCACGGGGGGTGCACGTGCCGTTGGGGTCCGGTCCTAAACGAGACCTCTTTCGGCCGGGTCAATCCGGCAGCAGGTCATAGAAATAGCGCATCACGTCCGAGCGCGTGACGATGCCGATCACCTGCCCGTTGTCCACCACCGGCAGGCGCCCCACGTCGTGTTTGACCATGATCTCGGCGGCCTGCATCGGGCTTTTGCCCGGTTCGATCGTGCGCACGTCCGCCGACATGAAGGCCTTGACCGGGGATTTGAGCTGAGACTCCTTGCGCACCCGCCTGAAATCGCGGCGCGAGATCATGCCGACGATCCGGCCCGCGTCGATGACGGGGATCCCCGTGATGCCCTTCCGGCGCAGGAGCATGGCCACCTCCTCCATGCGGGTGGCCGGGGTGACCGAAATGACCGGGAAGGACATGAGGTCGCTCACCTGAACCGACGCCTGCTGGTTGCCCTGGATCAGCTCCAGAATCCATTGCTCAACGGCGTCCGGGTGTGCGCCCTTGATCTGAGCCGCGCCCGCTCGGGGGTGGCCGCCCCCGCCCATGCTGCGCATGATCGCCCCCACGTCCAGGGCCTCCGACAGGCTGCGGCCGATGACCATGCAGCGGCCTTTCCCGGCGTCGGAAAAGATTCCGAACGCGGCGTCGACGTTGAGGATTTCCATGTACATGCGCACCACCACGGCCAGGCTGTCGATGTGCCCGTCGACGGTCATCTTGTTGATGCTGATGCGGTGTCCCTTGACCTTGCTGCGCCGGGCGTGCTGGAGCATCTTGAAGAGAACGGCCTTGTGCTTCTCGCTGTAGGCCGGCTTCAGAAAAGTGCTCAGGATGTTGAGATCGGCCCGGCGCTGCAGCAGCCACCCGGCCGCATGGGCGTCCTCGGCCGTGGTGGCCGGGAAGGTGAGGTTGCCGGTGTCCTCGTAGATGCCGGCCAGCAGCAGGGTCGCCTGCATGGGGGTGAGGGCCCTGCGTTTGCGCTTGAGCTCGCGCACCAGCAGGGTGGTGGTCGCCCCGACCGCCTCCCGGCAGCCTCCGGCGGAGTTGATCGAGCCTTTCTCGAGATGATGGTCCCACACCAGGATTTCGAGCCCCTTGCGGTCCCGCAAGGGCTCCATCCGATCCAGGCGGCCCCAGCTGTTGGCATCGACGACGATGAGCCGGCTCACGGCCTTCAGGTCCACGTCGGCCGGGGTGTGGGTCGGAAAGAGATCCTTGTGGATCGACAGAAAGGCTTTGACGTTGGGGTTGAGGGTTTTGGGCAGAACGGCCAGGGCGTCCGGAAAGAGCAGGGTGGCGGCGATGACGGAGGCGAAGGCGTCGAAATCGGCGTTTTTGTGCGTCGTGACGATCTGCATTCGGCTTGGCTCCCGATGTCGGCGTGCAGGTGGAATGCCCCTTCGACCGGTGCTGGATTGTATCACAGTCGGATTGCGGCATTCAAGGGCCGGCCGGCACCGGAAACCGCCCCCTCGCGGAAGCAACGCGCAGAGCCGGTTGACAGCCGGTGGAGGTTTGATACAAGTAGCTTGCCGGCATCGCCCGGGCGATCAAATGCGTCAAAGGCCCTGCCGGTGGGGCAGCCCGGCGGGAGTGAGGCCCCCTCGGCGGCAAACGGGTCGCCGCGGCCGCTTTCGAAATCAACCACCGGGGGATCCGGAGGAAAAGCCGATGAGCAAGGCCATCCTGTCGATTCTGGGGCGCGACCGCCCCGGGATCGTCGCCGCCGTGTCGCGGGTGCTGTGTGAACAGAACTGCAACATCGAAAACGTGAGCCAGACCATGCTGCAGACGGAGTTCGCCGGCATCTTCATCGTCAGCATGCCGAACGGGACGAGCGCCGAGGAGCTGCACCGTTCGCTGGAGTCGCGGCTCCTGCCCCTGGCCCTGACGGTGCTCACCAAGCCCTGCGAGCCCGGGGAGGACGCTTGCACGGCCAAGGCCTGCGAGCCGTTCGTGATCACCACCCGGGGCCCGGACCGCAAGGGGCTCGTGGCCGACATCTCGGAGGTCATCGCCCGGCACGGGGTCAACATCACCAACCTTCAGGCGGTCTTCAAGGGCGGCGATGAGCCCGGCGACAACATCATGATCTACGAGGTGGACGTCCCGGAAACCGTCGATCCGCAGGCGCTGGCTACGGATCTGCGCGCCAGGGCCGAGGCGCTGCGGCTGGATCTGATCATTCAGCACCGCAACATTTTCGAGGCCCTTCACCGGATTTAAAAAGGGATCATCACCGCCATGCTGACGCAACGCGAAATCATCTCCACCCTGGAGATGCTCCGAAACGAACACCTCGACGTGCGCACGGTCACGCTCGGGGTCAGCCTGCTGGAGTGCGCCGGCGGCGACCTGCGGCACGTGCAGCGGCGGATCGCCGAGCGGCTCCTGGGCCTGGCCAGCAACCTGGTCCCGGTCTGCGACCGCATCGGCCAAAAATACGGGATCCCCGTGGTCAACAAGCGCATCGCCGTGAGCCCCCTGGCCGTGGTCGGGGCCGCCCTGGCCGCGGGGGAGCTGGTGGAGCTGGCCCGCACTCTGGACACGATCGCGCGGGAGGTCCACGTTGATTTTATCGGGGGCTTTTCCGCTCTGGTGGAAAAGGGGCTCGCGCGCGGGGACCGGGCGCTGATCGAGGCCATCCCCGAGGCACTCACCGTCACCGACCGAGTCTGCGCCTCGGTCAACGTGGCCTCGACCCGCGCCGGCATTAACATGGACGCGGTGCTGCGCATGGGCCGCACGGTCAAACGCGCAGCCGAGCTGACCGCGGAGCGCGACGGGGTGGCCTGCACCAAGCTCTGCGTGTTCGCCAACATCCCGGAGGACATCCCCTTCATGGCCGGGGCCTACCTCGGCATCGGCGAGGCGGATGCCGTCATCAACGTCGGGGTGAGCGGGCCAGGCGTCGTCAAGAAGGCCATCGACCGCGCCTTGCAGTCCAACCCGCAGATGGACCTGGGCAGCCTCTCGGAGCTGATCAAGAAGACCTCCTACCGCGTCACGCGCGTCGGCGAGCTGATCGGCCGGGAAGTGGCGGAAAGCCTGGGCATCCGTTTTGGCGTGGTGGACCTCTCGCTGGCCCCCACCCCCAACGTCGGAGACAGCGTGGGCGAGATCTTCCAAAGTTTAGGGCTGCTCGCCATCGGGGTGCCGGGGACGACCGCCGCCCTGGCCCTGTTGAACGACGCCGTCAAAAAAGGCGGGGCGTTCGCCAGCTCGCGGGTGGGAGGGTTGAGCGGGGCCTTCATCCCCGTCAGTGAAGACGTCAACATCTCCGAGGCCGCGCGCGACGGCCATCTCTGTCTGGAGAAGCTCGAGGCCATCACGAGCGTCTGCTCGGTCGGGCT
Organism: Desulfobacterales bacterium; assembly: GCA_046496215.1. GTDB lineage: Bacteria > Desulfobacterota > Desulfobacteria > Desulfobacterales > SpSt-501 > SpSt-501. Next base: position 35,210 of record JAWOHH010000014.1, read on the forward strand.
GGACATGGTGGCCATCCCCGGCGACACCACCGCGGAGACGATTGCGGCCGTCATCGCGGACGAGATGGCCATCGGCGTCACCAACAACAAGACCACGGCCGCGCGCCTGATCCCCGTCCCCGGAAAGAAGGCGGGGGACCCGGCTTTCTTCGGCGGCCTCATGGGCCAGTCCACCATCATCCCCGTCAACAACGGCTCCGGGGAAAATGCGTTCATCCGCCGCGGCGGCCTGATACCGGCCCCCATCCACAGCCTGAGGAACTGATCGGCGCCGCGGCAGCCTGGGGGGCGATGACCCCATCATGGACACCCCACCAACCCGACAGACGCTGCGCGCCGCGCGGCAGTGGCGGCCGCTGATTGCGGACGGTTTTAAATTTGCACTCCTGGCCGGCGCCCTCGCCTGGCTCCTGGCGCGGGCGACCGCGGACCTCGGCTATCACTGGCAGTGGTTCCGGGTCCCGCGCTACCTGCTGGCAACCAACGATGCCGGGGTCGTGCTCGGGCCCCTGCTGCGCGGCCTGGGCGTCACGTTGCATATCACCAGCATCAGCCTCGTGCTGGCCTTTGCACTGGGGCTGACGACCGCGCTCTTGCGCCTTTCGGGCTCGCCGCTCGGCCGGCTGGTCTCCCGGTTCTATCTGGAGCTGGTCCGCAACACCCCGCTGCTGGTACAGCTTTTTTTCATCTACTTCGTGCTCTCGCCCGTTCTCGGGATCAGCGCCTTCACCTCGGCGGTCCTGGCCCTGAGCCTTTTTGAAGGGGCCTATGCCTCGGAGATATTCCGCGCCGGCATCCTCTCCATCCATCCCAGCCAATGGGAGGCGGCCTCCAGTTTAGGGCTGGGCACCTGGCGCACCTACCGCCGGGTCATCCTGCCCCAAGCCGTGCGGCAAATCCTGCCGCCACTGACCAGCCAGGCGGTCTCCCTGGTGAAGGACTCCGCCCTGGTCAGCACGATCGCCATCTACGACCTCAGCATGCAGGGCCAGGCCATCGTCGCCGAGACGTTTCTGGTGTTTGAAATCTGGTTCACCGTCGCCGGCATCTACCTGATCATCACCCTGTCGCTTTCCTTCACGGTTGCGACTCTGGAAAGGCGGCTCAAATACCGGCACAGCGTGTAATCCAGCCATGACACCACCACCCGCAATCAAGGAGGCCCCATGAAACCATCATCCTACCTTACCGCGGCGGTCATCGCCGCCCTCGTCTTCTGCCTGTCGGGAGCGGCCCTGGGCGGGGAGGCCCGGCGCAAGCTGATCGAGGAGAGCACGATCGAACAGGTGGCCAAGCGCGGGGTGCTGCGCGTGGGCATGTCGACCTTCGTCCCGTGGGCGATGACCGACAAGACCGGCCAGTTGATCGGCTTCGAGATCGATGTGGCCACCCGCCTGGCGAAGGACATGGGGGTCAAGGTCGAGTTCGTGCCCACCAAGTGGGCGGGCATCATCCCGGCGCTGCTGACCGGCAAGTTCGACGTGATCATCGGCGGGATGGGGATCCTGCCGCAGCGCAACCTGAAGGTCAACTTCAGCATCCCTTACGACTACTCCGGGGTCGGCATCGTCGCCCACCGGCAGATGGCCGCCGGCTTCAGCCGCCTGGAGGAGTTCAACGCGCCGGAGGTGATTGTGACCGCCCGGCTGGGGTCCACGGCGGCCATGGCCGCGGAGAAGCTTTTGCCCAAAGCCCGGAAACGCTTTTTCGACGACGAGTCCCAGGTGATCCAGGAACTCGCCAACGGCAGGGTGCATGCCATGCTGGCCGGGATCCCGCTGCCGACGGAGCAGGCATTGAGCCAGCCGGAGAAGTTCTTCCTGCCCATCGCGGGGACGATCACGCGCGAGCCCATCGGGTTCGCGATCCGCAAGGGCGACGTGGACACCTTGAATTTCTTCGACAGCTGGATCCGCGTGGCGGAGGCCGAAGGATGGCTGGCCGAGCGCAAACGCTATTGGTTCGACACCCACGAATGGAAGCGCCGGTTGAAGTGATGGCCCGCAGACCCGCCATCGGATGGCTGGACGCCCTGATCGCCGCCGGCCTGGCCGCCGGGACGGCCTACCTGTTCTACCGTGTCCGGGTGGGCCTGAACTACCACTGGGATTGGGGTGCGATCCCCCAGTACCTGTTTCGGTACGACGCCGAACAGGGCGGGTGGGTGCCGAACGTGATCACAACCGGCCTTATCATGACCATCCGCCTGAGCCTCTGGGCCACGCTGATCGCCACGCTGATCGGCGTGGGCATGGGGCTGCTGCGGGTCGGCCGCAACCGGTTCGGGCGCATGGCGGCCGCCGCCTATGTCGAGCTGACGCGCAACACCCCGCCCCTGGTGCTCATTTTCATATTCTACTTTTTCATCGGGGATCAACTGCTCTCCACGGCCGACCTGGAACTGCGCATCCGAGAGCAGTCGCCCGGGGTCCAGACGCTCTTCTCCATGCTGCTGGCCCCCCCGGGACGCCTCACGGCCTTTCTTTCGGCGGTGGTCACGCTCTCCATCTTCGAAGGGGCCTACATCACCGAAATCGTGCGGGCGGGGATCCAGTCGATCGAGCGGGGCCAACACGAGGCCGCGGCCGCACTGGGGTTTACGCGCTGGCAGCGCATGCGCCATGTCATCCTGCCCCAGGCGGTGCAGCGCATCCTACCCACCCTGGGGGGGCAGTTCATCTCCACCATCAAGGATTCGTCCATCGTCGCGGTGATCTCCATCCCGGAGCTGACATTCCGGGGCATGGAGCTCATGGCCGCGACCTACCTGACGTTCGAGACCTGGATCACGATCACCGGGCTTTATTTCATGCTGACGTTCGGGTGTTCTCTGGCGATGCGGCGCATGGAGGTGGGATTGCGCCGCAAGCGGGAAACGGCGCGGCAGGGCAACGGGGAGCAAGGCCCCGCGCCCGGCCCATCGTTTGCCTGACGCATCCGACTGGAGCCGGTGGGGCGGTTTACTTGACCGATACCACCGGACAGGAGGCCTGCAGGACCACGTACTGGGCTGTGGAGCCCATGAGAATCTTTTCGACTTTGGAGCGCCGCTTGACCCCGACGACAATTTCGTCCACCTGGTGTTCACGGGCGAATTGAACAAGGTCCTCGCCCGGCGACATGCCGCGGATCAGCAGGTGGGTCTTGCAAGGGATTCCCTTTTCGTCAAACACGCTCTTGGCCCATCCCAAACCGCGTTCGGCGTCATCGATGGCACGCTGTTCACCCTCGGTGCCGGTTTCCATGGAGGTCACGATCTCGACACTCGCACCGAACGCCCGAGCGTGTCTGCGGGCGACCTTGAGCGCCTCCTTCGCCACGTTGCTGCTGTCGTAACCGACCAGGATTTTCATGAGGGTCTCCTCCGTGTGATGGAATCTGGGATCAGGCGCAAGGCAGCGGCCGCCCGCCACCGCCGGATGCATATAAAACTATCGGCCGGCTGTCAAACCCAATCGTCTAGAACGATTGCCGTGAGACGACCGGCCATTCCCACTGATGGGGTTGATATTGCTTGAAAAACACTACGGCGTGTGTTTTCACGTGAAACACGCCGGCGCCCGCCAGGGGCTCGGTGCGCTCGGCTCCCGAGCGAGATCATTGACAGGGGCGGTCCGCATCGCGTAAACATCTTGTCCGTATGGTGTTGCCTCCGAAAACTTCATACCGACTTGGTCTCATTTCGGACACCCACGGGTTTCTGCCCCCGGATGTGGCTGAGATCTTCCGCGATGTCGACCTCATTCTCCACGCCGGCGACATCGGCTCCGCCCGCATCGTCGACAGCCTTGAGGCCATTGCGCCGGTCCTTGCCGTGCGCGGCAACATGGACAACGGCCCGTGGGCCGAAAACCTTCCCCACCGTCGATCCCTGCGCGCCGGCGAGATGCAGATCCACCTGATCCACGACCTGGCCAACCTGCAGCCGCAGCCTCCTCCGGGGGATCACGTGGCGGTGGTCGCCGGGCACACCCATCGCTCCCAGGTCGAGCGCAAACAGGGGGTTCTCTACGTCAACCCGGGCAGCGCGGGTGCCCCGCGCCACGGGGAGAGAGCCAGCGTCGCGCTCCTGGTTGTCAGGGGGACAGCGGCGACGGTCGAGCTCGCCGCCATTTAAACCGCCCCGCGCGCGCAAGAAAATTTTTCAGCACGCTGCATCCGGCGGCCCCGGCCGTTCGAACACCAGCAGGGTGCGCTCGGATGCGAGGCCCGGGACTCGGTAGCCCCGGCAGCGGAGCCGCAGCGCCTCGCCGTAGCCGCCCGTTTCCGCCGCATGCTCAAAATCCCGGATCTCGCGCGCCTCCAAATGCCCTTTCATGGCGACGATGCGGCCGCCTGGCGCGAGCAGCGGCAGGGCCATGCGCACAAAGGGCTCGACCGCACCCAGCGCCCGGCTGACAATGACCCCGAAGCGAGGCGATCCGCCGGAAGCCCCGGCCATCTCCTCCGCACGGCGGTGCAGCGCCAGGATACCCGTCAGCCCGAGCTCGCGGATGACATGCCGGAGGAAACTCGCTTTTTTGCGCGACGCATCGATCAGTGCGGTGCGAAGCCCGGGAAGAGCGATGTGCAGGGGCAGACCCGGAAAACCGCCGCCCGAGCCGATGTCGAGCAAAGCGGCTGCCGGCGGGACGAGGGGGGCGACGGAGAGCGAGTCCAGGTAATGGGTGCGGGCCATCGCCGCGGGCTCGGTGACGGTGGTCAAGTTGCTCACCCGGTTCCAGGCCAGAAGCTGCACTGCGTGGCGTGCCATCTGCGCGGCCTGAGCGGCCGTCACGTCCACGCCGAAAGCGCCGGCGCCGGCGGTGATCAGGGCCGACCACGCATCGGATCCGATCTCCATGCCGACGTCATCGCCCCGGCCGATGGGACCTCTTCGGAACCGGTCCGCAGCGGCCACGCCCGCCGGGGGAACACGGCCGCAACCGGCCGCAACGAAGGACTACTTGATGCACACGCGCCTCACCTCGGAAATGTCGGTAATGCCCTTGAAGACTTTCATAATGCCGTCCTGCTTCAGGGTGGACATCCCCTGCTGCATCGCCGTCTTGAAAATCTCCTCGGTGTTGGCCTGCTTCTTGATCATCAGTTTGATTTCCGGCGTCCCCTCCATCAGCTCATGGATCCCCATGCGCCCGCGGTAGCCGGTGCCGGAGCAGCTCTCGCAGCCCACCGGCTTGAAGAGCTTGATGTTTTCCGAATAGGCGATCCCCGCGGCGGGGAACCACTGCTGCCCGTAGTCCGCTTGCAGCTCCTCGAACTCGTCCCGGCTGAGGATGTATTCCTTGCGGCAGTTCGCGCACAACCGGCGGGTCAGCCGCTGGGCCAGCACGCCGAGGAAGGCATCGGAGAAGTTTAGGGCGTTGAGGCCCATGTCGAGCAGCCGGGTGACGGTCTCCGGGGCGCTGTTGGTGTGCAGGGTCGAGAACACCAGGTGCCCGGTGAGCGAGGCCTCGATGCCGATGGAGGCGGTCTCCTCGTCGCGCATTTCGCCGATCATGATGATGTCCGGGTCCGCCCGCAGGAACGCCCGCATCACGCGCGCGAAATCGAGCCCGATCTTCGGCTTGACCTCAACCTGGCGCAGGCCCTGCTGCGTGATTTCGATCGGGTCCTCCGCGGTCCATATCTTGACCCCCGGCTTGTTGATGTGGCCCAGCAGGCCGTGCAGGGTGGTCGTCTTGCCCGATCCCGTCGGCCCGACGGCCAGGATCAGCCCGTAGGGGTTGACGATGATACGCTTGAGCACCTCCAGGTTGCGATCGGTCAGGCCCATCTCGTCGACTTTCAAGGCGCCCGCCGAGGCGAGAATGCGCAGCACCACGTCTTCGAAGCCGCCCGCCGTCGGCAGGGTCGCGACGCGCATCTCGAATGCCGGCACCCCCTTGCGGCGGAACTTGATTTTGCCGTCCTGGGGCAGGCGCCGCTCGGCGATGTCCAGGTTCGACATGATCTTGATGCGCGAAATGATCCCGCGCACCATGGAGTTCGGGACCTTCATGTACTCCTGGCAGACCCCGTCCAGGCGGAAGCGGATCGAGGTCGCCTTGGTCACCACCGAAGGCTCGATGTGGATGTCGGAGGCGTTCTTGCGGTAGGCGGCGATAATGATCTGGTCGACCAGCTTGACGACCTGGCTGGAGCTCTCGTCTATCGTCAACGTGACGCCCCTGGAGCCGGAGTGGGAAGGGCACGTGACGCTGGAGTTCTCGAATACGACCCCCCTGCCGGCCAAGATCTACGCCAACGAGGGCGTG
>JAWOHH010000085.1:0-4342 GCA_046496215.1 Desulfobacterales bacterium
CCGTCACCGAGGGCCATCCGGACAAGGTGGCCGACCAGATTTCCGATTCCATCCTGGATGCCATCATGGCTCAGGACACGCGTTGCCGCGTGGCCTGCGAGACGCTCGTCACCACGGGCATGGCGATCATCGCCGGGGAGATCACCACCAGCACCTACGTCGAGATACCACAGATCGTCCGGGACACCATCAAGGATATCGGCTACAGCTCCTCGCGCATGGGCTTCGACTGGCAGACCTGCGCCGTGCTGACCAGCATCGACCACCAGTCCCTGGACATCGCCATGGGGGTGGACAAGGGCGATGGGCTCTACAAGGAGCAGGGGGCGGGCGATCAGGGTCTGATGTTCGGCTACGCCACGGACGAGACCCCGGAGTTCATGCCCATGCCGATCATGCTGGCCCACAAGCTCTGCCGGCGGCTGTCGGAGGTGCGCAAGAACGGGTCGCTCGACTTTCTGCGGCCGGACGGCAAGTCGCAGGTCACGGTGGAATACGAAAACGGCAGCCCCAAGCGGGTGGATGCGATCGTCATCGCCGCTCAGCACAAACCGGACGTCGAGTATGAGACCCTGCGGGACGGAATCATCAACTCGGTCGTCAAGAAGGTGGTGCCCGAGCACATGATGGACGGCGACACGCGCTACTACATCAACGCCACCGGGCGTTTTGTCATCGGCGGGCCCATGGGCGACTGCGGCCTGACCGGCCGCAAGATCATCGTGGACACGTATGGCGGGCAAGGCAGCCACGGGGGCGGGTGCTTTTCGGGCAAGGACCCCTCCAAGGTGGACCGCAGTGCCTCCTACATGGCGCGCCACGTCGCCAAGAACATCGTGGCCGCGGGTCTTGCCAAGCGCTGCGAGGTCCAGATCGCCTATGCGATCGGCGTGGCCGAGCCGGTCTCCATCCTGGTGGACACCAAGGGGACCGGCAAGCTGCCCAACAGCCGCATCCGCGAGCTCATCCGGGAGTGTTTCGACCTGCGGCCGGCCGCCATCATCGACTACCTGAACCTATTGCGGCCCATTTACCGCCAGACGGCGGCCTACGGACACTTCGGCCGCACCGAGCCGGAGTTCACCTGGGAGCATACCACCATGGCCGAGGCTCTGCGCGAGAAGGCAGGCATCTGAGAAGGATGAGTCGGAGAAAAATGGGAACGAGAAGTGATTGGACGCAGCGCATCAAACGGCAAGGTGCGTCACATCCCCGTGGAGAAATAGAAAGGGCAAGTTAGGCCGGGGACCGAGTCCAAGCACATGACCCGGCTCCTCATTTTACCCCGCGATGGGACTTGCGCCCGGGCAGGACTGCGATTTTTTATCGATAGCAAGCAATATCAATCGAGGAGGAAACGTACCGATGAAATACGACGTCAAAGACATCAAGCTCGCCAAAGGCGGTGCGCTGCACATCGAATGGGCGGCCCAGAGCATGCCAGTGCTGAACCGGATCCGCCGGCGCTTTGCCAAGGAAAAACCGCTGAAGGGTGTGCGTCTGGCCGCCTGCCTGCATGTCACCACCGAAACGGCGGCGTTGATGCAGATCCTGAAGGCCGGCGGGGCGGAGATCGCCCTGTGCGCCTCCAACCCCCTGTCCACCCAGGACGACGCGGCGGCCTCCCTGGTCAAGAACGACCGCATCCCGGTGTTCGCCATCAAGGGCGAAAACCACAAGACCTACTACAGCCACATCAACGCGGCGCTCGACACCCGCCCCCACTTCACCATGGACGACGGTGCGGACCTCGTCTCCACCCTGCACTCCGAGCGCCAGCGGCTGCTGGCCACCGTGCGCGGCGGCACCGAGGAGACCACGACCGGGATCATCCGCCTGCGCAGCATGGCGGCGGACGGCGTGCTGCGCTACCCCATCATCGCCGTGAACGACGCCCGCACCAAGCACTTCTTCGACAACCGCTACGGTACGGGTCAGAGCACCCTGGACGGTTTCATCCGTGCCACCAACCGCCTGATCGCCGGCACCACCTTCGTGGTCTGCGGCTACGGCTGGTGCGGCCGGGGGATTGCCATGCGCGCCAAGGGCCTGGGCGCCCACGTCGTCGTGACCGAGATCGACCCCTTGCCGGCGCTGGAGGCGGTCATGGACGGGTTTCAGGTGATGCCGATCGGCGCAGCCGCCACGGTCGGCGATTTCTTCTGCACGGTCACCGGCAACATCAGCGTCATCCGCAAGGAGCACTTCCGGTCGATGAAGGACGGCGCTATCGTGGCCAACTCGGGCCACTTCAATGTCGAACTGGATTTGACCGGCCTGGCGAGCCTCGCCAAATCGCGGCGCATGATCCGGCCCTTCGTGGAGGAGTACGTTCTGAAAAACGGCCGCCGGATCAACGTACTCGGCGACGGCCGGCTGATCAACCTGGCGGCCGCCGAAGGCCACCCGTCGAGCGTGATGGACATGAGCTTCGCCAATCAGGCGCTCAGCATCGAGTACATGGTCAAGCTCAAGAAGCCGCTTGCCAAGGACGTCTACCCCGTGCCGGAGGCGATCGACCAGCAGATCGCCCGCGAGAAACTGGCCGCCATGGGGGTCGATATCGACACGCTCACCCCCGAGCAGAAGAAGTACCTCGCCTCCTGGGAGATGGGCACCTGACCGTAGAACTGGTTTCATAACCCCGTCTGACGGCTGGAGGTCCCGCCACGGCGGGATTGCAGGCCTCTCGAATGTGCTCACAACCTGTTAAAGGTTGCTGCGCTTTCGAATCGGCCCGCGCCTTGTCCGCAACCGTGATCCAAGGTTATGAAGCCAGTTCTAAGCACGCTGAAGACAAAGGGGGATCCGGCAGCCGCCTCGCAGCTGCCGGATCAGCCGGGGGTTCGTTCGTTGGCGGATAGAATTTCGTGGATCTTGCGGGAGAGCTGCTCGATGGTGAACGGCTTTTGAATGAAGCCCCGGCAGCCGCGGTTTAGGATCTCCGTGGCCTGCCCGTTCAGGCTATAGCCGCTGGAGAGCAGCACCCGGACCTCCGGGTCGATGGACTTCAGCCGATCGAACGTGTCGGCGCCGCTCATGCCCGGCATGATCATGTCCAAAATGACCAGGTCGATGGCGCCGCGCTGCTCCTGGTAGATCGAGACCGCCTCCGCACCGTCCCGGGCAAGAAAGACCTTGTGCCCGATCCGGGCCAGCATCTGCTCGGCAATGGCCGCGACCATCTCCTCGTCCTCCACCAGCAGAAGCGTCGCCGGCCCGCGGCCGGCGTCGGCCTTAGGCGCCGAGGCTGCGCGCGCAGGCGCCGGCGCGGATGCCGGCAGGTACACCCGGAAGGTCGTCCCGCGCCCTTTGCCGCTTCGCACCGTGATGAACCCGTGATGATTCTGCACGATGCCGAACACCGAGGAGAGCCCGAGACCGGTGGCGCTGCCCTCCTTCTTGGTGGTGAAGAACGGCTCGAAGATTCGGGCCTGGGTCTGGGCATCCATCCCGACCCCGGTGTCCGTCACCGTGACACAGATGTAGCGCCCGGGGGCGGTATCCGGCGGCCGGCCGGGGGTGTTCTCCTCCACGGTCACGTTGGCGGTCTCGATGACCACCTCCCCCCCGCCGGGCATGGCCTCCCAGGCATTGACGAGCAGGTTGAGCATGACCTGATCCATCTGGCCCGCATCGGCCTCGACGGCCCAGAGAGGCTCCTGCAAGGTTTTGCGGATCGTGACCTCCTTGCGCGAGCGCCCGAAGAGGGTCGCCGACCGCGCGATCAGGTGGTTGAAGTCGGTCGTGCGTACCTCGTATTTCCCGCCGCGGGCGAACCCCAGGACCTGCCGTGTGAGCTCGGAGCCCCGCGCGACCGCCTTTTCGATGTTTTTCAGGTAGGCCACCTCGCGGTGGCCGGGATCCTTGTTGAGCATGATCAGGGAGACGTTGCCCTGGATGCCCATCAGCAGGTTGTTGAAATCATGGGCGATGCCCCCCGCCAGGTTGCCGATGGCCTCCATCTTCTGGGCCTGCTGGGCCTGGGCCGAAATCTGATCGCGTTCTTTTTCCATGAGGACTTGATCGGTGATGTCCTGAACAAACCCGACCACCCCGGTGCGGCTGCCGAGTTCAATCGCGGTCGTGGTCACCGTTCCGAAGAAAGCGCTGCCGTCCCTGCGACTGAGCGCCAGCCGCTGGGCGGCGACCTGTGTTTTCGGGGCGGCGGCGTGGGCCCGGCATCGGCGAATCAGGTCTTGCAGCCCTTCGCCGACCGGGGCGGTGCCGGCAGCCGCCTGCGCCAGCTCGGCAGGCGAGGTTTCGAACATGGCCATGAAGGCCGGGTTGGCCTTGAGGATGCGCGCCTCGCCGTCGGCGATGAGGATGCCGCACGGTGCGA
>JAWOHH010000133.1:0-34901 GCA_046496215.1 Desulfobacterales bacterium
ACGCGCAAGCCCCACCTGACCCCCATGTACCACCCGGCCTCCCACCTGGTGTACGCGGCGCGGGGGAGCGATGTCTCCACGGTCGTGATCGACGGCCGGGTCGTCATGCGCGAGCGCCGCATCCTGACCTTCGACGCGGAGGCGGCCATGGACGAGGTGAACCGCCTGGCAACCGCCATTCGGGCAAGGAGATAGAAGGTTGCGGGTTCACGGTTTAAGGGTTCACGGTTCAGGAAGAAAGGATGCAAGCTGCGGGTATGCGGCCCGCGGAAACGGAACCTCTTTTTAACCTTTGTGAACCGCTGAACCTTATTGGAAACGGACGATGACCTTCGACCTGCTCATCCACAACGGGACGATCCTCACCTGCAACCCGGCCTTCGAGGTCATCGCCGGAGGTTGGGTCGGGGTGCGCGGCGGGAGGATCGCTGCGATCGGGCGAACAGAATGCTCGGCCCAACCCGCCGCGCGCGAGCGCATCGACGCCCGCGGCGGCATCGTCATGCCCGGGCTGGTCAACACCCACACCCACCTGCCGATGACGCTCTTCCGCGGGCTGGCGGACGATCTGCCCCTGGAGGCCTGGCTGCACGAGCACATCTTCCCGGCCGAGCGGGCGGCGATCACGCCGGCGTCCGTGCGCTGGGGCACGCTGCTCGCCTGCGCCGAAATGGCGCTTTCGGGGACCACCACCTGCTGCGACGGCTATTTCCACGAGGACGCCGCCGCCGAGGCGGTGCGGGAGTTCGGCCTGCGGGCGGTGCTGGGGCAGGGGGTGATCGATTTCCCGGCACCGGGCGTGCCCGACCCGGCCGGCAACATCCGCGCCGCGCGCGAGTTCGCCGGCGCCTGGCTCGGCCGCACCGCCGCCATCACCCCCTCGGTCTTTTGCCACTCCCCGTGCACCTGCTCCGAACAGACCCTGGTTGCGGCCAAGCGGCTGTGCGCGGAGCTGGGGCTGCTCTTCCAAGTTCACGCGGCCGAGACCCGCTGGGAGCGGGAGCAGGTGCAGGCCGCGCACGGCCTGACGCCGATCGGGTGGCTCGACCGGATCGGGGTGCTCGACCCGGCTACGCTTTTGGTGCACTGCGTATGGGTGGATGCGGCCGACATCGCCCTCATCGCCGAGAAGGGGGCGAAGGTGTCGCACAACCCCGAGAGCAACCTCAAGCTCGGCTCGGGCATTGCTCCGGTCCCGGCCATGCTGGCCGCCGGAATCACCGTGGGCCTCGGCACCGACGGCTGCGCCAGCAACAACGACCTCGACCTGCTGGCCGCCATGGACCTCGCGGCCAAGCTCCACAAGGCGGACCGGCTGGACCCCACGGTGATTTCAGCCGAGAGCGCGATCCGCATGGCCACCATCGAGGGCGCTCGCGCCCTGGGGCTGGAACGGGAGATCGGGTCGATCGAACCCGGAAAGCAGGCCGACCTGATCGTGATCGACACCCGGCAGCCGCACCTGACCCCCGTGCACCACCCGGCCTCGGCCGTCGTCTATGCCGCCGACGGGGCGGACGTGGCGACGGTGCTGGTGGCGGGCAGGGCGCTCGTGCGCAACCGGCGCCTGCAGACGGTCGACCTCGAGGAGGTCATGGCCCGGGTGGAGGCGATCGCCGCGCAGTTACGCCCGGCGCCGTTTCCCCCTGCTTGACACGCCTACACCGCCATTTTATAGTGCCTTTCGGTGCTGCCCTCCAGGTGTGATTTTTCTGCCGACCCACAAAAGGATGCACACGATGAAGCTCGCCGAGATCGTGCGGGAGTTGGAAGCGACGGTTCTGCTGGGAGAGGACGGTCTCGAGGCCGAGATCACGCGCTGCGGGGCGAGCGATCTCATGAGCGATGTGCTCGCCCGGCCGACCGACGGGATCCTCCTGCTGACCGGCCTCACCTCCGTGCAGACGGTGCGGACATCCAAGATCGCCGGGGTGGTGGCGATCGTCTTCGTGCGCGGGAAAAAGCCGCTGCCCGAGGTGATCGAAGTGGCCAAAAGCGAGCGGATGCCGCTCTTCACCACCTCCTACGGCATGTTTGCCTGCTGCGGGAGGCTGCACGCCTTGGGCCTCACGGGGCTGGACGGGCGGCGATAAGCCGCAGCCGGGCACAGCGCACTCATGGCCAGCCTCCGGAAAAGCTTTCCCATCGTTGCGCGGGATTTCGTCCACGCCGGCGAGGCCTCCATCCACGTTCAGAACATCCTCAAGTCGATGCACCTGGAGACCGCCCTGATCCGGCGCATAGCGATCTGCTGCTACGAGGGCGAGATGAATGCGGTCATCCACGGCGGCAACGGCCAGATCCACATGGACATCGAGGCCGACCATCTGACCATCGAGATCAACGACGATGGGCCGGGGATCGAGGACATCGAGCGCGCCATGCAGCCCGGGTACTCCACCGCCTCCGAGGAGGCCCGCGAAATGGGCTTCGGCGCAGGCATGGGCCTCACGAACATGAAGAACCACTCGGACGAGATCCAAATCGACTCTGCTCCGGGGCGGGGGACGCTCGTGCGCATGCGCTTCTCGTTCGACGGGAAGAAAGAGGCCGCATGACTGCCGAACCACTCGCCTCCCCGTACGTCCGGTTTCACCCGGAGCGCTGCACCGGCTGCGCCGCCTGCCTCAAGGTCTGCCCGACCCGGGCCATCCGCATCCGCCATCGCGACGCGGTCCGCTTCGTCGACCTGTGCATCGGCTGCGGCGCCTGCATCCGCACCTGTGCGGCCGGGGCCATCACCGCCGCCGCCGCCAAGCCCGAGGCCATCGGCCAGGACCACGTGGCCATCGCCCTCGTCTCCCCCGTGCTCTACGCCCAGTTCCCCAACGCCATGCCCAAGGACGTGCTGCTCGGCCTGCGCCAGATGGGGTTTCACCACACCATCGACATGTCCATTTTTCTGGAGATGTTCCAGTTCGCCGCGGCCGAGTTCATCCGGCGCAACCGGGAGTCGCGGGAGGCGCCGTGGCCGTTGATCTCCCCGGTCTGCCCGGCCGTGGTGCGGCTCATCGCCTTCCAGTTCCCCAGTTTGCTGCCCAACGTGCTGCCGGTGCTCCGGCCCGTGGCGCTGATGGCCCGCGAGGTGCGGGAGCGCCTGATCCCCCAGTACCAGGCCCAGGGCCGCAAGGTGATCAAATACTACATCAACCCCTGCCCGACCATGGCGGTGTCGCCGGTCGACGGCATGGCGGCGACGCGCAAGCACCCGGCCATCCCGATCGGGATCAACGAAGTCTACCCGGAGCTGAGGCAAAAGGTCGATGCGATCCTGCACGAAGTGTCGCCCTTTTCAGAGACCCTGCTCGAGTTCGAAACCTGCGCCACCGGCAACGCCGCGCTCGTTGCCATGTCCGGCGGCGAGATCGCCACCATGAAGATCGAAAAGTCCATGGCCGTGCCGGGTTTGAACGAAACCATCGAGTACCTGCAGAAAATCGAGATGGGGCTGTTCCAGGACGTCGAGTACTTCGAATTCCGGACCTGCCGTGAAGGCTGCCTGGGCGGGGTGCTCAACGCCGTGGACAAGTACCTGGCCAAGAGCAACATCCAGCGCATGCTCCACGTCTACGGGCTGGGGCGGCGGGTGCCGCGCAACACCATCCTGCGGCTCTACGAAAAGGGCCGGTTTCAACCGGACCAGAGCGCCTCGGAGCTGACCCGGCTCTTCGGCGACCGCAAGCCGGCACTGTCGCTGGAGGAGGTGGAACGCATCGAGACCATCCTCGAGCAGGTGGCGGGATGGGGCTGCGGGGCCTGCGGGGCCCCCGACTGCCGGACCTTTGCCGAGGACGTGGTGCGGGGCCGAGCCGCAGTGAGCGACTGCCGCTGGCGGCCGGGAAAAGGACCGGAGTCCGGCGGCTCCCCCGAATAGCCGGCCCCCGTACGCAAAGGATGGATACACACCTGCAACGAAACCCCCTTCGCCCCCTTTGCCAAAGGGGGTTGGGGGGATTTTTTGACGACAGGATTCAGTCGTCCGGGAGGGCTGAATATGAACGTCCGGGAGATGATCGAGCGCTTCGACCTGCAAGCGGCCACCGGCGGCAAGGGGCTGGAGCGCGAGGTCAAAGACGGCTATTGCGGCGACTTGCTGAGCGAGATCATGGCCAACGCCCCCCAGGGCTGTGTCTGGCTGACCGTTCAAGGCCACCAGAACATCGTCGCCGTGGCGGTGCTCAGGGAAATGGCGGCGGTGATCCTGACGGGGGCGCGGACCCCGGACGAGGAGACCGTGCGCAAAGCCGAGCAGGAGGGCATCCCCATCCTGATCTCACCGCACTCGGCCTACGACCTGGCGGGCCGGCTGTACGCGGCCGGCGTGGGAAAACCGGCCGGTGCCTGAACCCGCAACCCCATGGCCGCCGATGACCACAGCGGGCTGCGGGCGTTCAAGGTCGACCTGCACATCCACACCTGCCTCTCCCCCTGCGGCGACTGGGAGATGAGCCCGCGCGATCTCGTCCGGCGGAGCCTGGAGGCGGGCCTCGAGCTGATCGCCGTCTGCGACCACAACTCCAGCGAAAACGCCGCCGCCGCCATGCGCGCGGGGGAGCGGGCGGGGCTCTCGGTGCTGCCGGGGATGGAGGTCTGCACGCGGGAGGAGGTCCACGTCCTGGCCCTCTTCGAAAACCTGGACCGCGCCCTGGCCATGCAGGAGTTCGTCTACGCCGGGCTCGCCGGCGAAAACCAGCCGGAGGTGTTCGGCTACCAGGTCGTCGCCAACGAGGACAACGAGGTGGTGTGCGAAAACCCCCGGCTGCTGATCGGCGCCACGGACCACAGCCTGGAGCAAGTAGTGCGCCGCACGCATGCCCTGGGGGGGCTGAGCGTCGGCGCGCACGTGGACCGGCCGGCCAACGGGATCATCAACCAGCTGGGCTTCATCCCCCCGGACCTGGAGCTGGACGCGGTGGAGGTCTCCTACCGGGTGCCGCTGGCGGCCGCAAGGCAGCGGTTCCCGACGATCGGCGCCCTGCCCTGCATCACCTCCTCGGACGCCCACTTTTTAAAAGACATCGGCCGGGCCGCCACGGTGTTCCGAATGGCGGCCGCGAGTTTGCGGGAGATCGGCCTGGCGCTGCGCGCGGAGGCGGGCCGGGGGGTGCTGGGCTGAATGCGGGAGCTGTCGCTGCACATCCTGGATGTGGTCGAGAACGGGATCACCGCCGGGGCCGGCCGCATCGAGATCCGGGTGGAGGAATCGTTGACGGCCGACCGGCTGCGGATCGTTGTTCGCGACAACGGACCCGGCATGCCGCCGGAGAAGGCGAGCCGGCCGGAGGACCCTTTCATCACCTCGCGCACCACGCGCCGGGTGGGGCTCGGACTCTCCCTGCTGGCGGCCGCCGCCCGGCGCTGCGAGGGCGGCCTCACCGTCACGGCGGAGCCCGGCCGCGGCACCGAGGTGTCGGCCGTCTTTCGCCACAGCCACATCGACCGCGCCCCCCTCGGGGATGTGGCCGCAACGCTCGCCATGCTGATCATCGGCAACCCGCATATTGACTTTGTTTACTCGCACACGGTAGATGGGGGCGAATTCTCGCTCGACACCCGGGAGCTCGCAGAGGGCGGGGCGGACTTGAGCGACCCGGGCACGGTCCGACAGATTGAAGAATGGGTCCGCGAGACACTGGCAACGATGAGCCGCAAACACGGCCGGGAGGAGAGCACTCATGCCCAAGCTGACCATTGACGACCTCAAACGCATCAAGGAAGACACGACCAAGGCTACGGCCCTGCGGCACGACGGCGATGTGCGCGTCAAAATCACGGTGCACATGGGGACCTGCGGCATTGCGGCCGGCGCCCGCGAGGTCATGAAGGCCCTCATGGCCGAAATGGCCGAGGCCGACCGGCAGGACATCCGGGTGGTCACCTCGGGCTGCATGGGGATGTGCAGCAGCGAGCCCAACATCACGGTCGAGGTTCTCGACTCGGAGCCGATCGTCTACCAGCACATGGACGCCAACCGGACGCGCCAGATCTTCCGCCGCCACGTGCTGCAGGGCGAAGTGCAAACCGATTTCGCCCTGGCGAAGCTGTAGCCCCAGGCATGACGCCGCGGCCGATTTGGATAGGTGCGGACGGTGAGACCGTCCAGGTGATCGACCAGCGCCGGCTGCCCCACGAACGGGCGGTGCTGGAGCTGAAGACGGTCGAGGACGCGATCCGCGCCATCCGCGAGATGGTGGTGCGCGGCGCCCCCCTCATCGGGGTCACCGCGGCCTGGGCCATGGCCAGCGCCGCCCGCCGCGACGCAGGCGATCCGCACCTGGCCGAGGCCGCAAAAAAGATCAAGGCCGCCCGGCCCACCGCCATCAACCTGGCCTGGGCCGTGGACCGGGTGCTGATAGCCGCCCGCTCCCGCCCCGACCCTGCAGGACGCGCGGCGGCCGCCCGGGTCGAGGCCGAGGCCATCACCGCCGCCGAAGCCGACCGCTGCCGCCGGATCGGGGAGCACGGCCTGCCTCTCATCGAGGCGTTGAGCCGGACCCGGCCCGGCCGGCCGGTCAACGTCCTCACCCACTGCAATGCCGGCTGGCTCGCCTGCGTGGAGTACGGCACGGCCACCGCCCCGATCTACACCGCCTTCGAACGGGGCCTGCCGATCCATGTCTGGGTGGACGAGACCCGGCCGCTGAACCAGGGCGCACGGCTGACGGCCTGGGAGCTCGCCGAGGTCGGCGTCCCCCACACGCTGATCGCCGACAACACCGGCGGCCACCTCATGCAGCACGGGCGGGTGGACATCGTCATCGTCGGCAGCGACCGCACGACGGCGGCCGGCGACGTGGCCAACAAGATCGGCACCTACCTCAAGGCCCTCGCGGCGCGGGACAACCACATTCCGTTTTACGTGGCGCTGCCCTCGAGCAGCTTCGACTGGGCGCTCGGCGACGGACTGCGCGGGATCCCGATCGAGGAGCGCGACGCGGACGAGGTTCGTTTCGTCGACGGCTGGGGCGGCGGGCGCCGCACCCGCGTGCGCATTTGCCCGGAGGCCACCCCCGCAGCCAACTTCGCCTTCGACGTCACCCCCGCGCGCCTGGTCACCGGCCTGATCACCGAACGCGGCGTCTGCCGCGCCGATCCCGAGGATATCCGCAGGCTGTTTCCAGAAAAGTGGGAGGAAGCCGAGGGGAAGAGTGCCTAAAATGCCTAAAGTGAGCTAAAGTGCCTAAAGTTAAAAAACAGATAACGGCTCAATGCTCATGGGCAAGCATACGGAACCTCATTATTTTTAGCCGCAGCCACACGCAGACCAACGCAGACGTTTACTTTTTGCTCCGGAACATCCGGAGCAAAAACACCCGATCGCTCCGCGATGGGAAAACCGCCCGGAAGGCGATCCTATCCCCCTCCGCCGTGTGCCGTTTCTTAAAAACTATAGGCACTTTGAACTTTAGCTCACTTTAGGCACTTTTTTCTGATGCTGACCGACATCGAAAAGAAGATCGTCGCCTCGATCCAGGAGGATCTGCCGGTCACCGAGCGGCCCTATCGGGAGATCGCGCGCCGGCTCGGGATTGCCGAGGAGACACTGCTCGAGGCCCTGCGCGGCCTCACCGCCCGGGGGGTCATCCGCCGCTTCGGTGCCACCCTGCGCCACCAGCGCACCGGCTACAAGGCGAACGCCATGGCCGCCTGGAGCGTGGCGGAGGAGCGCATCGACGCGGTGGGGCGGATCATGGCCGGGTTCCGCCAGGTCTCCCACTGCTACCGCCGCAACCCCGCGCCCGCCTGGCCCTACAACTTGTACACCATGATCCACGCTGAAGACGAAGCGGCCTGCCGCGAGACCGCCCGGCGCATGTCGGAGGCGGCCGGTGTGGACGCCTACTGCCTGCTCTTCAGCCGGGAGGAGCTGAAGAAGACCTCGATGGTGTACTTCACCACGGATGACGAAGACTGACGCCCCGCATATCCTTCTCGTCAACCCCTGGATTCACGACTTCGCCGCCTACGACGCCTGGGCCAGGCCGCTGGGGCTGCTGTGCCTCGCAGGCATCCTGCGGGAGCACGGCTGCCGGGTCTCCTACGCCGACTGCCTGGACCGGTTCCACCCCCGCGCCCCGCGCCCGGTTCGTGAAGCCCCTTTCGGCTGCGGGCCGTTTCGAAAGGCCCGTCTTCCCAAACCCGGCCCGCTCGGGGATGTGCCGAGGTATTTCTCCCGCTACGGCATCGACCCGGCCTGGTTCCGGGAGGAGCTGAGCGCATTGCCCCCCCCGGATCTCGTCCTGGTCACCTCGGGGATGACCTATTGGTACACCGGCGTGCAGGAGACGATCGCCGTGTTGAGAGAGCTCTTGCCGGCCGCACCCATCGTGCTCGGCGGCACCTACGCCACCCTGTGTCCGGAGCATGCCCGGCGCCTGTGCGGGGCGGACGAGGTGATCGCCGGGCCGGCCGAGGGCGCCGTCCTCGGTCTGGTCGAAAAATATGCCGGCTACCGGGCGGCGCCGCGCTATGCGCCCGAGGACCTCGACGCCCTCCCCTACCCAGCGTTGGATTTGCAGCGCCGCATCGCCTTCGCCCCCCTCTTGACGCAGCGCGGCTGCCCGTTCGCCTGCGCCTACTGCGCCGCGCGCCTGCTGGATGCCCGCTGCCTGCGGCGCAGCCCCGCCGCGGTCGTAGGGGAGCTCGGTCACTGGCACCGACGGCATGGGGTCGTCGACGTGGCGCTCTACGACGACGCGTTTCTGGCCGACGGGCCGGGCCACGCCCTGCCGGTGCTCGAGGCCATCGTGCGCTCGGGGCTCCCGCTGCGCTTCCACACCCCTAACGCCCTGCACGTCCGCGGGATCACCCCGGAAAGCGCCGGGCTCTTGTTCCGCGCCGGCTTCCGAACCCTGCGCCTGGGCCTGGAGACGACGGACGCCGACCGGCACCGGGAGCTCGACCGCAAGGTCACGGCGGCGGAGTTCGCCTCCGCCGCGCGCACCCTGACTCAGGCCGGGTTCAGCCGCGGCCGGATCGGCGCCTACCTCCTGGCGGGGCTCCCCGGCCAGCCGGCGGGGGAGGTGCTGCGCTCCATCGACACGGTCAAGCAGGCCGGCGTCCGGCCCATTCTGGCCTACTACTCGCCGATCCCGGGCACGGCCCTGTGGCCGCAGGCAGTGGCCGCCTCACGCTACGACATTGCCGCCGAGCCGCTCTGCACCAACAACAGCGTGTTCCCCTGCCGCCGGGAGCCCTTCAGCTGGAAGTGGGCCGCTGAGCTGAAACAGCGCGTCGCGGCCGAACAAATTGACTTTCCCGCGGCAGGTTGCCTATAGTGCGTTCATTCAAGGAGGCGTGTGCATGCTGCACCTTACGACCGTCGATCTGAAGCGTGATGCCGTCAAGACCCTGCTCATCCCCGTCTGCGAGGACAAGGCGCTCCACTCCGACCCCGTTGTCGCCGGCCTGGTCGAAACCGCCATGAAAACCGAAGCGTTCCGGGGGAAAAAGGAGCAGGAGCTCGTCCTGCACCGCCCGCCGAAAGCGCCGGTCGAACAAGTCCTCCTCCGCGGCCTCGGCCAGGCCGATCGGCTCGACCCGGAGCTGCTGCGCCAGGCGGCCGGCAAAGGGGTCAAGCGCTGCATCAAGATGGGGGCGCCGCGGCTGTGGGTCGCCGTCCCGGATGCCGGCGCAGCGGGCCTCGACGCCGCGGCCGCGCTTGCCGCGCTGATGGAGGGCGTCGTGCTCGGCAACCACGTTTTCGACCGCTACAAGAACGACAAGGAGAGCCGATCGCTGGCGCGCGCGGATTTCATCCTCCCGGCCGATGGCGCGCGGCGGTTTGCCAGGCTACCGGCCCGGGTCGAGGCCGTCTGCCGCGGCACCATCCTGGCGCGGGAGTGGGTCAACACCCCCTCGAACGAAAAGGCGCCCGAAGCTTTTGCCCGGTCGGTCGCCGCCGCGGCCAGGAAGGCGGGCCTTTCCGCCCGGGTGCTGTCGGAGCCCGAACTGCGCCGCCGCAAATTCGGGGCCCTTTTGGCCGTGGCCGCCGGGAGCCGGAACCGGCCCGCCATGCTCGTGCTCGAGCACAGGCCCAGGGGCGGCCGGAACCCCGTGGTCCTGGTCGGGAAAGGGGTCACCTTCGACTCGGGCGGCATCAACATCAAGACCGGCCCCGTGCTGGCCGACATGAAGTGCGACATGGCCGGTGCGGCGGCCGTGGCCGGCGCCCTGATCGCCGCAGCGTCGCTCAAACTCGATCGGCGCATCGTCGGGGTGATCCCGATCGTGGAGAACATGGTCTCCGGGGGGGCGACCCGGCCGGGGGACATCGTGACGAGTCTTTCCGGCAAGACGGTGGAGATCGGCAACACCGATGCCGAGGGCCGGCTGATCCTGGCGGATGCCATGGCATTCGCCGTTAAGGCCTATGCCCCGAAGGCGATGATCGACCTGGCGACCCTGACGGGCGCCTGCGTGGTCGCACTGGGCGAGGCCATCGCCGGCCTCTTCACCCGCGACGAGCCGCTCCGGGCGCAGCTTCTCGCCGCCGCCGAGCGCACCCACGAGCGCTGCTGGCCGCTGCCGCTGCCGGAGGACTACAAGGAGCTGCTGAAGAGCTCCTTTGCCGACATCAGCAACATGCCGAGCGCACGCGAGGGCGGCGCCATCTCGGCCGCCCTGTTCCTCTCCGAGTTTGTCGGCCGGACCCGCTGGGCACACATCGACATCGCCGGCCCGGCCTACAGTAAAAAAGAGAGCGCCTACTGCGGCGCCGGAGGCACCGGCTTCGGCGTCAGGCTGCTGCTCGACTGGCTGACGAAGGCCTGATCGGCTGCTTCGGCAGCATGCCTGCGACCGGTTGCGGCCGCGCCCCCCGCCGGGGCCGCTCTGGCCTTGCGTTTCGGAACCTGTTGGCGTGCCGCAAGCGGCATCCACACCCATGTGAGCGTCGCGAGCCGATGATGCCCAAGCCCCACGCCACCCGCAAACAGGCTTGGAAGCCGGCAAACCTGCTGGCCCCCATTCCCGCCGTGCTGGTCAGCTGCGGCGGCGATAAGGGCTGGGAGCCCAACATCATCACCATCGCCTGGGTCGGCAGCGTGTGCAGCGACCCGGTGATGCTCTCCATCGCGGTGCGCCCCGAGCGCCACTCCCACCGGATCATCACGGCGACCGGCGAGTTCGTGGTGAACCTGCCTTCGGTCGCGCAGGCCCGCGCCGTCGACTGGTGCGGGATGGTATCGGGCCGCTCGAAGGAAAAATTCGCCGGCGCGAAGCTCTCGCCGGCCGCGGCGCTTACGGTGAAGTGCCCCATCGTGGCCGAATGCCCGCTCAACATCGAGTGCCGCGTGCGCAAACGCGTGGCGCTGGGCTCGCACACGCTTTTCCTCGCGGAGGTGCTCGCCGTGCAGGTGGACTCGGCCCTGGTGGACGCCAACGGGCGGCTCTGTTTAGAGCGGGCCGGCCTGCTGGCGTTCGGCCATGGGGAGTATTTTGCACTGGGGCAAAGTCTCGGCCGGTTCGGGTTCTCGGTCCGCCGGCGCCGCCGCAAACCGCCGGCGCCGGTTCAGGGCCGGCCGAGCCGCCGGTAGAGGCGAATCAGCCAGCACACCCCGCCGGCCCAGATCAGGCTGTTCAGCGCCATGGGCACATAGACCCAGCCGCCCGGAAACCACTCCCGGGGATAGAGCGCCAGTGTCACCAGGGGCAGATGCAGCAGCTTGGTCAAGCGCACCAGCAGGGTCACGCCGAGCCCCGGTCCGTCCATGGTGCCGGCGGCCCGGGCGGTGAGGGCCGTGGTGAGGGGCAGAATCAGTTGGCTCACCCCGAAGTGGCTGAGCGCAACCAGCACCCAAGTCGGCAGACCGAATCTCGCGGTCGGTTTCATAGACGCTTCTCCTCTTTTGAAGCCTTGGGGCCTTGGCCCGGACCTCTCCTTCAGATCGGCGCCCGTCAATGCGCGATGAACGGCTCGATCGTGAGGCGCCGCCCGTCGGTGGCGAGGCGGATGGCGCCGTTCTTGTCCGTCCGATAGACTTGCACGCCCAAACTCTCGTAGCGCTCGAGGATGTGGGGGTGAGGAAGACCCGGGCGGCCGGCGCACGGGATCAAAACGGCCCGGGGCTGAACCACCCCCAGGAACTCCTCTGAGCTTGAGTTGCGGCTGCCGTGATGGGGGGCCACCAGCACGCTGCTGCCGAGCTTGCCGCCGGCCTGCGTTACAAGCTCTTTTTCAGCCGGCCGCATGATGTCCCCCGGCAGCAGGACCGAAACCTCCCCGAACGAAAACCGGGTCACGAGGCTGTTGTTGTTGGGGTCGCGGCGCCAGCGCTCGGCCTGACGGCGCGTGCTGAAGTCGGGCGGGGGATAGAGCACCTCCAGCCGCACGCCGTCCATGAAAGACTCGCGGGGCAGCTCGCCGAAGGCCGGCATGGCGATCCCCCGCTCGGCAACCGCCCGCATCAGCTCCCGGTAGGCTTGAGAGTCCCAGGCCTCGCCGTTGGTCCACAGCGAGCCGACATTGAAATGATTCGCGATGAAGACCAGCCCGTTTAAGTGGTCGCTGTTGGGGTGGGTCAGGACGAGGCGGTCGACCGTGGCGATCTTGCGCCGCCAGAGATAGGGGGCGACCACTGCGGCCCCCACATCGAAATCGGAGTTGTCCGCAAACCCTCCGCCATCCACCAGCACCGTGCGGCCGCCCGGCAGCTCGAGCAGCGCCGCACACCCCTGCCCGACGTCGATCAGGGTCATGCGCAGGTCGCGGTGCCAGAAGCGCTGGTAGACCCAGTAGCCGGCATCCGCCGCGCCCGCCAGAAGGCAAACGGCCAGAAGCGCTCCCGCGGGGCGGGCGCGCCGCAGCCGGCCGAGCCCGCCGGGGTTCTCCACCGCCGCTGCCGCCGCACGGGCCGGCGATCCGCGAACGGCCGCATCCTCCCATTCGGCGGGGGCGGGGGTCATTTCCTGCCGGCGGCTTCTGACCATGTAAACAATGCCGCCGAGCGCCAGATAGTACAAGGAGATTTCCACCCAGGAGGGGGTCACGGTTTTCACTGCCGCAAAAGGCAGATCGGCCATCCACCGGATGGCGCCCATGGCGTTCGACAGGACCATGCCCCCGATCTTGAACAGAGCCTCGGCCGCTGCGGGCCACGCCGGCACCGCCAGCGCGCCGGCGAGGCCGGCCAGGACCACGGCGTAGCCGATCACGGGAACGGCCAGGATGTTGGCGGGCACGCCGATGAAGGAGGCCGTGTTGAAGTAGTGCAGGACCAGGGGCAGCGTGCCGGCCGTGGCCAGCACCGACACCATCACGAAGAGCCCGGCGGCGCGCCGGATTCGCCCGGTCCGGGTGGGCGCGAGCGGCCGCAGGCTTCCGGCGGCCCGGCGGGGGGCCGCCGGCATCCCGGCCACAATCGCGGCGACCGCAGCAAACGAGAGCTGAAAGGAGATCGAAAACAGCGCGGGCGGATGCACGCCGAGGATCGCCAGGGCCGCCAGGGCCAGCGTGTTCATCAGGTCGTGCTCGTGTTCGAGCAGAAAGGCCAGCAGGAACACCACCGCCATGACCAGCGCGCGCTGGGTGGAGGGCGACGTGCCGGCCAGCAGGGCGTAGAGGCACACCGGCACCAGCGTCAGCAGCGCCGCGCCCTTGCGCGCCCAGCCGGTCATGAGCAGCCGCGCAGAGAACCCGAGCAGCCACCGGAAGAACACGAACGCCGCGGAGGCCACGATGCCGATGTGCAGGCCGGAGATCGCGAGCAGGTGGCTGACGCCGGTGCGCGTGAACGCCGTGCGCACCTCGGGGGACACCCCGGAGCGCTCGCCGATGACCAGCGCCTTGAGCACGGAGGCCTCCGGCCCCAGGACGGCCGCCTCGATCTGCCGGGCGATGCGCCCGCGAACCCGGTCCACGGCGCCGAGCAGGCCGCCTTTGGCGGCCCGCTCCAGGACGACCACCTCGCGCGCCTCGGCGGCCGCCGCCGCCCACACCCCCTGGTGGCCCATGTGCCCCCGGTAGTCGAACCCCCCCGGGTTTTGAAAGCTGCGGATGGGTCGAATCCGGCTTTTGAAGACGATGCGGTCCCCCTGTTCGAGCGCGGGTATAGGGCCGAACAGCGTGACACGCAGCAGGCCGGCGGCGGCTTGAAACCCCCCGCCCTCGCCCAGGCGCTCCACCCGCAACGCAAAGCGGGTGCGGCTCTCGAACTCCAGCGGCCGGGCATCGACCGTTCCGGTGATCTCCCACGGCCCGGTGTCGACGAGACGCCCGACATGATGGTCGGGCAGCCGCGGGCATGCCCATGGCTGAATGGAGAGCGCCCCCAGGGCCGCCAGTAGAATCAGCGGGGCCAACCGGGCAGGCCGGCCGCGGACCACACAGAGAAGGAGTGCGGCCCCGGTGGCGAGACAGACGGCCAGGGCCGCCGCGGCCTGCCAGGTTCCCGCCCCCCGGTCCCCCAGCGCAATCCCGACCATGAACGCGATGGTCAGCGGGATGACGGGGCGGGCGTAGTCCGACGATGAGAAATGCATGCGGATCATGGGCGGCGGCGCATGACGGAAGGGGTCTAAGGTTAAAAGTGCAAGGGTTCAGGGTTCGGGGGTCAGGGGGGATCCTGGAAATCCCGTTGACCCTGTCGGAACATCCTTGGCAACGCCGATATTGGGCTTTCAGCTTCTTCGGCCGTCTCGACGGCAGCGATCAAAGCCCAAGATCAAGGCGCGCGAGGCTCGCCGAGTGAGGCGTACCCCAGGTACGCCGCAGCGAGGACGGGCCGAAGCGCAACGCAGATATTGGGCTTTCAGCGCTGCCGTCACCCAACTCGGCGGATGGCCGCGCCTAATGCCGCAAACTTCTTCTCCAGCGCCTCGTAGCCGCGGTCCAGGTGGTAGACCCGCTGAACCTCGGTCGTGTTCTCCGCCACCAATCCGGCCAGGACCAGGCAGGCGCTGGCCCGCAGGTCCGTGGCCATGACCGGTGCGCCGGAGAGCCGCGGCACGCCCCGGACCGTGGCGGTGTTGCCGGATACCCGGATGTCGGCCCCCATGCGCCGCAGCTCGCTCACGTGGATGAAGCGGTTCTCGAAGATGGTTTCGGAGATGACGCTGACGCCGTCGGCCACGCTCATCAGCACCATGAACTGCGCCTGCATGTCGGTCGGGAACCCCGGGTAGGGCTGGGTCTTGATGTCCGCGCTGACGATCTTCTCCCCGCCGGCAACGGTGAGGGTGGAGCCGGAGGCCCGGATGTCGGCCCCCGCCTGGCGCAGTTTGTCGATCGTGGCCCCCACCTGGCTCGGATCGCAGCCGGTGATCGTCACCTGCCCGCCCGTCAGGACCGCGGCGGTCATGAAGGTCCCGGTCTCGATCCGGTCGGGGATGATGGCGGCCGCCACGGGATTGAGCTCGGACACGCCGTGGATGGTGATCTCGGGGGTGCCCGCACCTAAGATCTCCGCCCCCATGCGGTTGAGCACCTCCGCCAGGGCGGTCACTTCCGGCTCGCAGGCGGCGTTGCGGAGCACGGTGGTCCCCTCGGCCAGCACGGCCGCCATCATGATGTTTTCCGTGCCGGTGACGGTGACGACATCGAAGTAGATCTCCGCGCCCTTCAGCTGCGGGGCGGCGGCGGTGACGTAGCCGTGGTCGAGCGCGATGTCCGCCCCGAGCGCGGCCAGCGCCTTCAGGTGCAGGTTGATCGGGCGCGCCCCGATGGCGCACCCGCCCGGCAGCGACACCCGGGCCTTCTTCAGCCGCGCCACCAGGGGGCCTAAAACCAGCACGGAGGCGCGCATCTTGCGCACGAGGTCGTAGGGCGCCTCGTGGCTGTTGAGCCCGGCCGCGTCGATCCGCACCGTCCCGGCGCCGGCATCGACGCGCACGCCCAGTTTGGCCAGCAGCAGCAGGGTACTGTCGATGTCGCGCAGGTCGGGGACGTTGGTGTAGGTGTTGACCCCGTCGGCCAAGAGCGAGGAGATCAGGATCGGCAGGGCGGCGTTTTTGGACCCGCTGACACGGACCGTCCCGGCAAGGCGGCGGCCGCCGTGAATGATGATTTTATCCATGGTCGGGGGTGTCGTTTTTGGTTTTTAGTGTTTTGTGTTTGGGGTTTAGTACGTTGGGCTTTTTTCGCGGGAGTCCCGCCGTGGCGGAACCGCGATCGCATCGCGGCTGGAAGCCGCTCCCACCACATCCGGACTTGCTTGCGGATAACGTGGCGTTGCGCGCCAAGGCGTGCTGACCATTAAACACCGAACACCGGATCCCTGCAAATAGAAAGCGCCCCGCCGCGCGGGGATGCGGCTGGAGCGCTGGGTCGCCCGGAAGAATAAGATCAGTGGTGTCCGGCGCCGTCCCCGCCGCCTTTGCCCTTGGCGGTATCGTAGACCGCCTTGATGATGCAGTAGGTCATGCCCATGCCGAGGATCGAAAGGGCGTACCACAGCCCCCCGTGGAAGACCAGGTGGCCCATGTCCCAGACCCATTCAAAGCTGAACGGAAACATTACTTGCCCCCCTCGATCGGATTGAGTTCCGGCTCCTGCGGGAAGATCGGCAGGTAGCGGTAGGACAGCGAGATCAGGATGACCCCGTAGGCGACCGGCAAAATGGTCGTGGCGACCTCCTGCCAGCTCGGGAAATAGGTGAACCAGGGCTCGAAGCTCAGCACCGGCGCCGCCTGCATCTGCAGCACCATCACCCAGCGGTTCAGGCAGGCGCCGAGCACCGCCAGCGTCACCGCGGCGAACAGCACGGCGGGGTTGCGGCGCAGGCCCGGGCTGAGCAGGAGGATCGCCGGCAGCACCCCGCAGACGCCGACCTCGGCAATCAGGATCCAGATCCCGTAGACCGAGCCGGGGTTGTTGGAGTAAAAATCCATCAGCGTGAAGCCCATGGCCGGCGCCGTGTAGGCGGCCCAATACCAGGTGTCGATCAGTTTGGCGATGATGTAGGTCGCGAGCATCCAACCGGCGATCTTGGCCAGCAGGTCGACGACGTTGTCCTTGACCAGCTTTTTGCGGGTGGCCATTTCGGTGATGCGCGTGATCAAGATCGTGAAGCAGGGCCCGCAGGCCGCCGCCGACCATGTGTAGAGGAAAAAGGTCCAGGGCCAGACCAGAAGGCCCGTGCGGAAGCCGAACGGCCGGCCGTAGAGCACCCCCGACACGCCGCCCAGGGAGCCCTGGTGGAAGAAGGAGAGGAAGGCGCCGGTTGCGGCGAACAGCGCCATGATGTGGTGCATGTTGTGGGCGAGGTGGTGAAAGAAGGGCACCCGGTTGATCTGGCGGTTCTCCAGGATCAGCGGGATGTATTCGATGGTCAGCACGCCGAAGTAGCAGGTCAGGCAGAAGGCCACCTCGGTCAGCATCGAGTGCACGTTGGCATGCCAGAAGATAAACCACGCCCGCAAGGGCTGGCCGACGTCGATGGCCAGAATCAGCAGGGCCGAGCTGTAGCAGATGAACCCGATGAGCACGGCGTAGTTGATGATGTGCTTGAGCTCGTCCTTGCCGAAGATGTAGCGCATCAGCCCGGTGAAAAAGGCCCCGCCGCCCAGGGCGATCACGGCCAGATCCGCCCAGATCCAGAGCGCAAAGCCGTAGGCGTTGGTCATGTTGGTCTGGTTGAGGCCCTTGAAATAGATGAGAAGCAGCGCCCAGAGCCCCCACAGCAGAACAGTGCCGTTGATGGCGATCCAAACGGCAAACTGCCCGATCGAGCAGCGTTTCACCCCGTTGGGAATCAATGCGGAATCCATGTCTTCATCCTCGTTGCCGTTTTAGGTTGCACGCGCGCCTGCATCAGGCCGTTTCGGGTTTCCTGACCTCGGTGTCGCCGGCCTTGCGCACCCACTGCCTGCTGGACAGGTAATAGATCTTGGGGTTGGTGCCCAGCCGCTCGAGCAGCCGGAAGGCCTTGGGGTTGCGCGACTTGCCCTCGCGCGCCGGGTCCGGCTGGGCGATCCGGTGCACGGCGTGCTCGGGGTTGTTGAGGTCCCCGAAGACGATCGCGCCCGCCGGGCAGGCCTGGGCGCAGGCCGTCTGGTATTCGCCCTCCTCCAACTCGCGCCGCCCCCCGGCGTAGGCCCTGTCCTTGGCCAGCTGGTAGCGGTGATAACAGAAGCTGCACTTCTCCACGATGCCGCGCATGCGCACCGACACGTTGGGGTTGAGCATCCGCTCCATCCCGTCGGGCCAGACCGGGTCCCACCAGTTGAACTGACGGACATGGTAGGGGCAGGCCGCCATGCAGTAGCGGCAGCCGAAGCAGCGCGTGGGGATCTGGCTTACGATGCCCGTGTGCATGTCGTAGTCGGTGGCCGTGGCGGGGCAGACCGACACGCAGGGCGAGTGGCCGTGGTGCCCCTCGCAGTGCTGGCAGGGGCGCGGCAGAAAGCACTCCTCGGTCTGCGGGAAGGGTTTGCCGTTGGTCAGCCGGTAGACCCGCATCCAGTGGAGGCTCAACATCTTGTTCGTTTCGTCCTCGCGCACGGGCACGTTGTTCTCGGCCATGCAGGCCACCATGCAGGCGCCGCAGCCCGTGCACTTGTCCAGGTCGATCACCATCCCGAATTTCTTGTTGCTGCCGTTGTGTTGATCCATTCAGACACCTTCGCGTGGCAAGTGGTTCAGATCCGCAGCGCCGGGCCGCCGATTCCCGTTAGGCCCTCGTCAATTTGGCCCGGATGCCCCAGCCGGCCTCGAAGCCGGAGGCAGGATCCTCGACCGGGGCGATGAGATCGTTGATGTTGACGCCTTTGCCCGCCAGGAACTTGTCGTGGGCGCTGTGCCCCAGGCCCCGGGGCATGGCGACCAGACCGGGCATGATGCCGTCGGAGAGGTGCACCCGGACCCGGGCGCGTCCCTGGGGCGTGCCGAGGAGGGCGAGCGCACCCTCGACCAGGCCCAGCCCGCCGGCGGTGGCCGGGTTGACCTCCACCAGCACGTCGTTTTGCAGCAGCACGGTCTCCTCGAGCGCCTTCACTAGAAACGGCGGGGAGCCGACGGCGCCGGCGGCCAGCCGCAACGTGTCGTAGGGGATCAGGAGCAGCGGGAAGGAGCGCTCGTCGCCGGTGGCAACCGGGGCCGCATATGCCGGCAGTTTGGCGAGCTCGCTGTTCTTGAATTCGAATTTCTTGCTGGCGGTCTCGAACCCGGACGGGGTGAATTTGGCGTCCACGACGAACCCGTCCTTCATGAGCGGCCCCCAGCTGCCGCCGAGGGTCTGCTTGAGGCAGGTTTCGAAGTCGGCCCAGGGGAAGGCCCCGGCCACCGGGCTGCGCAGGGCCCGGGCCAGCTCGATGACCACATCGCCCGCATGCTTGGTGTTGAGCAGGGGCTTGACCGCCGGTTTGGACAACCCGACGATCGGACGGGGGAAGCCCAGCGCGGCCGGCACATCCTCGTAGCGCTCCAGGCTGGTGTGGGTCGGCAGGATATAGTGCGCCATGGCGGCCGTCTCGTCCATGAAGGGGGAGAGGCTCACGATGAGCGGGATTTTCTGGAACGCCTGGGCGGCGGCCGCGGAATCGGCCAGGCCGTGAACGGGGTTGGCCCCGCTGACGAAGAGGGCCTGGACGGGGGAGGCCGAACCGGAGGCCAGCGCCTTGGGAAGCCGGTTCAGCAGGTAGCGGGCCAGCGGGGCCTCGCCCGAACCGGCGCCGTCCACCCGCGGCTGCTGCATGCCTTTGGAGGCCGCCGCGTCCATCTCCGGCTCCGGCCAGTTGATGTATTCCGGCTCCGGCACGGCGATGACCCCCCCGGGCTGGTTGATGCTGCCGACCAGGGCGTTGAGATAATGGACCGCCAGGGCCTCCTGGAGGCCGCCGGGGACCCGCCCGCTGCCGCGGCCGCAGACCGCCAGAGGCTTCTTGGCGCCGGCAAAGGCCTGGGCCACGTCGACGATGGTCTTGGCATCTATGCCGGTCAGCTTGGCCACCGCCTCGGGGGCGTAGCCTTCGCCGGCCATCTGCTTGAAGGCCTCGAACCCCGCCGTGCGGCCGTTGACGAACTCCTTGCGGAAGAGGCCCTCCCGGATGATCACGTGCGCCAGCCCCAGCGCCAGGGCGCCTTCCGTGCCGGGCTGGATGGGGATCCAGCGGTCGGCCTTGGCGGCGGTCTTGGACAGGCGCGGCTCGACGTGGTGCACCCGTCCGCCGCGATCGCGCAGGCCGCTGCGGGCGCGGAGCATGTAGCCCGGGGAGCCCCAGCCTTCGATCAGCCCGGCGCCGAAGCTCAAAACGAAATCGGCCTGCTCCAGGTCGAAGCCGGCCATGGCCCGCTGACCCTGGGTGAGGTACAGGGCGGTCTCGAGCGTGTCCTGCAGGGAGGGGGTGCGGATGTAGTTGGGCGAGCCGTAGACCGTGAGCAGCCGCTTGCAGAGTTCGGCGGTCGTGCCGCGGTCGGACTCCGAAATCCAGGCGACGGATTCGGGTATTCCCTTGGCGCGCAGCTCGGTCAGCTCATAGGCGATCTCCCCCAGGGCCGCGGACCAGGAGACCTCCTGCCAGCCCCCGGCGACCCGCTTCATCGGGCCCGGGACGCGGGTCGGCGAATAGAGCATCTGGGCCGCGGACAGTCCGAGCGGGCAGATCCCGCCGTCGTTGACCGGGTGCCCCTTCAGGCCCTCGACCTTGATCACCCGCTCGTCGACCTTGCACACGCTGATCCCGCACCCACCCGGGCAGAGCGTGCAGCTGGAGGTGACGAAGGTGCGCTCGCCCCTGGGTGGCACCGGCGTCCAGGGCCAGTTCTGGGTCCAGATGGAGAGGTCGTCGGTGAGCTTCCAGGGCAGCGGCGAGAGCGTTGTGCCCGCCGCGCCGCCGATGACGAATGCCAGGAAACTGCGTCGGTCGATTTTCATCTATCCTTCCCTAAGGCTTCCAAGAGGTTGAGCTTCCGTCTGCAACGCCTCCCCGCCGGGGGACGCGCTAGTGGTGGCACACCAGGCAGCCGTCCTTCTGGGTCTGAACGCTGCCGGCGCTCACCTTGGCCTGGGCATGGCACTCCGCGCAGTCGTCCATCTTCATCCGGTCCCAGGAGTTGCGTTTGAGGCCCAGCGGGTTCTCGCCCCAGATGTCCCGGCTGTAGCCCGAGATCCGGTTTTCCTGGTAGGGCTTGAGGCTTTCGGACTCCCCGATGGGGCCGTGGCAGGTGATGCAGTCGATGGCGGCCAGCTTGACGTGGGCGGCGTGCGAGAAAAAAACGCAGGCCGGCTGCCGGGAATAGACCAGCCAGGGCACTTCGCGCCCCTTTTTGACGTACTCCTCCACGAACGCGATCTCGTCCGGGTCGTCGCTGTTGGCCTCCTGGTGGCAGTCGATGCACTGGGCCAGCTTCGGGGCGCCGGAATAGGACCCGTCGTCCCTGAAGAAATGGCAGCTCTGGCAGCCGTTGTCGACCAGCTCGTTGTGCACGGCGTGGTTGAAATCGATCGGCTGCCGCTTCGTGGAGTAAAGCAGCGGCGGGAAGAAAATCCAGCCGCTGACGAGGCTGACCACCAGCCCCAGAATGAAAAAAAGGATGACCGGCCCGCCGGCCCCATCCTTTTTTTCGTGCTGCCCCGCTGCTGTCGATGTGCCGCTTGCCTTTGGATTCTCCATGGACCGTCCACCCTGCCGATAGGGTTTAAGCGCACACATCGGCCGGCCCGTCGGGGAGTGAAGAGGTTGCGGTCGGGGCCCGGCCGACGTGGAATTGAATGTGGATTCCCTACAGTATCCCTCGCGGCGTTGTCAAGGGGAAATAGGCTCGCCCGGAGCCGGTTTTATTGGCCCATGGACTGGTAGCTGTGCAGCCCCGGCAGCAGGTTGACCCCGAAATAGGTGAACAGGACCGCTGCGAACCCCAGGATCGACAGGAAGGCGATGCGGCGGCCGCGCCACCCCCGGGTGAGCCGGGCGTGCAGGAGGGCGGCGTAGACGAACCAGGTGATGAGGGACCAGGTCTCCTTGGGGTCCCAGCCCCAGTAGCGGCCCCAGGCGGAGTTGGCCCACACCGCGCCGGTGATGATCCCGGCGGAGAGGAAAAGGAACCCGAAGACCACCAGCTGATGGGTCAGCTCATCCAGGCTCTCGGAAGACGGCACCTGGCCGGAACGGGTCGCCCCCGCCTGCCCTTTGAAGATGTACAGGAGGCTGACCCCGAAGGCGACGGCAAAGGCCGCGTAGCCGACGAAGCAGGTGACCACGTGGGCGATCAGCCAGTTGCTTTTCAAGGCGGGGATCAGGGGCTGGATCCGGTCGCTGATGTTCGGGGAGAGCGAGGCGTAGGCCATGGCCAGAAAGGCCAGCGGCATGGAGAAGGCCCCGATCACCCGGTTGGCCGTGCGCCGTTCGACCGCCAGGTAGACGAGGGTGATGCACAACGCGTAGAAGACCAGGGACTCGTAGAGGTTGGAGAGCGGTGCGCGGCCGAAGCCCAGCTGGTAGGACTCCACCCAGCGCAGGATGAAGCCGGCCGTGTTGCCGGTCAAACCGACGAGAGCCACCCCGGTGCCCAGCCTGCCGACCGCCGGCTTCCGGAAGACCCAGGCGAAGATGTACACAAAGCCTGCAAACCCGTAAACGAACGTGACGCTGGAGAGAATGAGGGAGCTGGTCATGGCGATGTCGACTCCTTGAGCGCCCGGGAGAGCTCTTTCATCCGGCGCGCCAGCGCCGGCTTGTTCTTGTTGGAGGTGCCGGCGACGCGCACGCGGGTTTTCGCACCGCGGCGCGCCGCTTCCACGCACACTTGCTGGTGGGACATGAAAAACGTGACGTAGCAGCCGAGGAGCATCAGGATGAAGCCGGCGTACACGACCCACACCCCCGGGTCGCGGTTGACCTGCAGGCCGGTGTAGAATCGCTCCTTGAATTCGTCGACGGCGATGACGACCGCCCCGCGCCGCATCCGGTCGAAGGTGGGGAAACGCACCGGCAGGATGATCTCCTCGGGCTCGCCCTCCGGCGGCGCGAGGGTGCCGATGAAGGCGTCCCCCACGGAACGGCCGCGGAACATGGCGTTGTGGCGCAGCTCGCGCAGCACGAAGGTGCCGAGATTTTCGGGCAGGACGATGTCGCCCCCGATCCGGGCCTCCCGGTTGTAAATCAGGCCGGTGGCCTGGCTGGTGAAGCTCAGCACCGCCTCCTCCGAGGGCACCGACCCGTAGCTGGACTGGAAAATGCTGATGCCCTGGTAGCGCAGCGGGTCGTTGACGATGATGTCTTTTTGCAGCACTTCCCGTCCGTTTTCGAGAATGGTCAGGCTGGAACGGAACTCCTTGGGGGCGCCGGTTTCATAAAAGCTGACGCTGAAATCGTTGCAGCGGATGGCGAAGGGCAGGTGCAGCCGCTCCCCGGTGCCGCGCAGCGTGATCTGCTGGACGGTGTCGCCCTCGCGGATGTTGACGAAACCGTCGAAGCCGAAAAGCGATCCGATCAGCCCCCCGATCAGCAGCAGCACCACGCTAAAATGCACCGCGTAGACGCCGAACCGGGTCCAGCGGCCGGTCTCCGCAACGATCAGAA
Source organism: Desulfobacterales bacterium (assembly GCA_046496215.1). Lineage (GTDB taxonomy): Bacteria > Desulfobacterota > Desulfobacteria > Desulfobacterales > SpSt-501 > SpSt-501. The sequence continues at coordinate 23,458 of JAWOHH010000133.1, forward strand.
ACCCGGCATCGGTCGGCTCCACCTGCACGGCGCGCAGCTTCCTGGCGAAAACCGCGGTGTAGGGCGTTTGCAGCGCGGCGGGCGGCCGGTCGTCCTCGAACGCCTCGCGCTCCGGCAGACTCCGGAACCGCTCCGCCTCGAAGCGGGGGCGACGCACCAGCAAAATCCGGCGCTGGGCGGAAATGCGGTCCGCGGAGCAGACGATCACGTTGGCGGCAAGCATCATCATCAGGACCTGGAACCACCACGAGTGGTACATGTCGAAGAGCCCCAGGACCCAGAAAAAGCGGAAAAGGGTTTCGCCGTAAGCGGAGATGTAAGCGGCAGGCTCGGCGTTTTGCGGGATCAGCGTGCCGATGACGGACGTGGCCGCCAGGGACAGCAGCAGAACGATGGTCAGCTGGATCGAGGCGAACAGCTTCCAGATGGCCTCGGTGATGCCGTTGGATGCCGGCGAGGGTGTCATGCGGGGACCCGGTCCTTTCCGTTCGAATCGATGGCGTGCGAAGCCCCCGCGGCGGACACTCCGGAGGTGCGGCTCTCGGGGAGGGGGGGTGCGGGAATTTCACACGAAAGCGGTCTGATACCACAGGCGGCGGCGCGACGCAACTACCGGAGGCCCCTCCGGCCGGAGGCGGCCGGGGGGCGCGAAGCGGATCGGAGGCCGTTACGTTCAGCTCTTGACGTAAACCCCGCGCGCCCGGGCGCGCACGAGGCCTTTCTTGCTCAGCTTGTAGAGCGCGTTGCTGAGCTGGCGCGGTTCCAACTTCGTTTTGTCGATCAACTGGGAGATGCTCAGCCCGTTGCGGCTGCGGCGGATGGAGTTGTATACGGACTCCAGCACCGTGTCGGTCCGCTTGAGCGCTGCACGGGCCGGGGCCGCCGTTGCGGGCTTGCGGCCGGGCTTGCCCTTGCGGCCGGCCGCCGGGGCCGCCTTCCCGACCTTGCGCGCCACCGTGTCCACCTGCTTGACCAGCCCGGAAAGCGTTCTGGAAATCCTCACGAGCTGCACTTGGAGTTTTTTCATTCCATCCACCCTCCCTCCTGAAATGTCCGCTGCGATTGGAGTATATTGAAGTTATTCGTAATACACCGAGTCAGTAAAGTCAAACCGAGGGCGGGTCAACCCAGCGGCCCGAAAAGAGCATGACGCCGGGGGAGTTTTCTGCTACACACCCACCCATGTCCGGCATACCCCCCCAGCCCCCCCTTTGCGCCCGGCATGCGGCAGGCATGCGGGCCCCCCACCGCTCCACGCCGCCCCCCGCCGCCCCGGGTCGCTTCCCATGCTGCCGTCGGCGGTGAAGGACACGCTCAACGAGGCGCAGCGCGCCGCGGTCGATCACTCCGACGGCCCGCTGCTGGTCATTGCCGGGGCGGGCAGCGGAAAGACGCGCACCCTGACCCACCGGGTCGCCCGGCTGGTGGCCGAAGGGGTCCCGCCGGCCGCTATTCTGCTGCTCACCTTCACGCGCCGCGCCTCCCAGGAGATGCTGCAGCGCGCGGCCCGCCTCCTGGACAGCCGCTGCGAACGGGTCTCCGGCGGCACGTTTCACTCCTTTGCGCACCTGAAGCTGCGCCAGCACGGCGCGGCCATGGGCCTGCCGGTGGACTTCGCCGTGATCGACCGCGCCGATGCCGAGGAGTTGATCGGCCTGCTGCGCAAAGAGGCCGCCGGGCCGAACCCCGACCGGTCGCTGCCGCGCAAGGGGACGCTCGCCGCCATCTTCAGCCGCGCCGTCAACAAGGCCCTGCCGCTCGAGGAGGTCATCGAGCGCGACTACTCGCATCAGCTGCAGCACCTGGAGACGATTCTGTCGCTGAACGAGGCCTACACCCGGCGCAAGCGCGAGCATCAGTTTTTGGACTACGACGACCTGCTGGTCTTCTTCCACGCGCTGCTGCAGCAGTTCCCGGAGATCCGCCGCCGGATCGCCTCCGCCTACCGCTACGTGATGGTCGACGAGTACCAGGACACCAACAAGCTCCAGGCGGAGATCCTCTACCGGCTGGCCGAAGGCAACCGCAACATCATGGTCGTCGGCGACGACTCCCAGAGCATCTACGCCTTCCGCGGCGCCAACTTCCGCAACATCATGGATTTTCCGGCCATGTTTCCCGGCACCCGCATCATCGGCCTGGAGGAGAACTATCGCAGCGGACAGCCCGTGCTGAACCTCACCAACGTGATCATCGAGCGCGCCCGGGAAAAGTTCTCCAAGCGCCTGTTCACGCGCAAACCCGGCGGCGACCTGCCTCAGATGATCGAGGCCGAGGACGAAAACAGCCAGTCCCTATTCGTGGTGCAGCGGGTCCAGGAGCTGGTGCGCCGCGGGGTCGCGCTGCACCGCATTGCCGTGCTGTTCCGGGCGGGGTTTCACTCCTTCGACCTGGAGATCGAACTGGCCCGCGAAGCGATCCCCTTCGTCAAGGTGGGCGGGTTCAAGTTCACCGAATCCGCCCACATCAAGGACGTCCTGGCGCACCTGCGGGTGATCGCCAACCCCTTCGACCGCATCAGCTGGCACCGGATCCTGCTGCTGATCGACAAGATCGGGCCCCGCAGCGCCCAGCGCATCTACGATGCCATCGCCGAAGCCCGGGCCGGGGCGGCCGGCCTGTCGGCGCTCACGCGCCGGCACCCCGGGCTCGAGCGGCTCGCGGCCCTCTACCAGGCCCTCGACGCCGGCACCCGCCCCCCGGCCGAGATGGGCGCCGCCGTGGTGCAGTACTACCTGCCGCTGCTCAAGCGCAATTTCGACGACCACCCCAAGCGCGCCAAAGACCTCGAGCAGCTTCTCGGCATCCTGGAGCGCTACCGGCGGCTGGACCCCTTCCTGACAGACATGGCCCTGGAGCCGCCCACGATCAGCGCGGACGACCGCCTGTATGCGGGCGAGAGCACCGAGGACCGGCTGGTCCTCTCGACCATCCACTCCGCCAAAGGCCTGGAGTGGCACACGGTGTTCGTGATCTGGGCGTTGGACGGGCGGTTCCCCTCGCTGTATGCCATGTCCAGCGACGAGGACCTGGAGGAGGAGCTGCGCTTGATGTACGTGGCCGCCACCCGGGCCCAGGAGGGCCTGTTCATCACCTACCCGCGGCAGGCCTACGACCGGGGTCTCGGCATCGTTCTCAACCGGCCCTCGCGGTTCATCGACATGATCCCGGAGGATATTCTGGAGAAGCGCTTCGTGCGGTACTAGTCGGTGAAGAACCCCCACCACACGAACGCCGCGAAGGCGGCGATGGCGAACGCCGCCGCCAGGTAGCCTTTGACGTTGACGGGCTTCTCGGCGTGGCCCAGCTTGTTCACCGGCCCGACCCGCTTGCCGCAGGAGGTGCAGACCTTGGCCTGAAGCGGCAGGTAGGCGAAGCACTCCGGGCACTTTTTGGTCATGTGGATGTTCGCGGATGCCTGCCGGCGCTCCTGCTTCCTGACGGTCATACCCACCTCCCGGTGCGCTGACGCCGCGCTGAAACGTGCTACGTGAACTCTTTTTTCAGGTCGATCGCGCTCTCCCTGCGCAGCTGCTCCAACCACGCGGACCAGGCTGCGGAGCTCTTCTGCTGCAGGAGCCGCGAGCGGATTTGCTCGCGCTCGGCCTCGAACCCCTCGGGCGGCGGCGGCTTTCTTTCGCGGAACCGGATCACCGTGTACCCATCGGAGGTCTGGACCGGCTCCTGCGGCAGCGGCTCGCGCTCCGAAAGCGCGAACGCCGCGCGGACGACCTCGGGGGCGACGCCCGCTTCCGGCGAACCGCCGCTGCGCTTGAAAAACTCCGTGGTCTGGACGGAGGTCTTCACTTTCTTGGCGGCCGACTCGAAGGCCACGCCGGCTTTCAGCTCGGCGAGCAAGGCCCGAGCGTCCTGCCCGGCCTGCTCGGTTTGCTTCTCCCGAACCAGGTCCTGCCGGACCCGCGCTTCCACGGCCGCAAGCTCGGGGACCCGCGCCGGGCGCTGGTCGATCGCCTGCAGTACGACGTAGTCGCCTCCGAGATCCAGGATGTCGCTCAGCTCGCCCGCGGGCAGCTGAAAGGCCGCCTGGGCGAATTCGGCCCCGCGCTCGATTCCCGGGATCTGCCCCTGGCGGGTGAAGAACTCCGTTACGAGCGCCTCCACCCCGCGGGAGGCCGCCGCCGCGCCGAGGTCCCCGGTTGCGGCCGCGGCGTCGTAGAGCGCTTCGGCCTCGTCGTAGGCCAGGTTGCGGCCGCGCTCGGAGGAGATCCGGCCGGCGATCTCGGCCTTGGCCTCCTCGAAGCTGCGGGTCCGCCCCTCGTTGATCTTTTCCACCTGGATCAGGTGCCATCCGAACTGGGTCCGGACCGGCTCGCCGGTCTCCCCGGGCTTCAGTGCGAAGGCCGCCTCCGCAAACGGCGCCACCACGGCCTCCTTTTGGAACGCCCCCAGGAAGCCGCCCTCGTCCCGGCTGCCCTCGTCCTCCGAAAAGCGCTTCGCCAGCTCGGCGAAATCCTGCCCCGCCCGGACCTGGGCCAGGATGCCCGCGATCTTCTCCCGGGCCGCCTCGACGCTCGCCGCCGGGGCGTCCGCGGCCGTCCGGATGAGAATGTGGCGCGCCTCGACGGTTTTGGGGATTTCGAAGCGCCCGGGGTTCGCGTCGTACTCCTCGCGCAGCTCGGCTTCGGTCGGCGCCACCCGCTCGGGGGCCGCGGCCGCAGAAAAGCGCACGTAGCGCACCTTCACTTCGGGTTCGGTCCGGTAGGCCTCGGCGTGGCGCTCGAAGTACTGCGTTATCTCCTCGGGGGAAGCCGTGACGTGGGTGTAGGACAAAGAGGCGATCCGGGCCTGGTCGATGCGAACCTGGGCGTTCTCCCAGTCGTACCACTCCCGGATTTCGCTCTCGGAGACCTTGACGCCGCCGGTGACGATGCCCTGGATCTTCTGCGCGAGCAGGGCTTCGCGCTGCATCGCTTCAAAGGCGTCCGGGGTCAGGCGGTTGAGGCTCAGCATCTGCTGGTAGCGCCGCGCATCGAAGGCCCCGGCGGACTGAAACGCGGTGATGGCCCGAACGGACCGGGAGAGCTCCTCGTCGCTCACCTGCAGCCTGAGCCGCGCGGCGGCCTGCCGCAGCAGGGTGCGGTCGATCAGCTGGTTGAGCGCCTGACGCTCCAGCTGCAAGGCTTTCAGCAGCTCGTCGCTCAGCCCGGCCCCGAAGTTCTGGCGCACCTGTTCGAGCAGACGGTTGGTTTCGCTGCGGTGCTCCTCCCACGAGATGACGTCCCCGTTCACGGTGGCGAGGATTCCGGCCTGCTGCTGGGTGTAGCTGCCGACCCCCCAGAACACGAACACGACCACGATGGCCCCGAGCAGGATCTTGACCATCCAGGACCCGGCGTGTTTCCGCATCAAATAGAGCATGTCTGCAATCTCCGTTGGTCAAACGATCAGGTTCAGCGGCTTCTGATCGCGGCTGATTTTGGTCCCCACGGTGCTGGAGCAGTGCGCGCAGAGGTATTCGTACTTGTCGCCCTCCGGCAGCACCAGCAGCAGGCGCTTGCGCACCGGGACCGCCCGGCGGCAGGTGGGGCAGAAAAGCTCGGTGGCATCGAAGTCGGAGTATGCACCGGCAGCGTCGCGCGGCCGGCGGGTCGACCGCGGCGGCCCGAAATAGGGGTTCATCTGGCACCTCGTCGCCGCGCGAAAGGGCGGCAGCCTTGCGTGTCGATCACAACGTAATCCGTTATCTTATTTTTGACTCATGGGTTTGTCAACCTTCGTGCGCGCGGTTTTAGCGGAAAAGAGGGTTGACAGCCGCGGCCCGGCTTGATACACAGCCATGGTTTCGATGTGGGGCTGTAGCTCAGTTGGGAGAGCGCATGACTGGCAGTCATGAGGCCAGGGGTTCGACCCCCCTCAGCTCCACCACCCCCGGACGCCCGAAGGCCAGCCCTGGTAGCTGGCCTTCTTTTTGAACCGCCCCAAGCGGCCGCTACCGCCGGAGAGCCGATCCGGTTTGGTTCCCCCATGAAGAAGACCAAGATCACGGCCATCCGCAACATCGGGATCATCGCCCACATCGACGCCGGCAAAACCACCGTGACCGAGCGCATCCTGTTCTACACGGGCCGCTCCCACAAGCTGGGGGAGGTCCACGACGGGGAGGCCGTCATGGACTGGATGCCGGACGAGCAGCAGCGCGGCATCACCATCACATCGGCCGTGACCACCTGCCCCTGGAAAGAGATCGAGATCCACCTGATCGACACGCCCGGCCACGTGGACTTCACCATCGAAGTCGAGCGCTCCCTGCGGGTCCTGGACGGCGCGGTGGGGGTCTTCAGCGCCGTGGAGGGGGTCGAGCCCCAGTCCGAGACCGTCTGGCGCCAGGCGGACAAATACCGCGTCCCCAAGATCGCCTTCCTCAACAAGATGGACCGGGTCGGGGCCGACTTCTACGGCACGGTGGCGATGATGCGGGCCAAGCTCGGCGCCAACCCTCTGGTGCTGCAGCTGCCGGTGGGGATGGGCGAGGAGTTCAAGGGAGTCGTCGACCTGATCCGCATGCACTGGGTCCGGTGGGACGAGGCGTCGCTCGGCACGGTTTTCACCACCGAAGCGATCCCGGAGGAGATGGCGGAGCAGGCGGCCGAGTACCGCGAGAAACTGATCGAGACCGTGGCCGAGCAGGACGACGAGCTGATGGAAGCCTTCGTCGCCGAGCAGCCGATCGAGGCTGCGCAGCTTTCCGCCGCCATCCGCCGCGCCACGATCCAGCTCAAGCTCGTCCCGGTGCTCTGCGGCACGGCGCTCCGCAACAAGGGCATCCAGCCCCTGCTGGACGCCGTGGCGCACTACCTGCCCAGCCCGGCCGACCTCCCCCCCGCCACGGGGGTCCACCCCGACACCGGGGAGGCGGTCGCGTGCCCGCCCCGCGACGCCAGCCCGCTGGCCGCGCTGATTTTCAAGGTCTCGATGATCGAGAACCGCAAGCTGTGCTTCGTCCGGGTCTACAGCGGGCGCCTGAAAGCCGGCAGCGAGGTCTACAACCCCACCCGCAAGCGCCGGGAAAAGCCGGCGCGGCTGCTGCGGATGCACGCCAACAAGCGCGACCGCATCGAGGAGGCCGGCGCCGGCACCATCGTCGGCGTGGTCGGCCTCAAGGACTCCTCCACCGGCGACACGCTCTGCACGCCGGAGGCGCCGGTGCTGCTGGAAACCATCGAGGTCTACGAGCCGGTGATCTCCATCGCGGTCGAGCCCAAGACGCACAGCGACCAAGAGCGCATGAGCGAGGTCTTGGAGAAGTTTGCCGCCGAGGACCCAACCCTGAGGGTGCGCCAGGACGAGGACACGGGCCAGACGATTCTCTCGGGCATGGGCGAGCTGCACCTGGAAATCATCATCAGCCGGATGCAGCGGGAGTTCAACACGGCGGTCAACGTCGGCAGACCGCAGGTGATGTACCGGGAAGCCATCGGGTCCCGGGCCGAGGCCACCGTGGTGTTCGACCGGGAGATCGCGGGCCAGCGCCAGTTCGCCGAGGTCACCCTGGCGGCTGCGCCGCGGGCCCGCGGCGCGGGCGCGACCTTCACCGCAGGGATCCCCGAGGGCAGCCTGCCGCCCCCGCTGCTCCAGGCCGCCCGCAAGGGGGCCATGGAGTCCCTGGAGAGCGGTCCGCTCTCCGGCTACCCGGCCGTCGACGTCGCGCTCACGCTCGCGGGGGCCGGCGCCCGGGAAGGCTTGAGCACGGAGCTGGCGTTCACCGTGGCCGCCTCCATGGCCTGCAAGGAGGCCTTCTCCCGGGGCAACCCGTTTCTGCTCGAACCGATCATGACCGCCGAGGTGCTGGTGCCGGAGGCCTTCCTGGGCGAGGTCATCGGCGACCTGAACTCCCGCAGCGGCAAGATCGAATCCATCGACCATCGCCTGGGCGTCCAGGCCATCACGGTGGAGGTGCCCCTGTCGCGCATGTTCGGCTACTCCACCGCGCTGCGCTCGGCCACCCAGGGCCGGGGCACCTTCTCCATGCACTTTGCCCGCTTCGACCGCCCATGAGCTTGCGGCTGCAGCCGCAAGCTCATCCCCCCGACAACGCCCGCCGCTCGGCCTTGATCTCCGCCTCCGTCTGCTTGAGCAGCTGTTCGATGCGCTCGCGCCGAGCGGGGTCGGGATTGTTGCGCAGGGCCTGCTGGAACTGGGCGGCGGCCGTCTTGTAGTCGAAGCCCCGCAGGTGGAAGAGCCCCAGGTTGTAATGCGCCTCGGCAACCGCCCCCTGCCTGCCGAGCACCTGCCCAAGGAAAAAATAGGCATTGCGGTATTCGGGCATGCGCTGGATCACCGCCTGGTAGAGCATCACCGCCTCACCCGCGTTGCCGAGCTCCTGCTGGGCGCGGCCCAGGAAGAACAGGCAGTCGGGGTCGTCGGGCAGCGTCAGCCGGGCGCCCTCCAGCGCCTTCAACGCCGGGGGCAGGCGCCCGGAGAGCAGGTAGACCTTGCCCAGGTCCCTGAGCAGGATGCCGTCGAACGCCCGGCGGGAGAGCGCCTGCTGGAACTGCTCGGCGGCATCGTCCCAGCGGCTGGCGCTGGACAGGGCAACCCCGTAGCGCTGCCGGGCCAGAACGTTTTCCGGCTCGCTTGCGACGAGGGCCGCCAGCCGCTCCAGCTCCGGGCCCACATCCTGCATCGAGGCGATCAGCCGGGTCTGGATGCGCTCGAACTCCGCCGGATCGGCAGGCGCCAGCCGTTTCTCCGCAGCGCGTCGGTCCTCGACCCAGTTTTCGGTGTAGACGATGCGGTCCTCGATCGCGGGGTGGGTCAGCATGTAGACGGGGACCTGCTCCCGGCCCCAGGCCTGTTTGCCCCGGATCTTCCTCAGAACCGCCACCAGGCCGTCCGAGCGGTAGCCGGCATCGGTCAGCAGCTTGAGCCCCAGCTGGTCGGCCTGCATCTCGTTGTCGCGGCTGAAAGCGAGTTGGGCCGTTTCCCCGGCGGCCTGAGACCCCAGGGCCAGCGCCCCCCCCACCGCCGCCCCCCCCGTGGCGACACCGAGCAGGACGCCTGCGGCCATCCCGGCCAGCTGGGCCCAGCCGACCTTTTTGGCAAGCTCGATCTTCTGGGAGATGTGCCGGCAGTAAACGTGGGCGATTTCGTGCGCCAGAATCCCCGCGAGCTCCTCCTCCCGCTCCATGGCCTGCAAGAGACCCGTGTGGACGAAGATGTGGCCGGCGGGGGTGGCGAAAGCGTTGTAGGAGTCCTGCCGGATGACGTAAAAGTGGTACCGGAACGGCTGCTCCGGCATAGCGGCCAGGATCCGCTTGCCGACCCGGGTGACGTAGGCGGCGATATAGGGGTCCTGGACGATTTCGAACCGCTTGAAGATGATCCGCATGATCTGCCGGGAGAGCTCCTCCTCCTCCCCGATGGTGATGGCGCACCCCGGGCGGGGAAGGGCTGCGGCGGCCAGAACGACCGCCACCAGGGTCCAGCAGATCAGCGATTGCACGAAAGAGCGCTTCATGATTCAAGTTCCTCGCCGGCCCGGCCGCTGCTTGCACCGGTTTTGCGTGTATGCCGGGGCGGGGTCAACGGGAGAAATGCGGCGGGTCGAGCGCGTGCGGCAAGTGCCCCGGCGCGGTCCGGCCCGGGCAGACGCAGAATTTTTGCCCATTATGGCACATCCGCGCGCGCTTTTCAAACGCCTTTTTTTGTGGTAGACGCTGCGGCATGGTCAGAGTCATCTGCATCGCCAACCAGAAGGGCGGCGTCGGCAAAACCACGACGGCGATCAACCTCTCCGCCTCGCTGGCCGTGTTCGAGAAGCGGACCCTCCTGGTGGACTGCGACCCCCAGGCCAACGCCACCTCCGGCATGGGGCTCGACAAGAACACGCTGCGCCAGACCCTCTACCAGGGGCTGCTCGGCGAAACCGCCGCGCAGGTCTTGGTCCACGACAGCGCCATCCCCGCCCTGAAGCTCATCCCGGCCAACGTGGAGCTGATCGGCTTCGAAGTGGAAATGATGGCCGCACCGGACCGCGAAAAACTGCTGCGGCGGCTCCTCGCCCCTTTGCGGCCGCAGTTCGACTACATCATCCTTGACTGCCCGCCCTCGCTCAGCCTGCTCACCCTCAACGCCCTCACGGCGGCCGACGCGCTGATCATCCCCCTGCAGTGCGAGTTTTATGCACTCGAGGGGCTTGGGCAGCTCCTGCAGACCGTCAAGCGCATCAAGCGCGCCTTGAACCCGTCGCTCGACATCAGCGGGATTCTGCTCACCATGTTCGACCGGCGCACCAACCTGGCGCACCAGGTGGCGGCGGAGGCGGAACGGCATTTCAAGGATCTGGTCTTCAAAACGGCCATCCCCCGCAACATCCGGCTCGGCGAGGCGCCGAGTTTCGGCAAACCCATCATCCTGTACGATGCGACCTCCCAGGGCGCCCAGAGCTACATCGAGCTGGCGCGGGAGATCATGCACCCCAGCCTCGAAGCCAGCGCCGCAACGCTTTAGGACATGGACAAAACCACCTTGCCCCAGGAATCGCTCGCCAAACGTAAAAAACTCGCCCTCGGCCGCGGCCTGGGCGCTCTGATCCCCGATGCCGACCCCGCCCTCGAGGCGGAGGGCGACTTCCGGCTGTGCGACATCGGCCTCATCCGACCCAACCGCTTTCAGCCCCGCCGCCGGTTTGCCGAGGAGGAGATCGAAGAGCTGGCCGGCTCGATCCGCGCCCAGGGGGTGCTCCAGCCCCTGATCGTGCGCAAGTCCGATGCCGGCTTCGAGCTGATCGCGGGGGAACGGCGCCTGCGGGCGGCCCGCCGGGCCGGGCTGGAGGGGGTGCCCGTGGTGGTGAAGAGCGTCGCCGACGATCAGATGCTCGAGCTCTCCCTGGTGGAAAACATCCAGCGGGAGGACCTCAACCCCGTCGAGGAGGCCGAGGCCTATCACCGCCTGATCGAACAACTCCATCTCACCCAGGACCAGGTCGCCGCCCGGGTCGGCAAGAGCCGCTCGGCGGTGGCGAACTTCCTGCGGCTCCGCCAGCTGCCCGATGAGATCACCTCCGCCATCCAGGCCGGCCGCCTGAGCATGGGGCACGCGCGGGCCCTTCTCGGCGCCGACTCCGCGGCCCAGCAGATCGCCGCCTTTCGGTCGGTCGCCGCCCGGGCGCTCTCCGTGCGGGAAACCGAGGCTCTGGTCCGGCGCCTGAAATCGGAGCAGAAAAAAAAGCACGATTCCGCGCCGAGCCCGGAGGCCGCGCAGCTGGCCAGTCTCTCGGAGGAACTCTCGCGCCACCTCGGCACCAAAGTCCTCATCCGCACATCGGGACGGCGCCGGGGCCGGGTGGAAATCGAGTTTTACAGCCTCGAAGACCTCGATCAGCTGCTGGCCCGACTGCGCCACGCCCCTCGCGGCTGACGCCGGAGGGGTCGCATGGCGGTCCACATCATCGTCGACGGCTACAACCTGATCCGCCAGTCGCC
>JAWOHH010000164.1:0-22445 GCA_046496215.1 Desulfobacterales bacterium
ACCTCGTGGGGGGCAGATTCTATTCTACGGCCGTTTTCTATCTGATTCCGAGGCCAGCTATGCGGAAATTAGCCGCCGCTTCGCCGGCCATGGCTTTACCCCTACGGCGCAGGTGAAGGACGGCCGTCATCTGATCGTGGCCATACCCGGGCTCATTCCAAAGGCGCGGGCCGGTAACCCCTTGATCAACCTGTTGTTGTTTGTGGCTACCGTTTTCACCACCTTGGCAGCCTGGTCATTCATGTCCGGGCCGAAACCACCGCTTTTCGATCTCCCCCCCCAGGCCCGGTGTTTCGGCATGCTGGTAGACGGCAAACCCCTTGACGGTGGCCCCGTCGCGCTCCAGGGCCAAGTAGCCCTGGATCGGGCCCCAGAGCCCCCGGGAGTCGATCGGGACGATGTAGCCGCGGATCTCGTCGCCCTCGACGCTGAGGTAGATGGGCAGGCCGGCGGCCTCTTTGGGTGAATCGGTCCTCTCCAAGATGCGCCCCACCGGATCCACCTGCAATTCGCGGATGCGCTCCCGGTAGAGTCGCTCGACGTCAGCGGCGGAATAGGTGCGCTCTTCCTCCAGCAGTCCCGCCGCCCGCAGAACGTTGCGGTGGCGGTCGATCAGCGCGTTGCGCTCCTGCCAGGGTCTGAGGCCGCTCGATGCGGCCGTCAACAGCAAGCTGCAGACGATGCACAGAATCAACGCGAACAGAAGGCTCTTAAGGTTACCGGACATTGGGCACCCGTTTTTTGAGGCGCACCTTGACCTGGATCTCGTCGAGCAACGGCGCGAAGCAGTTCATGAACAGGATGGCGATCCCGATCCCCTCGGGAAATGCGGGGTTGAACACACGCATCAACACGGTCAGCATGCCGATCAGAAACCCGTAGACCCAGCGCGCCCCGGGCATGGCCGGTGCGGAGACCGGATCGGTGGTCATGTAGGCGATGCCGAAGGCCGCCCCGCCCACCAGCAGGTGATGCAGTGGGCTTAAATGAAAATAAGGCGATGAGCCCGGCCCCGCAACCAGATTGAGCAGCCCCGCCGTTGACAGAAACCCGAGGATATCGCCCAGGATGATGCGGTAGTCGGCCACCCCCACCGTGATCAGAAAGAGACCGCCGATGATGCAAAGAAAGGTCGCCGAGGCGCCGATCGAATCTGGGTAGAGGCCGAAAAAGAGCTTCGCCAGGCTGTAGCCGGCGTCCATCCACGCCTGGGACACGCTACCGGCCTCGGTGGCCGCCGCCACGGCCAGCGGGGTTGCGCTGGTAAAAGCGTCCACGGGTGCGGACCGGCCCGCAGCCAAGACGGTCCAGATGGCATCGCCGGAGGTTTGGACCGGATAGGCGAAGTAGAGAAAGGCGCGGCCCGTCAGGGCCGGGTTGAGGAAATTGCGGCCGGTGCCGCCGAAAATCTCCTTGCCGATGACGATCCCGAAGGAGATGCCGAGGGCTACCTGCCAGAGGGGCTGGGTCGGTGGCAGGGTCAGCGGAAACAGGGCACAGCTGACGAAAAGCCCCTCGCTGATCTCGTGCTTGCGCACGGTGGCGAACAGGGCTTCCCAGAAATACCCCACGGCGTAGGTGACCACCACCATCGGCACCACCACCCCCAGCCCCTTGACCACCACCGCCCAGAAATCCGGCGGCAGCCCGGAGGCGAGGTGCGACTGGTAGCCGACATTGAAAACCCCGAAGGCATAGTGAGGCAGCAAGGCCACGACGACCAGGAACATGAACCGCTTGACGTCGAGGCGGTCGCGGACCATGGGGCTCACCGTGGTCACGTGGGGGGGAGGGTAGAAGATCGATTCGATGTTTTCGTAGACGAAATAGTATTTTTCGAAGCGGCCGCCTTTTTCGAAGTGGCGGCGCTGGGAGTCGAAAAATCGGTTGATCGGGTTCATGAGCTCACGCGATGTCGTCGTAGTAGGCTTCCCGGGCGCGGCGCAGGGACTGAAGCAGATCGATCTTGGACGGGCACACGAACGAGCACAGCCCGCACTCCACACAGTCGAGCAGGCCGTGGGCCAGGGACTCCTCCACTTCTTCCGCCAGAACGGCCTTGTAGGTCAGTTGCGGGAGGATATCCACCGGGCAGACCCGCGCGCAAAAGCCGCATTGGATGCAGGCCCGCAACCCCCCGTGCCGATTGCAGCTCATGCTGAGGTCGCGCGGGGGGGCGAACGCGGAGAGAAAGGCCCGCGAGTAGCTGGGAGCATCGCGCCCCGGCATCATCCACCCGAAAGGAGGGGGACTCACGGCGCCCTCGGGCAGATAGACCAGCGACGTTTCCCCCGCATTCGAAAAAGAGTCCATCGGCGCCGGCGATCCGTTGAACACTCCTCCGACGATGCACCGGCTGTCGTGAGCCGACACCCGTCCCTCGCTCAAGGCGGAAATGGGGGCGCCGATCCGGGCCCTGACGTGTCGGGGGCTTTTCACCCCGGGGCCGGCAACGACCAGCGTCTGCTCGGTGGGAAAGCGACCGTCCCGCAAAAACTGGGCCAGCAGGAGCACCCCCTGCCCGGAGATGAACCAGGCATGGTTCTCGTCGGCGGATCGTTTCGTGCGGTAGAGCAGCACCCCGGGGTCATGGGCGGGGTAGCTCCCGGTGTAGACATGGGTGATGCGGCTCCGGAGCCCGTTTACGGCCGGGGCGTTCTCATTGGATACGGAGATCTTGACAGGGGCTTCGGCAGCCCGTTCGAGCGCCCGGAGCCCGAACTCGAAGAGCTCCTCGCTCCCCCGCAAGTAGACCGATGGCAGCGGGTGGAACGGGTCGAGATTGTCCAGGTGGACGAAGACCTCCGGGGGGCGGGTCTTGATGCTGGCGGCGTGCCGGAACGGAAGCTCCTGGACGAGCGGCCAGAGGCCGGCCGCCGTGAGCCTGTCGATCAGTTCGGGCCGGTCGACCCGTTCAAGGGCGTCGCGCCCGATGGGCTCGAATTCCTCGAACGCCTCCGTATCATCCAACTCAACGACGATGTGGCGCACCACCCGCCGTGGGCCGAATACGATGGAGCTCACCGTGCCCGCCCCGGGGGACCGATAGGAAACACCGGGGTGTCGCTTGTCCTCGAACAGGACGGACCCGGCCTTCACCCGGTCGCCGACCTTGACCTTGAGACGGGGCTTGACGAACCGCAGGCGCTCCGGCACGACGGCGACCCGGGCCGGCCGCGGCAGGACCTCGAGTTCGACCGACGGTCTGCCCGTAAGCCTCAAATGGTAGCCTTTTTTCAGGTGCACGGTGCTCATGCGGTCCGACTCCGGTTGCGCTTCGGCCTATAGCATGCCTGCCGTGGGCATTTCAACCGACCGCCCCCGCCGACGGTGCATTCACGATCAATGGCGCGATTGGACTTGACTTTTTCGTGTCTGCAGACCATGTTTAAATTTTAACAAATCCGATGCTAACGCCTGCGCCTAACGGGCACCCCACGAGGAGGACCTCATGGCCGAAATCGTCAAGAAGGAAATCTGCCGCTGCGTGAATTGCGGGAACGAAGCCGAGATGGTTTTCTCCTGTTCCCTGCCGGAGGCCGAAGGCCCGGCGACGACGACGGCGGCTGAAAAACACTCCCATGCGAAAAAGCATGTCAAAGCGACAGGCACGTGTTCGCACTGCGGCAATGAGGCCGACATGTGGATTGATGTCTGACCGCTTCAACACCGGGGGCAAGACCATGGAAGAGGAGTGCAAGATCACGTTGAACACCGGCCTGCGTGGGGTGACGATCGCCAACACGCGGATCTGCGAGGTGGACGGCAAACGCGGCCGCCTGATTTACCGCGGTTACCTGATTCAGGATCTGGCCAACGCCAGCTACGAGGAAGTCGTCCATCTGCTGCTCTACGAGCATTTGCCGACGATCGATGAGCTGAAGGCATTTCGATCGACCCTAGCGGCCGAACGGGGCATCCCCCCCGAGGTCGTGGCGGCGTTGAGGACGCGCCCGGCCACCGCTCATCCGATGGACATCCTCCAGGCGGCGGTGCCCTTGCTCGCCCATCATGACCCCGACCTGTCGAACACCTCACGGGAAGCCGCCCTACGCATGGCCCAGCGGCTGATCGCCCGGTTCCCGACCGTCCTGGCGGCCTGGCACCGCATTCGCGGCGGGAAGGACCCGGTGGCGCCGTCGCGCGAGTTCGGCCACGCGGCCAATTTTCTCTACATGCTGAACGGGCAGGCCCCGGACGACACCGCAGCACGGGCGATCGACACCGCGCTGGTTCTGCACGCCGAGCACGCGTTCAACGCCTCCACCTTCGCCGCCCGCGAGGTCGCCTCCACGCAAGCGCACATGTACGCCGCCGTCGCCGCCGGCGTGGGCTCGCTCTCTGGAGCCCTGCACGGCGGGGCCAACGCCAAGGTCATGCAGATGCTGTTGAAGCTCGGCAGCACTGACAAGGTGGCGGATTTCGTCAACGCCGAGCTCGATGCAGGCCGCAAAATATTCGGCCTCGGGCATGCGGTGTACGACGTGGACGACCCCCGGGCCCACATATTGGCCCCCATGTCCAAAGCGTTGGGGGAACTGGCCGGCAACCCGCGCTGGTACGAAATGTCCACACTGATCGAAAAAACCGCCAAGGAGATTTTCCGCCGGCGCAAGAACGCCGACATCCCCGTTAACGTCGATTTCTACAGCGCATCGCTGTACTACTACCTTGGCATCCCGGTGGACCTTTTTACACCGGTCTTTGCCATCGCCCGGGTCGCCGGGTGGGCGGCGCACATCATCGAGGAGCAGTTTGCCGGGGCCGCGCCCAAACCCGTGCTCTATCGGCCTGAATCGGAGTACGTCGGCGATTACTGCGGGCCGGATGTGTGCGAGTTCACCCCGATCGAGCAGCGTAAGTCAACGTAGCCCGAGCGGCTTGAAAAAATTTTTATATGGCAGGGGTTTTCATCACGTTGAAATATTTGATATCGCAATGACCGACCCATTCGCAGGCTTAAGAGGCAGGCTTCAGACTTGCAGTGTCAACACCGCATCCGTATGACCCGGCAACGGTCAGCGATCATGCAGGAGAGCCCGCAGCCATTGGTCGCCTCCCATTAATCCCCACAGAACCGGCCGTCGGCCGGGTTGACAAACTACAGCCAGCCTCATAAATTCTTCCAAGTAAGTTAGGCTTTTTCCTGTGGGAGTCTCGCCGTGGCGGGACCGTGATCGGATCGCGGCTGGAAGCCGCCCCCACAAAATCTGAACTTACTTGCTGACGAAGCGGTGCCGAAGGTGGCGTGCAACGCTTAGCATCAAACACTATATCGGTTTGACGTAACATATGCCCGTACCGGCGAGGAGGCGACCAGCGATGAGGATTTTCATTACCGGAGCATCGGGTTTTGTCGGCTCCCGCCTGACCCGGCACATGCTTGATTGCGGTCACCAGGTAACCGGCGTGGCCCGCCACGCACCTCCCCAAGGAATCGATGAAGTGGGTTTCAGCTTCGTCACGGCAGACACCACCCGGCCGGGGAGCTGGCAGACAGAGGTGGCCCAGGCGGATGCGGTGATCAACCTGGCCGGCCGATCCATCTTCGGACGATGGACGGATGCGCTCAAACAGGAGATCCGCGATAGCCGGATTTTGACGACGCGACATCTCGTGGGCGGCATGCAGACCGGAAAACCGGTGGTGTTCATAAGCGCCTCCGGCGTCGGCTATTACGGCGACCGGGGTGAAGAACCGATCACGGAGGACACGCCGGCCGGGAGCGGCTTTCTGGCGCAGCTCTCGTTGGACTGGGAGGCGGAGGCCCGGCGCGCAGCGGAAATAGGGGCGCGGGTGGTGTTCGTCCGCCTGGGGGTCGTCCTCGGGCCGGGCGGCGGGGCCTTGTCCCAGATGATTCCGGCCTTTAAGGCCTTTGTCGGCGGGCCGATCGGCAGCGGACGGCAATGGTTCCCCTGGATCCATTTGGAGGACCTGGCAGCCGCCGTTGCCTTCATTCTCGACCACACCGAACTCAGCGGCCCCGTCAACCTGTGCGCCCCCCACCCGGTGCGCAACCGAGAGCTCGCCCAGGCGCTGGGCGGCGCCCTGGGTCGGCCGGCGGCTTTGCCCGCACCCGCGTTCATGCTGAAGCTGATTTTGGGCGAGTTTGCCGGGGTGTTGCTCGACAGCCAGCGGGCGCTGCCTCAAAAACTGACCGCGAGCGGATTTCGATTTCGCTACCGGAAGATCCAGCCGGCCCTCGCAGCCGTGCTTCGGGACGGCGGGAATAAATGAGGCGGCAGGGTCGGACCACTCTCCGATCGGGCTGGTGCTGGAGGTTTAACCCCATAGCGTGGATAACGAGGTGCGGTTGAACAATCGGAAAATCGTGGCCATCTTCGGCAGTCCCCGACGCAGAGGCAACACCGCTCGGCTGTTGGACCAGGCGGTGGCCGGTGCGCGCGAGGCCGGCGCCGAGGTCGAGACGATCGTGCTGCGGGACCTCAAGCTCTCGCCCTGTTTAGAGATCTACAGCTGCAAACAGGGCGGCGAGTGCCGCATCCGCGACGATTTTCAAGGCGTGCGGGAACGGGTGTTGGGGTGCGGAGGGCTCATGCTGGCATCCCCCATCTTCTACTATGCGGTCACCGCCCACACCAAAATCCTCATGGACCGTTTCCATTCCCTGTGGGTCAAGAAACACTGGGCGAACCGACCGCCGGCCCCTTCAACAACCGCCCGCCGCAAGGGGCTTTTCATATCGGCCGGCGCAACCCGGGGCCGGAAGCTCTTCGAGGGCACGCTGTTGAGCGTGCGCTACTTTTTCGAAACGCTCGAGATGGACCTCTGGAAAGCCCTTCTGTACCGGGGGTTGGAATACGAGGATGACATTCTGAAACACCCCGATTATCTCGCGGAGGCCTACCGGGCCGGAAAGGAACTCGCCGAGGCGCTCGATAGCGATCTGCCGGCCGCCCCCGACGCGTAAAAACGCCATGAGCCTGACCTTCGAACCGATCGGCCTGGATCGACAGCACGACTACCTGGCGCTCGTGTCTCAATGCCAGCAGCCGGCTTCGGACTACAGCTTTCTCAACCTGTATGCCTGGGCCGAGGAGTACGGCCTTTCCTGGGCCTGGGACGGCCGGCTGGTCTGGATCAAACAGAGCCGGCCGCAGGAGGCGCTATGGGCGCCGGTCGGGGATTGGGGGGCGGTGGACTGGAGCGGGGTGTTGATGGCACCCGGTCTGGCCGGCCGGATCTTCATCCGCGTGCCCGACACGCTGGCCGCCATGTGGGGGCGGCAGCTGGGCGCCGCGGTTCAGATCGAACCGGAACGAGGCCACTGGGACTATATCTATGAGGTCAGCGACCTGGTGGACCTGCCGGGCAACCGTTTCCACAACAAGCGGAACCTGCTCAACCAGTTCACCAAAGCCCATGATTTCAACTATGTCGATTTCGGCCCGCGGCTGATCGAGCAGGCCATGGCCATGCAGGAGGACTGGTGCACCTGGCGCGACTGCGAGTCGTCGGATCTGCTCTCGGCGGAAAATCGCGCCATCCTGCGCATTCTGGACCGTTGGGACCGGTTCGACCGAATTTCAGGCGGTGCGATCTTCGTGGAGGAGATCATCGTCGCCTACACGCTCGCCGAGCCGCTGACCGAGGACACCTTGGTGATCCATTTCGAGAAGGGCTGCCCCGCCTACAAGGGAGTTTACCAAGCCATCAACCAGATGTTTCTCGCGCGCTCGGCCAGGTCTTTCCGCCGCGTCAACCGCGAACAGGATCTGGGCAACGAGGGGCTGCGCAAGGCCAAGCTGTCCTACAACCCGATCGACTTCCTGAAAAAGTCGAAAGTCACGCTCAACCCATAGCCACAGGGGGGGGCAGACGGTCCTCTGCTCTGCCCCCTACCCTCTCTTCCGGCTTAGGGGAGAAAGGTGGCGGGAGGGGGCGTCTCTGGATCACTGCGATCCCGAAAACAAAAACCGCCGGCGGGGCCGTTCCGGCCCGCCCTGGAGGGTGTGAGATGAGTTCAGCGGTCAAAAAGCCGGATCGGTGCAAACCGAGTCCGGATGCCTCCCGGTTCCGGTCGCGGCTTCCCGGAGTCGCCGAGTCCATCATCGCCAGCTGTTCGGACACCGAATGCTACACCCACGTCGACTACGAACCGATCCCCTTCCGGCAAGCGGTGGTCGAGACCATCACGCAGATCCGGGAGCTGCTTTTTCCGGGGTACTTCAGCCTGCAAAAGGTCGACCCCGTAACGCTGCGCTACAGCACGGGCAAGACGGCGGCCGAGGTCTTCGACCTGCTCTCGGAGCAGATATGCCACAGCATCCGCCACGACTGCCTGCGATACGACCATGCCTGCCAGGACTGCGAGCTGCGCGGCCACGAGCTGGCCCTGCGGCTGCTCGAGGAGATTCCGGCCATCCGCCGGGTGCTGGCGACCGATGTGCGCGCCATCTACGACGGCGACCCGGCGGCCAAGAGCCATGACGAAATCATCTTCAGCTACCCCGGCATCTTCGCCATCACGGTTTACCGCGTCGCCCACCGCCTCCACACCATGAATGTCCCGCTGCTGCCGCGGATCATGACCGAGCACGCCCACAGCGTCACCGGCATCGACATCCACCCCGGCGCAGAGATCGGCGAGCGTTTCGCCATTGACCACGGCACCGGCATCGTCATCGGTGAAACCACGCGGATCGGGAAAAACGTGCGGCTCTACCAGGGCGTGACCCTGGGAGCGCTCTCCCTGCCGCGCAACGCAGGCGAAACCCACCGGGGCAAGAAACGCCACCCCACCATCGAGGACGATGTCATCATTTACTCCGGCGCCACCATCTTGGGGGGGGATACCGTCATCGGAGCCCGCTCGGTCATCGGCGGCAACGTGTGGATCACCGAAACCGTGCCGGCGGACACCCTTGTGGTCATGGAAACCCCCCGGTTGATCTACAAGTCACGCAACGGCGGGACGCCGGGAACAGGAGGGCTCAGGGCATGAAATACGCCGCATCCATCGGCAGCACCATCGGGGCGACTCCGTTGGTGCAATTGAACCGCATCGCCGCCGGCCTGCCCGCGCAGATTTTCGCCAAGCTGGAATTTTTCAACCCGCTCGGCAGCGTCAAGGACCGCATCGCCGCAGCCATGATCGAGGCGGCGGAGCTCGAGGGCCGGATCACCCCCAAAACCCTCATCGTCGAGCCGACCAGCGGCAACACCGGAATCGCCTTGGCTTTCATCTGCGCGGCCAAGGGCTATCGGCTGTGCCTGACCATGCCCGATACCATGAGCATGGAGCGACGCAAACTGTTGGCGCACCTCGGCGCGGACCTGGTGCTGACCCCCGGCCCCCAGGGCATGCCGGGCGCCATCGAAAAGGCGCGCGAGATCCTGGCGTCGGACCCGAACGCCTACATGCCGGACCAGTTTGCCAACCCGGCTAACCCGCGCGCCCATCGCGAGACCACGGCCGAGGAGATCTGGCGGGACACCGAAGGCCGGGCGGACATCCTCGTGGCAGGGGTGGGCACCGGCGGCACAATCACCGGCATCTCCCAGGTGATCAAGGCGCGCAAGCCCTCCTTTCGCTCCGTCGCCGTGGAGCCGGCCGGATCGCCGGTGCTCTCGGGCGGCACGAAAGGGCCGCACAAGATCCAGGGGATCGGCGCCGGCTTCGTCCCGCGGGTGCTGGACCGCACCGTCGTCGACGAGATCGTCGCCGTGAGCAATGAGGCCGCCTTCGAGACCGCGCGGGAGCTGGCCAGAACGGAAGGCCTCCTGTGCGGGATCTCATCAGGCGCCGCCGCCTGGGCCGCGCTGGAAGTTGCCCGACGTCCCGAGTCCGCCGGCAAGCTCATCGTGGCCATTCTCGCCAGCACCGGCGAGCGCTACATCAGCACCGAGCTGTTTCAGAACTGATTCGCCGGGAAAAACGCGAAAGGAAGGCCCTTCAGGCGGTGTGGGTCTTTTGCCGGATGGAGGTTTTTCCTTCGGGCGGGCCGGTCAGGCCGCACCCGATGCGCTGGGGGCCGGTCGCGGCCCCCTCCGGATGCTCCATGGCCCCTCACCCTGCGGCTGCAGCCGCCTCCACGCGTGAAACGTCTTAGCTAAAGCGATGCCGCGATCAACGCCGCGCCGATGGCGCCGGTCACCTGTGCCTGGTCGGAAACAAGCAGAGCGGCTCCCAGATTGGCTTCCAGGGCCTTGATGACACCGATATTCTTGGCGACACCGCCGGTCATCATGATCGGCGGCCGCACACCGATGCGCCTGACCATCGAGACGACCCGGGCCGCAATCGACGCGTGAATCCCGGCGACGATATGGGTCCGCGGTTCGCCTTTGGCGATCAACGAGATCACCTCCGATTCTGCAAACACCGTGCACAGACTGCTGATGGGTGCGGCGCGGTCCGCAGCCAGCGAGAGCGGCCCGAACGCATCCAGGTCGACCTCCATGGCGCGGGCCATGACTTCCAAGAAGCGGCCTGTGCCGGCCGCGCACTTGTCGTTCATGGCAAAGTCCCTGACCTTGCCGCTGTCGTCGAGGGCAATGGCCTTGCTGTCCTGGCCGCCGATGTCGATGATCGTGCGGGTCCGGCGATCGATGAAATAGGCGCCGGCCGCATGGCAGGTGATCTCGGTCACGGCCTTGTGGGCAAAGTCGATTCGGTTGCGGCCATACCCGGTGGCCACAACCCTGGCCACCGCACCGGGTTGCAGGCCGGCCCGGCGCAAAACAAGGTCGAATGCCTGACGGCCCGCATGCTGCGAGTTGTACCCGGTCAGGACCACGCTCGTGGCCAAGACCGTGTTGTCCGCAAACAGGGCCGCCTTGGCGCTGATGGAGCCGATGTCGATTCCGGCGGTAACCATAGGGATGGGCCTACCTCAACATTTCAATAAACGCATCGATCCGCGTTTCGATCTGGCTTTCGGCGAAGCTGCGCTCGTCCACCATGTCGGCCTCGATCATCAACGTGGGGACGCCCAGCTTCTTTCGCACGATGCGCTGGATATCGTATTGGCCGAAGGAATAGGGCTTGCAGCTGCGGTTGGAGTGGAACACCACCCCGTCGGCATCGTATTTCTTCACCAGGTTGATGATGTTCTCCGCCATCAGGTCGGTGCCGCTGTTGAGAAAAATGCGCGCGTAGCTTTCGCCCATGAAGCCGAGAAAGTCGTTGCGGTCCACAAAGGCCATACCGCTGGTCCAGCCCGAGGTGTAGGTGTCGGCCACCAGACAGGCCGAACGCTCCATGAATTTAGTGGAGAGCCAGCGCAGGCGGTACCAGATGGGCAGATTGTCCCAGACCAGGCGGTACTTCTCCACGGGCAGCATGCCGATGCCCTGGGCCACGCGCTCCTTCATTTCGGCCAGCAGCAGCTGGTAGTAATCCACCGCGGTTTGCGTGCCGCGCAAGGTAACGATCATGGCCAGGTGGAAAAAAGCGTCGAAACAGGTCATGGGCGCCGGTCGATGGACGGTGGTGTCCAGGATCTCCTGCCACAGTTTCTGGCCGCGAATGGAGAGCGCGCCCACCTCGGCCATACGTTCGTAGTCGAAGCGCCGGCCGCACACCCGCTCCAGAAACTCGATATACTCCCCGGCCTGGCGCGTCACGTAGCGGCGCATGTCCTCGTCGAAGGCGGTGTGGGTGATGGGGGTGTCGAGGATAAAAAGGGGCACGTTGTAATAGCGCGCCTGCACCTCGTACCACTTGAGGACCGTCCCGCAGATGTTGTTGCAGCAGATCAGCATGTCCGGCTCCGGCAGACCGCCGATGGGGCCGCCGGCCACCGTGGCACTGGCGATGTCGGCCCGGGCGTAGGAGCACAGGTCCCGGGAGTAGCCCATCGCTTCGGAGGTTTCGCACAGGGCGACCCCCATTTTGCTGGCGCCGATCATGGCGCCGTAATTTTCGGGATAGATGGGAATCACATCCATGACATGCAGCGGTTCCACCGGCCCACCGCTGGTGATCCAGGCGATCTTCCGGCCGCGCTGCTCCCGGGGCGTTTTGGCTTCCAGGTAATAGGCCGCCATGATTTCGCGCATGCGCTTGTCGGCCTTGATCTTGCGGCGCTCCTTATCGGGGTCGATGGGGGTGTCAGGGGGTGCCATGACTGCTCCTCAGGGCGCTCCCGCTCAGGGGCGGGGGAGCGCAGAAAACGGGCGAGCCGAACCTTCGCCCTTACAGCATTTCCATAAATGCTTCGCAGCGCGTACGCAGCTGTCCCTCCGAGGAAACCTGGTCCTCGATTTCAAACAGCAGGCTGGGGATGCCCGCCTGGTCCAGCATGGCTTTCATGTATGGGTAATCGAAGGCGTGCGGGTCGCAGAATTTGAGCAGGAGGAAGATCACCCCGTCGGCCCGGTGCTCGGCCACTTTTTCCAAAAGATAGCGGCCGCGACTGTCGATGCCTGCGTGCTTGGCCGGGCAGACCACCCGCGTGCGGTAGCGCTCGGTCAAGGCCCGAATCGGTGGTTGGGTCTCGTCGACCTCCCCCTCGAAATAGCGGCTGCCGGTACAGAAGTCGTCCCACACCACCCGGCCTCCGGATGCCTCCACCACCGGGTAGATGTCGGGCATGCTGCACAGGCCGCCGCTCAGCACCAGCCGTTTGCCGGAGGGGCGGCCGGGCGGTGCTGCGGGCAAGGCGGCGATGAGCGCTTCGAGTGCACCGGCCAGCTCGGCGCGGTCCATCACCAGAGCGGCCTTGAGCACGGCATGCAGATCGCTGCCGCTGATGGCCTGCGGGCAGTCGCGGCGGACGGCATACAGGCGCGCCAGGCTCCGGCGCACCCGGTTGCAGGTGCGGATCGCCGCCTGGACCATCGGGTCGCTGATGGCGACGCCCACGCCGCGCTCCAGGTCGGCCCGGAACCGTTGCAGCACCGCCGCCATGTATTCGGCGGCGCTGCCCGTATCGAGCTTGACCGGCAAAACGATATCGATATGGAAGTCGAACCCGGCGTTCAACCGCCATATGTCCGAAAGCCGCTGGATCGAATCGCAGGTGTGGGGGAAGACCGCCCCGTCCAGGAAATCGAGCCGGCCGGACAAGGCATCCTCCAGGCCGCCCCGCACCAGTCCGCAGCAGTAGGCCTGCAGGTGGCCGTCGGCGTGGATGATATCGGCCCCGCTGCTCAAAATGCGGTAGGGCAGCGCCCCGGCGGCCACGATCAGCTCCTGGGGCGTGTATGAGCAGAAATGGCCCACCACCTTGCCGCCGGTCTTCTTTTTCCAATTCCGGGCATATTCCGCCGGGTTCGCGTTGATCTGGTGAAAGCGCTGAAAGCATTCCATCTATTGCGGCTCCTCGGGGAATGGACGCACCACTTCAGTCTTGAACGTTGTCCTCTGTTTTTGGTTTTTTCATCTCTTCATCCTGCAGCACTTTGTAGGCGACCTTGCCGACCAGCGTCAGGGGCAGTGAATCGCGGAACTCGATCTCCCGGGGGCAGCTCCATTTGATGAGGTCCTTTTGGCAGTGTTCGATCAGGGCCGTCTCCATCGCCGGCCCGGACTTGCTTTTGTCCTTGAGCACCACGAAGGCCTTGACCCGCTCGACCTGCCTGGCATCGGGCACCCCGATCACGCACGCCTCGGCGACCTCGGGATGCTTGTACAGCAGTTCTTCCACCTGGGCCGGGTAGACGTTCATGCCCGAGGACTTGATCAGGCGCTTCTGGCGCAGCTTGAAGTAGAAGAAGCCGTCTTCGTCCATAGTGCCGATATCGCCGGTATGCAGCCAGACCCGGCCGTCGGCATGGGTGCGCAGCGCCCTTGCCGTTTCGGCGGGCTGGTTCAGGTAGCCCAGCATCACGGCCGGGCCGCTGATGCAGATCTCCCCTTCCTGGCCAACGGGCGCATCGTCGATACTGTCCAGGCGCACGATCTTGGCCCGCATGTCGGGAAAAGGCACGCCGATGCTCCCTTCGCGGTACTCGTTGAGGGGTGTTGCCATGATGCCGGTGACCGCCTCCGTCAGGCCGTAGCCCTCCAGCAGCTTCACCCGGCCGCCCCGGCTCCGAACCACGGCCTCGAAACGCTCCTTGACCACGCGGGGCAATGTGTCGGCCCCGCAGAAAGCGGCTTTCAGGCAGCTCAGATCGGTGCGCCGGAAGCCTTCGTTGCGGCTCAGGGCATCGAAAAGGGTCGGCACGCCCACGACGAACGTCGGGCGCTTGCGCTTGATCAGCTTGGCCACCGCCTCGGGCGTGAACGTGGGCACCAGAATCGATTTGCCGCCGCCCATGAAGGCGGCGTTGACGCACACGCCCAGGCCGAAGCCGTGGAAGATGGGCAAGATGGCCAGGATGCTGCTCTCCTTGTCCATTCCGACCCAATGGGCACACTGCAACCCTTCCGCGATGAAATTGGCGTTGGAAAGCATGATGCCTTTGGGTTTGCCCGTGGTGCCGCCGCTGTAAAGGATGACGGCCAGGTCGTGAGTCGCCATCGGCGCCGTGGGCGCCTCGGGTGCCTCGCGCCGCATCACCTCCCGCCACCACACCACACGGTCGTCGGCCGGCACCTTGGGGATCTTGCGGCCCTTGAGCAGCCGGAAGGCCAGCCCCGTGAGGGGGGGCAGGTAGTCCGGGATCTCGGCCAGGATCAGTCGATCCGGGCCGACAGCCGTCATCGCCTCTTTGAATTTGGCATAGAAGGCGTTGAGGGTCAGGGCCAGTTTGCTTTGGCTGAGGTCGAGGTAGAACTCGATTTCCGACGGCGTGGAGAGGGGGTGGATCATGCTGGCCACAGCGCCCAGCTTGTTGGCGGCATAAAAGCAGATGACGCCCTGGGGCGTGGTGGGCATGGCGATGGTGATGCGATCGCCTTGGCGCAGCCCCAGTCCGGCCAGGCCGTTGGCGCAGCAGTCGATATCGGATACCAGCCGCCGGTAGGTCGAGGTAAACCCCATGAAATCATAAGCCGGGGCCTCTGGATACTTCCGTGCGGTGGCCGCCACCGCGTCGTAGAGGGTTACCGGGGGGTAGTCGATGGATTCCGGCACACTGCCGTAAAAGCGCAGCCAGGGTTTGCTTGCCTGCATCGCTCCAGCCTCCTTCATCGTGACCCGCAGCCCCGGTGCAGCCCGCAGTCGAGGAGGGCCGCAGCTCGTTATCCAGGGCCGCCTGCCACCGGATGATAATACCATTTCGCAGCCCGGGGGCTGAATCAGACGGGTAACAAGCTTTTACGGGTGAGCCGCCGCCAGCGCCTGGTCGAGATCGGCGATGATGTCCTCCACGTGCTCGATGCCGACCGAGATGCGCACTAGCTCCGGCTCGACCCCGGCCTTGAGTTGCTCCGCCGGCGTCAGCTGGGAGTGGGTGGTGGTGGCTGGGTGGATGACGAGCGTGCGGGCGTCCAGGATGTTCGCCAGATGCGAGCACAGCTTTACGGACTCGATGAATTTCCGGCCCGCCTCCAACCCGCCCTTGAGCCCGAACCCGAAGACGGCCCCCGGTCCCATCGGGAAATATCTGCGCGAGCGCGGATGGTCGGGGTGGCTCGGCAGTCCGGCGAAGTTGACCCATTTCACAAACGGGTGCTTCTCTAAAAATGCCGCCACCGCAAGGGCATTTTCGCAGTGGGCCTTGGCGCGCAACGGCAGCGTCTCGAGGCCTTGCAGGATGAGAAAGCTGTTCATGGGGGCGAGCGCCGCGCCGATGTCGCGCATGAGCCCGGTGCGCAGCTTGACGCAGAAGGCCGTGCACGGGGTGCCCTCCAGCGAGCACAACGCCTCCCAGAAGTTCAGGCCGTGGTAGCTTGCGTCCGGGGCGGTGATTTCGGGGTACTTGGCCGCCTTGGCCCAATCGAAGCCGCCGGCCTCGACCACGGCCCCGCCGATGCTGTTGCCGTGCCCGCCGATGATCTTGGTGAGCGAGTAGACGGCGATATCGCAGCCGACATCGAACGGGTTGAAGATCGGCGGCGGGGACATGGTGTTGTCCACGACGAAAGGCACTTGGTGCGCGTGGGCGACGGCGGCAAGGGCCTGCAGGTCGTCCACGTTGCACTTGGGGTTGCCGATGCTCTCGGTGAAGACCAACCGGGTGTTCTGGTCGATGGCCGCTTCGACCTGCGCGGGCTTGGCCGTGTCCGCGAAACGCACCTCGATCCCGAAGCGCTTGAGCGTGTTCTCGAACAGCACATGGGTACCGCCGTAGAGATTCGGCCCGGAGACGATGTTCTGCCCCGTCCCGGTGATGGCGGCAACGGTGTAGAAAATCGCCGACATGCCGGATGCCGTGCAGATGGCGGCCGAGCCCCCGTGGATGGCTGCCAGGCGCCGCTCCAATACGTCGGTGGTGGGGTTGCCGATGCGGGTGTATATGTATCCGCTCGTGTCGCGCAGGGCGAAAAGGTCGGCGGCGTGCTGGGTGTCTTTGAAGACATAGCTCGTCGTCTGGTAGATCGGCACCGCCCGGGACCGGGTTTGGGAATCAGGCGAATGGCCGGCGTGAAGCACCTGGGATTCGATGTGCATCCTGTTTTCAGCCATGGGGCTTGCTCCTTATTGCTTGATTGGGTTGAGTAAAGTGCTGTATGGTAAAACGGAATGGTTGGCTGCACAAGGTTTTTTCAGGATTGTCAGCCTCGACGGCCCCTTGCCGTCGGGGCTGAACCCAGGCTCGGCGGTGGGAGATGAGGGTTGGTTGGCTCTCTTTTTTAAGGCGCACCCGGGGCCCGTCACGCGACGAGCTGATGCGCAGCTTCAAGGAGAAGTACGACAACTTCAAGCTGCTGCTCGAATCAAACACCGAGCTTCTCAAGATCATCTCCGATATCGAACAAAAGCTTCGCGGAAAATCCGGGTTCGGCCTGCCCTACATCGAGGCTCAGACCATGCGGGCCTTTTTCCACTGCGGCCGCATGATCCAGTGCCTGGAAAAAATGTCCGGCAGACCCTATCCCGGCCTGAAAGAGACCCTGGGCCATATCCAGCAGGCCATCAAGGGCGAGGCGCCGGCGGCCGCACGGCCGGCGTGCACGGAATACACGCTGCCTTACGAAGCAATCGGCCGAGGCTCCGCCGAGACCGTCGGCGAGAAGAACGCCAACGTGGCGGAGGTCCTCAACCAGGTGGGGTTGAGAGTCCCGCGCGGGTTCGCCGT
Source organism: Desulfobacterales bacterium (assembly GCA_046496215.1). Taxonomy (GTDB): domain Bacteria; phylum Desulfobacterota; class Desulfobacteria; order Desulfobacterales; family SpSt-501; genus SpSt-501. The sequence continues at coordinate 17,095 of JAWOHH010000164.1, forward strand.
CACCACGGCCGGCTTTGAGCGCTTCATGGCCTTCAACAAGCTGGCCGAGTTGGTCCAGCGCTTGAAGGCCAAGGCCGATGTGATCGAGACGCAGACGATCCTGCAGGTGAGCGAGCAGATCCAGCAGCTCATCGGGGAGTCCGAAGTGCCTGAGGACCTCGCGGCAGCCATACGGGAGTCCTACGCCCGGATGGAGTCCTCGACGCCCGCAGACCTCCAGCCGTTGCGAGTCGCCGTGCGCAGCAGCGCCATCGGCGAGGACAGCGTCCTCTCCTTTGCCGGCCAGTACCTCTCCGTTTTGAATGTGACGCCGGACCGGCTGCTGAGGGAGTACAGGAACATCATTGCCAGCCTGTTCACCCCGCGGGCGATCGCCTACCGCCTGCACATGGGCATCCCTTTGCCGAACGCGGCCATGGCCGTGGCCTGCATGGAGATGGTGCGATCCAAGGTGAGCGGAGTCATGTACACGCGCAACCCCATCAACCCGCTCGAGAACCGGATCATCATCAACGCCGTCTGGGGCCTGGGGCCGTATGCCGTCGACGGCGTGGTGCCGCCGGATAGCTATGTCTTCAGCAAGGACCCCGAGCCCGAGCCGATCTCCTCCCGCATCCAGGAGAAGCCGGCCCAGCTCGTGGCCCGGGAGGACGGCACCCTGGCCGAAGAGGTCTTGCCGGCGGAGGTCGGCCGGCAAGCCTGCCTCAGCACGGAGAAGGCCCAGGAGCTGGCACGCATGGGGCTCGCTTTGGAGGCGCATTTCGGCGCCCCGCAGGATGTCGAGTGGGCCATGGACGCGGCCGGCGGCCTGGTGGTGCTACAGACCCGGCCGCTGCGCCTGGAGAGCCGCGACGCCTCGGATCGCGCCGCCGCCGCGGCCGCCCCGGAGGGGTCCGAGGTCATCATAGAGAACGCCGAGGTCGCCTGCGCCGGCAGCGGCTGCGGCCCGGCGGTATTGGTCCGGTCGGAATCCGATCTGGTCAACTTCCCGGACGGCGGGGTGCTGGTGGCGGTGCACCCCTCGCCGCAGTATGTCATGGTGATGAGCAAGGCGCAGGCCATCATCACCGACTTCGGCAGCCTGGTGAGCCACATGGCCTCGCTCGCCCGGGAGTACATGATCCCCACCCTGATGAACACGCACTCGGCCACCGCCCTGATCGCCCCGGGATCAGAGGTGACCGTGGATGCCTACACCGGCCGGGTTTACCGGGGCCGGGTGACGGAGCTCTTAGACACCGGCCTGGCACCCGGCGGCTTCGTCGTCAAAGGCGCGGCCTACCTGGCCTTGCGGCGCCGGGCCGACCTCATCGTGCCGCTAAACCTGACCGACCCGAAGTCGCCGGATTTCAACGAACAAAACTGCCGGACCATCCACGACATCATGCGATTTATTCATGAAAAGTCCTACACCGTGGTGTTCCAGCTGGGAGACCTGGTCACCGAGAGGGCCAGCATCTCGGCGCGCCTGCAGGCGCCGCTGCCCATCGACCTCTACGTTATCGACATCTTCGGCGGGCTGAGCGTGGACGGAACGCGCGTGAGATCGGTAAAACCCGAGCAGGTGGTGTCGGTCCCGTTCAAGGCCCTGCTCCAGGGGATGCTGCGCGAGGACCTGGGCGCCCGCCATCCGCGGCCGGTCAACCTGGGCGGGTTTTTCTCGGTCATGTCCGAGCAGATGCTCTCACCGGGAGGGGCCGGCAGCGAGCGCTTCGGCGATCGCAGCTACGCCATCATCTCCGACAAGTACCTCAACTTCAGCTCCCGGGTCGGATACCACTACAGTGTGCTGGACTGTTACTGCGGCAAGACCGCAGCGAAGAACTACGTCCACTTCCAGTTCAAGGGCGGGGCGGCGGACGAGCTGCGCCGGGGGCGGCGGGCGCGGATGATCGAGAAGTCCTTGGCCGCACTCGGGTTTTTGGTGGAGACGAACGGCGACCGGGTGTCGGCTCGAATCGCAAAGCAGGATGAGGGCTACATCCAGGAAAAGCTCGACCTCCTCGGCCGGCTTTTGATCTTCACACGCCAGATGGACATGATGATGGTCACGGAAGGGCACGTGGACCAACTGACCGAATGCTTTCTCAACGGAAACTACAGCCTGGATCCCTGCCGGACCGACCCGCCGTTGAATCCCCCGTGATGCTTTTTTGATCTGGGAGCGTTGAACCGGAAATGGTGCAAATGGGCTCAGTCCAGGGCCGCAGCGATTTCAGAACGGTTCCATTGGGGACGGGATTTGCGGCTGCGGCGAGTTTCGCCAGGAGCAGGAACTCCTGCATGGGCTGCAGAACGATTATAACGGATGACGCTATAACGCTTTGGGCATCCCGGAAAGGCTCACCCGGCAGCCGAGTTTGATAGCGCTTTCGCCGGCCACCAGGGCGTCGGACTCGGTTTCGGTGCTCGAGACCACCTGCACGGTCCCCACCGAAAAGCCGTCCTCGTTCAGCACCGCCAGGTCCATTCCCGGCTCCACCCCGTGGCGGGTGCCCAAACGGAAGGAGACGATGAATCCCCCCGTTGATTTCTTGATCATGTAGATTTCGCTGGTCGATTTTTGGTCCATGATCGGATCCCGGCCGGTGCGGTGTCCGCACCGGCATGAAGCCCACCGGATCGATGGACAAACAAGGATCAAGGTATGACCTGCACGGTCGCCGCCCGCAGCCGGCGTCTTAAAAAACGTCCGGCGATCAGCGTCGGGATCAGCATCCCGAAAAAGGCCTTGATGAAGGTGGTCGTGAACGTGTCAGGGTTGGCAGAGGCCAGATACATTGCAATGCAGAGCTCGGCCAGCATCAGCACGTTGATGGCGACTGCCAGCAGCCACTGGCGCGGGCTGGTCGCGACATCGACCTGTTCGACTGGATCCATAGAGCTTCTCCATCCCGCTGGGGCGCTCTGCGGCCGGTGGAACCACCGGCCGCAGAGCGCACGCGGTTATTTCTTGAAAAGATCAGTTTGGGTAATGTTCATGAAACGCAGGGCCTTGCCCTCCTGTTTGTAGTAGATGCGCACCTCATCGCCCGCTTCCCAGGTGGAATCGGGCAGACCGAGATACTCTTCCCCCACCTGCACGGTCTCGAGTATCCGCTGCCGCGTTGAATATATTGTGATGGTCTTCTTCTCCCCCCGGTCGATGATGGGGAACTTCTTGCCCTTCACCCGGGCGTCGTCCGGGCTCACCCGCAGAATCTTTTCGACCGGGGTGAAGTCGACCCGTTTGAAATTCTGGGTCGCGGCATCGAAAAGGACGAGCTGGTTATTGTCGGCATCCAGCTTCAGGCGGCGGCCGGCCCTGGGCAGGGGGCCGGTCTCCACCGGGTCGGCCGGCAATTCGTAGACCAAGGGCGGCAGATGGGTGTACTGCGGGTTGACCGTGTCCATCTTGACGTCCCGGATAATGGTGACCAGGCGTTTTTCGGCGTCAAACGCCACCACCCGGCCCTGGTCCACCTTCCCGTCCTCGACGCAGCCGAACAGGGCCGCCAGCGGCAGCGCCACGAGCAGGAACTTCCGATATCGTTTCTTCAACATGTTTTCCTCCTTGAAGCGTCGTTTTTCCGTTCGGCTGTCACGACTTGGACTTTTTTGCAGCCACTTCCGCGGCCGCCCCCTGGACCATCTTGACGGTGATATAGATCGACATGGCGGCCACAAGACCGAGGATCAGAATGGTGGCGCTGACATCGGCTATATGATAGAAACTGGGAACATAGGTTGGGATCAGCTTCAGAAGCACCGAAATGAAGCAGCCGATGACGGCCAAACCGAAAACAACCCGGATGCCGTAGCCCTTTATGTACTTGGTAGCGACCGAGCCGACTTGGGCGCCGACAGCCGCTCCCACCAGCATGATGATGGCCGCCACCAATTCGGTGCGACCTTTCCAGGTGTAGGAGGCTGCTCCGTAAAGTCCTGAAATCGCGACTTCGAAGAGATCAGTGCCGACGGCCACGTGGGTCGGACAGCCGACCAGGTAGATCAGTGCCGGCATGCGGATCAGACCCCCGCCGATGCCGAGGATACCGGCCAGCCAACCGGTGAAGAAGGAAACGAGAATCGGCAGCCAGGCCGTACAGGTGATCTGGGCCGTATGAAAGTGAACCATGGGGGGAATTCTGATCTTGTGCAGGGACTTATGCCACTCGATGCCGGTCGCCAGCTTGTCGACCTCTCTGCCGGACGCAATGGCCTCCCTCTCTTTCCGCCGCTTTTTAGCGATATCGGCGAACACCATCCAGGCGATCAGGGCCAACAGCACCAGATACATCCAGCGCACCACCGGTCCGACGATCCCAACCCGCTCCAGCCACATGATCATCTGGGCGCCCACTTCGAAGCCGACCACGGTCCCCACCAACATCACCAACCCAAGCTTGTAATCCACGTTGCCGAACTTGCCGTGGCGCATGGTGGAGATCAGCGACTTGCCAGCCATGTGGGCAATGTCAGTTCCGATGGCGAAGGCCATGGGGAACCCCAGGATGTTCAAGCCCGGAGTCACCATCCAGGCCCCGCCCATGCCGAAGAACCCGCCGATCACACCGACGCCGACGCCGAGAATGACGAGCCCCGGCCAGAATATTTTCACTCCTGCGATGGGCATTAGGACATACAACCAATCCATGCCATGCCTCCTTTCTTGACCAAATGGTTTGATGGTTGAAATCGATCCAATCGGATGCACGGCTTCAGTGCTCTGCCAAATCCCGATGCTCCAAATCGATGCCGATGAAATGCATCACGAGATCGGCCAGGAGCCCGAATATCACCCCGACCAAGGGGATAAGGATGATCGTCAGCAGTGTAAAATAAAAATGGCTCTCGTTGTAGAGATTGGCCCACCAGGCCATGATTCCGGTCAGCTTGCGCGAGTCGGCCACGATGACGATCGGTGCCGCATCCCCTCCACCGGCGGCGAAGGCAGACCCCGCGCTGAGCCATAAACCGGTCAGCACGATACTGAGTCTTCTCACCAAAGAACCCATTTTTCTCCTCCTCTCATATGATGTGTTCACCTATGTGCGGTAATCGGTATCAAATCTGCACTCGCAGTTTTAGCAAACGATGTGCCAAGTAATCGGGCAAAAACTTATTAACCTGTTTTCATTGTTATTTTGTTGATTCTTGGTTCGTTATATGGCAATAAAAACCAGTTTGCATGCGTTTTGGATAAATCTTTGCGTGATTTGAGGATGCGAATATGCGCTGGTTCATAGAACAATTGCCGAATTCGAGCTTCGAGCGGTTTCGTGCCACGGTTCGAGCGAGCAGCCTGAAAACCCGGCTGGTCATTGGCCTGATCCCCCCGGTTCTGGTCATACTTATCGTCACTGGATATA
>JAWOHH010000116.1:0-30646 GCA_046496215.1 Desulfobacterales bacterium
CCAGCGGCCGGCGCTGACGCCGGGCCGGGACATTTCCGATGAAATCCGGCAGACGCTGAGCGAGCGCGAAGGGCTCTACCGGCGGGCGATGCACGTCTGCGTCGACACCGGCTGCCGCTCCGTGGAGGAGGTCTGCGCCGCCGTTTCCGCGCAGCTGCAGGAAGCCGCCTCAAGCGCCGGCGACCCTTGACAACCCTATCCGATTTCAGTAGGTCTGCAGCTGCCGCCGCATCGCGCGGATTGCCGGGCAGGCCGGCTGCGCCCGCGATCGCAACCCTCAATCCCCTTCACTTACAGGCGAGAACGCGATGCTGGTTCGTTGGTTGACGCTCACCTGCGCCGTCGTTGTGTCGGCCTACCTGATCGACGGCATCCATGTGGGCCATTTCCTCTCCGCGTTCTTTGCGGCGGCGGTCCTGGCCACGCTCAACGCCTTTTTGCGGCCCATCCTCTTCATCCTCACCCTGCCCATCACCATCCTGAGCCTGGGGCTGTTCACCCTGGTCATCAACGCCGTCATCCTGAAGTTGGCCGCCGCCCTCATCCCGGGATTCGACGTCGTCGGGTTCTGGCCGGCCGTGTTGGCCGCCCTGGTGATCAGTGCCGCGGACTGGCTGCTCAACCGGGTGGTGGCCGGCCTGCGGCCGCCGCCCGGCCCGGGGTCGCGGCCGGGCGGGAAGGGAGGCGACCCGGAGTCGGTCATCGACCTCAAGGACCGGGGCGGCAACCGCTGGGAATGAGTACATGGCAGGCCTGTCCGTCATTACCAGCAACCGGATGGACGTACTGGTCGAGCGCCTGGCGGCGTTGATGCGCGAACCCCTCGGCCCGCCGCTCTGCCCGGAGACGATCGTGGTTCAGAGCCGGGGCATGGAGCGCTGGGTGTCGATGGAGCTGGCCCGGCGCAACGGGGTCGGCGCCAACCTCCGGTTCCCTTTCCCCAACGCGTTTTTGGAATCGGCCTTTCGCGCAGTTCGTCCCGGACTGCCGCTCCGCTCGCCGTTCGAACCGGCCATCCTCGCCTTTCGGCTCATGGCCCGGATCCCGGAACGGCTGAGAGAGCCGGCATTCGCCCCGCTGAAGGGCTTCCTCAAGGACGATCGCCGCTCGGCCAAGCTGCACCAGATCGCCCACCGGGTCGCCGATCTCTTCGACCAGTACCTGGTGTTCCGTCCCGATGTGATGGAACGCTGGGAGCAGGGGCGGATCGCCCCGGCGGAGCGGGCCTTCGAATGGCAGGCCCGGTTGTGGCAGGATCTTGCCCGCGAGACCGACGCCCCTCATCGTGTCCGCCTACGGAGCCTGTTGGCCGCCGCCCTCAGCGGGCAGGCCGAAGGGATTGCCGACCTGCCCCGGCGCTTGTGCCTGTTCGGGATCTCCTATCTGCCGCGGTTTCACCTCGAGGTGTTCACCGGGCTGTCCCGGGTGACCCCGGTCACCCTGTTCAGCCTGAACCCCTGCCGCGAATTCTGGGCTGACATCGTCTCCGCGCGCGAGGCGAGCCTCATCCGGCGCCGCGGCGGCGGGACCGGCGCGGCCGCGGACGGGCTGCACCTCGAACAGGGCAACCCGCTGCTGGCCGCATGGGGACGCCTCGGCCGGGAGTTCCTGGACGCGGTGACGGAGGGCCCCGCCCAGCAGGAGGAGCATTTTGTCGACCCCGGGGCCGGCACCCTGCTCGCCCGGGTCCAGTCCGACATCCTGAACCTCCGGCAGCCGGAGCCCGCCCCCGGTGTCGGCGCCGACGGCTCCATCCGGATTCACGCCTGCCACAGCCCCATGCGCGAAGTCGAGGTCCTGCACGATCAGCTGCTCGCTATGTTCGACGCGGAGCCCGAACTGCAGCCCCGGGACATTATCGTCATGACCCCGGACATCGAGGCCTATGCGCCCTTCATCGCGGCGGTGTTCGGCGCCCAGGGCGACCCGCAGCGGCGCATCCCCTTCGGCATCGCCGACCGCAGCCCGCATCGCGAAAGCGGGGCGCTGCAGGCCTTTTTTTCCCTGCTCGATCTGCGCGACAGCCGCCTGGAAGCCGGGGAGGTCCTGCAGCTGCTGGAGATCCCCTCCATTCGCACGAAATTCAAGCTGGAGGACGCCCGCCTGGCGCAGCTAGAGGGGTGGGTCCGGCAGGCGCGGGTGTGCTGGGGCAAGGACGAAACCACTGCCAGCGAGCTGGGGCTGCCGGCCCAAGGCCAGAACACGTGGCGGGCCGGCATCGAAAGGCTTCTGCTGGGCTATGCCCTGCCGCCTATCGGCGCCGAGGTGTTTCAGGGCGTTCGCGGCTGCGACGCCGTCGAGGGCAGCGACGTGCACCTGTTGGGGCGGTTTCTTGAATTCCTCGAATGCGTGTTCGCGCTCTCCGGCACCCTTCGGACCCCGCGCCGGCTCAGCGCCTGGCGCACGGAGCTGAACCGCGCGGTCGCGGCGTTTTTCCCGGAAGCGGACGGCGGGGAGGGCGGGGGGCTCAACCTGCAGCGCCTGCTGGGGGAGTTGGCGCAGATGGAGGAGGCCGCCGGCTTCACCGCCGAGGTGCCGATCGAGGTCGTCCGGGCGTTCCTTTCGGCGCGGCTCGAGGCCGAAGGCGCCGGCCGGGGGTTTCTCTCCGGCGGCGTGACCTTTTGCGCCATGCTGCCGATGCGGACCATCCCCTTCGAGGTGGTCTGCCTGATCGAGATGAACCACGACGCCTTCCCGCGCGAGGACCACCGGCTCACCTTCGATTTGATGGCCCAGGCGCCGAGGCCCGGGGACCGTTCCCGCCGCAGCGACGACAAGTACCTGTTTCTCGAGGCGCTCATCGCCGCCCGCCGCAGGCTCCTCATCAGCCATGTCGGTCAAGGCATCCAGGACAACAGCCCGATCCCGCCGTCGGTCGTGGTCAGCGATCTCGAGGACGCGCTCGCGCGCGGCTACGGCATCCCCCTGGAGGACGGCATCCTCACTCGCCATCGGCTCCAGGCGTTCTCGCCGGATTATTTCAGCGGCCGCCCCGGCCTCTTCAGTTACTCCGCGGAGGACCTGCGCGCATGTGTCGCCGCGGCGCAGAGGAATCCGCCGCCCCCCTTCTTTCCGGGGCCGATCCGCCTCGATCCGGCGGAGCTGGAGACATGGGGCCGGCCGGACCTCCTGCGCCTGGTTTCGTTTTTCGCAAACCCTTGCCGATGCCTCGTGCGCGACCGTCTGGGCATCGCGCTCGACCCGCCGACGCCCGAAGCCGACGACCGCGAGCCGTTCGCCCTCCGGGGGATCGAACGGTATACCGCCGGAAGCCGCCTGCTGGAGCACCGCCTGGCGGGGGGGCGGCCGGAGCAGGCGTTCGCGGAATTCAGCGCTGCCGGCCGGCTTCCGCACGCAACCGTCGGCGACGTCGCATTCCAGGATCTCTGGGGCGAGGCGGACCGTTTTGCCCGGCGCCTGGAGCCCCTGCTTCCCGCCGGCGCCGAACGGACGGTCGAGGGGCGTTGGGACCTGGGCGGCACACCCCTTTCGGTGCGGCTCGCCGGGATCCGCGGCAGCGGCTGCCTGCGCTACCGCTTCGGCAGGCTCAGGGCCCGGGACGTGATCGACCTGTGGCTGCAGCACCTGGCGCTTTGCCTTACCGCAGGACCGGACCCCGCGTGCGGGAGCGCCATGGTCTGCACCGATCAGACCCTGCGGCTTGCCCCGACGGCGCAAAGCCGGGAGGTTTTGGAGGACCTCCTGCGGCTCTACCGGCAAGGGATCGAGGCCCCCCTGGCGTTCTTCCCGCAATCATCCCTGGCCTACGCCCAGGCGGCCGGCCGATCCGGCCGCCTGGCCCTGGGCGCCGCCCGCAGTGTCTGGGAGGGCAGCGACCGCCGCCCCGGGGAGGGTGCAGACCCCTATTACCGGCGCTGTTTCGAGGCGTCCGACCCGCTGGGCGACGAGTTTGTCCTGCTCAGCCGCCGGGTCTTCGACCCGCTGCTGGCCTGCGCCGGCTTCGAGAAGGCGTAACGATGGAAATCCGCTCGCTCATCGAAGTTTCGCCATCGACCCTGGAGACGGCCGGTCTGAAGCCCGGTGACCGGCTGCGGGTGAGGGTGGTGGGGCTGGAGGAAAACGGACGCGCCCTAATCGAGATCGGCCGTTGGCGCGTGACGGCCGACATCCGCTTTCCGGTGACGGCGGGCGAGGAGCTCTGGGTGCGCGTTTTAGACACCGAAAACAAACTCAGCCTGCAGCTCGCGCGCAGCCCCTCCGACGAAACCTCCCCCGCGCCCGCTGCAACCGGGCCGGTGAAACCCGGCGCGGTGCTGCTGCAGGGGCTCCAGCATTGGTTGCAGCAGATGATCGCAGAGGCCGGCCGCCGGGGAGAGGCGCAGCCCCCGGACGCGGGGCTGCGGCAGGCGCTGGAATCCCTGGTAAGATGCCTCGCGCCGATCGACCCCGGGCAGGAGCCGGCCACGCTGGCCCGCTCCCTTGCCCGCCGCGTCGAAGAGGGGGGGCTTTTTTTGGAAGGCCGGCTGCTCTCCCTGAAGGCTTTTTCAGAAACGGTCGTGGGCGCCGCGCTGATGGCCCAGGATCGCGAGTTTGCGGCGCTGATGCGCGCTGCGGGGGCGGTGCTCACGGAGATCCGTTCGGCCCAGGAGCAGCTTGTGCGCCAGGCGGGGGCGCCGGACTCCTTCCAAGTGATCCACGTCGCCCTGCCGATGACGGACGACCGGGCGCCCGGCACTCTCAAGGTCGCTTATCGCGGTGGCCGGCCCGGGGGAGAAAAGGAAGGCCACCGGGCCTCGCTTCTGCTCAGCCTCGACCGGCTGGGGGCCGTTCGCGCGGACCTGCTGTTATTGCAGCGCAGCCTGAGCGTGGCCGTTTTCGTGTCCGACCCGCTCGCCCGCGAATGGGTCGAACGCCACCTGAACGAGGTCCGGGGAGCGCTGGCTCTTTTTTTCGATAACGTCGGCGTGCAGGTGGCGGTTTCGAAGGCGCGGATCGATCGGTTTGCCACCGAGGACGATCGCCCGGCCGGAGAGGGGCGGGTGGATGTGCGCGTATGAGAACCGATAAGCCCAAAAAAGCGGTGGCCCTGAGCTACGACCGCGCCCGTGACGATGCCCCGCGGGTGACGGCCGCCGGGCAGGGGAACGTGGCCGAGAACATCATCGCCGCCGCCCGGGCGCACGGCGTCCCGCTGCACGAGGATGCGCCCCTGGCCGAGGCCCTTGCCGATTTGAACCTCGACACGACGATCCCTCCCGAGCTCTTCCGCGCCGTGGCCGAGGTCCTGGCGTTCATCTACCGGCTGAACGGGAGCATGCCCGCCCGATGACCCTCTTCGACGCCATCCGCACCCCCCTGCAGGGCGTCGGCCTGATCGAGGCGGCTGCGGGCACCGGCAAGACTCATACCATCGAGGGTCTCTTTATCCGCCTGGTGCTGGAGGGCCGACTGCCGGTCGAGCAGATCCTGGTGGTGACCTTCACCCGGGCGGCCACGGCCGAACTCCGGGACCGCATCTATCGGCGACTGGCGCGGGCACGCGATGCGCTGGACGGCGCCCCGGCCGGCGACGACGAACTGCTGAGGCACATCGCGGCCGCGCACCCCGACCCGCACGAGGCGCGCCGGTTGGTCCGCCAGGCACTGGTGGATTTCGACCGCGCCGGCATTTTCACGATACACGGTTTTTGCCAGCGCGTGCTTTACGAGAACGCCTTCGAGACCGCCATCCCCTTCAGCGCGGAGATGATCCAGGATCAGGAGCGGATCCTCACGGAGGTGGTGGACGACTTCTGGCGCTCGCGTGTAGCCGCCGAGCCGCCTGAGTTTGTCCGTTTCGCCCGCGTGCAGATGGCGACCCCGGAGGATCTGCGCGGCCTCGCACGCGCCTCGACTGCGGCCGAATTCAGCGTCACCCCGCAGGTCGACGGCCCCGTCCTCGCGCCCGGCAGCCTCGTCGCGTTCCGGGACGGGCTGCGGCAGCTTCAGCGGATCTGGCTGAGCGGGCGCGAGGGTGCCCGGGACATCCTGCTCGAGGCGGGGCTGAATGCGCGCATCTACGGTGCGGCAGCGGCAGAGGGCCCCGGCGCCCCCACGGGTCGGCAGGTCAAAATCCAAGAGCTGGTCGAGACCCTGGACGCCTACACGACCGGGGACCTGCCGGCCTACCCGCCGGCCGCCGCCCTGGAGCGCCTGGCGGCCTCCACGCTCGCACGCTACACGCTCGCACGTCGTCCGGTCCCATCGCACCCGGTCTTCGACGCCTGCGAGGCCCTCCATCGCGCTCGGATCGCCCTGGATCGGGAAATGAGCGCCCACTTGATCCATCTCAAGTCGAGCCTGCTCGATTTCGTGGGGACGGAGCTCGAGCGGCGCAAGGCCGAAAGAGGGCTGCTCTCCTTCGACGACCTGCTGCGGCGCCTGGCGCGGGCGCTCGAGCGCCCCGCGGCCGACGCCCTGATCGCCGCCGTCCGTCGGCGCTATCGAGCGGCGCTGGTGGACGAGTTTCAGGACACCGACGACCTGCAGTACCGGGTTTTCTCCAGGCTGTTCGGTGCGCCGGGGCACCTGCTGTTCATGATCGGCGACCCCAAGCAGGCCATCTACGCCTTCCGCGGGGCCGACATTTTTTCATACCTGCGCGCTGCCCGGGACGCGCAGGCGCGCTACACGCTCTCCACCAACTGGCGGTCGGCGCCCGGGCTGGTTCAGGCGGTGAACACCCTTTTTTCGCGCGCGCCCGAACCGTTCCTGTTCCCCCGCATCGGCTTCGCCCCGGGCACCTCCGCCCGGGGCGACCTGCGGCGTCCCGGCCCGGCGCTGGACCTCTGGTACCTGGACTCGCGCCGCCACCGCGTGGAGGGGGCGTTGGTGAACAAGGCGGAGGCGCAGGCGATCATCGCCCGTGCGGTGACCGGGGACATCCGCGCGGCGACCGAAAACGGCACCCTGGCGGGCCGCACCGGGGAGATCGCCGTGCTCGTGCGCACCAACCGCGAGGCGCGGCTCATGAAGGAGCATCTGGCCGCCGCCGGGGTCCCGTCGGTGCTTTACAGCACGGCCGACGTGTTCGAATCCCCCGAAGCCCTCGACCTGCTGGCGGTGCTCTCCGCCGTGGCCGAACCCCAGAGCCCGGGCCGCCTCAAATCGGCCTTGTGCTCCCGCCTGCTGGGGCTGACGGCCGAGGCGGCTGCGGGCGGCGAGGCGGACGCGGCCGGGTGGGAGGAGCGCGTCCGCCGCCACTGGGTCTATCTGGACCTGTGGAGCGAAAAGGGGTTCATGCCGATGTTCCGGCAGCTGCTCGCCGCGGAGGCCGTGCGGGAGCGCCTGCTGGCATGGCCGGACGGCGAGCGCCGCCTGACCAATGTGCTGCACCTGGCCGAGCTCCTGCACCGCGCGGCGGCCGAGTCCCACCTGGGGGTTTCCGGGCTCCTGAAGTGGCTCGCCCGGCAGACGGGGGCCGGCCGCGGTCGATCCGAAGAGAATCAGCTGCGGCTTGAAAGCGATGCGCGGGCGGTCAAGATCGTCACCGTCCACCGCAGCAAGGGCCTCGAGTACCCGGTGGTCTATTGCCCCTTCACATGGTCCGCCTCCGAGGTGCGGGGCGACGATTTCTTTTTCCACGACCCGCGGGAGGATTTCCGACTGACCGTCGACCTGAGTGCCGACCGCGATTCGCCCCACCGCCGCACCGCCCGCAGCGAGGCGCTGGCCGAAAACCTGCGTATGCTCTATGTCGCGCTGACCCGGGCGAAGGAGCGCTGCACCCTGGTGTGGGGCAGGATCAACACCGCGGAGAGCTCCGCTTTAGCCTATCTGCTGCGAACGGCGGATACCGCCGACGGCTCGGGCGGGGAGCCCGATGCAGTCGAGCGCCTGAAGGCGGAGTTCAAAGCCACCGGCGACGCACAGTGGCGGGAGCGGCTGGATGCCCTGGCCGAGGCTTCCGGAGGCACGATCCAGGTGCGAGAGATCCCGGAGCCCCCGGGGACGAGAGCGCGTCGGCCGGCCGCGCCGGAGGCGCCCCCGGCCTGCCGCGCATTCGGCGGCCGCATCGACCGCAGCTGGGGCATCACCAGTTACTCTGCTCTGGCCGCCGGCGGGGGCAACGCCGCCGACCGCGAGGACCCGGATTTGCCCCTCCCTCCCGCAGGGAGCGATCCCCCGGCGAGCGGGGCCGGGTTGCACGGGTTCCCGGCGGGCGCCCGCGCCGGCACCTTTTTTCATGAGGTCTTGGAAAAGGTCGACTTCCACGGCGCCGACCCTTCCCCGATCGTGGACCAAAAACTGGCCGAATTCGGGTTCGACCCCTCCTGGGGCGCCCCCGTCTCCGGCCTGATGCAAGAGCTGGCCTCGGTTCCCCTGGGCGCGGGGGAACACCCGCTGCGGCTGTGCGAGGTCGCGCCGGACCGGTGCGTGCGGGAAATGGAGTTCTATTTGCCGTTGAACCCGGTCGCCCCCGCACAGCTTGAGAAGCTGCTGGCACAAAGCCGGCCGCCGACGGAGCCGGTCGGCGAACCCCCGTCGCTGCAGTTCGCCCCCGCGCAGGGCTTCCTGCGCGGGTTTATCGACCTGGTCTGCGAGCACCGCGGCCGCTACTATCTGCTGGATTGGAAGTCCAACCGGCTGGGCCCCGGGTTCGAGGACTATCGTCGCGACCGGCTGAACCGCGCAATGCAGGCCCACCGGTACGACCTTCAGATCTCCCTTTACAGCCTGGCGTTGCACCAGCTGCTGCGGCAGCGGATGACCGGCTATGTCTATGCACGGGATTTCGGCGGCGCGGTCTACGTCTTTCTGCGCGGGGTCAACCGCGAGCGTGCACCGGGTGCCGGGGTCTACTCGCACCGGCCGGAGCGCCGTTTCATCGACGCGCTCGGCCAAACCCTGATACCGAACTATGCCTGATTTGCGCGCAACCGGGCTCTTCTCTGCGGCCGACGTTCACTTCGCGCGTCTGATCGCCCGGCTCGGCGGTACGGAAGACGAGGGCGTACTCCTGGCGGCGGCCCTTGTCAGCCGCGCCGCCGGCGACGGGGACGTCTGCCTGGACCTCCACCGCCCGGCGGGTGTGCTCCCGGCGGATTCGGCTACGCCACTGCCGTGCCCGACGGTCGAGAGCTGGGTCTGCGCACTGAAGGCCTGCCGGGCCGTGGGCCGCCCGGGTGAGCGGCGGCCGCTGGTGCTGGATCACCGCAACCGGCTCTACCTGCACCGCTACTGGGCGTACGAGCAGCGTCTGGCCGACGCCGTCCGCGAACGGGTGAGGGCGGCTCCGCCCGGCGTCGACCCCGGACGGGTCGGGGCCGCAATGCGACGCCTTTTTTCCGAGCCGCAGCCCGCGGAAGGGATCGACTGGCAACAGGCGGCGGTGGCCGTCGCGCTGCTCAAGCGGTTTGCCGTCATCACCGGGGGGCCCGGAACCGGCAAAACCTTCACGGTCTCCCGCCTGATATCCGTTTTCGAGCAGCTGGATCCGGAAAAACCGCCGCGGGTGATCCTGGCCGCGCCCACGGGCAAGGCGGCCGCGCGGCTCGCGGAGTCCCTGCGCCGCGCCGGGCGGGAGGCGCCGGGGGGGGTGGTCACCCTGCACCGGCTCCTGCGGCCGATCCCGGGGACCCCGCTCTTCCGGCACACCGCGGCCAACCCGCTGGCGGTGGACCTGCTGGTGGTGGACGAGGCCTCGATGGTGGACCTGGCCCTGATGGCGAAGCTGGTCGATGCCCTCCCGGCCGGAGCCCGCCTGGTCCTGGTGGGAGACAAGGACCAGCTGGCCTCGGTGGAGGCGGGCTCGGTGCTGGGGGATATCTGCGGCCGCGGGCGCGAACCCGCATTTTCGCGAGAAATGGGAGCCCGGATCCGGGAGCTCAGCGGGCAGGTGGTCCCGGTGGGGGAGGGCGTCGGCGGGCTCGCGGACTGCATCGTGGAGCTCAAGACCGGGCGCCGATTCGCCGCCGGCAGCGCCATTGCCGAGCTGAGCCGGGCGGTCAACCGCGGGGACCCGGAGCGGGCGATCGAGATCTTGTCACGACCCGACCCGGAGTCGATCGCCTGGCTGGATGCGCCCGAGCCCGGAACGCTCGCACCTTTCATCCGCAACGGATACGGCGCGCACACGCACCGGGGCACTCCCGCTGCGCTGCTGGGAGGGCTCGAGCGGTTTCGGGTCCTGTGCGCCCATCGGTCGGGGGCCTTCGGCGCCGAAGGGGTCAACCGCCTGGCGGAGCGCCTTCTGGCCCAGCAGGGGGCGATCCGCACCGACCCGCGCCGCAGGGGCCCCTGGTATGCGGGGCGCCCGGTTCTGATCACCCGCAACGACTATGCCCTGGGGCTGTTCAACGGCGACACCGGGATCACGCTGGCCGAGCCCGGTGACAGTGCGGAGGAGCTGTTTGTCTTCTTTCCCGACGCCGCCGGCGGGATGCGGCGGTTTCTGCCCTATCGCCTCCCGGAGCACGAAACCGTGTTCGCCATGACCGTTCACAAGAGCCAGGGCTCGGAGTTCGACGAGATCCTGCTCGTGCTCCCGGACCGGGACTCTCCGCTGCTCACGCGCGAGCTGATCTACACCGCCCTGACCCGCGCGCGCAAAAAGCTGACCTTGCGCGCGAGCCGGGCCCTGCTGTCCGTCGCCATTCGCCGGCGCATCGCACGCACCTCCGGCCTACAGGAGGCCCTGTGGGGCGACGAGTGACCCCGACTCCGTTGCGAGCGGCCCGCACGCGGTTGCCGCGCCACCTTCCGTGTGCTATTTTTCGGCTCGAGCATCCCCCAACCCCATCACGGCTTTTAATTTATGCGCAGCGGCATCGGTTTTGACTTTCATCGTCTCGCGGCGGGGAGGCCGCTGGTGCTCGGCGGCGTCCACATCCCGTGGGAGCGCGGCCTGCTCGGCCATTCCGACGCGGACGCCCTGGTTCACGCCGTCTGCGACGCGCTGCTGGGCGCCGGCGGCTTGGGCGACATCGGCCTCCACTTTCCCGACACCGACCCGCGCTACCGCGGCATCTCCAGCCTGCGGCTGCTGGAGTCTTGCCGCGGCCTGGTTGCCGGGCGCGGCTTGGCCGTCGTCAACGTGGACGCGGTGATCCTGGCCGAGGCCCCCCGCATGGGGCCCTACCGGCTGCAGATGCAGGCCAACATCGCCAGGGCGCTCGAGGTCGCGGCCGAACGCGTCAACGTCAAGGCCACCACCATGGAGGCCTGCGGCCCGGTAGGCCGGGGCGAGGGAATCGGTGCTCTGGCGACCGTGCTTTTATGCAGCGCCGGCGAAGAGCCCCCGGCGAGAGATCCATGGGCGCCTTCGCGCTGAAAGCCCCCTTCGAGGCGCGCGGCGACCAACCCGCCGCGATCGAGAAGCTCACCGCCAATCTGGCCGCCGGACGCCCGCACAACGTGCTCCTGGGCGTCACCGGATCGGGCAAGACGTTCACCATGGCCCACGTGATCGCCCGGCTCGACCGGCCGACCCTGGTGATCGCGCCAAACAAGACCCTGGCGGCCCAACTCTACCAGGAGTTCCGCCAGTTGTTCCCAGAAAACGCCGTCGAGTACTTCGTCAGCTACTACGACTACTACCAGCCGGAGGCCTACATCCCCGCCAGCGACACCTACATCGCCAAGGATTCCTCCATCAACGACATGATCGACAAGCTGCGGCACTCCTCCACGCGCTCGGTCCTGTCGCGCCGGGACATCGTGATCGTGGCAAGCGTCTCCTGCATCTACGGTTTGGGGGCCCCGGAGGACTACCTGGACATGCGCGTGGAGATCGAGACCGGGTCCGAGCTCAGCCGCGAGACGCTGCTCTCGGGCCTCGTTGCCATGCAGTACGAGCGCAGCGACGTCGACTTCCACCGCGGCACTTTCCGCGTGCGCGGCGACCGGGTGGACGTGTTCCCGGCCTACGAGGAGGACCGGGCCGTGCGCATCGACTTTTTCGGCGACCGGGTGGATGCAGTGGCCGAGATCGACGCCCTGCGCAGCGGGGTGCTGCGGCGGATGTCGCGCACGGCGATCTTTCCGGCCAGCCACTACGTCACCCGCAAGACCACCCGGCAGCGGGCCCTGGCCTCCATCCGCGCGGAGCTCAAGCGGCGCGTCGATTTTTTCCGGGAGCGGGAGCGGCTGATCGAGGCCCAGCGCATCGAGGAGCGCACGCGCTTCGACCTTGAGATGATCCACGAGCTCGGCTACTGCAACGGCATCGAGAACTACTCCCGGCACCTGACGGGCCGCAGCGCAGGGGAACCGCCGCCGACGCTGCTCGACTACTTCCCGAAGGATTTCCTGCTCTTCATCGACGAGAGCCACATCGGGGTCCCGCAGCTGCGCGGGATGTACCGCGGCGACCGTTCCCGCAAGGAGACCCTGGTGGAGTACGGGTTCCGCCTGCCTTCGGCCCTCGACAACCGCCCCCTGCGCTTCGAGGAGTGCGAGGCGCGGTTCAATCAGGTCGTCTACGTCTCCGCCACTCCGGCGGAGTACGAACTCGAGAAGGGCCGCGAGGGCGTCGTCGAGCTGATCGTGCGGCCCACCGGCCTGGTCGACCCGAACATGGAGGTGCGCAGCGCCCGCCACCAGGTGGACGATCTGCTCGACGAGATCCGCAAACGCCAGGAGCGCGGCGAGCGCGTGCTGGTGACCACTCTGACCAAACGCATGGCCGAAGACCTGACGGAGTACTACACCGACCTGGGCCTGCGGGTGCGCTACCTGCACTCGGACATCACCACGCTCGAGCGCATGGCCATCATCCGCGACCTGCGCCTGGGGAGGTTCGACGTGCTGGTGGGCATCAACCTGCTGCGCGAGGGGCTGGACATCCCGGAGGTCTCGCTGGTCGCCGTCCTGGACGCCGACAAGGAGGGGTTCCTGCGTTCGCACCGCTCGCTGATCCAGACCAGCGGCCGCGCCGCCCGGAACCTGGGCGGGACCGTGATCTTGTACGCCGATACCGTGACCGCCTCCATGCGGCAGGCCATGGAGGAGACGGCGCGCCGCCGTGCGATCCAGGAAGCCCACAACCGCCGGCATGCCATCACCCCGGAAGGCATCCGCAAGGCGGTGGCCGACACCTTCGATTTCAGCAGCGGACCCGCCGCCGGGCCCGGCACGGGAGTTGCCGATCCGCCTGCCGAAACCGCATCGGTGGAGGATCTGGAGGAGCAGATTCGTGGGCTGGAGATCGAGATGCGCACAGCGGCAAAAGACCTCGACTTCGAGCGGGCCGTCGAGCTGCGCGATCGGATCACCGCGCTGCGCCGGCTCCTGGTCCTGGAGACATGAAACCGGACGCGCCCCGCCCCGCCGGCCCGGTCCTCAAGCTGCCCTCTGTCAGCAGCGAACCGGGGGTCTATCTCCTGCGGGACTCCCAGGGGGAGATCCTCTATGTTGGCAAGGCCCGCAATCTGCGCAAGCGTTTGGCCGCCTACTTCACTGCTTCCGGTCATGCGGACCCCAAGGTCGGGGTCTTGGTCAGCCGCATCGCCGACGTCGACACCATCATCACGCGTACCGAAAAGGAAGCCCTGCTCTTAGAGTCCAATCTGATCAAGCGCCACCGCCCGCGCTACAACGTGGTGCTCAAGGACGACAAGCGCTATCCCTCGCTCCGGCTCGACCCGAGCGAGAACTACCCGCACTTCACCGTCGTCCGCAAGACCGGCGAGGACGATGCGCACTACTTCGGGCCCTTCGCCTCTGCGCGCGCCGTGCGCGAAACCTTGAACGTCATCAACAAGACCTTCAAGCTGCGCCAGTGCAAGGCCAGCGAGTTCCGCACCCGCACGCGCCCCTGCCTGCACTGCCAGATGAGCGGCTGTTTCGCCCCCTGCTGCCGGGAGGTGGATCCGCAGGTCTACCAGGAGCAGGTCCAGGAGGCCGTGTTGTTCCTGAAAGGCCGCACCCACGAGCTGATTCGAAAGATCCGCACCCAGATGGAGGCCGCCTCCGAGGCGTGCGAGTTTGAGAGGGCGGTTCGACTGCGCGACAAGCTTTTTGCGCTGGAGCGAACGGTGGAGAAGCAGATCGCCGTAACCACCGATTTCAACGACCGCGATGTGTTTGCCGCGGCCGCCGCCGGCGGGGCGGGCGTCATCGTGCAGTTCAGCGTGCGCGCCGGATTTCTGGGCGGTACGCGCCGCTTTTCGTTTCCGGAGGTCCTGGGATCGGAAGCGGAGATGCTCGCGGCTTTCATCCGCCAAGTCTATGGCCCCGGCGTCTTTGTGCCCGCCGAGATCATCGTATCCAACCCGCTGGAGGATGCCGCGCTGCTCGAGGAGTGGCTCACCGAGCGGGCCGGACGCAAGGTGCGGGTGACGCAGCCCCGGCGCGGAGAAAAAGCGCGGCTGCTGGACATGGCGCTGCGCAATGCCCGGGAGGAGCTCCGCAACCTGGCAGCGGGCCGCGCCTCGGACGGGGCCCTCCTGGAGCGGCTTCAGAAGCGGCTGGGGATAGGGCGTTTGCCGCGGCGCATCGAGTGCTTCGACAACTCGACGTTGATGGGGGCCGAGCCGGTGGCCGGCATGGTGGTGTTCGTCGATGCCCGGCCGGCACCGTCCGCCTACCGCACCTTCTTGCTGCACACGGACGGCGTCCCGGACGACTACGCCTCCATGGCGGAGGTGCTGATGCGCCGCTTCGGCCCCAAAGCGGATGCCGCACCCGTGCCGGACCTGGTGGTCCTGGACGGTGGCCGGGGGCAGCTGGGGGTTGCCGTGGCGGCCATGCGGGACTTGGAGTTGACGGGGGCCTTCGACCTGATCGCCATTGCCAAAAAGGACGAGCGCCGCGGCGAGAACCGGGACAAAGTCTTCGTCCCCGGTCGGGTGAACCCGGTAAGCTTCGGCCGCGAGGATGACCTGCGCCTGTTTCTGCAACGGGTGCGCGACGAAGCGCACCGCTTCGCCGTCGGCTTTCACCGCCGGCGGCGGCGCACCTCCGGCCTGCGCTCGGTGCTTGACGGGGTCCGCGGGCTCGGACCGGTGCGCAAAGCCGCCCTGGTGAAGTATTTCGGGAGTGTCGAGGCGATCCGGGCCGCAGCGCCGGAGCAGCTGAGCGCGCTGCCCGGCATCACCCCCACCCTCGCCGCGGCGATCAAGAACGAACTTGGCTAGTACGTCAATTTGGCCATGGCGCTTTTGAGCTCCTGGACGGCGGCGGCGGATCTCTGCAGGGCCGCGTGCTCCTCGGCCGTCAGCTGGATCTCGATGACCTGCTCGATGCCCGTGGCCCCCAGTTTCACCGGTACGCCGATGAAAAGGTCCCGGATCCCGTATTCCCCCTCCAGATACGCCGCACAGGGCAGCACCTTTTTCTTGTCCTTCAGAATGGATTCCGCCATCTCGACGGCCGCGGACGCCGGCGCATAGAAGGCGCTGCCGGTCTTGAGCAGGCTCACGATCTCCGCCCCGCCGTTGCGCGTGCGCTTCACCAGGGTGTCGATTCGCTCCGGGCTCATTAGCTCGGGGATGGGGATGCCGGCCACGCTGGAGTAGCGGGGCAGGGGCACCATGGTGTCGCCGTGGCCGCCTAAAACGAAGGCGTGCGTGTTTTCCACCGACACGC
Organism: Desulfobacterales bacterium; assembly: GCA_046496215.1. Classification (GTDB taxonomy): domain Bacteria; phylum Desulfobacterota; class Desulfobacteria; order Desulfobacterales; family SpSt-501; genus SpSt-501. Next base: position 15,529 of record JAWOHH010000116.1, read on the forward strand.
CGAGCTCCATGGCGATGAAGGCCCGGAACCGGGCCGAGTCCAGCACCCCGGCCATGCCGATGACCCGCTGCTTGGGAAAATTGCTGGCCTCTAAGGCAACGTGGCACATGGCGTCCAACGGGTTGCTGACGATGATGAGGACCGCCTGGGGGGAGCGGGAGGCGACTTCGCGGGTCACTTTCTTGACGATGCCCGCGTTGGTCGTCAGCAGATCGTCCCGGCTCATCCCCGGTTTGCGCGGGATGCCGGCCGTGATGATGACGATGTCGGACCCGGCCGTGGCATCGTAGCTGTTCGCCCCCGTCAGGTGGGCGTCATGTTTCTCGATGGGCGCCGCTTCCGACAGGTCCAGGGCTTTGCCTTGAGGCACCCCTTCGATGATGTCCACCAGCACCACATCGCAGAGCTCTTTTTCAGCCAGCCGCTGGGCGGCGGTGGCTCCGACATTGCCCGCACCGATGACTGTGACTTTTTTGTCCATGTCTGTCTCCTTGGGTTCGAATTGAAGGGGTCTATGGGACGACCGAGGAAACCCGCCGGTCCCGGCAAACTAGATTCACTCCGGAAGTTAGTCTGGTTAGCACATCCCCGAAGTTTGTCAACGAAATTCATGAGTTGACTTGTTCGCCGCGAATGGGGTAGGTAGCTCCGTCAGGCGTCCGGCGGCGGCGGCGAAACCGGCCGAATCCCGTTTTTTCTTTTCCGCCGACTGCACCTGTGATATGATAACCTATTGAAATCCTGAAGGCTTGAGTCCATGGCGGTCGTCAACCTCAAAAAGCGGCAAATCGAGTGCAAAATCGTGTACTACGGCCCCGGCCGCTGCGGAAAAACCACCAATCTCGAATACATCCACCGGACATTCACCCAATACGTCAAAGGGGAGATGATCTCCATCGACACCGAGGGCGACCGCACGCTTTTTTTCGATTTTCTACCGCTCGAACTCGGCAAACTGAAAGGCTGCGACGTTCGCGTGCAGCTGTACACCGTGCCGGGCCAGGTGCGGTATGCCTCGACCCGCAAGTTGGTGCTGCGCGGCGCTGACGGGGTTGTTTTCGTGGCGGACTCGCTCGAGGTCCGGCGTGAGCAGAACATGCTGGCCCTGAAGGACCTGCAGCAGAACCTGAAGGACTACAAGCTGAACATCTTCAAGATCCCTCTGGTCATGCAGTTCAACAAGCGCGACCTGGAAGAGGCCCGAATCGCCCTGATGCCCTTAGAGCAGATGCAGCATGAGCTCAACCGGCAGCTGAGAGTCCCCTCCTTCCCCGCGGCGGCGCTCAAGGGGGCCGGGGTGGGCAAAACCCTTCAGGAGTGCCTGCGGCTGGTGTTGCGCTCGCTGCAGCAGGAATTGAATTTCTGAAAAGACGACGATGCCTTCCGAAGCGGACTTCTCCGGAAAATTGAGCTTCCTGAATTTGGGCGAAATCCTCCAGTTGCTGGGCGGGGCCGGCGCCTCCGGCACGCTGAAGATCTGCAACGAATTCGCCCCCACCCCCGGGGTGATCCACGTCGAAAACGGCAACCCCGTGAATGCCGAAAACGGGCCGCTTTCAGGGTTGGACGCCCTCTTTTCCCTGTTCGGCTGGACCGAGGGCCGGTTCGAATTCATCGGCGGCACGGTCGCCTGTGAGCGGGTGATCAAGAAGGGGCGGATGGAGCTCATTCTCGACGGGCTGCGGCTGCTGGATGAGGGCCGGATCGAGAAACTCGGCGCCCCGGCGCAACTCGACGTCGCCGCCGACGGGACGGAGCCCCCGGCGGCGCAGGCCAAACGGGCGGATCAGCCCCCGACCATCAAGGGGCCGCTCGTCGACTACGCCTGCATCGTGGATGAAGAGACCTTCTACGACGGCGATGAAATCGTGCGCGAAGGCGCCCACGGCAACTGGATCTGGGTGGTGCTGGAGGGGGCCGCCGAAATCATCAAGACCACCTCCGCCGGCTCCTTCTGCCTGCTGCGGATCGGCGACGGCGCCTTTCTGGGAAGCGTGGCCTCGCTGTTGGTCGGCGACAACGTTCGCAGCACGACCGTGGTGGCCTCGGGCAACATCCAGTTGGGCATGCTGGATGCCCAGCAGCTTTCAAGCGAAATCGCTGCTCTGTCCGGCGAGTACAAGAGCCTGATCAAAAGCCTCGACAACCGCCTGCGCAGCGTGACCGACATCGCCGCCGACATCCATGCCCGCGAGGGCGCATACATGGCCGCCATCCAGAACAAGCGGATCGCCGTGCGCGAGGGTCAAAACGAGGAGCGGCTGTTCCGGATCCGCGAAGGCGAGGTGGTCGTGGCGCGCGGCACCGAGCGGGGCTACCTGCCCCTGGCGCTGCTCCGGAAGGGGGACTATTTCGGCCACCTTCCGTTCCTGACGCTCGGCCACGAGCCGCACGCCGCCGCCGTGTTCTCCTCGCCCGACCTCAAACTGACCGCGGTCGACTCGCGCAGCGTCGAAAGCGAGCACCGGCGTTTGTCGCCCACCTTGCGGCACATCATCGAGCACCTGGCGGCTTGCATCTCGGCGACAACCCTGGTAACCATGAACCTCTATAATCGATCCGGTCTGGCCTGACCGCGCATCGACAGCACAAAGGGGCGCCCCCCATGGAAAAATCCGAAAATCGCAAACATCAGCGCGTCAACACCAAGAACCTCTCCTACATCTGCCTGGACGAAGACCGGCGGGCCGTCAAACAGGGGATGGGACGCACGTTGAACATCTCCGAATCCGGCATTCTGCTCGAAACCCATTTTCCGATCGAGGCTTCACACACCGTGATCCTCAGCATCGGGTTGAAGAACGACCTGGCCGACATCAAGGGGCGACCGGTGCACATCCGCTCCGCCGCGCAAGGGGTCTACGAGGTGGGGATCGAGTTCGTCGAATTGGATGACGCCTCCCTGCGCACGCTCAAGCGCTACCTGCGCGCGACCCAAGACCCGGAAGACTGAATAAACCCGTGGGCGACTGATTCAGCCACCCCCAAGGAGATCCGACACCGATGACACCCGCCATCAGCCACACCGACTTCCCGAAGCTCACCCTGCTCAAACGCGGCAAGGTCAGAGACATGTACGACCTGGGCGAACAGCTGCTCATGGTCGCCACCGACCGGATTTCGGCCTTCGATGTCGTCATGACCGAGCCCATCCCCGACAAGGGCGTCATCCTGACCCAAATTTCACTCTTCTGGTTCAAGATGTTCGCGCCGCTCGTGGAGAACCACGTGGTCACCGACGATGTGAACGAGTACCCGAAGAGCTGCCGGCCCTATGCTTCGATCCTGAAAGGCCGCAGCCTCCTGGTCAAGAAGGCCCAACCGCTGCCGATCGAATGCGTGGCCCGGGGCTACATCTCCGGCTCCGGGTGGAGCTCGTATCAGGAGTCCGGGGAGGTCTGCGGGATCAAGCTTCCGGCCGGGCTGAAGGAATCCGACAAGCTCTCTCAGCCGATTTTTACGCCGGCCACCAAGGAGGAGGTCGGGACGCACGACATCAACATCGACTTCGAGGAGGCCGGCAAGCGCATCGGCCGGGACTTGGCCGAACGGGTGCGCGAGCTGACCCTCGCGATTTACCGCAAGGGCGCCGAGTTCGCCGAAACCCGGGGCATCCTCATCGCCGACACCAAGTTCGAATTCGGCCTGATCGGCGACCAGCTGATCCTGATCGACGAGGTGTTGACCCCGGACTCCTCGCGCTTTTGGCCGCGGGACGCCTACATGCCCGGAGGCTCCCAGAAGAGCTACGACAAGCAGTACCTGCGCGACTACCTCGTCTCCACCCGCTGGAACAAGACGCCGCCGCCGCCGCCTTTGCCGGAGGAGGTCATCCGGGGCACCCGCCAGAAATACCTCGAAGCGCTGAAGCGGTTGAGCGGCAGCACGCATGGGCTCTGAAGGCGGTCTGGCGCCGGAGTGCCCCCGGTTCGCCTCTTTGAGTCGGATCGACGCGGGGGTTGAGACCTTCCGAATCACCACCCGCCGCTCCGACGACGATCTCGACCGCTCTTTGCAGCGGCTCGGACTCCTGTTCGCGCCGCTGGTGCTGGGCGGGGCGCGCGGGTTTACCCTCGTGAGCGGGTTCCGGCGCGTGGAGGCCTGCCGCCGGCTGGGGTGGGATGCGATTGCCGTGCGGATCCTCCCGGAGAGCACACCGGCCTATGCCTGCGCCCTGAGGGCGGTCGCCGAAAACAGCCTGCAGCGGCCCCTGAACCTCATCGAAATCTCCCGGGCCCTCTGGCTGCTCGCAGAGCACGCCCCGGGCGGGGACGTTCCGCCGCCGGACGCCGCCGCCCTCGGTCTGCCCGTCCATCCAGGCCTCTGCGCCAGGCTGAAGCCGCTTTGCCGGATGCCGCCGGAGGTGCAGGATGCGGTGCTGGAGGAGGCGGTCTCCTTCGCGATGGCCTGTGAACTCGCGCTCATGCCGGAGGCGGCGGCCGCCGCGTTTGCGGGGTTGTTCCGCCGTCTCAAAACCAGCCTGAACAAGCAACGGGAGATCGTGACGCTGGTCTCGGAGGTCGCGCTCCGCGAGGGGGGAGAGCCCGGTGGGATCCTGGGGGAACCGGCGCTGTCGGCCGTTCAGAACGCCGCGGATATGGACCGCAACGAAAAGACCCGGCGCATCCGCCGGCTGCTCAGGCAGCGCCGCTATCCGGCGCTGGCCTCCGCCGAGGAGCGCTTCCACGACCTGCGGCAAGGGCTGAAGCTCGGCGAAAACCTCCAACTGACCCCGCCCAGGGACTTCGAGGGGACGCGCTTCACGCTGACCTTGAGCTTCGACAACCTCGAGGAGTTCGGCCGCCTGCGGGCGAAGCTCGATGAGCTGGCCCGCCACCCGGACTTCAAAACCCTCGCGACGGGCAAGGGCATGGGCTTTGCGGGAAAGCCGGCGCCGTGAGGATCACGGCGCTCTACATCGACGCACCGGCGGCCGATCTGCCGGAAACCGCGTCCATCTGCCGCCGGCTCGGCATCCCGGCCAAGCGCGTGGCGCATGCCGATGAGCTCTACTCGGAGCTGGCTGCGGCGGAAGACCCGGAGGGCAGCGGCAAGCGGGTGCTCTTTCTGACCCGCAACAAGGGGGCTTTCCTCAAGGACTGCCCGGGCACCCGGCACTACACCTGCTGCGGCTACCGGATCCTGCACTTCGGCAGCTACTGCACCATGGACTGCTCCTACTGTATCCTGCAGGCCTATTTTCACCCGCCGGTGCTGCAATATTATGTCAATCACGACGACCTTTTTCGCGAGTTGGAGGACTGCCTGTCCGAGCCGGGCATCCAGCGCATCGGCACCGGGGAGTTCACCGACAGCCTGATCTGGGAGCCCTGGACGGATCTCTCGCGGAGGCTCACGCTGCGATTTGCCCGCCAGGCGCGCGCCGTTCTGGAGCTCAAGACCAAGACCGCCGACATCGGCGCGTTGCTCCACCTGCCGCATCGGCGCAAGACCATCCTGGCCTGGTCGCTGAACACCGAGGGGGTGATCCGCCGCGAGGAGCGCGGCTCCGCCGCGCTGGATGCCCGCCTGCGCGCGGCATCCCGCGCCGCCCGCGCCGGGTATCCGGTCGCCTTTCACTTCGACCCGGTTGTGATCTACGAGGGCTGCGAGGAGGAGTACCGCCAGGCGGCGGAGCGGCTCTTCGCCGCCGTGCCGGCAGGGCAAATCGTGTGGGTGAGTATCGGTGCGTTTCGGTTCATGCCGGGGCTCAAGCCCATCATCCAGCGGCGCTTCCCGGATTCCCGGATCGTCTACGGGGAATTCATCGCCGGGCTGGACGGCAAGGCGCGGTATTTCAAGCCGCTGCGCATGCAAGTCCTCCGCAGCCTGGCCCAGGCCATCCAGTGTCGCTCCCCGCAGACCTGCGTCTATTTGTGCATGGAGGACGACGAGGTCTGGCGCCACGCGATGGGGTTCACTCCGGCCGAGCGCGGCGGCCTTGCGCGGATGCTGGACGAGGCTGCAATACGGCACTGTGGATTGGAGGGCGGGTCAGAAAGGCAATAGGCTGGAGGAGCGGCCCGCAGAGCGGGTCTTGAGGAGCGCTTCGCTTGAGGCAAACGCAGCAACCACATCGGAAGTGGATTGCGCTCGGCTCTTTTCTGCTGTTGGCGATCCTGGCGGGGGGAGCGGACGCGGGGGAGTGGGCGGCGGTCCGGCGGATTGCGGACGGGGACACCATCGAGCTCGCCGACGGCCGCCTCGTGCGCTACCTCGGCATCGACGCACCCGAGATCCATCACGAGGCCGGCACGGCGCAGCCCTTCGGCTTCGAGGCCCGCGCCCGCAACCGGGAGTGGGTCGGCCCCCGGAAGGTGCGGCTGGAGGTCGACACGGAGCGGTTCGACGTTTACGGGCGGACCCTGGCCTATGTGTTCCTGGCCGACGGCACCCTGGTGAACGAGGCCTTGCTTCAGGAGGGGTTGGCCGTCTGCCTGGCAAAGGTGCCCAACGTGAGATACGAGGACCGCCTGCTGCGGGCTCAACGCCGGGCGATGGAGTCCCGGCGCGGGATTTGGCGGGACTGGCGCGAGGCGCCCGGCCGGTATATCGGCAACCGCAACTCCCGTCGCTTCCACCGCCGCGACTGTCCGGAGGCCGGCCGCATCCTGCCTAAAAACCGCGTTGCCTTCGCCACCCGCTGGGAGGCTCACTGGGCCGGCTATTCACCGTCCAGGGAGTGCCAGCCGGACTTCAGCATCCCCTCCGAGCCTACTCCTTGGCCTTGGCCGCCGCCTCGATGATCTTCTGCGCGATGTGGGCGGGCACCTCGTCGTAGTGCGAAAACTCCATCCGGTAGATCCCGCGCCCGCCGGTCATCGAGCGCAGATCCGGGGCATAGGTCTGGAACTCGGACATGGGCACATAGGCGTTGATGATCTGGTTCTTGCCCGCGTTCTCCATCCCCAGCACCCGGCCGCGGCGGCTGTTCAGGTCTCCCATGATGTCGCCCATGAATTCGTCCGGTGCGATCACCGTCACTTTCATGACCGGCTCCAGCAGGACCGGGTCGGCCTGCTCGGCGGCCTTGCGGAAGGCGAGAGAGCCGGCGATCTTGAAGGCCATTTCGGAGGAGTCCACCGCGTGGTAGGAGCCGTCGTCGACCGTGGCCTTGAAATCCACGCAGGGGAAACCGGCCAGCACGCCGCGCTGGGCGGATTCGACGATGCCTTTTTCGACGGCCGGGATGTACTGCCGCGGGATGGAACCGCCCACGATGGCATCCACATACTCGAACCCCTTGCCGCGCGGCTGCGGCTCGAACTGGACCCAGCAGTCCCCGAACTGGCCGTGGCCGCCGGTCTGCTTCTTGTGGCGGGCCTGCACGCGCACTTTTTTCTTTAGCGTCTCGCGATAGGGGACCTTGGGGATGTTGAGCTGGACCTCCACGTTGAATTTGCGCTTGAGCCGCTCGATCGTGGTCTCGATGTGGATCTGCCCCTGGCCGTGCAGGATGATCTCCTTGGTTTCCGCCAGGCGTTCGATGCGCAGGGAGCCGTCCTCTTCCAGCAGCCGCGAGAGGGAGGTGAAGATCTTGTCCTCGTCGCCCTTGTTCTTGGCGCTCAGCGCGTAGGCGATGAGGGTGGGGATCGGCTCGACGGGCGTGAAGAGCACCTTGGCCGCCTCGTCGCACAGAGTGTCCCCGGTGCCGGTCTCCTTGAGCTTGGCCACCGCAACGATGGACCCCGGGCCGGCGCCGCCGACCGGTTTCTGCTCCTTGCCTAAAATCACCAGCAGCTGGCTGTAGCGCTCGCGGATTTCCTTTTTGGAGTTGTAGAAGCCGCCGTCCCCGCCGATGGTCCCGGAGAAGACACGGAAGATCGTCAGCCGGCCGGCGTAGGGGTCGGTGATCGTCTTGACCACCAGGGCCGAAAAGGGGGCCGAGGGGTCCGCCGGGCGCTCGATCTCGGCGCCCGTGGCGGGGTCCTTGCCGGTCTTGGGCCCGCGGTCCGCGGGCGAGGGCAGGGAGCCCACCACGAAGTCCATCAGCTGGTCGACGCCGATGTTGACGGATGCGGACCCGCAGAGCACCGGCACGAACGTGCGGGCGATGGTTCCCTTGCGCAGGGCCTGGCGCAGGTCCTCCTCGGACAGTGTCTCCCCCTCCAGGTAGCGCTCGACGAGGGCATCGTCCGCCTCGGCGATGTTCTCGATCAGGGCCTCCCGCTCCGCGGCCGCCTCGTCCTTCAACTCGGCGGGGATGTCGGTCGCCTTGGCCTTGCCGTCCGCGCCATACACGTAGGCCTTCTGGGCGATGAGGTCCACCACGCCCTTGAAACCGGACTCGGCCCCGATGGGCAGCTGCAGGATGATGGGCTTGGGCGCGAACATCTCCTTGATCTCGGCAAATGTGCGCGCGAAGTCGGCGCGTTCGCGGTCCAGCTTGTTGATGAAAACGGCGCGGGGCAGCTGAAACTCATCCAGAAACTCCCAGCCCTGCTCTGTCTGCACCTTGATGCCGTCCACGGCGTCGATCACCACGACCGCGGCGTCGGCCGCCTGCAGGCAGGTCTTGGTGTCGGAGAAGAAGTTCTGGTCGCCGGGGGTGTCGATCAGGCTGATGCCGTGTTTTTTCCAGCTCAGCTGATGGAAACCCGTGCTGATGCTGGAGGTGCGTCTGATCTCCTCGGGCTCGAAATCCATGGCCGTGTTGCCGTCTTCGACCCGCCCCATGCGGTTGAGCACGCCGGCATCGAACAGCATGGTTTCGGCCAGAGAGGTTTTTCCGGCGCCGCCGTGGGCCACCAAGGCAATGTTGCGGATGCTTTCGACCTTCTCGCTCATTGAACATCCTCTCCTGAATGGAATTGCGCCCGAACGCGGGTGCGAAACGATGTTTTCTATCCATTCAGAGTATAAAAATCAAGCCTGAAAAATTTAAAAGCGGGCCTCGCCCGCTTTTAAATTTTTAATAGTGTGAAAAACTCGCGGTTGCCCTTGGGGCCCAGGACGGGCGAGGGGATGACGGGGCCGCAGGCGAGTCCGAGCCCGCTGAAGAAACGCGAGAGCTCCGCCAGAACCTGCTCGTGCTGGGCCGGGTCGCGCACGACCCCACCCTTGCCGACTTCGCCTTTGCCGACTTCGAACTGCGGCTTGACCAGGGGCAGGAGTCGTCCGCCCGGCTTCAGGAAGCGCAGCACGGCGGGCACCACAAGCTTCAGGGAGATGAAGGAGACGTCGATCGTGATCAGGTCGAACGGCTCCGGCACTTTTTCAGGGTCGATGGCGCGGATGTTCGTGCGCTCGATGACGACCACGCGCGGGTCCTGCCTGAGATTCCAGGCCATCTGGCCGTAGCCGACGTCCACGGCAACCACTCGGCCGGCCCCGCGTTGCAGGAGACAGTCCGTGAAGCCGCCCGTCGAAGCACCCACGTCCAAACAAACCCACCCCCCGACGTCGAGCGCAAGGGCGTTGAGCGCCGCCTGCAGTTTCAGCCCGCCGCGGCTGACGTAAGGCAGGCCGTCCCCGGCCAACTCGACGCGCTGGTCCTCTCTTACGAGCAGTCCGGGCTTGTCGGCCGGCCGGCCGTCGACGCGGACGCTGCCGGCCATTATCAGGGCCTGCGCACGCTGGCGCGTCGGCGCGAGCAGAAGTTCCTTGACCCGGATGTCGAGTCGTTTGCGGTCGATGGGCAAGGGCGGTCAGGCGGAACGCACGACGACGGGCGGGACCGCCTGGCCGTTTCGCCGCAGCAGTCGGTCCGCGGCCTTCACGATGGCGGCGGCGTCCAGTCCGTACCGGGTGCGCAGAAGCTGCGGCGGGCCGTGCTCCACGAAGCGGTCGGGCACCCCGATGCGCTCGACGGCGGCCTGAGTGACCCCCTCGTCGCTCAGCAGCTCGAGCACGGCGCTGCCGAAGCCTCCCTGGAGCACGTTTTCCTCCACGGTGATGAGACGCGGTACCCGGCGGGCCAGCTCGACAATCAGATCCGCGTCGAGCGGCTTGACGAAGCGGCAGTTGACGACGGCGGCCCGGATCCCGTGTTCGGATAGCCGCTGAGAGGCCTTGCAGGCCTCGCCCACGCCGCGGCCGATCGCCAGGATGGCCACGTCATCGCCCTCTTCGAGCAGCTCCGCTTTCCCGATCGCAAGCGCGGCAGGCTTCCCCGCGAGTGCGGCCCTCTCGCCGGCTCCCCGGGGATAGCGAATCGCGATGGGGCCGTCGTGGAGGAGGGCGGTCGCCAGCATGTGCCGCAGCTCGTCTTCGTCTTTGGGGGCCATGACGACCATGTTCGGCATGCTGCGCAAGAACGACAAGTCGAAGAGCCCCTGGTGGGTCGAACCGTCCTCCCCGACGATGCCGCCGCGATCCAGCGCAAAGACCACGGGCAGCCGTTCCATGCAGACATCGTGCAGGATTTGGTCGTAGGCGCGCTGCAGGAAGGTGGAGTAGATGGCCACCACCGGGCGGAAGCCCTCCGCGGCCAGCCCGGCGGCGAATGTGACGGCGTGCTGCTCGGCGATGCCCACGTCGAAAAACCGCTGCGGGAACCTCCGGGCGAACGCGGAGAGGCCCGTTCCCTCCGGCATGGCCGCCGTGACGGCCACCACCTGCGGGTCGCCTTCCGCCAGCTCCACCAGGGTCCGGCCGAAGACCTCCGTGTAGGTCGGCGCGGTGGGTGCGCACACGACGCACGCGCCGGTCTCCACCTCGAAGCAGCCGCAGCCGTGGAAATGCACCGGGTTTCTTTCTGCCGGGGGGTAGCCCTTTCCCTTGCGGGTGGTCACGTGCAGGAGCACGGGCTCCTTGATGTACTTCACGTTGTTCAAGATGTCGATGAGTTGATCGATCTTGTGGCCGTTGATCGGCCCGAAGTATTCGAAGTTGAAAGCCTCGAAGAGCATGCCGGGGGTCACGAACGCCTTGAAGGACTCCTCCGTGCGCTTGGCCAGCTGGTAGACGTCCTCGCCGATGCGCGGCAGCTTGCGGAAGAAAAAGCCGAGCTCCTTGCGCAGCTCCTGCAGCTTTTTGGCGGAAAAGGTCCGGCTCAGAAAAGAGGAGAGGGCGCCCACGTTGCGCGAGATCGACATCTCGTTGTCGTTCAGGATGACGATGAGGTCGCGCTTGGGGGTGCCGCCGGCCTGGTTCAACCCCTCGTAGGCCAGCCCGGCCGTCATGGATCCGTCGCCGATCACGGCGATCACTTTGGCATCTTCCTGCTTGAGGAAGTTGGCGCAGGCCATCCCGTAGGCGGCGGAGATGGAGGTGCTGCTGTGGCCGGTGGTGAAGGCATCAAACGGGCTTTCGCTGCGGCGGGTGAAGCCGGAGAGGCCCCCGTGCTGCCTCAGGGTCTTGAAGGCGTCGCGGCGGCCGGTGAGGATTTTGTGCGCATACGCCTGGTGGCCGACGTCCCAAATCAGCTTGTCGCGCGGTACGTCGAAGACATAGTGAATGGCGATGGCCAGGTCGACCGCCCCCAAGCTGGGCGCCAGGTGCCCGCCGGTTTGCGAGACGACCTTCACGATCAGCTGCCGGATCTCGGCTGCCAGCTCGGGAAGCTTTGCGCGCGGCAGCCGCTTCAGGTCCGCCGGCGAATTGATGGATTCAAGCAGGCTCATCACTTTTTGCGTTCGACGATGTAGGCGGCGATCGCCCGCAGGGGATTCGCTGCAGTGCCGAACCCGGCCAGGGCAGCAACCGCATCGACCTTTAAATTCTGAGCGAATTCCTTGGATTTTGCAAGCCCTAAAAGCTCGGGATAGGAATTTTTGCGCCGCAGCTTGTCGGTGCCGGCAGCCTTTCCCATCACGGCCGGGTCGCCCTCGACATTCAAGATATCGTCGACCACCTGAAACGCAAGCCCTACGGCGCGGCCATAGGCTTCGATCCAGCGCACCTGCTCCGCCGAGCCGCCGGCGATGAGCGCACCCGAAACCAGCGCCGCCCGAATCATGTCACCGGTCTTGCGGCCATGCAGAAATTCCACCTCTTCCACCCCCAGACGCCGCCCCTCGGAGCCGATATCCAACATCTGGCCCAGGACCATGCCTCGGAACCCTGCAGCAGCGGCGACCCGCCTTATCACCTCGAGCCGCACCTGCGGTGAGACGACCTCCATTCCGGCCAGGACTTCGAAGGCGAGGGTCAGCAGGGCGTCGCCCGCCAGAACGGCGGTGGCCTCGTCGAAGGCCATGTGGCAGGTCGGCCGCCCGCGCCGCAGGTCGTCGTCGTCCATCGCGGGCAGGTCGTCGTGAATGAGGGAGTAGGTGTGAAGCATTTCAAGGGCGCAGGCCGCTGCCAGGGCATGGTCCGCGCTACCGCCGACCGCCTCCGCCGCGGCAATGCACAGGTTGGGCCGGATGCGCTTTCCCCCGGCCATGAGGGAGTAGCGCATGGCCTCGGCGAGCCGGGGCTCGCGCCCGGGCGGATCGAGAAACGCCGCCAGCGCGCTTTCGACCGCGGCGTTGTTGCGGGCCATGTAGCTGGCCAGATCGAACATGGTCACTGCCCGGAATCGGTCTCAAAGGGTTTCTCGGCGATCGCGCCCGAGCCGTCCTGGATCAACTGAGTGATCTTGCGCTCGGTTTCCTCGAGCTTCTGGGCGCAAAACCGGGACAGCTCCATGCCTTCCTCGAACTTGCGGATCGACTGTTCGAGGGGCAGGTCGCCGGACTCGAGTTCGACCACGATCTGCTCCAGCAGTTTCAGGGCCTGCTCAAAGCTCTTTTTTGCCATGTCGCTCAGTTCCTTTGACGTTGCAGAGGATGGTGCCCTCGGACACCAGCACCTCGAGGGTTTGATCCAGGCTCACCTGATCCGGGTCCGTTACGACCCTTCGGTCCGGTAGCCTGCGGGTGACGCTGTAGCCCCGGCGCAGAATCCCCAGGGGGTTGAGCGATTCCAGTTTCCCTTTAGATTCACGCAGGCTTGATCGCCTGCCTTCCAAAATCCTCTCGATCGAGCGTCGTATCTTGTATTGGTTGCCTCCAACCTCCAGCATCAGCTTTTCAATTCGGGTGGCGGGGAACCCGGACCGGACCCGACGGGTGATGGCGGCCAGGTGATCCTTTTTGCGTTTCAGGTAGTTCACCGACAGCCGCCCGAGCCGGCCCTGGAGGTCGTCGATTCGGATCCAGAGTTCCTGGATCCTACGGCGCGGATCCCTTAATCGACCTCTAAAAGAATTTATTAAATTTTGATTATAAATCAGTTGATTGTATATTAAATAATGAATTTTTAGATTAATATCTGAGATCCTTCTCAAAAGCTCGATTCGATCGGGCGCGATTATTTCCGCCGCAGCCGACGGGGTCGGCGCACGCACATCGGCGATGAAATCGGCGATCGTGAAGTCGGTCTCGTGGCCCACCGCGGAGACCATGGGTATGGCCGAGTTGAATATCGCCATGGCCACACGCTCGGAATTGAAGGCCTGGAGGTCCTCGAGTGAGCCGCCGCCGCGCGCCAGGATGATGACATCGGCATCGCCGCGCCGGTTGAGCAGCGCGATGGCGGCGCAGATGTCATCCTCGGCGCCGGGTCCCTGGACTCTCACTGGGACGATTTCCAGCTCGATCCCCGGAAACCGTCGGCCCGTCACCGTGATGATGTCGTGGACGACCGCGCCCGTGGCCGAGGTGACTATGCCGATCTTGCGGGGCAGGAACGGAAGGGGCTTTTTGTGGCGGTCATCGAAATATCCCGCGTCGGCCAGACGTCTCTTCAGCTTTTCAAAGGCGACCTGCAGCGCGCCGATCCCGGCCGGCTCCAGATACTCCAGGATGATCTGGTAGGAGCCGCGGGGTTCGTAGAGACTGATGCGCCCCAGGCCGATAACGCTCATCCCGTCTTCAGGCCTGAATTTGAGCTGGCGATTCTGGTTGCGGAACATGACCGCGGCCACCTGCGCGGACTCGTCCTTGAGCGTAAAGTACAGGTGGCCCGAGCCGGGGATGCGCAGATTTGAAATCTCCCCGCAAATCCAGACGAACGGGAAGTTTTTCTCGAGCAGGGACTTGATGCGGGCCGTGAGTTCGGAAACGGTCAAAACCCGGCGGGCGGTGTCGGCTGCGGCGTTTTCCTGAGCGCACAGGTCGCCGGTGTCGTCGTCGAAGGGGTCAGGCATGCGAGATGGTTCGGTGGTATTGCCCAGGGGTCATATTATTAATGTCTGATAATGTATATTATGTAAACTTATTTACATCGAGCGGCCGGGTTTCAGGAGAGCACGCACTCACTCCTCTTCTTTCCCGGCTCTTTTCGTAATGCACTCGCGCACGGCCGGCACGATGTAGACGTCGTCGAGAGGCATCTCGGATAGGAAATTCCCGAGAATATCGATCTTCTTGGAAAGGGATTTGTGTTTGTCGAGGATGAACAGCTTTCTGCCGCGAACCGTGCAAAAACCGCTTGTCACCCGGACGCCCGCATCGCGGAAATTGTGCTCCTCGACGAAGACACCCAGCTTTTCGGACACGTTCTTGAGTTCGGCAAACAACTCTTCAGACTTCATGGCTCTCTTATACCGCTTTAAACGGCCTGAATCAAGAATTCCAGAGGCCTGCGTCTTCGATTCATTCAATTAACGATTTCCGATTTGGCTTGATTTTGGTCGCCGCTGTGATATATTTTTACAAATAACAACAACATGCAATATCTTCACGGAGGAAGCGATGAATTCGATTACCATCAGGGAAGCGCAAGTACAGGTTAGGGTCAACTCGTTTGTCCGCAGCGTCTATAACTGGATGGCCCTGGGGCTCGGGCTGACCGGGGTACTGGCCTATGCGGTGGCCAACAGCCCGGAAATCAGGGGCCTCGTGTTCGGCTCCCCCGTGGTCTTCTTCGGTCTCATCATCGCGCAGCTGGCGATGGTTTTCATCATCAGCTCGCGCATCACCCGCATGCAGGCAACCACCGCGACCCTGCTCTTCGTGCTTTATTCGGCGCTGAACGGGGTCACCCTCTCCGGGATCTTCCTGGTATATGCCCAGTCATCGATCACTTCGACCTTCTTCATCTGTGCCGCCACCTTCACGGCGTGCAGCGTTTTCGGCTGGACGACACGCCGGGATTTGACCTCCATGGGCGGGTTCCTGATGATGGGGCTGATCGGGATCATCATCGCCTCGGTGGTCAACATGTTCATCCAGAGCAACGCGGTCTCGACCAT
>JAWOHH010000122.1:0-61026 GCA_046496215.1 Desulfobacterales bacterium
TTGATCTCGCGCACGGCTTCCTTGACCTGAGTCCAACCGCCCTGGTAGCCCTCGGCCTTCAGTCGCTCATATATCCGCTTGCTGGTGTGACGCTGCTTTTTGGAAACGGCATTGTCGTCTTCTATGATTTGAATGATGCGCTAAAGAAAGGGGCCGAGCTTCGGCTTGTGGCGGGGCTTCTTGCTCCGGTATGAAGCAGAACATCTTAAATGGTTATCGGGCCGGCGGGCCACCCCCATACGGCTACAAACTCGAAGATGTGGAAATAGCCAAACACAGATTCGGTGATACTGTGACGAAAACAAGATTAGTCCCGGACCATTGAATCAGAAATGAGACCGTTACGTGAGCAGAAGGAGTCCATCCTATTTGAGCTGGAAAAGTCGAGGATGGCAAAAAGGGGTCTTGATCTAACAGATGATGACCTTAAGAAAGGGATCGAGCATTTGTCAGAAAAATTGGAAACCGCAGATCCAAAGATAAAAAAGAGAGCCGTTCAGGCTCTCTTGGGTGAGGTCAGAATCTATCCCAAGGACGGGGAAACGAGGGATAGATTGCTTGAGATAATAGGGGTTTATTTCCCCTTGGTACGGGTAAATGTGGTGGTCCCAACGGGACTCGAACCCGTGTTACCGACGTGAGAGGCCGGTGTCCTAGGCCGCTAGACGATGGGACCGTGTGATCTGCAAAAAGTCTGGTCTCTTTACAGGAGCCGTTTGAAATTGTCAATCGGAATCCGACGGCCGCCAAATGCGTGCGACTCGCCCTCGGCCCTCATGCACCCGGCTTTTTCCCTTTCCGGATTCCGAGGGCGAGATAGACGATAAACCCCACAAAAGGGACTGAGGCCACCACCCACCACAGAGCCTTGTCCCGTGTCGAGCCGAAATCCCTCTGAGCCACATCCACCACGGCCCATATGGTTCCGATGAAAAACGGGACGCACAGGGCGAGAAAGAGCACAAGGGACTTCAACTCCTCCATGCTCAACCTTTCAGAGCGTCCGCTATCTTCATGATGGCGGCCACGTAATAGGAGCTGGGGTTGTAGGCGTGTACGGCCTTCTCCTGCTGTTCGCGCGAACCGCCCGGGCGCCAGCCGTGGCGTTGGAGATAGCTGGCGATGCTGGCGATGGCATCGGCGTGGGTCCGCAGATCCACGCGGCCATCGCCGTCGCCGTCGCGGGCGTAGGCCAGGATGCTGGTGGGCATGAACTGCGCAAACCCGACCGCGCCGGCGTAGGACCCGGTGATGGAGGCCGGGTCGATCTGCTCCCGATCGGCGTAGGTCAAGAGGGCCTTCAGCTCCCGGTAGCCCCACTCGGCGCGCTTGCGCACTCGCTCTTCGTAGTGCGCGCGCGAAATGCGCCGCTCAGCGGGTATGATCTTCCAGAAGGTTTCCTGCATGCCGGCGTCGGTCAGCGCCGCCAGGGTGGAGAGGATATTGAGCGCCGAGCGGCTGCCGGAGACCGTGCCCAGGCGGCTTTCCACGAGCAGGATCGCGGTGATCACGCGGGCGTCCACGCCGTAGGCCTGTTCGGCCTCGGCCAGCGGGGCCTGATATTCCTGCAGGTAGGCGCGCGCTTTGGCGATCGACTCCGGGGTGCTGAACTGGTCGTAGTTCAGCCGGGCTTCGCTGTGCACGAAAAAGCGCGACACGCCGTCGGCCTCCAGGAAGACCTCTGCGCGTTCGTATAGCTGCGACACGCTCTTGGGGCTGAAGCCGTCGGCTATCAGGCGGCTTCTGACCACGGCGAAGTAGTCGGGTTTCTCCTGCACGGCGGCGGGCAGCGGGGAGGTGCAGACGATGGCCAGTGCCAGACTCAGGGCGAGCACGCTGCGAAAAACGGCTGGAACGGGCATTCCGGGGGAATTCCTCCTTGGGGCTGAAGACCAGGATCGACCGGGCCGGCGGCTTGATCCGGTCGGCGTCCCATGATACTCGGTCGCCATCATACCACGGCCGGTGCGAATTGGGAATCGTGAAAAAAGCTTCCAAAACCATCTACAGCTGCCAGTCCTGCGGCTACCAGTCGCCCAAGTGGCTCGGGAAATGCCCGGACTGCGGCGGCTGGAGCAGCTTCGTGGAGGAGCGCCAGTCGTCCGGCCCGCTGGCTGTGAAGCGCAACGCGGCCGTTTCGCCTTCCACCCCGGTGCCCATCGACTCGATCGACATCGACCGCGAGCAGCGGATGCTGACCGCGATCCGAGAGTTCGACCGCGTGCTCGGCGGAGGGCTCGTTGCGGGCTCGCTGGTGCTGATCGGGGGCGACCCCGGGATCGGCAAGTCCACCCTGATGCTCCAGGCCCTGCACGGGTTCGCCGGCCAGGGGCGCAAGGTGCTCTATGTCTCCGGCGAGGAGTCGATCCGGCAGATCCGGCTCCGCAGCCGGCGGCTGGCAACGGTTTCCCCCAACCTGCTGGTGGTCTCGGAGGTGGAGGTGGACTCGGTCCTTTCCATGATCGATTCCGTCAAACCCGAGGTTGTGGTGGTCGACTCCATCCAGACCATGTTCAGCTCCGATCTCGGGTCGGCCCCCGGCAGCGTCAGCCAAGTGCGGGAGGCCACGGTCCGGCTCATGCTGATGGCCAAGCGCAGCGGGATCCCCGCGTTTCTGGTGGGCCACGTCACCAAGGACGGGGCCATCGCCGGGCCCAAACTGCTCGAGCACATGGTGGACACGGTGCTCTATTTCGAAGGCGACCGCAACCAGATCTTCCGGGTGCTACGGGCCGTCAAGAACCGCTTCGGCTCCACCAACGAGATCGGGGTGTTCGAAATGAAGGAGCGGGGGCTGGCGGAGGTGGCCAACCCCTCGGCGGTCTTCCTGTCCGAGCGGCCGGCCTCGGCGCCGGGTTCCGTGGTGACGGCCAGCATGGAGGGCACGCGCCCCATCCTGGTGGAGATCCAGTCCCTGGCCAGCGGCACGAGCTTCGGCACGCCGCGGCGCACCATCCTGGGGCTGGACCCCAACCGGGTGGCACTCCTGGCGGCCGTGATGGAAAAGAAGATCGGCATGCATCTCATGGGCTATGACATCTTCATGAACGTGGCCGGCGGGGTCAAGGTGGTCGAGCCGGCGGTGGACCTGGCCGTGGTGGCGGCGATCGCATCGAGCTTTCTCGACAAGCCGGTGGCCGAACGCACGATCATTATGGGCGAGGTGGGGCTCACCGGCGAGGTGCGGGCCATCGGCCAGGCGGATGCCCGGATTGCGGAGGCCGCCAAGATGGGATTTACCCGCTGCATCCTGCCCCGGGGCAACCTTAAGCGGCTGGCGCCGGCGGCCGGTGCGGGGGCCGTCGGGGTCGAGACCGTCGGCGAGGCGGTGGAGGCCCTCTTTTGACGACGTTGACTTCAAAATGCGGGGCGGTGTATAAATCGCACCCATGAAAACAAGGCGTTCGCCGACCGCCGGCCTTCGCCGCCCCCCTAAAAAGCGTGGCGTGCCCCGAACCGGCGGTTGGGACGACGATCCATTCACGCGGCGGGCGCAGCGCGAGAATTTCCCCGCGCGTTCGGTCTACAAGCTGCAGGAAATTCAAAGACGTTTTTCCGTCCTGCGCAGGGGGGACCGGGTGCTCGATCTGGGGTGTGCCCCGGGCTCGTGGCTGCTCTATGCGGCGGAGGTCACCGGCCCCGCCGGCCGGGTGGTGGGGATCGATCTGAGCCCGGTGACCATCGCGCTGCCCGCCCACGTCACGGTGCACACCGGGGATGTGTTCGAGGCGGCCCGCCGGCCGGCGGAATTTTTCGGAAGCCTCTTTGATGTCGTGCTGAGCGACATGGCCCCCTCCACCACGGGCAGCCGCGGGGTGGACGCCGCACGCTCGTATCACCTGTGCGCGGCGGCGCTTGCGGTGGCACGCGGGATTCTTGCGCCCGGCGGCGCATTTGTGTGCAAGATTTTCCAGGGCGAGGATTTCAGGCGCTTCATCGACGCCGTCAGGGCCGACTTCACGGAGCACCGGATATTCAAGCCCCAGAGCAGCCGCAAGGCCAGCAGCGAAATTTACCTGGTCGGGCAGGGAAAAAAATAGGAGGGCCTCATGTCAGGTCACAACAAGTGGGCGAGTATCAAGCACAAGAAAGGTGCGGCCGACGCCCGGCGCGGCAAGATTTTCACCAAGCTGATCAAGGAGATCACGGTGGCCGCCCGCATGGGCGGCGGCGACCAGACCGGGAACCCCCGGCTGCGCGCGGCCATCCTCGCTGCCAAGGCCGAAAACATGCCCAAGGAGAACATCGAGCGCGGCATCAAGAAAGGCACCGGCGAACTGGAGGGGGTGAGCTACGAGGAGAGCATTTACGAGGGCTACGGGCCGGGCGGGGCGGCGGTGCTGGTCGAGTCGCTTTCAGATAACAAGAACCGCTCCGTGGCCGAGATTCGGCACATCTTCACCAAGAACGGCGGCAATCTCGGCGCCAACGGCTGCGTCGCCTGGATGTTCAAGAAGAAGGGCTACATCGCCATCGACCGCAAGGCCATCGACGAGGAGAAGCTGATGGAAAAGGCCCTCGATGCGGGGGCCGAAGACGTGCGCGACGAGGACGGCAGCTGGGAGGTCATCACCGCGCCCGAGGACTTCGAGGCCGTGAAGGCGGCCCTCGATCAGCTCAATGTGGCCTGCACCACCGCCGAGGTCACGATGCTGCCCGACACCACCACCCCGCTGGTCGGCAAGGAGGCCGAGCAGATGATGCGCCTGATGGACATGCTGGAAGACTGCGACGACGTCCAAAAGGTCTACACGAACGCCGACATCCCGGACGACATGGTGGCCAAGGCATAAGGGCGTATCTACAGGAGCTTCACCACCACCAGCGTGACATCGTCTTCCTGGGGCGACTGGCCCCGAAACGCCTGCACCGCGTCGATCACGGCCGACTGGATTTCCGCCGCCGTTTTCTCGGCGCGGGAGCGGATGAACGCGCGCACGCGCTCGACGCCGAAAAGCTCATCAGAGGCGCTGCGGGTCTCGGTGATGCCGTCGGTGCCGATGACGACCACCGTCCCGGGCTCCCACCCCTGACGCCCGTAGTCCTGATAGACAGCCTCGGCCTCCACCCCCAGCGCCATGCCCTCCCCCCCGAGATCGGAAAACGAGGCTGAAACCGGGCTGTAGACCACCGCCGGTTCGTGGCCGGCCCGCACCTAGCGCAGCACCCTGGCGGCCGGGTCGATCTCGAGGAAGAACATGCTCATGAATCGGCCGGTGGGTTCCATGAAGGGTCAGACTTGGCCCCCGTAAACGGTCAGAATCAAAACGGCGACGGTGTAATGGACGATCAGGCGCATCCGACTCACCCTTCCGAGATGTCGATTGTGGCAGAAGTTTGGTAACCAATCAAAGTTTATAGTAATTCAAACGCGCGGGGTGTCAAACACCCCATGTCCGGAGGGCCGGATAGACTTTGACAACCCATCGGGCGAAACGCTATAACCCCGAAACCGGCTTTAAAGACAGTGCCGGGGAGAGCGCGGCTTGCGGGAGATCGGCGACCAATGGATTTTTTCCTGTGTGTGTTGGGCATGGTGATGATCGTCGAGGGGCTGCCGTATTTCGCCTTTCCGGCCAAGATGAAGGAGTTCATCCGCAAAGTTGCGGCCACATCGGATGCGAGCCTGCACCGCATCGGTCTGGCGCTCATGGTGGTGGGACTGATTCTGGTCGCTATAGGCCGGATGTGATGCGGGCGGCCGGCCGTGTACTGCCTTTCAGACTACGACTACGAGCTTCCGGCCGAGTTGATCGCGCAGGCCCCTGCGGACCGGCGTGACCGGGCGCGGCTGCTGCACGTGGAGCGGCGAACCGGTGCTTTGTCCCACCATCGTTTCGACCAGCTGGGCCGCTGGCTGACGGCCGGGGACGTGCTGGTCGTCAACGACACCGCAGTGGTTCCGGCAAGACTCGTCGGCCGCAAGGCAACCGGCGGGAAGGTGGAGGTATTCATCCTCGACTACTCCGGCGGGGCTCGGCAGGGCGGCACGTTTTGCTGCGATTGCCTGGTCAAGGCCTCCAAACCGGTCAAGACCGGTGCCGTCATCCATTTCGGCGAAGCGTGGTCCGGCCGTGTGTCGCAGAGCGAGGGCGGCGTCTGCCGGGTGGAGTTCAGCGGGGGCGAGGACATCGATCTGCTGCTCGACCGCCAGGGCCACGTCCCGCTGCCGCCCTACATCCGACGGTTGGATCGGCCCGAGGACCGACAGGCCTACCAGACGGTGTACGCCGCCGTCCGCGGGGCGGTGGCCGCCCCCACCGCCGGGCTGCACTTCACGCCCCGGCTGCTGGAGGAGATCCGGGCTCGGGGCGTGGCGGTGGCTCCCATCACGCTGCACGTCGGCTTCGGGACCTTCGCGCCGGTGCGGGCGGCGGACATCCGTGCGCACCGCATGCATCCCGAGCGCTTCACCATCTCCGCCTCCGCGGCCGAGGCGGTCAACGCGGCCCGGGCCGCCGGGCGGCGGGTGGTGGCCGTGGGGACCACCGCGGTCCGCACCCTGGAGTTTGCGGCCGGGTCGGGCGGCCGCATCCGGCCGGGCGGCGGATGGTGCGATCTCTTCATCTATCCCGGTTACCGCTTCCAGGCGGTCGACGCCATGATCACCAACTTTCACCTGCCCAAGTCCACGCTGCTGATGCTCGTCGCCGCCTTCGCGGGCCGGGAGGCCGTCCTAAACGCCTATCGCGCGGCGGTGGCCTCAGGCTACCGCTTTTACAGCTACGGGGATGCGATGCTGATTGCGTGAGGGGAAGCAGCGATCAACGGGAACCGAGCGACGAGAAAAGAATGAGTGATGCGTCGGTGTGGGGCGGCGGATAAATTACGAGGAACGGATAGCGGGTGGCCGGTGACGGATGACCAGCAACACCTGACGGGTGTGGTGTGACAGGCATGTTCAGCTTCAAGGTCGTTGCCGAATCGACCCGGACCCGGGCCCGGGCCGGGGTCATCCACACGGCGCGCGGGGTGGTCGAGACGCCGGTGTTCATGCCGGTCGGCACCCTGGGCTCGGTCAAATCCCTGACCCCGGAGGAGCTCGCGGCCGCCGGGGCGCAGATCATACTTGGCAACACCTACCATCTTTACCTGCGGCCGGGCTGCGAGGTGATCGGCGACTTCGCCGGGCTGCACCGGTTCATGCATTGGCATGGCCCCATCCTGACCGACAGCGGCGGTTTTCAGATATTTTCCCTGGCCCGCCTGGCCAAGATCGATGCGGAGGGGGTGACCTTCCAATCCCATGTCGACGGCTCGCACCATCGGCTCACCCCGGAAAGTGTGGTCGCGATCCAGCAGCGGTTGAACTCAGACATCATGATGTGCCTCGACGAGTGCGCCCCCTACCCGGCAGGCATCGAGCAGCTGCGCCGGGCCGAGTCGACCACCTTCGCCTGGGCTCGCCGCTGCCGGGACGCCTGGCGGGCGGCCGGGGAAGGGCATCAGGCGCTCTTCGGGATCGTTCAGGGTGGGATGGACCCCAGCCTGAGGGCGCTGTCGGCCGAGCGGATCGGCGCGCTGGGCTTCAGTGGCCATGCATTGGGCGGGCTGAGCGTCGGGGAGCCGCAGGAGCTCATGCTGGAGACCGCGGAATTCAGCCTGCCCCTGCTGCCGGAGGATCGGCCCAAATACATCATGGGGGTCGGCACCCCGGAGGACCTGATCGAGCTGGTCGAGCGCGGGGCCGACATGTTCGACTGCGTGCTGCCCACCCGCAACGCCCGCAACGGGCAGCTCTTCACCCGCCGGGGCACGCTCACCATTTCCAACGCCTGCCACCGGCGGGACGCGGCCCCGCCGGACGAGAGCTGCGCGTGCTACACCTGCCGCAACTACTCGCGCGCCTACCTGCGGCATCTGTTCCTGTCCCGGGAGCTTCTGGCCTACCGGTTGAACACCCTTCACAACCTGCATTTTTTCCTGAACCTGCTCCGGGGCGTGCGCCAGGCCATCCTGGCGGACGGTTTCGAGGCCTTTAAAAAGCGGTTTCGCGAAGAGCGTGAAATCTGATATGGAGGATGTCAAGGCTCATCTTCAGACTCGGATAGGAGCAGCGCCATGAAAGAGAAGGTCCAGCAGGCCATCGACAAGATCCGTCCGGCCCTCCAGCGCGACGGGGGGGACGTGGAACTCGTGGACGTGCGGGAAGGCGTCGTCACGGTGCGGCTGACGGGGGCATGCCGCGGCTGCCCGATGTCGCAGATGACCCTGAAGAACGGGATCGAAAAGTTTTTAAAGAAGGAGATCCCCGAAATCGTCTCGGTCCAGGCCGCCCGGTAGCCGGAACGGGTTGAGGCATCAACGAGTCTAATGCCCAAGGGAGGGGTGCGATGAAGATTTTGAAGATCGATCATTTGGGGGTTGCGGTCAAAAGCATCGACGCCGGCAAGAACTTCTGGACGGATGTTTTGGGGCTGCGCTTCGAGGGTGCCGAGACCGTGGCGGAGCAGAAAGTCACCACCGCGTTCTTCCCGGTCGGGGAGAGCGAAGTCGAACTGCTGGAATCCACCGCGCCGGACGGGCCGATCGCCAAGTACCTGGAGAAAAAAGGCGAGGGCATCCAGCACATCGCCTTTCGCGTCGAGAACATCGACGCGGCCCTGGCCGAGCTCAAGGCCAAGGGCATCCAGCTGATCGACGCAACACCGCGCACGGGGGCCGGCGGCGCCCGGATCGCCTTCATCCACCCCAAGGCCGCCAGCGGGGTGCTGGTGGAGTTGTGCGAACGCAAATAAGGTTGAACTGAAGCACTGCGCGCCGGGCGTCCCTGCTTCGCCCTTTGCGCAATCCCGCTTCAACGAGGAGAAGGAACCCATGGCCCAGCATCCCGACACACCGAAATGGAAAGAGCTCGCTTCCAAGGAACTGCGTGGGAAACCGGTCGAGTCGTTGAACTGGAAGACCCCCGAGGGGATAGTGGTCAAGCCGCTCTACACCGCCGAAGACCTGGAAAATCTCGAGCACCTGAACAGCCTGCCGGGCATGGCCCCTTACGTGCGCGGGCCGCGGGCCACGATGTACGCCCACCGGCCGTGGACCATCCGGCAGTATGCCGGCTTTTCCACGGCCCGGGACTCCAACGCTTTCTACCGACGCAACCTGGCCGCCGGCCAGATGGGGCTCTCGGTGGCATTCGATCTGGCGACTCACCGGGGCTATGACTCCGACCACCCCCGGGTGTCCGGGGACGTCGGCAAGGCCGGGGTCGCGGTGGACAGCGTCGAGGACATGAAAATCCTCTTCGACCAGATCCCCTTGGACAAGATGTCGGTCTCCATGACCATGAACGGGGCGGTGCTCCCGGTCCTGGCCGGCTACATCGTGGCGGCCGAAGAGCAGGGGGTCAGCCAGGAGAAGCTCACCGGCACGATCCAAAACGACATCCTGAAGGAGTACCTGACCCGCAACACCTACATCTATCCGCCCGAACCCTCCATGCGGATCGTCTCGGACATCATCGCCTATTGCTCCAAGCGCATGCCCAAGTACAACACCATCAGCATCAGCGGCTACCACATGATGGAGGCCGGGGCCAGCTCGGTGCTCCAGTGTGCGTTCACCCTGGCCGACGGGCTGCAGTATGTGCAGGCCGCGCTCAAGACAGGGCTCGGCATCGACCAGTTCGCGCCGCGGCTCTCCTTCTTCTTCGGCATCGGCCTGAACTTCTTCATGGACATCGCCATGCTGCGGGCGGCGCGATTCCTCTGGCATCGCCTCATGAGCCGGTTCAACCCCACGGATCCCCAATCCTCCATGCTGCGCACCCACTGCCAGACGTCCGGGTGGAGTCTGGCGGCCCAGGACCCCTACAACAACATCATCCGGACGACGCTCGAGTGCCTCTCGGCGGTGCTGGGCGGGACCCAGTCCCTGCACACCAACTCCTTCGACGAGGCGGTCGGCCTGCCCACGGACGGCTCGGCCCGCATCGCCCGCAACACCCAGCTCATCGTCCAAGAGGAGTCCCAGGTCTGCCGGGTGGTGGACCCCCTGGGCGGCTCCTATTACGTGGAGGCCCTGACCGACGGGATCATCCGCGAGTCGATGAAGATCATCCGGGAGGTGGAGGAGCTCGGGGGGATGGCCAAGGCCATCGAGACCGGCATGCCCAAGCTGCGCATCGAGGAGGCGGCCGCTCGGCGGCAGGCGCGGATCGACCAGGGGCTGGACGTCATCGTCGGCGTGAATAAATACCAGATCAAAGAGGACGTGAATCTTGAAATCCTCGAAGTGCCGGCGAGCGTGCGCGACGAGCAGATCGCCCGGCTGAAGGAGATCCGCTCGACGCGCGACAACGCCGCCGTCAAACGGGCCCTGGAGGCCTTGACGCAGGGGGCGGAGCGCGGCGCGAACCTGCTCGAGCTGGCCATCCCGGCCATCCGGTTGCGCGCGAGCGTCGGCGAAGTGTCCGACGCGTTGGAAACGGTCTTCGGACGGTTTGTGGCCACCACTCAGTGCATTTCCGGCGTTTACTCCTCCGAGTTCGGAGACAGCGAGATCATCGCCTCCCTGCGGCGGCGGACCGAGAACTTCAAGGAGCGCGAGGGCCGGCGGCCGCGGATCCTGGTGGCCAAGATGGGCCAGGACGGGCATGACCGCGGGATGAAGGTCATCGCCACCGGCTTTGCCGACCTGGGCTTCGATGTGGACATCGGGCCGATGTTCCAGACCCCGGAGGAAGCCGCGCGCATGGCGGTTGAAAACGATGTGCACGTGGTCGGCGTCTCGACCCTTGCTGCGGGGCACAAGGCGTTGGTCCCGGAGTTGGTCGCGGCCCTGAAGCGGGAGGGGGGCGGGGAGATCCTCGTGGTGGTGGGCGGGATCATTCCGCCCAAAGACTACGCGATGCTGCGCGGCGCCGGTGCGGCCTGCGTCTTCGGCCCCGGGACGGCCGTGACCGCCGCAGCGAACGAGGTGCTCAACGCGCTGGAGGCTAGAAAGTAACGGGCAGCGGCGGGCAACGCGTGAGGGGCGGGGGCCACCGGTGAGGAGCAACAGGGGGGGAAGCGACACGGGATGGGTGACGAGCGCTCGACATGAGGCAGCCCGAACTGCAGTCCTACATTGACGGTGTGCTCGCTCGCGACCGACGGGTGCTCTCCAAGACGATTACGCTGATCGAGAGCGCCCTTTCCGCTCACCGCGAAGCGGCCGCGCAGATCCTCGAGGCACTGCTGCCCCGCACCGGCCGGGCGGTGCGGCTGGGCATCACCGGGGTGCCGGGGGTGGGCAAGAGCACCTTCATCGAAAGCCTCGGGACGATGCTGGTGCGGGAGGGCCGCCGCGTCGCCGTGCTCGCGGTCGACCCCAGCAGCGCCCTCAGCGGCGGCAGCGTCATGGCCGACAAGACTCGCATGGAGAAGCTGGCTACCCTGCGGGACGCCTTTATCCGGCCATCCCCCTCCGGCGGTACCCTGGGAGGGGTGGCGCGCAAGACCCGCGAGACCATGCTGGTGTGCGAGGCGGCGGGCTTCGACGTTATCATCGTCGAGACGGTCGGCGTCGGCCAGTCTGAAACCACGGTCGCCTCCATGGTGGATTTTTTCCTGGTGCTCCTGCTGGCCGGGGCCGGGGACGAGCTTCAGGGCTTGAAAAAAGGCATCCTGGAGCTGGCCGACGCGCTGGCCATCAACAAGGCGGACGGCGGCAATGTCGAGGCGGCGCAAAAGGCGGCGAGGGTCTATGAACTCGCCTTGCACCTGCTGCAGCCGGTCTCGGCCCACTGGAGCCCGCCCGTATTGACCTGCAGCGCCCGTGAGATGACCGGGGTTGAGGCCATCTGGCGGGAAGTATTGCGGCACCGCGAGGTGCTCTCCCGCACCGGTGAGCTCGAGCAGAAGCGCCGGCATCAGGCCGTGGACTGGGTCTGGTCGCTAATCGACGAGGGGCTCAAGGAGCGGTTTTTTTTGCACCCGGCGGTCAAGACCCATCTGCCGTCGATCCTGCGGGAGGTGTCGGGCGGTCGGATCCCCGCCACCGCCGCCGCCGAGCGGCTGCTTTTTTTTCTTGACAATAAAACTTAAACAGACAATTCAATTCGATTCAGCTTATTAAGAAAGGAAAAGGACGTCATGGGCATCGTTGAGGACAAGATCAAGGACCTGAAGGCCCGCGAGGCCAGGCTGCTCAAGCTGGGCGGGGAGAAGGCCGTGGCCCAGCACAAAGGCAAGGGCAAGCTCACCGCCCGCGAACGACTGAATCTGCTCTTCGACCCGGGGACCTTTCGCGAGCTCGACATGTTCGTCACCCACCGCTGTGCGAATTACGGCATGGAGCAGGTGGAGATCCCCTCCGACGGGGTCATCACCGGGCATGGGCGGGTGAACGGCCGGCCGGTGTTCGCCTTCTCCCAGGACTTCACCTCGCGCGCCGGCAGCCTCGGCGAGATGCACGCCAAGAAGATCTGCAAGGCCATGGACCTGGCCCTCAAGGCCGGGGTCCCGTTCGTGGGCATGAACGATTCCGGCGGCGCGCGGATCCAGGAGGCGGTCGACGCCCTCTCCGGCTACGGCCAGATCTTTTTCCGGAACTCGGCCGGCTCGGGGGTCATTCCGCAGATTTCAGCCATCATGGGACCGACGGCGGGCGGTGCGGTCTACTCCCCGGCCATGACCGACTTCATCTTTATGGTCAAGAACACGAGCTACATGTTCATCACCGGCCCGGAGGTCATCAAGGCCGTCACCGGCGAGGAGATCAGCTTCGAGGAGCTCGGCGGGGCCAAGACCCACAACGAGAAAAGCGGGGTGGCGCACTTCGCGTGCGACAGCGACGCCGACTGCATCGAGCAGATCAAGACCCTGTTGTCCTATCTGCCGTCGAACAATATGGAGGACCCGCCGGTCGCCGCCGCAGGGGACGACCCCCGCCGGACGGCCCCGGAGCTGGACCGCATCGTCCCCGACAGCCCGAACCGGGCCTACGACATGAAGGATGTGATCCGGGCCGTAGTCGACAACGGGACGTTCTTCGAACCGCACCAGTATTTCGCGCAGAACATCATCGTGTGCTTCGCGCGCCTGAACGGCCGGCCTGTCGGCATCATCGCCAACCAACCCAAGGCGCTCGCAGGCTGCCTGGACATCAACGCCTCGGACAAGGCCACGCGGTTCATCCGCTTCTGCGACGCCTTCAACATCCCCCTGCTGACCATCGCCGACGTCCCCGGATACCTGCCGGGCAGCCACCAGGAGTGGGGCGGGATCATCCGCCACGGGGCGAAGCTGCTCTGGTGCTACTCCGAGGCCACGGTGCCCAAGCTCTTGCTGGTCACCCGCAAGGACTACGGCGGGTCCTATCTCGCCATGTGCTCGCGGGACCTGGGGGCGGACATGGCGTTTGCCTGGCCCACGGCCGAAATCGCGGTCATGGGGGCCGAGGGTGCGGCCAACATCATCCATCGCAAGGAGATCACCGAGGCCGCCGACCCGGTCGCCAAACGCAAGGAGAAGATCGCCGAGTACGAAACCCTCTTCTCCAACCCATACGTCGCCGCCGCCCGCGGCTACATCGACGCGGTCATCGTGCCGAGCGAGACCCGCCCGCGGCTGATCGACGCGCTCGAGACCATGTGCGCCAAGCGCGAGTTGAGGCCGCCCAAGAAGCACGGCAACATCCCGATGTAGAAAGCGGGGAAGGAGCCCCCGCTTTCTAACCTGTAAAAAAGGCAACCCAAATTATGCCCGATCGGCTGTATGGGTGCAGCTTTTTTAGGGTGGAATATATAGCCGAAGAAATTACGAGGAGATTATGACCGAAACCCAGAAGAAAATTGCCGCCGCCTTGGCCGCGGTCATGCAACTGTTGCAGGAGGAAGAGTTGGCGGCGCTGCAGTTCGCCTCTCCGGCCGCGGACACAGCGGCGCCGCCCGGCCCGAAGCTGTGGGCGTTGAACGGCCGTCAGACCCAGATGCAGCTGCGCAACCTGATGCAGCTGCGCGCGTTCGGCCGTTTGGGATGACATCACCGCCGGGACCCGGGGATTCCCCGGCCGGTCGCACCGTTTGCCAACACGATTAAAAGGAGACACCCGCGATGAGCACTGAAAATGCCGTGACGATGACCAAAATGAACTACGAGGCCAACCGCCCCAAGGCGAAGAACCCCGTCAAGATCGAGGACCTCTCGCTGCGCGACGGCCACCAGTCGCTGTTCGCGACCCGCGGCCGCACCGAGGACATGCTCCCGGTGGCCGAGATGATGGACCAGGTCGGATTCTGGGCCATGGAGGTGTGGGGCGGCGCGACGTTCGACACCATGCACCGGTTCCTGAACGAAGACCCCTGGGAGCGGATCCGCACCCTCAAAAAATACATCAAGAAGACCCCCTTCTCGATGCTGCTGCGCGGCCAGAACCTGGTCGGCTACCGCAACTACGCCGACGACGTGGCCAAGGTGTTCGTGGAGCGTGCGGCGGCCAACGGCATGGACATCTTCCGGACCTTTGACGCCCTGAACGACTACCGCAACTTCGAAATCGTGGTGCCGGCCATCAAGGCCGCCGGCAAGCACTTCCAGGGCTGCATGTGCTACACCCTGACCGAGCCGCGTCTGGGCGGGGAGGTCTACAACATCGACTACTATGTGAAGAAGGCCCGGGAGCTCGAGGCCATGGGCGCGGACAGCATCTGCATCAAGGACATGGCCGGCCTGATTGCGCCCTACGATGCCTATGAGCTGGTGGCGGCCCTCAAGAAGGCCGTCAAACCACCCATCCACCTGCACAGCCACTTCACCTCGGGCATGTCCGCCATGTCTCAGCTCAAGGCCGTCGAGGCCGGCGTGGACATTCTCGACACCGTCATGGCGCCCTATGCCTACCGCACCTCGCACGCCGCCATCGAGCCCCTGGTCATGACGCTGATCGGCACCAACCGCGACACGGGCTTCGACATCAAGCTGCTGGCCTCGATCAACGAGGTGCTCGAGAAGGAGGTCATGCCCAAGTACAAGCACCTGCTCGACGACACCAAGATGTCCATCATCGACATCAACGTGCTGCTGCATCAGACCCCGGGCGGCATGCTCTCCAACCTGGTGAACCAGTTGAAGCAGATGGACGCCGTCGACCGGATCGACGAGGTCTTCGCCGAGCTGCCGCGGGTCAGAAAGGACCTCGGCCAGATCCCGCTCGTCACCCCGACGAGCCAGATCGTGGGCGTCCAGACGGTGAACAACGTGCTCTTCGACACGAAGCAGGAGCGCTACAAGATGGTCACCGACCAGGTCAAGGACCTCTGCTACGGCCTGTACGGCAAGACCGCCGTGCCCATCAACCCCGATGTGCAGAAGAAGGCCCTCAAGGGCTATGCCCGCGGCGAGAAGCCCATCACCGCGCGCGCGGCGTCCGTGCTCGAGCCCGAGCTGGAGAAGGCCAAGGAGGCGACCAAAGGGCTGGCCAAGGACATCGACGACGTGCTGGTCTACGCCCTCTACCCGGTCACCGGGCTCAAGTTCCTCAAGTGGAAGTACGGCAAGGAGGCCCCGCCCCCGGAGACCAAGCCGATCAGCATGGAAGCGGTCCGCAAGCAGGACGACCTGATTGCGAAGGCCAAAGCGGGGCTGCTGGTGGAGAAGCCTCAGAAGAAGGCCCCCGCCCCGAGCGAGAACCTGCGGAAGTTCAACGTCTTCGTCGACGGCGACTACTTCGAGGTCGGGGTGGACGCTCTCGGCGCTCCGCCCATGGTGACCTACGCCCGGC
The DNA here is from genome assembly GCA_046496215.1 of Desulfobacterales bacterium. Taxonomy (GTDB): domain Bacteria; phylum Desulfobacterota; class Desulfobacteria; order Desulfobacterales; family SpSt-501; genus SpSt-501. The sequence goes on from JAWOHH010000122.1 coordinate 15,703, forward strand.
CGATGGCCGCCCCGGCGGCGGTACCGGCCCCGGCGCCAGCCCCTCCCGCGGCCCCGGCGGCCGCCGCTGCGCCGGCGCCGGAGGCACCCAAGGCCGAAGCACCCAAGGCCGCGGCCGACACGAAGGGAACCCCTCTCTCGGCGCCCATGCCCGGCATGATCGTGAAGTACCTCAAGAACGTCGGAGACAAGGTGAGCGAAGGCGAGACGCTCGTCGTGCTCGAGGCCATGAAAATGGAAAACGCCCTGCCGGCGCCCACCGGCGGCACCGTGAAGGTCCTCAACTTCAGCAGCGGCGACTCTGTGAAGAAGGGCGATGTGCTGGCGGTGGTGGGGTAACGGGGAAGATATGAAAATTCACGAATACCAGGCGAAGGAGCTGTTCAAGAAGTACAAAATCCCCGTTCCGGCGGGCGGGGCGGCCTTCAGCGTCGATGAGGCCTGCGAAGTCGCCGCCGGGCTCGGGGGCTGGCCGGTGGTGGTCAAGGCCCAGATCCATGCCGGCGGCCGGGGCAAGGGCGGCGGGGTCAAGCTCGCCCGTTCGGCGGAAGAGGTGCAGACCCTGGCCGGTCAGATCCTCGGAATGACGCTCGTTACTCACCAGACGGGCCCGGAGGGGCGGCGGGTGCGCAAGCTCCTGGTGGAGCAGGGGCTGAACATCAAAAAAGAGCTCTACCTTAGCATTATCCCCGACCGGGCGACGGCCAAAATCGCCATCATGGCGAGCGAGGCCGGAGGCATGGACATCGAGGAGGTGGCCGCCGACACCCCGGAGAAGATCATCAAGGTTTTCGTCAACCCGCTCTTGGGGCTCCAGGGCTATCACTGCCGGCAGCTGGCCTTCGGCCTCAACCTGCCGCCGGCGGCGATCAAGAGCTTCACCCCTATGATTCAGAACCTCTACCGGCTGTTCATGGAGTACGACTGCTCGCTCGTCGAGATCAACCCGCTCGTCCTGACGGCCGAGGAGGCGGTCGTCGCTCTGGACGCCAAGGTCAACTTCGACGACAACGCGCTCTTCCGCCACAAGGAGATCCTCGAGCTACGGGACCTCGACGAGGAGAACCCGCTGGAGGTCGAGGCCTCCAAGTTCAACCTGAACTACATCGCCCTCGACGGCAACGTGGGCAACATGGTGAACGGCGCGGGGCTCGCCATGGCGACCATGGACCTCATCAAGCTCGCCGGGGCCGAACCCGCCAATTTCCTGGACGTGGGGGGAGGGGCCAGCGCCGAAATGGTCGAAAACGGCTTCCGCATCATCCTCTCGGACCCGAACGTGAAAGGGGTTCTCATCAACATTTTCGGTGGGATCCTGCGCTGCGACATCCTGGCGAACGGCGTGGTGGAAGCCGCCCGCAAGACCGGCATCCAGGTCCCGGTGGTGGTGCGCATGGAGGGCACCAACGTCGAGGAGGGCCGACGCATCCTAGCCGATTCGGGCCTCAACCTGATCACCGCCGCCGATTTAAAGGACGCTGCGCAGAAGGTGGCGGAGATCGTCAAATAAGCTGAAAGGCGAAACACAACCGCTCTTTTTCAATTGCGGGTATAAAACCTCGAGCCTAAAGGCTCGAGTCTTCCCGGGAGAATCGAACGTGAGTATCTTCGTCAACAAAGAGACACGGGTGCTCGTGCAGGGGATCACCGGCAAGGAGGGTCAGTTCCATGCCCGCCACTGCGCCGCCTACGGGACCCGGATCGTCGCCGGGGTTACGCCGGGCAAGGCCGGACAGGAGATGGACGGCATCCCGGTCTTCAACACGGTGGCCGACGCGGTGCGCCAGACCGGCGCCGACTGCAGCCTGATCTTCGTCCCCCCGGCATTTGCGGCCGACGCCATCCTGGAGGCGGCCGATGCGGGCGTGCACCTGGTCGTGGCCATCACCGAGGGCATCCCCGTCCTGGACATGATGAAGGTCAAGAACTATATCGAGAGCCGGCCGGTGCGGCTGATCGGGCCCAACTGCCCCGGGATCATCACACCGGGCGAGGCCAAGATCGGCATCATGCCCGCTCCGATTCACAAACCCGGCGGGCCCATCGGGGTCGTGTCCCGCTCCGGCACCCTGACCTACGAGGTGGTGCACCAGTTGACCCGTCAGGGGATCGGCCAGACCACTTGCATCGGCATCGGCGGCGACCCCGTCAACGGCACGAACTTCGTGGACTGCCTGTCGGCTTTTGAAGCGGATTCCGCCACACGCGGAGTCGTCATGGTGGGCGAAATCGGCGGCAATGCCGAGGAGACCGCCGCAGAGTTTATAAAGACCCGGATGAGCAAACCGGTGGTCGGCTTTATCGCCGGGCTGACCGCCCCGCCCGGCCGGCGCATGGGTCATGCCGGCGCCATCATCAGCGGAGGCTCCGGTACGGCCCAGGCCAAGATCGACGTCATGAAGGCCGCTGGCATCCATGTGTGCGAGAATCTGGGCGCGCTCGGGGAGCTGTGCCGGGATGTTTTCAGCCAATAGGTCGTATAGGGCCTACAGGACCTATTCGCATGCACGAAATGGGCATCGCCCTGCAGATCATCGAGATCGCCACCGCGTCGATTCCAGCCGAGCTGGTCTCGCCGAAGGTTGAAAAGGTCAACCTGAAAATCGGCAAGCTGGCCGCCGTGGTCTCCGACAGCCTGCGGTTCTGCTTCGACATCGCCACCCGGGACACGCCGCTGGCCGGCGCCGAGCTGGCCATCGAGGAGACCCCGGTGGTCGCCCGCTGCAAGGAGTGCAACACGCGCTGGACGATCGATGAACCGGCCTTCATCTGCCGGGACTGCGGCAGCGGCTCGCTGGAAATTCTCTCCGGCCGGGAACTCGATATCGTGTCGATTGAAATCGCACAAGAGGGTGAGGGTGAGGATGCAGACGGTCAACGATAAGCGGGCGACGCGCGAAATCAAGGTGGTTCAGCGGGTCCTGAAGGTCAACGAGCGCATGGCCGAGGAGAACCGCCGCCGGTTCTCCGAAAAAGGGGTTTTTGTCATCAACGTCATGAGTTCCCCCGGCTCCGGCAAGACCACGACCCTGCAAAAAACACTGGAGCGTCTCATGCCGGATGTCCGGGCGGCGGTCATCGTGGGCGATATCGCCACCACCCACGACGCGGACCGGCTGGCCGTCACCGGCGCGCCGGTGGTCCAGGTGAACACCGACGCCTTCGGGGGCGACTGCCACCTGGCGGCCCACGTGATCGAGAAGGCCGCGGACGACATCGATCTGGGGGCGATCGAGCTTCTGATCGTGGAGAACGTGGGCAACCTGGTCTGTCCGGCGGAGTTCGACATCGGCGAGGACGCACGGGTGGTGGTTCTGAGCGTGACCGAGGGCGAGGACAAGCCGGTGAAATACCCCACCATGTTCAGGACCTGCGATGTGGCCATCCTGAACAAGATCGACCTGTTGCCGTACCTCGACTACGACAAGGACCAGGCTCTGGCCTACATCCGCCAGGTGAACCCGGCCATGCCGGTCTTCGAAATCTCCGCCCGCAGCGGGGCGGGCATGGATGCGTGGATCGGGTGGCTGAAAGAAAAAGTGGCCTCGAAGCGCAAAGCCGGAAGCTTGAAGCCGAAAGCTCAAAGCTGAAAATCAAAAGCAAGAGATCGCGAGCGACCCGGCAGCGAGCCCAACGCGATCTCTTTTGAAGTTGCCTCCAGCCCTCAGCCTCCAGCCGCTATCTTCGCACTATTCCAGAAGGGCGACATCTGCCTCAACCGCGCGATGATCGGCGGCAGTTTTTCCAGGACGAGGTCGATCTCCTGCGCCGTGGTGTAGCGGCTCAGGCTGAAGCGGATCGAGCCGTGCGCCGCGGTGAACGGCACCCCCATGGCCCGCAGCACGTGGGAGGGCTCGAGCGAGCCCGAGGTGCAGGCCGACCCCGAGGAGGCGCAGATCCCGTGCTCGTTCAGCATGAGCAGGATGGCCTCCCCCTCCACGTACTCGAAGGCGATGCTCGCGGTGTTGGGCAGCCGGTGCGCGCGGTCGCCGTTCACCAGGGTGTGGGGCACGCCGGCCAGGATGGTTTTTTCCAGCCGGTCCCGCAGCTCGCTCACGCAGCGGTAGTCCCCGGCGTCGAGGTGCTCCTTCGCCAGCTCGGCCGCCTTGCCCAGGCCGACGATGGCCGCCGTGTTCTCGGTCCCGCCGCGGCGGCCCTTCTCCTGGTGGCCGCCGATCATGAAGGGGGAAAACTTCGTTCCCTTGCGGATGTAGAGCGCGCCGATCCCCTTGGGGCCGTGGACCTTGTGGCCGGAGAGCGAGAGCATGTCGACCCCGGTGGCCGCAAGATCGATGGGGACCTTGCCCACCGTCTGCACCGCGTCCGTGTGGAAGACGATGCCGCGCTCCTTGACCCGGCGGGAGATCTCCTCGATCGGGAAGATCACCCCGGTCTCGTTATTGGCCCACATGAGGCTCACGATGGCGGTGTCGTCGCTCAGGCTGTCGTAGAGGGCGTCGAGGTCGAGCCGCCCCCGGCCGTCCACCGGCACGAAGGTCGTCCGATAGCCCTTTTTGGAGAGAGCCTCGAACAGGTTCTTGATGGCCGGATGCTCCACGCGGGAGGTGACCAGGTGCCGTTTGCCGGGATAGGATTCGATGGCCGCGCGGATGGCCGTGCTGTCGCTCTCGGTGCCGCAGCTGGTGAAGACGATCTCATCGGCGGAGGCGCCGAGCAGGCGGCCGAGCTGTTCGCGCGCCGTGCGGATGTGGGCGGCCACCCCGCCGCCGAAGGAGTGCATGCTGGAGGGGTTGCCGTAGTATTCGGAGAAATAGGGCAGCATGGCTTCCAGCACCTGCGGGTCCACCTTGGTGGTGGCGTTGTTGTCGAGGTAGACGACCTTCGTCATGAGTGCACCTCCTCCACCACCAGCTCAGGGCTCACCAGTTCGCGCAGCCTGTTCTCCACATAGTGCTTGAGCGTGATGTGGGACTTGGCGCAGCTGGCGCAAGTGCCCCCCAGCCGCACCATCACCCGGTTGCCGTCCACGTCCACCAGCTCAAGCCGGCCCGCGTCTTTTTTCAGGGTCGGGTTGATCTCGCGCTCGATGCTCTCCTCGATCAGCCGGATCTTCTGGATGTTGGTGAGCACCTTGGGCCGGATGGGCGCCAGCCGGGAAGCGCCCAGCACGCCGTCGATGATCTCCTGGATGCGGTCGTGGCACTTGGTGCAGCCGCCCCCGGCCTTGACGTAGTCGGTGACGTCCTCGATGGTTTTCAAGCGGTTTTCCCGGACGACCCGCTCGATCTCCCGGTCGGTTACGCCGAAACACTCGCAGACGATTTCGCCCTCGATCTTTTTCTCGGCTTCCCCCCGATAGCAGGAAATCGCCTTTTCCAGGGCTTCCCGGCCCATGACCGAACAGTGCATTTTTTCCTTCGGCAGGCCCCCCAGGTAGCCGGCGATATCCTCGTTGGTGATCTTGGCCACCTCGTCCAGGGTCTTGCCGATGACCATCTCGGTCAGGGCCGAGGAGGACGCGATGGCACTGGCGCAGCCGAAGGTCTGGAACTTGGCGTCCTTGATCCTGGCGCTTTCATCCAGCTTGAAATAAAAAGTCAACGCATCCCCGCAGGCGATCGACCCGACCTCGCCCACCCCATCGGCGTCCTCGATCACGCCCACGTTGCGCGGGTTGAGGAAGTGGTCCTTGACTTTGTCCGTATACTCCCACATGGCGTCCTCCGTATTTTTTGCATTTGTCTTAAACTGTAATCACGCTTTTTCGAATTCACAGGTGGGGGAGTGACCCCGCGGCGGGCGAGGCGGGTTAAGGTCGCCGGCGGCAGATCGCACCCTGCCGGGAGTTGAGCGACACAGTCAAAAATGAGTTGTCAAATCAAGCCGGCGGCGCTACTAGTCGGGAAAACCGCCCCTTTCCCGGCGCTCGAGCTCGCCGGCAGCTGACGCGTGTGCAGGGCTGCAACGGTCGATACGCCGCAAGCGGGGTGTGGCCCGTTTTTCTCGCTGCAAGGAGGTGACCCATGCCTTCCATGCTCAGGCGTGCCGTGTTCGCCGGCAGCTGGTACCCGGCCCGGGCGGCCGAGTGCGAGGCGCAGATCAAGACCTTCATCGAACAGGCTCGACCTGCGTCGCCCGCGGTCCCGCAACCGGTCGGAGGGGTGGTGCCCCACGCAGGCTGGTACTTTTCGGGAGCCGTCGCGTGCAATGTGATCCATCTTCTGGCCCAACCCGGCCTCCCGGCCCCGGACGCGCTCGTGGTGTTCGGCATGCACCTGCACGCCGCCGCCTCCAGCGTCATGATGCCCAAAGGCGCCTGGGAAACCCCTTTCGGCGAGTTGCGGGTGGCCGAGGAGCTGGCCGCCGAAATGCTCCAGCGCTTCAGCTTCCGGCGGGAGTCGCCGGATCGCGCCACCCCGGACAACACCATCGAGGTGCAGCTGCCTTTCATCAAGTATTTCTTCCCGCAGGCGCGGCTCTTGGCCATGGGGGTCCCGCCGGCCGATCCCGCGCTTGAAATCGGCAGGGCGGTGGTCGAGATTGCCCGGCGGATGGGGCTGAACCTGAAGGTCATCGGCTCCACCGATCTGACGCACTACGGGCCCAACTACGGGTTTACCGGGCATGGGACCGGGGCCTCGGCGGTGAGCTGGGTGACCCGGCAGAACGATCGGCGGATCGTCGAGGCCATGCTGGATCTCGATCCCGGACGGTTGATCACGGAGGCGTTGGCAAACCAGAATGCATGCTGCCCGGGGGCGGCCGCTGCGGCGATCCAGGCGGGCAAACAGCTGGGCGCCAAGCGGGCGGGATCGGTCGGCTACGCCACCAGCTATGAGCGCAGCCCGGGAGAGAGCTTCGTAGGCTATGCCGGGGTCGTTTTCTGACGCGCCGTCCGGCAGGGGGGGCGAAGCTTGATGGGTTCGTAAAAAGTCCTTGATCCAGACGACTTTGTAAAAAGCCCAAGATCAAGGCGTGCGAATTCCGTGCCGTGAGGCCTACTGCCAGTGCGCCGCAGCGACCACGGGATGAAGCGCAACGCAGAGATTGGGCTTTTTACAAAGTCGTCAAGCTTGAAAAAGAAATCGAGGCGGCTGGTCGGCCGGCGTTTCTGAACTCCTGCGCCCGGGCGATCATGACGACCTTTTGCCGCGGTGACGCCGAAGGACCGACAGCATCCTTCATCACCGGTTAATGGGCAATGGTCCGTAAACGCCCGTCTGGACAAACTGCAGGATGCCCGAAATCACCCCTTTGATATCCCGGTATCTGTTCTCCTCCAGAGCGACGCCGCCAATCCCCCGAATTCGTTCATCCGGAATAACGCCGCATACCGTGATGGGTGCACCGAGCTTTTCGGCAGGTGACCGAAAACGTCTGGGTGCCGGTGATCTCAGGGCCCGCCGGCGGGACGTTCTGGTTCAGAACGACAGCCGCCCCGATTTCTATGGTGACATTTTTCCCCGATTTGCCGAAAGAAATCAAGAAAAAAGTGAAACACCGGTTTGCAGCCCCCCGGCATCTCTGGTATGATCGAAAAATTCATTCAATGCCGCATGTTCCCGGTCGCCCGGGGTGTTGCGGCGGCAAGCCAACAGAAGGGATCCCGCCCCCATGAACATCTGCATCGTCGGCACCGGGTACGTCGGTCTGGTGACCGCCGCCTGCCTGGCGGAAATGGGCAACCACATCGTGTGCGTGGACAGCAACCCGAAAGTCGTCAACGGGCTGAAAGATGGAAAGGTACACATCTTCGAGCCGGGGCTCGAACCGCTGGTCAGTCGCAACATGCTGGAGGGGCGGCTCCATTTTTCCACTGAGCTGAAGGAGGGGATGGAGCAAGCCCTCTTCATCTTCAACTGCGTCGGGACCCCGCCCCGCGAGGACGGGTCCTGCGATGTGTCTCAGATTCAGGCGGTCGCCCGGCAGATCGGCGAGTTGATCACCGAATACAAAATCATCGTCAACAAGTCCACCGTGCCGGTCGGGACGGCCGACGATGTCCACCGGGTCATCCGCCGCGAGACCGGGCGGCGCGGACTGATGGTCGAATTCGACGTCGTCTCCAACCCCGAGTTCCTGAAAGAGGGCGATGCGGTCAACGACTTCATGAAACCCGACCGCATCATCGTCGGAACGGACAACGTGCGCACGGCCAAGCTGCTGGAAGCCCTTTACGCCCCCTTTGCCCGCAGCCGCGACAAGATGGTCGTGATGAGCCCGCGCAGCGCGGAGATGACGAAGTATGCGGCCAACTGCATGCTCGCCACCAAGATCTCCTTCATCAACGAGATCGCCAACATCTGCGAACGGGTGGGCGCCGACGTCAGTGCCGTGCGCCGGGGGATCGGGGCCGACCACCGCATCGGGTTTCATTTCATCTACCCCGGCATGGGCTTCGGCGGGTCCTGTTTTCCCAAGGATGTCAAGGCGCTCATCCACACGGCCCGGACACACGGGTATACGCCGGAGCTGATTGCGGCCGTGGACGCCGTCAACCAGCACCAGAAGGGGGCTCTGGCCCGCAAGATCGAGGCCTTTTTCAGCGCTCAGGGCGGGCTTTCCGGCCGGACCCTGGCGCTTTGGGGCCTGGCGTTCAAGGCCAACACCGACGACATCCGGGAGTCCCCCGCGCTCGAGTTGGTCCGGGTGCTGACGGCCGCCGGGATGAAGGTCAAGGCTTTCGACCCGGTCGCCGCCGGCCGGTCCCGGGCGGCGCTCAAGGGCAATCCCCTCGTTGAGGTCAGCGAGCAGCAATACGATGTGGTCGATGCGGCCGATGCGCTTGCCGTGGCGACGGATTGGAACCAGTTCCGCAACCCGGATTTTCCACGCATTCAGCGGATGCTGAAAACCCCGATCGTTTTTGACGGCCGCAACCTGTATGATCCGGACATCGTGGCCGGTCATGGACTGGCGTATGTCAGCATCGGCCGCGCCGCTCTGAGCTCGGGGCTGCCGCCGGAGTCCCTCCTGTCGCTGCAGGGCCCCGGCGACATGCGCTAAAACGAGGCGTCATGCTGTATCGTGCGGTCATGGGGCTGGTGGTCCTGCTGGCGGCCGGTGTCGCGGCCTTCCTGGGCTGGGGGAAGGTAGCCCTGAGCAACCGGGATTTTCCCCTGCAGGAGCCGTTTGACCTGGTCGTGGTCCTGGCCGGGCCGCTGGATGAGGACGGCCTGCGCGTATCGGCCGGGGCCGCGCTGGCGCAAAACTCGGAAGAGCGCTTTCTGCTCCTGCCCTTGCGCCACCGCGCCTTGGCCTGGCCCTGGTTTGTCCGTCATTACCGCATCGAGCCCCTCTTGCCCGAGGAGCGCGTGATCCTCGGCCGCCCGGACGATGCCAAACGGCCGGAGGCCGCAGGGCTGGGCGGGACATACGCCGAGGCCCGCAAGACCATGGCCGTCATGCAGGAGCGGGGGTTCCGGTCGGCCGTTGTCGTGACCTCGGGCTATCACATCCGCCGGGCCCGGCTGGCATTCGAGCGTGCCGGAACGAACCCGGGGCTGGCTTTCCAGTTCCACGCCGTGGAAAACAAGGAGGAGGAGAGCGGCCTCCCCTGGTGGCTCAACGGAAAGTCTGCGATGCGGGTGGCCGATGAGTACCTGAAGCTGGCTGCGGGCTACCTGTTCTACAAATAGGACGACTTCGTAAAAAGCCCAATCTCTAACGCTATCGGCCCTTGCCCTGCCTGGTGATCTTGGCCCACGAGTCCTTCAGGGTCGCCGCACGGTTGAAAACCGGGCGCCCCGGTCGGCTCTCCTTCAGGTCCGCACAGAAATACCCGACGCGCTCGAACTGGAACAGGCTACCGGGTGCGGCATGCGCCAGGCCCGGCTCCAGCCGGCAGTCCGTCAGCACCTCCAGGGAGCCCGGGTTGAGGTAGTCGGTGAAGTGCCGGCCCGCCTCGACATCGCCGGGGTTTTCGCGCGTGAAGAGGTGGTCGTACAGGCGCACCTCGGCGGACACGGCGTGGGCCGCCGACACCCAGTGCAGGGTTCCCTGCACCTTGCGGCCGTCCGGCGCATCCCCGCCGCGGGTGGCCGGGTCATAGGTGCAGCGCAACTCGGTCACCTCTCCGTTGGCGGGGTCCTTGACGACCTCCTCGCAGCGGATGAAGTAGGCATAGCGCAGGCGCACTTCCCGGCCTGGCGCCAGGCGGAAGAATTTCCGGGGCGGATCCTCCAGGAAATCCGCGCGTTCGATGTAAAGCTCGCGGCTGAACGGCACCCGGCGGGACCCCATGGCGGGGTCCTCCGGGTTGTTGATCGCCTCGAGCTCCTCCTCCCGGCCCTCGGGGTAGTTGACCAGGGTCACCTTGAGCGGCCGCAGCACCGCCATGGCCCGGGGCGCCCGCCGGTTCAAATCCTCCCGCAGGCAATGCTCCAGCAGACCGATGTCCACCGTGCTGTCGGCCCGGGCAACACCGATCCGGTCGCAAAATCTGCGCAGCGCCTCGGGCGTATACCCCCGGCGCCGGTAGCCCGAGATCGTGGGCATGCGCGGGTCGTCCCAGCCGCTGACGACCCCGCGCTCCACCAGCTCGATGAGCTTGCGCTTCGAGAGCACGGTGTAGCTCAGGTTGAGCCGGGCGAATTCGATCTGTTGCGGGTGGCAGGGTGTTTCGAGCGAATCCAATACCCAGTCGTAAAGGGCGCGGTTGTTTTCGAACTCCAGCGTGCAGATGGAATGGGTGATGCCTTCCATCATGTCCGAGAGGCAGTGCGTGAAGTCGTACATCGGGTAGATGCACCAGGCGTCGCCGGTGCGGTAGTGGTGCATGTGTTTGATGCGGTAGAGCGTGGGGTCCCGCAACACGATGTTGGGGGATGCCATGTCGATCCTGGCCCGCAGCACGCATTCGCCGTCCTTGAACTCACCGGCGCGCATGCGTCGGAACAGGTCCAGGTTCTCCTCGATGCTGCGCTCGCGGTAGGGGCTGTTGCGGCCGGGCGCGGTCAACGTGCCGCGATAGCCGCGGATCTCATCGGCGCTCAGGTGGTCCACATAGGCCTTGCCCCGGCGGATGAGGTCGAGCGCGAATTCGTAGAGGGCCTCGAAATAGTCCGATGCGAAAAACTGCTTGCCCTGCCAGTCGTAGCCCAGCCACCGAACGTCCTGCTGGATGGACTCGACGTACTCCATCGACTCCTTGGCAGGGTCGGTGTCGTCGAAGCGCATGTGACAGACCCCGCCGAATTCCTGCGCCAGCCCGAAGTTCAGGCAAATGCTTTTGGCGTGGCCGATGTGCAGGTAGCCGTTCGGCTCCGGGGGGAAGCGCGTCACCACCCGGCCGCTGTTCTTGCCGACGGCGAGATCGGCCTCGATGATCTGCTTGACGAAGTTGGTGGGGGCCCCTGCCTCCGGCGGCTTTGTCGATGATGCCATGTTCTGCCTCGCCTCTTCTGCGGGTTGAGCCGGTGGTGCGGTCGCCGACCGGTTGATTGCCGGAGTAATACCCTTCAACAAAATGACAAATCAACAATAAAAATGGCTTACGGTTGTCCGTAAGCCATTTTTATTGGCTGAGGGACTAGGATTCGAACCTAGGTTAACGGGGCCAGAACCCGTCGTCCTGCCACTAGACGATCCCTCAGTATCCTATGCATATAGATATCCGAAGCGATGAAATCCGTCAAGAGCCAAATCGGCATCGGCCTTCATTGCGGGCGGGGTGGGGCCGAACCGGCCTCGCCCTTTGCTCTTTCGATGAAGGCGATGGCCTTTCTCAGCCGCTCGAGCACCCGATCCCGGCCGATGATCGCCATGATCTCGTAAATACCGGGGCTGGCGGCCCGGCCGCTAAGGGCCACCCGAACGGGTTGGGCGACCTTGCCGAGCTTGAGCCCGGTCCTCTCTACTATCCCATGGAAGACGCGTTCCACGGCCTGCTCCGAGTAATCCTCTATGGACTCCACCGCGGCGGTTAACGATGTGAGCGGAGCCAGCGCCTCGGGGGTGAGGAACTTGCGCGCGGCGTCCGGTTCGTAGGCGATCTCATCGGCGAAATAGAACAAGGCCTGTTCGGCCATCTCGCGCAAGGTTTTGCTGCGGGCGCTCAGGCTGGCGATCACCTTCTCGGCCCGGGGGTTGCCTTCGATGTCGATCCCCATCTCGCGCATGAAACCGGCGAGCGGGGCCACCAGGCGCGAGGGCGCCGCGGCCTTGATGTGATCGGCGTTCAGGGCCATCAGTTTTTCGATGTCGAACACACCGGCGGCGCGGCCGATGTTTTCCAGGTTGAACACCGCGATCAGCTCGTCCCGGGTGAAAAACTCCTGGTCGCCGTGGGACCAGCCCAGGCGCACCAGATAGTTGATCAGGGCCTCCGGCAGGTAGCCCATGTCGCGATAGGCGGTCACCGAGGTGGCCCCGTGGCGCTTGCTCAGGCGGGCGCGGTCCTTGCCGAGCACCATCGGGACATGGCCGAACAGGGGCAGGGCGGCGCCGAAGGCCCGGTAGAGCTGGATCTGTTTGGGGGTGTTCATGACATGGTCGTCGCCCCGGATGATGGTGTTGACCCCCATGGTGATGTCGTCCACCACTACCGCGAAATTGTAGGTCGAGCTGCCGTCGCCGCGGCTGATGACGAAGTCGTCCAACTCCTCGTTTTTGAAAACGATGTCTCCCTTGACCACGTCCTTCAGCACGGTGATGCCGGTCAGGGGAGCCTTGAAGCGCACCACCGCCCCTTTGCCGGGCGGCAGATTCTTGTGGCGGCAGGTCCCGTCGTATTTCGGCTTGCCGCCGGAGGCCATGGCTGCCTGGCGCATCCGCTCCACCTCTTCGGGGGTGCAGGTGCAGTGGTAGGCATGGCCCGAATCGAGGAGTTTTTGGACATGCTCGCGGTAGACCGCGAACCGTTGCGTTTGATAGTAAGGACCCTCGTCCCAATCCAGCCCGAGCCACTCCAAGGCCTCGAAGATGGCATCCACCGAGGCCTGGGTCGAGCGCTCGGTGTCCGTGTCCTCGATGCGCAGGATGAACTTGCCCTGCGAGCGGCGGGCGTAAAGCCAATTAAAAAGCGCAGTCCGCGCCCCGCCCACATGCAGATACCCCGTGGGACTCGGGGGAAAGCGCGTCACGATCTGGTCCATAAAGCCTCCTGATAACCAGAAATTCCGATTTTAATTAAATTTTAGAGTGTTATAAAATTAATTTGCTTAATTAATTGCTATGATTGCAGTGATTTGAAGCGACCGGCCACGCCCCCCCAGCCGCTTTTTCCAGCAAAGCGGCGCTGCCCGGCTGGAAGCTCTGCGGCCTACTGTGCAACTCGGTTGATTCATTAAAAAAACTAATTAATTCGAATAATTAAATAATTATCGAGGACGATCGGTTTTTCAAGAGCGTCAATATCATAGAAAGAACCCCGGCACAAGGCCGCCGCCGAAAATGGAAAAGACTTGACATGGCCCGGGATTTAATTTACTCACCGTGATAACCTTGAATTAAACTATATGTTGTAATTACATCATTCAACTCAAATAGTTAGGAGATTACTCATGGGTTTGCCAAAGCGAAGAACGTCCAAGTCCCGCAGGGATAAGCGCAGAACCGGCAAGAGCCTGACGGCCCCCTCCCTGGCCACCTGCCCCGACTGCGGTGAGCCTGCACTCCCGCATCACGCTTGCCCCAGCTGCGGCTCCTACAAGGGCCGCAAAGCCGTCCAGACCAAAGAAGATTAACGTATGAGCTCTTTCGTGCAAGAACCCTCCAGCATGGCATCCCGCGGCGTTGATCCCAAGAGGTCCCTGGCCGGCCTGGACCCCGAATCCAGGCAGATGGTGCTGGACACGGTGGCCCAGCTGAAAAAAAAGCTCTTGACCAAGGAGAAGATCCTTGAGTTCGACCGCCGGGAGATTTTCCCCGAAGAGGTGATCCGCGAGATGCTGGGGCCCGATATCGGCCTGCAGCTCCTGATGATCCCGGAGGCCTACGGCGGATTGGGGGGCGGGGCGCGGGACAGCTGCGCCGTGACGCGCGAGATGGCCAAGATCTGCTTGGGGGTCACCACGGCCTTTTTCGCCATTCAGCTCGGGGCCGACCCTATCCTGGTGGGCGCCACCGAGGAGCAGAAGCAGAAGTGGCTCGGCCGGATCGCCGCCGGCGAGGCGTTGGTGGCCTACGCGGTGACCGAGCCTGACGCCGGCAGCAACGTCGCCGCCCTCAAAACCAAGGCGGAGCCCGTGCCGGACGCCTCCGGCCGGATCACCGGCTATCGCATCAACGGCAACAAGCAGTTCATCTCCACCGGCGGCTACGCGGACTTCATCACCGTCCTCGCCGATGCGCCCGAGGGCCCCACCTTTTTCATCATGGAGAAGGAGACCGCCGGCTACCAGCGCGGCAAAGGCGAGGAGAAGCACGGGATCCGAGCATCCAACACCTCGCCGCTGACCTTTACCGACGCCTTCGTGCCGGTTGAAAACCTCATCGGCATACTCCCGGGCCAGGGTCTGAAGCAGGCCAACGAGGTCTTCGGCTACACGCGTCTGATGGTGGCCTCGATGGGGCTGGGCGCGGGCGAGGCCGCGCTTGAAATCGCCATCCCCTACGCGAAGGAGCGCATCCAGTTCAAGACGCCGCTTTCCGAGAAGCAGGGCTACACCCACAAGCTGATCGTGCCCAACGTGGTGCGCCTGGAGGCCGCTGCGGCCTACATCGACGAGGTGGCCGAACGGCTCGATGCGGGCGAGAAAGATCTCGAGGTGGAGGGTTCCATCGCCAAGTGGTTCGCCACCGAGGCCGGCAACCGTGCGGCCGAGGACGGTATCCAGGCCTTGGGGGGATACGGCTACATCACCGAGTACGGGGTGGAGAAAATCAAGCGGGACGTGCGCATCACCACCATATACGAGGGCACGAGCGAGATCCAGCAGAACATCATCAGCACCTTCCGCTGGAAAAAAAGCCGCAAGACCAAAGGCGGGTTCTACGGGGCGATGGCGGCGGAGATGGAGCAGCTGGAGGCCGCACGCCCCGGCTGCGGCGGCCGCTATTATGCCCTGGCCGCCCGGGCGCTCAACCACCTGGTCGTCATGGCGGACACCCACCGGCTCACCCGGCAGCAGATCGTCATGTTCGACCTGGCGGAGCTGATGGCCCACGTCGAGGTCGGCGTGGCCGTTGCGCGCAGGGCCGACACCCTGGCCGCTGCGGGCGACCCTCAGGCCGAACGTGCGGCGCTGGTTGCGCGGATCTTCGCCCGCGAGGTGTGCGAGCTCTTCGAACGCTGCAGCCTGCGGATTCTGACCGGCACGGGCGGCATCGCCCCCGACACCGCGTCCGGCTCCCTCGCCGAGATCCGTTTGAACGAGTTTGCCGACAGCTGCCGCAATGTGATCAGGGACATGGACCGGCTGGCCGACATCGTATTCGGGAGATGAGTCCTCCCGGTTCCGGTGCTCCCATTCCAACCAAAGGAGAAGAGGATGCGTTTCAAAGACAAGGTGGTTATGGTCACCGGCGCAGCCGCCGGCATCGGCCGGGAGACCGCCGAGGCATTCGCCCGCGAGGGTGCCACCCTGGCCATCTGCGACGTCAACCCCGAGGCCGGGGAGTCTGCCGCCCAGGCGCTCGGCCCGCAGGCGTTCTTTCACGCCGTCGACGTTTCGCAGGAAGCGGCCGTTACCGAGTGGGCGGATGAAGTGGCCAAACGCTGCGGTCGCATCGACGTTCTCGTCAACAACGCCGGGATCACGCGGGACGCCCTGCTCATGCGCATGAAGGAGTCCGACTGGGATCTGGTCATGGCTGTCAACCTCAAGGGCGCCTTTCTGTGCACCAAGGCGGTGGTGCGCCACATGGCTCAGCAGCGGGCGGGCCGGGTCGTCAATGTGGCCTCCGTGGTCGGGGTGGTCGGCAACATCGGGCAGGCCAACTACGTTGCCTCCAAGGCGGGCCTGATCGGGCTGACCAAGACCGTCGCCCGCGAGTTTGCCGCCCGGGGCATCACGGTGAATGCCGTGGCGCCCGGTTTCATCGAGACCCAGATGACCGCCGTCCTGAGCGACAAGATCAAACAGGCTTTTCTGGCCCAGATCCCCCTGGGCCGGGCCGGAACACCCCAGGATGTGGCCGATGCGATCCTTTTTCTGGCCTCGGGCCAAGCCGCCTATCTCACCGGGCAGGTGCTCCAGGTGAGCGGCGGGATGGTGATGTGAAGGGGTTCTGCAACCCACTTGAGACAGCGTCAATTGAAAAACACGGAGGAGTCGATATGTCAGAGAGCATCGAAGAAAAAGTCAAGAAGATCATCGCGGAAAAGCTCAGCGTGGAGCTCTCGGAAGTCAAGCCCGAGGCCTCGTTCGTGGACGACCTGGGTGCGGACTCTTTGGATCTGGTCGAATTGATCATGTCCATGGAGGAGGAGTTCGGCGTTGAAATCTCCGATGAGGACGCCGAAAAGATCGTGACCGTCAAGGACGCGATCACTTACGTGCGCAACCGCAAGTAGCCATTCGGCCAAACGGCTCGATGCATAAAGGAGGCGCTTTGGATCGGCGGGTCGTTGTCACAGGCATGGGGGTCATCAGCCCCCTGGGTGTCGGTGTCCAGGAGAATTGGAGTGCGCTCTGTGCCGGGAGATCCGGTGTTGCGCGGATCACCCGGTTCGATGCCACTCCCTACGACACGCAGATCGCCGCCGAGGTCAAGGGGTACAACCCCGAGGACTTCATGGGCCGCAAGGAGGCCAAGCGCCTGGAGCTTTTCATTTCCTATGCCGTTGCGGCCACCCGGATGGCTCTGGACGACTCCGGGCTCTCCATCACCGACGAAAACTCCGGCCGAGTCGGTGTGATCACCGGGTGCGGGCTGGGCGGGCTGCGGATCATGGAAGACACCATCTATGAGCTGAAGCGCACCGGCCCGCGGCGGGTCAGCCCTTTTTTCATCCCCATGATGATCGGCAACATGGCACCGGGCATGATCTCCATCCTGTTCGGCGCCAAGGGCCCCAACTTGTCCCTGGCCACGGCTTGCGCGGCCGGGGCCCATGCGGTGGGGGATTCCTTCAAACTGATTCAGCAAGGACGGGTGGATGCCATGATCACCGGCGGGACCGAGGCCGTGATCGCCCCGTCGTGCATCGCCGGGTTCAACGCGATGAAGGCGCTTTCCACCCGCAATACCGAGCCGGAGCGGGCGTCGCGGCCGTTCGAGCGCGACCGGGACGGCTTCGTCCCCGGCGAAGGGGCCGGAATCCTGATTCTGGAAGAGCTCGAACACGCCCGGCGGCGGGGCGCGCGGATTTATGTCGAGATGACCGGATACGGCCTCACGGGCGACGGCTACCACATGACCTCCCCTCCCCCGGACGGCAACGGGGCGGCCCGGTGCATGCAGATGGCCATCGACGATGCCGGCATCCGGCCGGAGCAGGTGGAGTACATCAATGCGCACGGCACCTCCACCGAACTGAACGACCTTTATGAAACCCGAGCCATCAAGGCCGTTTTCAAGGAGCATGCGTACAATCTGGCGGTCAGCTCCACCAAATCCATGACCGGGCATCTTCTCGGCGGGGCCGGCGGTATCGAAACCGTATATACGGCGCTGACGATTCACCACGGCATCCTTCCGCCCACGATCAACTACGAAAACCCGGCGGAAGAGCTTGACTTGGACTACGTTCCCAATACGGCCCGCAGAGCCTCCGTGACCCATGCCATGTCCAATTCGTTCGGGTTCGGGGGCACCAACGCCGCCTTGATTTTAAAAAAGTACACGGGTTGAAAACACCCTCCCGCTCTCCGGTCCGTGGTCCTGAAGCGTGTGGGCCACGCGCGCCCCACGCCCGCTTTCCCAGGTGTCCACGCCGCAACATTTCTCTTGCGATCCAGCGTATTGCCGGATACTATATGTCGTTAAATTCGCCCCATGGCCCACCCAACCAAGGCGGCAGCGGACCGGGATAACGGATGAGCACTGAGCGGCCCTCCTGGGAAACCTACTTTATGGACATCACCGCCCTAGTTGCCAAGCGCACCACCTGCCTGCGCCGGGGGGTCGGCGCCGTGATCGTGAAGGACAAGCGCATCCTGGCAACCGGTTACAACGGGGCCCCTGCCGGTATCCGCCACTGCGCCGAAACGGGCTGCCTGAGGGAAAAACTCAAGGTCCAGTCAGGCATGCGCCACGAGCTGTGCCGGGGTATCCATGCAGAACAAAACGCCATTATTCAAGCTGCTTATCATGGAGTGTCCATCAGGGGGGCCGACCTTTTTTGCACCAACCAGCCCTGCGCCATCTGTGCGAAAATGATCATCAACGCCGGGATTGTTCGAATCTATTACCGCTGCGGGTATGCGGATGAGCTTGCCAGGGAGATGCTCTCGGAAGCGCATATCGAAGTGGTCCAAACGGTCGGGGGCGAGGGTGCCGACCGGTGCAGCCCCAAAAACTGAGACCTCCGGCAGCCGGGAGTGCAGGTCCGTGTGCCGGCGGTTAGCGATCTCTCCCGCATGGGACAACGCTGTTGCGAGGAGCCGGTGGCGGCGGAAAGGGAAACGCGATGAAGTGCCCGTACTGCAGTGAAATCGAAAACAAGGTGATCGACTCGAGACTGAGCAAGGATGCCAGCGTGATCCGCAGGCGCCGGGAGTGTCTGACCTGCAATCGGCGGTTCACCACTTACGAGCACATCGAAGAGATCCCGATCATGATCATCAAGAAAGACGGGCGCCGCGAACTGTTCAACCGCGAGAAGGTGCGCTCGGGAATGCTGAAGGCCTGCGAGAAGCGCAACATCAGCATGAACAGCATCGAGGAATTCATCGATGAAATGGAGCGGGATTTGCGCGAATCCGAAGACAAGGAGATTGCGGCGGCCGTGGTCGGCGAGAAGATCATGGCCAAGCTCCACGAGCTGGACGATGTCGCCTATGTGCGTTTTGCATCGGTCTACCGGGAATTCAAGGATGTGAATGATTTTGTGGCCGAGCTGAAAAAGCTTTTAAGCGCCGAGAAGGCAGGCAAAGGCTCGGCGAGCCTCCCTGCGGACACGCACCCCGAGGCGTGAGCACGACCGACCGACCGGCCTTCCGTGAGAGCCCGGTCACGCGCCCGTACCCCCCCCGCACGGGAAGCCAGCCGCCGATACCCATGGATGACCGGCGTTTCATGCAGATGGCCCTCGAACTGGCGGCCCGCGGTCGAGGGCTGACATCCCCCAACCCGATGGTCGGCGCCGTCGTCGTGAAAGATCGGGCCGTGGTGGGTCAAGGCTTTCACCAGGCGGCGGGCGGGCCCCATGCGGAGGTCCACGCCATCGACGCGGCCGGCGAGAAAGCACGCGGGGGGACGCTCTACGTCAACCTGGAGCCGTGCAACCACACCGGCCGAACCCCGCCGTGCACGCTCAAGATCATTGCGGCCGGCATCCGGCGGGTGGTGATCGGCATGCGGGATCCCAACCCCGGCGTTGCCGGCGGCGGGGTTGCGCTCCTCGAGCGGCATGGCATCGAGGTGTGCCTGGGGGTGTGCGCGCCGGAGGCGGAGGCGCTCAACGAGGTTTTCATAAAGTACATCCAAACCGGTCGCCCGTTTGTGATCGCCAAGTGCGCCGCGACGCTGGATGGCCGGATCGCCACGCGCACCGGTGACTCGCGCTGGGTGACGGGCGAGGCCGCTCGGGCGTTTGTGCACGAACTGCGGCAGTCGGTGGATGCCATCCTGGTCGGAGTGGGCACCATCGTGGCGGACGACCCGCAGTTGACGACCCGCCGCGCGGCCGGTCCCTCCCGCGACCCGGTGCGGGTCGTCCTCGACACGCATGCGCGCGTCCCGGCCGCCGCCCGCGTGATTCGCCACGTCTCCACGGCTGACACCCTTGTGGTGACAGCTCCCGGAGCGGATGCCGACCTGAAGCGCCGCATCGTTCGGCGCGGGGTGAGCCTCATCGAAACCCCCACCCGCGAGGGCCGGATCGATTTGGCGGCGCTTTTGCAGCAGCTGGGCGGGCGGGGGATCACCAGCGTTCTGGTCGAAGGCGGGAGCCGGGTGCTGGCATCCGCGTTTCGCGATGGGGTCGTCGACAAGGCCTGCTTTTTTCTGGCGCCGCTCATCACCGGGGGCGACGACGGCGTTCCGGTTTGCCGGGGCAGAGGGGTCGAGCGCATGCAGGACTGCATCCGGCTGAACCGCGTCAACAGCCGGCGCTTCGGCGACGACATCATGATCGAGGGATATCTGCCAAAGGTCTGAAGCGCCATGTTCACCGGAATCATAGAGGGCCTGGGTTCCATCTCGGCGGTGCGCTCCGCCGGGCAGGGACGGCGTCTGAGCATCCAGTCGGATTTCGACCTGAGCGCCAGCAAGGTCGGCGACAGCCTATCGGTCAGCGGTGCCTGCCTGACCGCGGTGCGGCTCGCCCCGCGAAGCTTCGATGCGGACGTGTCACCGGAAACCCTCGCGAAGACAACCTTCGGACAGGCCCGCGTCGGCGATCGTGTCAACCTGGAGCGGGCGATGCGCCTGTCGGACCGTATCGACGGCCACCTGGTCTCCGGGCACATCGACGGCACCGGCGTGATCGAATCACGCGAGTCGGTCGGCAATGTCATCGTCGTGACCGTTCGCGTGCCGGAGGCGCTTGCGCGCTATTTTATCGTCAAGGGGTCGGTCGCGGTGGACGGGGTCAGCTTAACGATCAACGCGATCGAATCCACCCGCTTTGCGGTCAGCATCATCCCGTACACGGCCGCTCTGACCACCGTCGGTCTCAAGAACACGGGCGAGCGGGTCAACGTCGAGACCGACATGATCGGCAAATATGTGGAGCGGTTCCTTACCGCCGGCCGCGACCCAGCCGCCCCGCCATCGGGGGTGACGATGGAAATGCTGACCCGGGCGGGATACATCCGCTGAACTTTTCAACCCATTTGGAGTTCGCATGCCGCACATTTCAATCGAGCAGGCCATCGCCGACATCCGGCAGGGCCGGATGGTCATTCTGGTCGACGGCCGGGAGCCGGAGAACGAGGGGGATTTCTGCCTGGCGGCCGAGAAGGTGACCCCGGCCGCCATCAACTTCATGGCCAAAAACGGCCGCGGTTTGATCTGCCTGTCGCTGACGCGACAGAAAGCCCAGGAGCTCGACCTGCCGCCCATGGTAGGCAATAACACCTCCCGCTACGGCACCGGTTTCACCGTCTCGGTGGATGCACGCTGCGGGATTGCGGGCGGGGTATCCGCCGCCGACCGGGCGACCACCATCCTGACGTCCGTGGCGGACGGCACTCGGCCCCAGGACCTGGTCCGGCCGGGCCATATCTTCCCACTGATGGCCCGCGAAGGCGGGGTGATTGTCAGGACGGGCCAGACGGAAGGATCTGTCGATTTGGCGAGGCTGGCCGGTTTGACCCCGGCCGGCGTCATCTGCGCCATCATGGACGACGACGGGTCCATGGCCAAGATCCCGGCGCTCGAAAAGCTCAGCGACAGCCTTGGGATCGGCATCTGCAGCATCCCGGACCTGATCGAATACCGCATGCGGACCGAGTCGTTTGTCCACCGCGTGGCCGAAGCGGTGGTGCCCACCGTGATCGCCGGGGATTTCCGGGCCATCGTCTACGAAAACGACATCGACAACCTGCTGCATTTCGCCATGGTGAAGGGCGCCATCGATCCCGAGAAGCCGGTTTTGGTGCGGGTGCATTCCGAGTGCCTGACCGGCGACATCTTCGGTTCGCTGCGCTGCGACTGCGGGCCGCAGCTGCACCGGGCGCTGGCCATGATGGAGGATGAGGGCAGCGGGGTGCTGCTCTACATCCGGCAGGAGGGCCGGGGCATCGGTCTGGTGAACAAGATCCGGGCCTATGCCCTTCAGGACCAGGGGCTGGACACGGTGGAAGCCAACGTGAAGCTGGGCTTCGAGCCGGACATGCGCAACTACGGGATCGGCGCGCAGGTGCTGGCGGACCTTGGGGTTCGCCGGATGCGGCTGTTGACCAACAACCCGAAAAAGATGGTCGGGCTGCAGGGCTACGGCCTGAGCGTGGTCGACCAGGTGCCGATCGAAGTCGAACCCAACGAGTTCAACAAGTGCTATCTCGAGTGCAAGAAGCTCAAGATGGGGCACCTGCTGAGCCTGGAGAAAACGCCTTAGCCGGCTGTTTTACCTTGACGGAGCAACCAACCCGGGAGGAGCGAAGATGCCGAAGATCATCGAGGGGAAACTCAGCGCGGAAGGAAAGAAATTCGCCATCGTGGCCAGCCGCTACAACGATTTCATCACCGAAAAGCTGGTGAGCGGAGCCTTGGATGCGCTCACCCGCTGCGGGGCAAAAGATAAGGACATCGAGGTGTTCAAGGTCCCAGGGGCCTTCGAAATCCCCTTGGTGGCCAAGCGGGTGGCCGGCACGAAACGCTTCGACGCGGTCGTCTGCTTGGGGGCGGTGATCCGCGGGGCCACGCCGCACTTCGACTTCGTGGCGGCCGAGGCCTCCAAGGGGATCGCCCAGGTGATGATGGAGACCGGGCTGCCGGTCATTTTCGGTGTGATCACCGTGGACACGATCGAGCAGGCAATCGAGCGCGCCGGCACCAAGCTGGACAACAAGGGCTTCAGCGCGGGCATGGCCGCCGTGGAGATGGCCAATCTCTTCGATGCGGTGTGAACCCCATGGGGACCCGTCGCAAGGCGCGCGAGCTGGCCATGCAGGCGCTTTTTTTCATGGACCTGCGCAACGATTTCTCGGCCGAGACCTTCGAGCGCTTCTGCGTCAGCTTTGCCCCCAAGCCGGAGGTGCGGCCTTTTTTCATTCAGCTGGTGGAGGGGGTGCTGCAGTGTCGCGACCGACTGGATGCGCTGATCCGGTCCGCCTCGGAGAACTGGTCCCTGGAGCGGATGTCCGGCGTGGACCGCAATGTGATGCGCATCGCCGTCTTCGAAATGCTGAGCTGCGAGGACATCCCCGCCAAGGTGAGCATCAACGAGGCGGTGGACATCGGCAAGAAATTCGGAACCGAGGAGTCGGGCGCCTTCATCAACGGCATCATTGACACGATCCGCGCCGCGATCGAGCGGGGCGAGCTCAGGCCGTTCGAGGCGGACCGACCGTCTGGAGCGGCGGCAGACGACAAGAGGACGCCCGTCGGAGCCCCGACGCGGCGGCCGGACCCGGAGGAAATTTCATGATCATCAAAACACTGACCGTCGGGCCCATCATGGCCAACTGCTTCATCGTCGGCTGCGAGCAGACCCGCGCGGCCGCCGTCATCGACCCCGGCGACGAGGCCGACCGGATTCTGCTGTCCCTGGCGGAGGATCGGCTGACCGTCACCCAGATCATCAACACGCACGGGCATTTCGACCATGTCGGTGCGAACGCCCGCCTCAAGACGGCCACCGGCGCCCCCATCTCGGTTCACGGCCTGGATGCCCCGATGCTCTCCCAGTTGTCCCGCATGGCCGCGATGTGGGGGATGTCCGCCGAAGATTCCCCCGTCCCGGACCGGCTGATCGAGGAGGGCGACCGTATCGCTGCCGGCACCATCACGTTTCGCGTGATCCACACCCCCGGCCACACCCCGGGGGGGGTATCGCTGCTCGCGGACGGCCACCTGTTCGTGGGGGACACCTTGTTCGCGGGCTCGGTGGGGCGCACGGATTTTCCAGGCGGGGATTTCGAAACGCTCAAGGCGAGCATCCAGCAAAAGCTCTTCGTGCTGGACGACGCCCTGCACGTTCACACCGGCCACGGGCCGGACACGACCATCGGCGAGGAAAAACGCCACAATCCCTTTGTCGGGATCGGGGCGCGGATGGGTTGATCCGCGAGACTAGAAAGCCCCCAGCTGGCAGGGTTTGATCTTGATCCGCAGGGCTTCGCAGGCGGCGCTTACCCCCATCTTCGGCATCTTGAGCGCCTGGGCGATCTCCCAGGCACCCCGACAGGGGAGCCTGCCGTTTTCGAGCCTGGCGCGGATGGCCGCTTCCATTTCGGGTTGCACGGAGTCGGTTGGCTGGACGATTTTCTTCTTGGGTTTATACCCAAACAGGCCGAGCTGGCACTTCACAATCCGCAGGCCTGATTGGTCCATCGCCCGGCCGATCTCGGCCGGAGCCCGTTTCAGCCCGGTGGCGATGTCGAAAGCGACGGCACAGGCCAGTTGGCCATCCCGCGATCGTCCCATGAGAGCCTCCCGAAGGGCGGGCTCGATTTCGACGGCAGGCTGCCCGCCGCGGTTCGGGTCGATTTTCGAGTCGGACTTCGTTTTCATGACGATACCTCGCTTGCACCGGTTTGCCGAAAACCGATGAGCCTGATATACAATTGATTTCGGGTGGTTCGGGACCCATTCGGCGTCTCGAGCCCTGGGGCTGCTGCCTGATCCGGCACCCCCAGAGCGTTTCGGGAAGGATCATAGCACAGTTTTTCGGGGACCGGCAACTGTCGCTCGGCCCCCGGATCGGCGGCCTTTCTCATGTCGGAAGCGATCGCGCGCAGGCCCACACGGCAAATCCGCGTCGGGGGTGTCCCGGTCGGCGGCGGCGCGCTGATATCGGTGCAGTCGATGACGAACACCCCCACGGCCGACGTGGCGGCAACCGCCGCCCAGATCCGGCGCTTGGAAGAAGCGGGCTGCGACATCGTGCGCGTGGCGGTGCCGGACGAGGCCTCTGCCGCTGCGATTGCCGGCATCAAGGCCCGCATCGGGATCCCGCTCATTGCCGATGTCCACTTCGACCACCGCTTGGCCATCGCCGCCGCCGCTGCCGGGGCGGACGGGCTGCGGATCAACCCCGGCAACATCGGGGCGGCTCGCAAGGTACGGGCGGTCGTGGAGTGCGCGAAGGACCGGGGGATCCCCATTCGCATCGGTGTCAACGCGGGGTCGCTCGAAAAGGATATCGTCAAAAAACACCGGGGTGCGACGGCCGCCGGCATGGTCGAGAGTGCGCTGCGACACATCGAGATGCTGCACGGGTTCGGTTTCGAGGCCGTCAAGGTCTCGCTGAAGGCCTCGGACGTGCCGCGCACCGTGGCGGCCTACCGCGAGCTTGCCGGCCGGACGGACGTCCCGCTGCACCTCGGGGTCACCGAGGCCGGTACCCTGTTTTCGGGTATCGTCAAGTCCGCGCTGGGCATCGGCATGCTCTTGGCCGAGGGCATCGGGGACACCCTGCGGGTGTCCTTGACCCGGGACCCGGTGGATGAGGTGCGCGTCGGCTTCGAGATTCTCAGGGCCCTCACCCTCCGCCGGCGCGGGCCCGAGATCATTGCCTGCCCGACCTGCGGTCGGACCCACATCGATCTCTTCGGTATCGTCGAGCGGATCGAGAATGCCCTGATCGGCACCACCGCTCCCATAACGATCGCCGTCATGGGCTGTGTGGTGAACGGCCCCGGCGAAGCGCGCGAGGCCGACATCGGCATCGCCGGCGGCGACGGTGTGGGGATCCTGTTCCGCAAAGGAAGGGTGGTCAAAAGATTTCCGGAAGAACGCCTGGTGGAGGCGCTGCTCGCCGAAGTGGCGAGCGTTGAGGAGAACCTGAAGCGCGACGCCAAACGATCGAAGGGGAAAACATAGCGCTCCGGTGAACCCATTTTTCTTCGAGGTTCCAGCATCGCACCGGTCGAGAGCCAAACTCACAGAGAGAGGATCCGCAACGCAGATGGGAAAACAGCCGAAACACGCAATTTCGCCGACCCGCACGGAGGACTATCCGGAGTGGTATCAGCAGGTGATCAAGGCATCGGACATGGCGGAGCGCTCGCCGGTCCGAGGTTGCATGGTGATCAAACCCTGGGGCTACGCGCTGTGGGAAAATATCGTGCAGGCCATGGACGGCATGTTCAAGGAGACAGGCGTCAAGAACGCCTATTTCCCGCTCTTCATCCCGTTGAGCTTCATGCAGAAGGAGGCCGATCACGTCGAGGGTTTTGCTAAGGAGTGCGCCGTCGTCACCCACCACCGGCTGGAAAAAGACGCCGGCGGGGCGTTGGTCCCCTCCGGGCTTCTCGCGGAGCCCTTGGTGGTGCGGCCCACCTCCGAAACGATCATCGCCGACGCCTTCTCAAAGTGGATCAGCAGCTACCGGGACCTGCCGATTCTGCTCAACCAGTGGGGCAACGTGGTGCGCTGGGAGATGCGCACGCGCATCTTTCTGAGGACCAGCGAGTTTCTCTGGCAGGAAGGGCACACGGCCCACGCCACCCAGGCCGAGGCCCTCGAGCGCACCCGGATGATGCTGGAGATCTACGCCCGGCTGGCGGAGGAGTACCTGGCCATGCCGGTCATCAAGGGCACCAAGACGGAGGCCGAGCGTTTCCCCGGGGCCGTGGACACGCTGTGCATCGAGGCCATGATGCAGGACTGCAAGGCGCTCCAGGCCGGCACCTCCCACTTCCTGGGGCAGAACTTCGCACGCGCCTCGCAGATCAAGTTCCAGTCCGCCGATGAAAAAGAGGAGTATGCCTGGACCACCTCGTGGGGCGCTTCCACCCGCCTGATCGGCGGGGTGATCATGACCCACGGCGACGACGACGGCGTCATCATGCCGCCCCGGGCGGCGTCGGCCCATGTCGTCCTGATGCCGATTTTCAAGAAGGAAGACGAGCGCCAGGCCGTCATGGGCTACACCGAGGGGCTCGCCCGGGAGCTGAGGCTTCGAAGCTACCACGACCGCAAGCTCACCGTGGAGATCGACCCGCGGAACATCGGCGGCGCCCGGGGTTGGGAATGGATCAAAAAGGGGATTCCGCTGCGGGTGGAGATCGGTGCACGGGAGGTCCGGGAAAACACCGTCTTCGTGGGGCGGCGGGACAAGCCCCATCAGGAGCGCTCTGCGCTGAAGCGGGAGGCGTTCGTGGCTGAAATCGCCGGCATCCTGGACGACATCCAGAACACCCTCTTCACCCGCGCGGCGGCCTTTCGGAAGGACCACTGCGCGGAGATCGACGACCCCGGTGAATTCTACGATTATTTCACGCCCCGCAACATCGAAAAACCCGAAATCCACGGCGGGTTCGCTTTTTCCGGCTGGTGCGGCGCCCCGGAGTGCGAGGCCAAAATCAAGGAGGATCTCACCGTCACCATCCGCTGCATACCCTTTGAGGACGCGGGGCGGAAGGCCGCCTGCATCGTCTGCGGCCGAAGCGGGCCGCGGGTGGTCTACGCCAAAGCCTATTGAGGGCCGGGGCGGGTTCTTATGATCCGGATCAACGACATCCTCGACAAGGTTTTCGCCTACCACCCCGCGGCGGGCCTGGATGTCATCGAACGCGCCTACGTCTATTCCGCCCAGGTGCATGCGGGCCAGGTGCGCCTTTCCGGGGAGCCCTACCTCATGCACCCGCTCGAGGTGGCCAACATCCTGGCCGACATGAAGCTCGACGCGGTCAGCGTCGCGGCCGGCATGCTGCACGATGTCCTGGAGGACACGCATGCAACGTCCGAGGAACTTCAGGCGATGTTCGGCGCGGAGGTCTTGAGCATCGTCTCCGGCGTCACCAAGTTGAGCACCATGCCGACCTCCACCTCCCAGGAGCGTCAGGCCGAAAACATCCGCAAGATGTTTCTCGCGATGGCCCACGACATCCGCGTCATCCTCATCAAGCTCGCCGACCGGCTGCACAACATGCGGACCCTGCGGTTCCACTCCCCCGAGCGCCGCAAGGCGATCGCACAGGAGACCCTGGACATCTATGCGCCGATCGCCGCGCGCCTGGGGATCTACTGGATCAAGACCGAGCTGGAGGAGAACGCTTTCAAGTACATCAACCCCGAGCAGTATGCCAGCATCGAGAACCTCGTCGCCAAGTCCAAAACCGAGCGCGAGCGCTACATCGAAACCGTCAAAGAGACCATCCATCGCAAGCTGGCGGAGGCGGGCCTTCAGGCCGAAGTTTTGGGCCGCAGCAAGAATTACTTCAGCATCTACTCCAAGATGCAGGAGCAGAATCTCTCCTTCGACCAGATCTACGACTTGATCGCCTTCCGCATCATCCTGGATACGATGCCGCAATGCTACGAGGCGTTGGGGTTGATCCACTCCATGTGGAAACCCATCGACTACAAGTTCAAGGATTACATCGGCCGCCCCAAGCCCAACATGTACCAATCCCTGCACACCACCGTGATCGGGCCCGTCGGGGAGCGCATCGAAATCCAGATCCGGACCGTCGATATGGATCGGGTGGCCAAGTCCGGGATCGCCGCCCACTGGAGTTACAAGGAGGGCGGGCGCATCGACGCGAACATCAGCCAGAAGTTTGCCTGGATCCAGGACCTGGTGGAGAACCAGGAGAGCTTCCGCGACCCTGGCGAGTTTTTGGAGAATGTGCGCATCGACCTTTTCCCGGATGAAGTATACGTGTTCACGCCCAAGGGGGACATCCGCGCCCTGCCGCGCGGGTCCACGCCCGTTGACTTCGCCTACCTGATCCACACCGAGGTCGGCCACAAGTGCGTCGGCGCTAAAATCAACGGCCAGATGGTGACCTTGCCGTATCAGCTGCAGACAGGCGATATCGTCGAGATCGTCACCTCCAAGAACCACACCCCCAGCAAGGATTGGCTGAAATTCGTCAAAACCATGAAGGCGCGCTCCAAGATCCGTCAGTGGATCAAATTTCAGGAGAAGGAGCGCAGCATCAGTCTCGGCCGGGAGATCTTGGAGAAGACGTTCCGCAAGGAGAAGCTCAACTTCCTGGCACTCAGCAAGAGCGAGAAGATGAGCGAGGTGGTGGAGCAGCTCGGGGTGAAAACCCTGGATGACCTCGTTGCCAACGTGGGCTACGGCAAGCTCACCCCGCTCCAGGTGCTGCGGCCGTTCACCGCACGGCCTCCGGCGGATGACCAGTTCCGCGAGTCGCTCATGGAAAAGCTCATGAGCCGCGTGCGCAAGAAAAAACCCCAGGCGGGTGTTCTGGTTAAAGGGGTCGAGGACATCCTGATCAAATTCGGCCGGTGCTGCCAGCCGGTGCCGGGGGATGCCATCATCGGTTACATCACCCAGGGATACGGGGTCACCGTGCATCGCGCCAGTTGCGTGAACGCCCTGCGCACCAATCCGGAGCGTCAGATCGCGGTCGAATGGAACACCGCTTCCACCGAAACCTATCCGGTCAAGATTCAGATTGTGTCTTACGATCGGGTGGGGCTGCTGGCCGATATCGTGGGGAGCATCAGCAAGTCAGGGGCCAATATCCTCAACGCCAGCTCTGTGACCAAGGAAAACAAGATGGTGGAGAGCTACTTTACGATCAACGTCGGCGACAAGGCGCATCTGGAGAAAATTCTGGTCTTTCTCAAGCGGGTCAAGCACGTTCAGGACGCAAGACGGGTGGGCTGACCCCGGGTCACGGCGCTTTCTGAACGCGCCCGGATTTAATGCAGCGGGTGCAGACGACCAGGGTCCGGGCCTGCCCGCCGCGCAGGGCGCGAACCCGCTGGAGATTGGGATTGAAACGGCGCTTGGTCACATTATGCGCATGGCTGATGTGGCTGCCCACCATCGGTTTTTTTCCGCAGATCTCACACATCCTGGACATCACGGCACACTCCATTCTTCATGATTCGGAAAATAGATTCATAGCCTGAATAGACACCGAAAATCAAGACTTTTTTAAATATCCCGGCCCTGGTCCGCCGAACCGTGGGCGGACATCGCTGCGCGAATGGAACGGCACGCCGAAGGGGTGAGTTCGGATCGAGCCCCGACCGATTCAGGTGCCCGAGCGCGTTTTGGCGGAGGCGTCAGAGACCCCCGACTCGGCGATTCTGGCCTCCGTGCGGGCAATGTAGTCGAGTGCCATTTGATGGTAACCAACGTCGGGGTAGTCGAGGACAACCGAACGAAAGCGGGCAAGGGCCGCCGGGTAATGCTTGCTGTTGAAGTAGAACACCCCGACCCCGAAATCGTGGCCGGCCAGGCTCTTGTAACAGGCGACCAAATGCTCGGCCGCGCTGCGGGCGTAGGTCGAGTTCGGGTGCTGTTGAATCAACCGCTGGAAGGTCTCCAACGCCCTGCGCGCGGAACCCTGATCACGGTCGGTTGTCGTCATGCGATCGAAATGGCTGCGGCCGATCTGGTAGATGACGTAGGGGATCGCTTCGTTGCGGGGGTGAAGTTTTTCGAACTCCTCATAGGCGAAGACGGCATCCTCGTAGTTTTCCAGCCGATAATGCGCGTCGCCCAGCTTCAGTTCCGCCAGAATGGCATATTTGGAGAAGGGGTAGATATCCTTGAGGCGTTGAAAGTGGTCGACGGCCTTTTTGTAATCCCCGTCGTCGTAGGACTCCATCCCGGCCCACGCCAGTTCCTCGGCCGTGAGATTCTCATCGGAGCCTCCGAAAATACCGACGACCGAATCTTTGAGGCCGGTGAAGGTCTCCTTGAGGGTGGTACAGCCGCACAGGATCAGTGCAAGCGCCGCACACACTCCCATTGTCACCGGCCGGTAGCGTTTGATCATGCCCCCGCCCATCGATCAAAAAAGAAGTTTGGTGAGATTGCCCGCACGGCCTGAATGCCCGGCCGCAAACGGGCGTTCAACAATGAGCCTTCCGGCGCCGGCCAGAACGGTTCCCCGCCCTTAAACGAGCTTGGTGAGCGCCTCTTCCAGCTTGGACTTGGCGACCATACCGGTGATCTGATTGACAACGGTGCCGGCTTTGAAAAAGATCAGCGTCGGGATGGCTTTGATCCCGTACTTGCCGGGCGTGACCGGGCTGTTGTCGACATTGCACTTTGCAAATTTGACCTGGTTGCTGAAGCTCTTGGCCAGATCCTCGACCACCGGTGCGATGGCCTTGCATGGCCCGCACCAGGGAGCCCAAAAATCGACCAGAACGGGTTTGTCGGATTGCAGCACCTCGGCTTCGAAATTGCCGTCATCGATCTCAATGATACCCTCGGCCATGATCGCAGTCCTTTCGTAGACAAATTAAAGGTGATAATAGAGTTAAAGGGTGTGGATGTCAACCTAAGTGCGGGGACCGGGAGGCACAAGATGGCCGAGCGAATACGACTGGGAGTCCTGATTTCCGGCGGGGGCACCAACCTGCAGGCCATCATCGATGCCTGCGAGAGCGATCGCATCGATGCCCGCGTGGCGTTCGTCGGCAGCGACAACCCAAATGCGGCCGGCATCGAACGGGCCCGCCGGCGCGGCATCCCGACCTTCGTGGTCGACTACCGCGCCATCGCCCACTCCTTTCGATCCGCCCCGGACGAAGCCCGGCTGCCGAAGGATTTCCGCCTGGAGGAGATCCGCTATAAGCAGGGCCTGATGGCGAAAGACGCCGACCCCGCGCGGCTGGTCGCATTTTTAAAGACCCGGGCCATCGCCGAGGCCGCCCTGCTCGCCGCCATGCAGCCCACGGCCTTCGACCTCCTCGTGCTGGCAGGCTTCATGCGCAACCTCACCCCGTATTTCATCGACCGGGTGAACGCGGACAGGGCCGTCCCGCGCATCATGAACATCCACCCGGCCCTGCTGCCCGCTTTCCCGGGCACCGACGGCTATGGGGACACCTTTCGCTACGGCTGCAAAGTCGCCGGGTGCACCGTGCATTTCGTCGACTACGGCGAGGATTCGGGACCCATCATCGGGCAGCGGGCCTTCCCGATCCGGCCGGAGGACACGATCGAAACGATCCGTCAGCGAGGCTTAGAACAGGAGTGGGAGCTCTACCCCGAGTGCATCCAGCTTTTCGCCGCAGGCCGACTCCAGACGGCGCGCCTGGCGCACCCGCTGCCGGGCGGCAAGATTTTCGAGCGCACGGTGGTAACCATCCTGCCCAAACAGTGACGCGATGCTCCGTTCACCACGCATGGCCGGGTGCTGACCCGGATGCGGTGCGAAGTACATCGAAGTCTTACAGCGATGGTCAAACCAGGTTCCCCACCCCCCCTGCGAAAGGGGCTTTTGGAGTATTTTCTTAATAACCTCGAAGAGGTGATCTCGGAAAAATGCTGACCGAGACCATGGGGCCGGTTTTACCAAGGAGCGTGTTTCATGACTGATATTTTTTTGACACCGAACCGATATGTTCAGCTGCCGGGAGTGCTGAACGAGATCGGAAAATATCTGGAGCCTTTTGGCCGGCAGCCCCTGGTTCTCAGCGATGAGATGGTTATGCCCATTATCCGGCCCAAAACGGAAAGCCAGCTCCAGGCTCTTGGGATGGCCCCTTGTTTCGTTCTGTTCGGAACTGAGTGCAGCATGGCGGAGGTTGCGAGGATTTCAGCACTAGCAACCCATGAAGGAAATGATTTCGTCGTTGGGGCCGGAGGGGGGAAGGTCATAGACACCGCTCGGGTGGTCGCTCAGCGGCTTGAGCTTCCGCTTGTAACTGTCGCCACAAGCGCTGCCACCTGTTCGGCATGCTCTTCGGTCTCAGTCCTGTATAAAAACGGGGTGCGTGAGGAGACACTGAAAGGCAAGGGCGCCGACCTGGCATTGGTCGATTCGGCCATCATCGCCGCGGCGCCATCCCGGCTGCTTTCGGCCGGCATGGGCGATGCCTTGGCCAAGTTTTACGAAG
Organism: Desulfobacterales bacterium; assembly: GCA_046496215.1. Lineage (GTDB taxonomy): Bacteria > Desulfobacterota > Desulfobacteria > Desulfobacterales > SpSt-501 > SpSt-501. Next base: position 48,162 of record JAWOHH010000122.1, read on the forward strand.
GCAAACCGACTTTTGACAGGACCCCGCAACCGCTCCCGGCGCTCGAGGCGGCTCTGAGGCTCTCGGCCCAGGTCAAAGAAACCATAATGGACTGCGGCCTGGAAGCGAAGCGCGACGTCGATGCAGGAAAAGCCACCTTTGTCGTCGAGAAAATCGTCGAGGCGAATATTTTTCTGACCGGCGTCATCAGCTGTGTGGGTGGGGCGACATTTCGCGTCGCCCTGGCCCACGGCCTTCTTTACGGCCTGACCATCATGCCTGCCGTTCACAACCTCCTTCATGGCGAAATGGTGTCCTATGGCCTCATCGTCCAACTTTGTCTGGAAGAGAAAAAGGGCGAGCTGAAGCGGCTGATCCCGTTTTTCATTCAACTCGGGCTGCCGCTGACAACCGAGGAGATCGGGATTCATGACCTGAGTGATCCGCTCTTTCTCCAGGGGTTGAAAAGGACCTGCGCCCAAGGAGGATCCGCACACAACCTTTCGGTGCCCGTTTCTGAAAAGAGCCTTTTGGCTGCCATTCGGGAAGCCGATCGACGGGTAAAAAGGATGAAACGGCGATAGCGGATTTTCGATTTAAAAGCGAGGCTTCTATATGGCCGACAGCGGCATACATCCTTTCAAACTTAGCGTACCCCAGCCCGTCCTGGAGGACCTGCGGCAGCGTCTCTCGAACGTGAGGCTCCCCGATGAACCGCCGTTGGCTCCCTGGTCCACCGGGACGAGCGTCGCCTATTTAAAAAAGCTGCTCGCCTACTGGCGCGACGGGTTTGACTGGCGCGCGCAAGAGGCCAAACTCAACGCATTTCACCAGTTCGCGGTTCCGCTCGGCGGCATCGACGTTCATTTCATCCATGAGGAGGGCAAAGGCCCCAACCCGATGCCGCTCCTGTTGTGCCACGGCTGGCCCGGGTCGGTAATGGAGTTTCACAAGCTGCTGCCCATGCTCACCGACCCTGCACGTTTCGGCGAAGATCCCGCCGATGCCTTCAGCGTGGTTGCGCCCTCGCTGCCGGGGTACGTCTTTTCGTTCAAGCCGGGCCAGAGGCGCTTCGGCATCGAGGCGATCGCCGAGGTGTTGGCGGAGCTGATGACGGAGGTGGTCGGATACCAGCGCTTCGGCGCCCAGGGCGGCGACTGGGGCGCTTTTGTCGCTTCGCGCCTGGGTTTCGCTTTTCCCGATCAAGTGGCCGGCATTCACCTCAACTTGCTTGCGGTGCGGCGCGACCCGAAGATGGCGGAGAACCCCACGCCCGAGGAGAAGGTGTTTCTCGACCAGCTGAAACAGTTTCTCAAAGAGGAAACCGGGTATCAGTGGATCCAGGGCACCAAGCCGACCACGCTGGCCGTTGCTCTCACGGACTCCCCGGCGGGCCTTGCGGCCTGGCTGGTGGAGAAATTCCGGACCTGGACGGACTGCGACGGAGACCCCGAGAATGCGCTCAGCCGGGATGAGATGCTTACCGCCATCATGCTGTATTGGGTGACCGGCGCCATCGGCTCCTCCTTCTGGCCCTACTATGCCCGCATGCACGGCCCATGGCCGATCCCGGAGGGCGCAACGGTGGATTTGCCGACCGGCTATATCGAGTTTCCCAAGGAGATCCTGCGTCCCCCGCGCTCCTTGGCCGAGCGCATGTACACCGACATCCGGCGCTGGACGGTGATGCCCAAAGGCGGCCACTTTGCTGCACTGGAGCAACCGGAGGCGCTGGCGGGGGAAATTCGGGCATTCTTCAGACCCTTGCGCTGAAGGAGACCGAAGCTATATCAAAAGGAAAGGGCACGTGATTGCGCCCCCTCTTTTTTCAGACAGGTCGGCAGGTCAGAAATAGGAGCGGGCGCCCAGGTACCGCGCCCGGTAGTAGCCGCCGGAAAGAGAGGCCGCCTGGATGGCATTTCCACGGCTGGGTGCATGCAGGAACCTGCCGTCGCCCATGTAGATCCCCACATGAGAGACGTGGGTGCCGCTACGGGTGGCGAAAAAGACCAAGTCTCCCTTGGAGAGGCTTTTTTCGTCGACCGGGTTTCCCGCCGCCCACTGTTCACGCGAGGTTCTGGGCAGGTCCAAGCCGTTGAGCTGGTAGACGACCCGGGTGAGGCCGCTGCAGTCAAAACCCGACACGGTGGACTCGCCGCCCCACTTGTAAGGCGTGCCGATGAATCGCTCCGCGGTGCGGAGGATTTCAGCGCGCAGGTGTGCCTCCCCGGCAGTCTCCCTGCGCGCTGCGGCGTAATCCTCCGGCGCAATGATGAAATATTCGTCGATGACCCGTGCGGCCTTCAACCCCTCCGCCCGTTCGACAGCTTCCGCCCGCGACGAAAAGTTGCCGATGCGCACTTTATAAAAACCCGAGTCGTCGATGAAATGATAGGCGGCCAGCTTCCGAGTCAGGAGCCTTTGGGTGAGGCGCACGGCATTGTCGATGTTTTTGAAGGCACCGGCCTGAATGCTGTAGCGCAAGGCCGGCAGGACCGGCTTGGGCTTGGGGGGGGGGGGTTCAGGCCGCACCCGGGACTGGGCGCCGCAGCCGGCGATGAGGAGCAGAAGGAGAAGCGCACTGATCGCGGAGAGTTTCACGTTTTCGATGATATGCCGGCACTTACGGCGTCGCTCGGTTATGCCCCCCCCAAGAGGATCTTTACGATCACCGGAAAGGCCACCAGGGTCCCCACCGAGGCCCCGAGGTTGGTGAAGGCCACCACCAGCAGGATCCGGGTGACGTTGTTGCGCCAGAAGCCGCGCAGGGAGAGGATGTCCTGCGGCAGGCTCTCGAGATCCCTGACTTTCGGCTTGCGGGAAAAGGCCTCCACCAGCCCCGACACCCAGCCGGCCGCGATCATGGGGTGCAGGGTGGTGAAGGGGGCCACGACGACGGAGGAGAGTACCGTCGCCGGGTGGGCGAGCGCCAGCGCGGCGCCCAGCCCCGCCAGCACCCCGGTGCAAAGGCTCCAGAGCAGGATCATGTCGGTGCCGGCCTCTTTGCCGCCGAAAAAGAAACCGGCGGCGAAAAGGGCGACGATGCTCGCGGGGATGCCCCACTTCAAAACCGCCCCCATCTTCCCGGGCGGCGGCATCGCCGCCAGAGCGGCAAGGTCGGCCGCATCGTCCCAATGGGCCCGGATGCCCGGCAGGTGCCCGGCCCCGACCACCGCCACGACCTTCGTGCCGGGGGCCTGGCGGATTTTGGCGGCAAGGTAGCGGTCGCGCTCGTCGATCAGGATCGTCTTCAACCCGGGCATGGAGCGCCCAACCTCCGCCAGGACCGCCTCGAGCACATCCTGCTGCTTCATGCGCTCGATCTCCTCCTCGGTGATGTCATCCGCCGCGCCCATGGACATCAGCAACTGGTAGAGGAGCTTGATCCGGGCCCACCAGCTCAGCGCATGCCAGGCCCGGGAGAGGGTCGCCCGGATATCGCGGTCCGCGAGCCAGATCTGAGCGCCGAGCGCTTCGGCCATCTCGACGGCCTTGAGCATTTCGGCCCCGGGGGTCACGTCCATTTTGCGGGCAATGCGCTTCTGAAAGGCGGCCAGCAGCAGGTTGGAGAGGAGCAGAAAGGCTTTTTTTTCGCGGACGACCTTGATGATGTCCGTGTCGCCCCAGCGGTCCTTCTGGCGCAGGGCCTGGAAGCGGGAGGCGCACAGCTCGACGCAGACGGTGTCTGGGCTTTCCGCCGCGATCACCTCCTCGACCAGCCGCACGCTGTCGCGGGAGACGTGCGCCGTGCCGACCAAGATGATCTCCTTGTCTCCGTCGAGCAGGCGGTGGACCATGTGGGTGTTGTCTGCCATAACGCTCCGGTATATATAGCGTGGGGTCCAGCATGAAGGGCAACCGGCAGGATGCGGATCCTTCTCGAACCTGCGGACCGCTGCTCAAGATGCCATTTTAAAGCTTATTACATCCGGGAGCGGATGGCAAACGGAACCGGGAGGTGTGGAATGACGGCGAGCGCAATCGACAGCTACCGGATCACAATGGAACCCTTTTACGTGAGCCGCGACAGCGAGATGGCCGTGTTCGAAGCCGCCTACGCCGCGCAGCTCCCGGTCATGCTCAAAGGCCCGACCGGTTGCGGCAAGACGCGGTTTGTGGAGCACATGGCGTTTCGCCTGCAGCGGCCCTTGGTCACGGTGGCCTGCCACGAGGACCTCTTCGCATCAGACCTGATCGGGCGCTATCTGCTGCACGACGAGGAGACGGTTTGGATGGACGGGCCGTTGACGCTGGCGGTGCGCGCGGGCGCCATCTGCTATCTCGACGAGGTGGTCGAAGCCCGCAAAGACACCACGGTGGTCATTCACCCGCTGACGGACAACCGCCGCCGCCTGGTGGTCGATAAGACCGGAGAGTACATCTCGGCCCACCCCGACTTCATGATGGTGATCTCCTACAACCCCGGCTACCAGTCTGTTCTCAAGGACCTCAAACAGAGCACGCGGCAGCGGTTCGTTTCGCTGGAGTTCGACTACCCGGAAATCGAAAAGGAGGCGCAGATCGTCGCCCGGGAGGGCGGGATCGAGCCGGCGGCCGCTTTGAGGCTGGTGACCCTGGCCGGAAAGATCCGTGCCATTCGGGAACAGGGGCTCACCGAAGGCGCGAGCACCCGGCTTCTCATCCACGCCGCACGCCTGATGGGCCGGGGGGTTGCGCAAAAGCAAGCCTTGCGAACGGCGGTCTGCCTGCCGCTGACCGACGACGAGCGGCTGCTGGAGACACTCGACGATCTGATCGACGATGTCTTTTAAAAAGGCGCTGGATAAAGCCCAACTTTTGCGTTGTGCTTCGCCCCGCGGCCACTGCGGCGTACAGGTAGTACGCCTCGCGGCGCTGCGCTCGCACGCCTTGATCTTGGGTTTTCTGCAGCGCCTTCCGTCAAGAAGCTCACTCCGCTTTTCTTTCATCATGGAGTGAATCATGGGAAGCGGATTTCAAGACGCGCTTGAGCCCCTGGTGGGGGCTGATCCGGGGCTGGCAGCCGAAGTGCTGGCGCGCCTGGCATGCAAGCAGGTGCCGGTGCACCGAGAAGCTCTCGATCAGCTGGTAGAGGAGGCCCTCTGGGCGCTCGGGGTGGAACCCTCCTTCGGCCGCGCGGTGGCGCTGGGCTGCGCCGATCTGGTCGGTGAGGTGCCCTCTGAACGCATGGAAACGTTCCGGGACCACCTGCGCCGAGCAGGCGACACCGGCCCCACGCTGGGCCGGATCCTGGCGGAGTGCTTGCCGCCGGTGCTGGCTTTTGGCGACGCAGGGACCCTCTCCCGATTTCAGCTGGCCTGGGCGGCCATGGCGCGCAAAGGCACCCACACGCTCCTGGAGCCCCTTCGCGCCCTCGGGCCCCTGCTGGCCGGCGGCGGCCGGGAGACGGCCGGCGTTTATCTTGAACTCCTGCGCACTCTCTTTGGCGGGGATCTGAGCTACGACGAGGGGCGTTATTTCGCCTCCGAACTGCCCAAGGCCGTCCAGGGGCTTGGACGGCAACGCCGGCAATGGCAGGTGGTGGAGATCCTGCGCGTCGCCCGCACCGACCGGCGGTTGGTGGAGCCTTTTCTGGCGGGGTTGTCCCGGGGTCTCGGGCTGCTCCAGGAAGACGCCCTGAGGGAATTTGTCGGCGACGCTCTGCTCTCCCGCCGGCGCCAGCGCGAGCACTTGGCCCGGGCGCTGTCGCTGGAATCCCTGGCGGCGCGCGAGCGCTTCGGCACCCTTCAGGTGAGCGTCGGGTTCGCCCAGGTGCGGGAGCGTCTGCGCCGGTACCTGCAGGCCCGCACCGGGCTGGCGCTGTCCATTCGCCCGCTGTCCGTACTGCCCGGCGTCGAGGGCGCCGCGCTCGGCTCCGAGCGCCTGGTGTGCTCCGGAGCCCAGACGATCTACCTGCCGGATGAGATCAGCCGGTTTCCCCGCAGGCAGGAAAACGCCGCGCTTTACAAGCTGCTGATACGCCTGGAGGCAAGTTTGCACGAGTTCGGATCCTTCGACTTCGATGGGAAGAAAGCCCCGACGCCCTGCCCGGGGGCCATGGGCGGCGATCGACCGTTGCCGGGGCGATCCGACCTCGAGGGGTTCCTGGCGCATTTTCCGGACATGGGGCTGGCGGGCGACCTGTTCACCGTCTTCGAGTTGGGACGCATCCGCAAATGCCTCAGGCAAACCTATCCGGGGCTCCTTCGACGCGGGTACCCCTCGCTGCGCAGGGCCTTCGTAGAATCCGGCGAGCGGGGACCGGGGCCACCCGACGTGATTCACCGGCTGCTGGCTCGCCTGGCATTCGCGCTTCCGGACCCCGGTGCGGATGCGCTGAGCGACGAGATTGCACAGGCCTTCGACGCAGCGGTTACGGCCGCGAGCCCGGTGGAGGCCGCGGCGGACATGACCGCACGGTTTTTCGAGCTGGTCAGGAGCCGGGCGGTTTGGCCCCCCGGAGGGCGGCCGCCCTTGAGGACTCCTTTCGGCTGGCGCCCTTGGCCGAACCCGGCCGCGGCGGGCGAGCCTCCGTTGGACCGGCTGGCGCGAAGAATCCAAGCGGTTTTGGCGCAGGGCGGGCTCGAAGCCTCCCCTGCAAAGATCAAGCAGCGGTTAAAGGCCGGCGGCGGAACTTTCACCACCGCCGACATTCGCACCCTGTGCCGCGAACAAGGGGCGGCTGCGGGAAGGCTGGAGATGCTGTTCGCCCTCTACTCAAACGACCACGGCCTGCCGGAGAATCGCCTGCCGGAAGACCTGCCCGTGTTTCGATACCCGGAGTGGGACGACCGGCTCGGGGATTACCTGCCGGAGCATGTGCAGGTGCGCGAGCGGCGGGCACCGGACGTGGCGGGCGATTTCTATGCCGACGTGCTGCGGCGCCACTCCGGGCTGGTGAGGCAGACTCGGCGGGTGTTCGAGTGCCTGCGCCCCGAAGGCCTCAAGCGCCTGCGGCGATGGCCGGACGGAGATGAGTTCGACTACCGCCAACTGGTGGAGGCCGCCATCGACCGCCGCATCGGGCAGGCGCCTTCCGACCGGCTGTTCATTAAGCGCGTGAAGGACCGGCGGGACGTCGCCGTTCTTCTCCTGGTGGACGTGTCGCGCTCCACGGCCAACACCGTTCCGGGGTCCGATGCGAGCGTTCTGGACATCGAAAAGGAGGCGATCGTCGTGCTCTGCGAAGCCCTGAGCGTTCTGGGCGACGCCCTGGCGGTAGCTGGTTTTTCGGGCACCGGCCGACTCGGGGTGGATTATTTCCGGGTCAAAGGGTTTGACGAGGCCTTGACGGAAGCGGTCAAGCACCGGATCGGCGCCCTGAGCCCTCAACGCAATACGCGGATGGGGGCCGCCATCCGGCATGCCGCCCGCGATTTGGCCGCGGTTTCTGCCCCCGTGCGCCTGCTGTTCATCCTGAGCGACGGGTTTCCCAACGACACCGAATACAAAGGGGGGTATGCCGTGGCCGACACGCGGCAGGCGCTGACGGAGTTGCGTGCCCGGCAGATTCGTTTCCATGCCCTGACGGTGAACCTGCCGGCCGACCCCGGAATGGACCGGCTCTACGGCAAGGCCCGCCACCATGTGATTTCGGATTTACAGGAGCTGCCGGGGAGGCTGCTCAGGGTCTACAGCGCACTCACCCGATAGACGGCGCCGCCGAAAGCTCGGCTTCGGCGTTGCGCGGCGCCTCGCGGGCCCTGCGGTCCCGCCTTGGCGGGATACGCCTCGGTCCGCAAGGCTTGCGCGCCTTGAAGACGGGCTTTGGGCGACGCCGTCGACGGCCCGATTGCGGGTCGAAGCAGCGAGCGTGAGGACGGAGGTGACCTGTGCTGGTTCACGACGGAATCTATGCGTGGGAAGGTTTCGGCGGGGAGCTCAAACTGTCCAGCGGTCGATGCCGGCTGCGGATTTTCGACCTGGCACAGGAACCCGCGCGCGGGGCGATTTTCCTGCGCCCCATTATCGTCATCGCCTCCGATGTGCCCGAAAGCCGCATGTCCGTTCGCAGCTGCGTCGGGCACATCGCCACCTCGGTCGCGCGCGATTTCAAGATCGCCCCCCACCGGATGCTGTTTGTCGAATACTACCCGCAGAGCGTCTACGGCGAGCACCGGGAACGGGTCATCCCGGAAAAATACGAGGCCGTGGATTTCAAGTGGATCGAAGGCGGAGCCATTCAGCCCACGTGGCGGACGCTGTATCCGCCCTTGGTGGACGTGATTCGGCAAATGATGGAGAGATTTGGGAAGTAGCTGAACAGCAGACCTTTGATCAGGTAATCTCAACTCCGTTTTGCCAGAGGCAAGGTTTGGATTAAGGAACGAATCTACACCTTTTGATTATTTTCGTTTGCCATCATCAAAGGGCAGGGGTGTCAACTATTGGGCAGGTTTTAAAGCGACAAGCATTATCTTCAGCGCAATCTGGACGGTTACGCCGTCAGGTTCAATATTCGTAAACCCAAGTTTGTAGGATAGCGATTTTTCGGCTAATGCAGCAAGTAGCATCTACTGCGGAATTAATTAACACCGCTTTGGCGCCAGGACCTCTTATTCCATCTTCACGGGGATGGGATTCACCTTCCAGATGTGCTCCGCGTATTCCCTGATCGAGCGGTCCGACGAAAAGTAGCCCGAGCGCGCGACGTTCAAAATTGACATCCGCGCCCACTCGCCCCGGTTGCTAAACTCCGCCGCCACCTTCTCCTGGCAGGCGACGTACGCCTGATAGTCGGCGAGCGCCAGGTACTCGTCGCGTCGGAGGAGACTATCGACGAACGGCCGAAAGAGCTCCCGGTCTCCCTTGGAGAAGGCCCCGGATGCGATCTGGTCGATCGCCTCCCTCAGCTCCAGATTCGACCGGTACCAGCTCATCGGGTCGTAGCCCCGGGCCTTGATGTCCATGACCTCGGCCGCCGTTAGCCCGAAGAGGAAGAAGTTCTCGGCTCCGACCACTTCGCGGATTTCCACGTTCGCGCCATCGAGGGTTCCGATCGTCAGCGCCCCGTTCATCGCGAATTTCATATTGCCCGTGCCTGATGCCTCCTTGCCGGCGGTAGAAATCTGCTCAGACAGGTCCGCTGCCGGGTAGATTGCTTGTCCGTTCTTGACGTTGAAGTCCGGGAAGAAGACGACCTTGAGACGTCCGGCGACATCCGGGTCGGTGTTGACCACCTCGGCAACCGAGTTGATGAGCTTGATAATAAGCTTGGCCATGAAGTAGCCGGGCGCGGACTTCCCCCCGAAGATGAAAGTTCGGGGCGTGAGCTGTATAAGCGGGTTCTTCTTGATGCGGTTGTAGAGCGTTACGATGTGCAGCGCGTTCAGGTGCTGGCGCTTGTACTCATGGATGCGCTTGACCTGCACGTCGAAGAGGCTTTCCGGGTCGATCGAAACCCCTGTACGCTCTTTTACGAGTGCGGCCAGGGCGGCCTTGTTCACCTGTTTGACCGCGCGCCATGCATCCCAGAACGATGGGTCCTGAGCGAAGGGCTCAAGCTTCCTCAACTCTCCCGCGCTCTCGGCGACCCAGCGTTCGCCGATCTTCTCGGAGATCAGCGCCGAAAGCCGCGGGTTGGAGAGCACCATCCAGCGCCTGGGCGTGACCCCATTAGTTACATTATGGAACATGCCGGGCTCGAATTCGTAAAAATCTTTCAGTACCGTCTTTTTCAAGAGCTCCGAGTGCAGGGCAGCGACTCCGTTCACCGCGTGGCTGCCCACGCAGGCAAGATGCGCCATGCGCACCTTCTTCTCGCTGCCCTCCTCGATCAGCGACAGCCGCGAGATCCGTTCCGGGTCGTTCGGGAAGCGTGCCGCCACATCCGATAGAAACCGCCGGTTGATCTCGTAGACGATCTCAAGGTGCCTCGGCAGAACCTCGCGAAAGAGAGTAAGGGTCCATTTTTCGAGTGCCTCGGGAAGAAGCGTGTGGTTCGTATAGGCGCAGGCCGCCCGTGTGATCTCCCAAGCCTTTTCCCAGCCCAAGGCGTGCTCGTCCACCAGAAGCCGCATGAGCTCGGCGACCGCGATCGACGGGTGCGTGTCGTTCATCTGCACCGCCCAAGCGGAGGCGAAGGACTCGATCGGGTTGCCTGCGAGCAGGTGGATCCGAATCATGTCCTGCATCGAGCAGGATACGAAGAAATACTGTTGCGCCAGCCGGAGCTGTTTTCCCTTGTAAGGCTCATCGTTGGGGTAGAGCACCTTAGTGATAGTCTCCGAGCGCACCTTCTCGTCGACAGCCCTAAAGTAATCCCCGATGTTGAAGGCGGCAAAATCAAACGACTCGGCTGCCTCCGCCTTCCAGAGCCGCAGAAGGTTCGCCGTATTCACCCTGTATCCCAGAACCGGCGTATCGTAGGCGACACCCCGGATGACCCGCTCGGGAATCCAGCGAACCCGGAACCGCCCCTTATCGTCTATTCCGTTTTCCGTTCTGCCGCCGAAGCCGACTTGATAGCAAATCCCTGTCCGCGCGATCTCCCACGGGTTGCCGTTTTTGAGCCATTTGTCGGTCACCTCGACCTGATAGCCGTTTCGGATCATTTGGTCGAAGATCCCGAACTCGTAGCGGATGCCGTAGCCGACCGCGGGGATTTCAAGGGTTGCGAGCGAATCCAAAAAACAGGCGGCCAGACGCCCCAGTCCGCCGTTTCCGAGCCCAGGCTCTTCCTCCTCGGCCAGCAGGGAATCCAGATCGAGTTCGAGGGTCTTCATGGCCTCTTGCGCCTTTTCGTATGCTCCAAGGCTGATCAATGCGTTTCCGAGGTGCGGGCCCATCAGGAACTCGGCCGAGAGGTAGCTTACGACCCGCGTTTCGCTTAGCATGAGCGTGTGAACGGTCCTGATAAACCGGTCGAGCAGCCGGTCGCGGACCGTGTAGGCGAGCGCTGCGTACCAGTCATGCGGTGTCGCCGTCTCAGGCACCCGGCCGAGCGTGTAGCACAGGTGGTCTATCACCGCACGGGCGATCGTGTCGCGACCCAGACCCGTTCGGGTTGGCTCATAAGCGTCTTTATTTCCGGCAGCCTTGCCTTTCCTGACGGTTCCCATTGCGAGGTCTCCTTGCATCGAGTATCTCCCGGTGCCTTTCTACCTCAACAAGGTGCATGCGTGCAAGTCGAGCACGTCCGAAAGGGGTTCGAGCGGAAAGCTTTCCGGCCGATCAAAGAGGGGCAGTGAATACCAATACCTCAAGGAGTTGTTCCAAGGTCTGAGCGGCGACTGGGCCGGAACCGGCCAATTGGTGAGTTGTGAAGGGCCGGAAGGCACAAGATCAGCAAGTTTTCATAAGGGTGCTTTTTGAGGATGATGCATGTATGGTTCGAGGTCATGGATTACTTGTAAATGTGAGCCGTGGGCCGGTGGTGGACGCTGGCTGAACCAAACAAACGGTTGCCGACATTCAGCAGAGGTAAAAGCCAATTCAAGGAGGCGAGTCGGTGTGGCGCCGCGACCCCGGCGGGTCCTGGACATTCATCCAGGATGTCTCTCCGCGGAATGGGTGCTCGCGCTATTTCGGCAGTGCCGTGGACAGATCCATTGTGCAGGATATCCGCATCGAGTGGTCGAGCCCTTGGAGATTCTCCGTGGTAAAACGAGGTGAGCACCCCATTTGCTGGCAGATCCGCCTGGGGGACTTCTGGATTCCGCAGCGCGCTCGCTTTTTCACCGGCAGCTCCTATCTGGAGCCCTTTGACGCTGCCCGCCACGTTTCGGTAACTTCGCGCGGGGGCGGTGGCGGCGACCGCTGCATGGCCTGTTACTGAACACTAAACGGGAAATGCGGCGCGGGTGGAGGGGTGCATTGACCGGTGCTGCGCCTTCTGATAGCCTCCTCCCATGCCGATCGATATCGAAACCTTTAAAGCATCATACGCAAAATGGGTTGAAGAGGGTTTGGCCGAATTCCAGGCCGGCAACGTGCTGGAAGTCGTCAAGCGCTACCCACTGATCGTCAGCGAAGACGTACCCTGGACTGTCTACCGGGGAAAACCGTCGGAGCAGACCGTTGCCCTGATCACCAGCGGCGGCCTGTACCTCAAAGGAAACCAGCCACCCTTCGACACCACCTCCATTCACGGCGACCCCTCGTTCCGGGAAATCCCCAAAACCGCTCGACAGGGAGAATTCGGCATTGCCCACGCCCACTACGACCATAGCCTTGCGGAGCAGGACATCAACGTGATTTTTCCCCTCCAGCGGTTGATTGAGCTGGAAAGAGAGAAAGTTATAGGCAAGGTAGCGGAAACGCACTACAGTTTCAGTTACGTGAACGACATCGTGACTCTGCTCACAGAATCCGTCCCGCAGCTGTTACAGCAACTGAAGGCGGCCGCGGTCGAAGTTTTGCTTTTGGTCCCTGTCTGACCCAAGTGCCATCAGACCGTCGGTCTGATCCAGCGCGCTGCGGAGGAATCCGGGTTTTACACGATCTCCATGGGGAACGAACTCGAACGCATGGCGAAGATCAAGCCGCCGCGCGCGTTGCGGGTCAAATTCGGGCGGGGCAGCATGTTCGGAGAACCTGGAAATGTGGAACGCCAACGGCGCATCGTCCTGGATTCCTTAGAGGCCCTGCAGACGATGGACGTGCCAGGCACCATTCGCGAGTTGCCTTACCCGTGGCGGCGTTAGGTCATAAATCAAGATGTCACGATATAGCCAGTTTTTAATGCTGGTATATATCGGCGATTAATAGAATCTTCGGGGGATTTTCGAAACTGTGATGGTGTTGGTCAGGTAAACTCAACCAGAGCGTGCACCATAAAAATGTGGAGCAGATAACAGTTAAACAGGGAAGCATGATCCCAAAAAGCGTTGAACGGAGAAAAAGAGCCTCAATGCCACTGCTGTTTAACTGATCGACGGGTTTCGGTATAGGCCATCCTCACCGCATC
>JAWOHH010000058.1:0-5631 GCA_046496215.1 Desulfobacterales bacterium
GGGCATAGACGTCGGCTCGTCGAACTTCAGAGGGCTTGAGATGGCCGAGCCGGGGTGATATGAACTTGGCGAAGCGTTGCCGGTCGGAGTCCCATGACCTGTTCCGGTCGCTGATGAAGTTGAGGTAGCCTGGCCAGAGAGCTTGCAGGGAGCCCCTGAAAGACCCTCCAGAACACGCTCCAGACGCTCTCAGAGCGCGAATTTCGGGACTTCTCGGCAGAGACGATGAATCACACGGCAGAATTTGGGACTTTGGGATTTGGGTCAGAAAGCCGGTCATGGGAGCCTCCTCAGGTCGGGCTCCCGGCGTGGGAAATGCCTTCATGGCGCTGACTGCATGCGGTCCGAACATCACCGGGACGTTCTTCGCCCCGTGTCCATTTGAAGTCCGGGAGCCTCACCAGACAGCTGCGCACTTCCGCGTGATTAAGCGGCTATATTAGTGGGATTGACGCTTTTGTCAATCCCCAGGTTCTTCTCAAGACAGAGCGCTTCATGATCCATCCGGAAAGACTTGCCGAAACCTTCAAGGCGCTAGCGCAGACGAGCAGCCCGTCGAAGCGCGAGGGCAGGCTGGCGGCCGATCTGCGCTTTAGGCTGGAGGCCCTGGGGGCCGACACCTGGATCGACGGGTCCGCTGCGGCCACCGGCAGCGATACGGGAAACCTCATCGCCCGGTGGGGGGGCAAGGGGCCAGTGCCGCCCCTCCTGCTGTGCGCCCACATGGACACCGTGGGCCCGGCCGAGAACATCCGCGTGCGATTCGCCGACGGGGTGTTCACCAGCGACGGGACGACCATCCTGGGGGCCGACGACAAAAGCGCCATCGCCGCTGTGCTCGAGGCGCTGCAGGTGGTGCGGGAGCAGGGAATCGCCTGCGGGCCGCTCGAGCTGGTCTTCACCACCTGCGAGGAGATCGGGTTGGCCGGCGCGAAGAATCTGGATTATAGCCGAATTGAAAGCAGATTCGGCTATGCCCTGGACGCTTCGGACACGGAGGGGATCATCACCCGGTCGCCCTCGTCCAACAACTTCGAGATCCGGGTGATCGGCCGCGATGCGCACGCGGGCGCCCACCCTGAGAAGGGGATCAACGCCATCCACTTCGCTGCCAAGGCCATGGCCGGGCTCGCCATCGGCCGGATCGACCGCGAGACCACCTGCAACATCGGGGTGATCGAGGGCGGTACAGCCACCAACATCGTCCCGCACCTGGTCAAGCTGCGCGGTGAGGCCCGCAGCCACGACGAAGGCAAGCTGGAAAGGGTGACCCGCGGCATCCTCGAGGCTTTCGAGCGGACGGCGTCCGAACACCGGAATGCCGAAGCGTCGGACGGGCTGCCGCGGGTGGAGAGCGCGGTGCACCGGAGCTACCACCGGACCCGGGTCCCCGAAGACCACCCCCTGGTTTGCCTGGCCATGCGGGCGGCGGCGAACCTCGGGCGGCCCATGAAGACCAAGATCTCGGGCGGGGGCTCGGATGCCAACATTTTTTTCGAGAAGGGGATACCGCTCGGGATCCTCGGCACCGGCATGCGCGAGGTCCACACCACCCGCGAGTACGTGAAGCTCGAGGAGATGGTGCGGGCGACGGAGCTGCTGGTCGAGATCATCAGGCTGCATGCGACATCTGCTTCGTTTATCGCTTTAGGTAAATAGGCCTATGTTACTGTATTTTGATTGTTTTTCCGGAATCAGTGGCGATATGACCCTGGGCGCCTTGATCGATCTAGGCGTGCCCGTGCCTTGGCTCAAGGAGAAGCTGGCCGGGCTCCCGCTGAGCGGGTTCGACATCACGGCCGCCGATGTCGAGTACAACGGGATTCACGCCAAGAAGGTGGAGGTCACAGCCAAAGGGCACGAACATCGCGACTATGCCCACATCCGCGACATGATTGCGAAGAGCCCGTTGGCGGCGGGAGTGCGGCAGACCGCTTTGGGAATTTTCGCCAGGCTGGCTGCGGCCGAGGCGGGGGTTCACGGGTGCACGCCCGAGGAGGTGCATTTCCACGAGATCGGGGGGGTGGACGCCATCGTGGACGTGGTGGGGGCAGCGCTCTGCCTGGACTACATAGGGGTCACGCTGGTTGCGGCCTCCCCGGTGCCGACCGGGAGCGGGTTTGTCGAGTGCCGCCACGGGCGTCTGCCCATCCCGGCCCCGGCCACCGCCGCTCTGCTCAAGGGGATCCCCGTGCACGGCTCCGACGTGGCCTGGGAGCTGACCACGCCCACCGGGGCGGCCATCGTTACCGGCTTGGCTCGGAGCTTCGGCCCGATTCCCCCCATGACTTTAAAAGAGGTCGGATACGGCGCCGGCAGCAGGAACCTCGATCCCGGCCCGAATCTTCTCAGGATCCTCATCGGCGAGCCGGCTCAATCCGCGGCCCAGGGGGTTCGGCAGGAACGCATTCAAATCGTCGAGGCCGGGATAGACGACATGAACCCGGAGCTCTTCGGCTTCGTAATGGAGAGGCTTTTCGAGGCGGGGGCGCTTGACGTCTGCTGGATCCCCATCCACATGAAGAAAAACCGCCCCGGGACCTTGTTGCAGGCGCTCTGCGCAACGGATCGGCTGAACCGGATCGTGGAGTGCATCCTGACCGAGACCAGCACGCTCGGGGTCCGTCATTACGAGGCCGGGCGCCACGTCCTGGCCCGCGAGATCGTGACCGTGGAGACCTCCTTCGGCCCCATCCCGGTCAAGCGCGTCAGCCGGCCGCCCCACCCGGCCCACCATGTCCCCGAATACGAGGTCTGCCGGCGGATCGCGCTGGAGCGAAACCTGCCGCTGCGCCGGGTCTACGAAACCGTGCTGCGCGAGGCGAACCCGGGGCAAAAACCCGGGCCGAACCCCACGGCGTGAGGTCGGTCAGCGCCGGCATGTTTCTTGACAAAACAGCGGCCGGCGGCTACAAGCGGCCATGCATTGGCGGGACAAGACGGCGCTCTGCCTGGCCACGGGCCTCTTCGTCGGGCGGGCGCCGTTTGCGCCCGGGACCTTCGGCAGCCTGCTGGCGCTGCCGCTCTGTGCCGGGCTGGCCTACGCGGGTTTAGGCCCCGGCGCAATCGGGCTGGCCGCTTTTCTCGCGGCGGCCGTGTGGGCGGCCGGCCGCGCCGAGGTCCTGCTGGGGCGCAAGGATGCCCCCGCCATCGTCGTCGACGAAATCGCCGGGATGCTGATCGCGCTGGCGGGGCTGCCCTTCACGGTTTTCAACGCGGCCGCCGGCTTTGCAGTTTTTCGCGTGATGGACATTCTCAAGCCGTTTCCCGCCGGGCGCATCGACTCAAGGATGCGCGGCGGGGTCGGGATCGTGCTGGACGACGTGGTCGCCGGGGTCTACGCAAATCTTATCCTGCGACTGGCGGCGCTGCTGGTCCCGGCGGCCTGAACCACAAGAGGCCCTCTTTTTTTTCTGATTTCTTTTGAAAGGCGATTGACTCATTTTGAGTAAAACAGCAGCGGTTTCCGGGCAGGGCGACACACTCAAGCGCAGCCGTCTTCGTGAAAATGTCGAAGCCATTCTCATCGCGGTGGTCATCGCGCTCTTCATCCGCACTTTCGTGGTCCAGGCCTTCAAGATTCCCTCGGGCTCGATGCAGCCGACCCTTCAGATCGGCGACCACATCCTAGTCAGCAAGTTCGCCTACGGGGTGAAAATCCCCTACCTGAACACGATGATCCTGCCGATGGAAGGCCCGCAGCGCGGCGATATCGTGGTCTTCAAGTACCCAGTGGACCCCAACAAGGATTTCATCAAGCGGGTGATCGGCGTGCCCGGAGACCGGGTGGAGATCCGCAACAAGACCGTTTACGTGAACCAAAAACCGGTCAGCCCCGACGTCGGCGTCTTCACCGACCCGCACGTCTACTCCGGCAACATCCCGCCCCGCGACAACCTGGGACCGATCACCGTACCCGCCGACGGGCTCTTCGTCATGGGCGACAACCGCGACCAGAGCTTCGACAGCCGCTTCTGGGGCTTCGTCCCCCTGCGGGACGTGAGCGGCAAGGCCTTCATCATCTACTGGTCCTGGGACAGCGACAATTTCGGGGTGAGGTGGGGCCGGCTCGCGAACCTGCTGCGCTGAGCCTTGGTAAAATGGAAATCCTGATCACCGGCGGCAGAGTCATCGACCCTGGCCGCTTCGACGGCATCGGCGACGTCCTGATCAAGGCGGGCCGGATCGCTGCGGTGACCCCGGCTCCGGCAGCGGGCGGTTCGGCCGGGGCGTCAACAGAACGCCGCTCGGGTGTTCGGGTCGTTGACGCTTCGGGGAAAATCGTCACCCCGGGGCTGGTCGACATCCATGTCCACCTGCGGGAGCCCGGCTTCGAGCACAAGGAGACCATCGCAACCGGCTGCCGCGCGGCGGTGAGCGGCGGGTTCACGGCGGTCTGCTGCATGGCCAACACCCGCCCGGTCAACGACAGCCCCGAGGTCACCCGCTTTATCCTCTCCCAGGCGGCAAAAGCCGGCCTGGCGCGGGTCTACCCCGTGGCGGCGGTGACGAGGGGCCTGGAGGGGCGTGAGCCCTGCGACTACCGCGCCCTGAAACAGGCCGGTGCGGTCGCCCTCTCCGACGACGGCCGGCCGCTGCTGGACTCCCGCCTCCTGCGCCTGGCGCTCGAGACCTCCGGAATGCCGGTCGTCGGCCACTGCGAGGACCCCTACCTGACGGCCGACGGGGTCATGAACGAGGGCCCGGCCGCCCGCAAGCTGGGCGTGGCCGGGATCCCCAACGCGAGCGAAAGCATCATGGTGCTGCGCGACATCGCCTTGAGCGAGCTGACCGGGGCGCCGATGCACATCGCGCACGTGAGCACCGCCGAATCGATCCGGGCCCTCCGGGAGGCCAAGGCCCGCGGGGTGCGGGTGACGGCCGAGACCGCGCCGCACTATTTCACGCTGACCGACGAGGCCGTGCTGCGCATGGGGGCCGATGCCAAGATGAACCCGCCCCTGCGCTCCGAGCAGGACCGCCAAGCCGTTCGCAGCGCCCTTTCCGACGGCACGATCGATTGCATCGCCACCGATCACGCCCCCCATGCTCCGGAGGAGAAGGCCGCCGGCCTGGAGACGGCCCCCAACGGGATCATCGGGCTCGAGACCGCCTTCCCGATCTGCATGGAACTGGTGAGCGAGGGCGTGGTCTCCCTGCCGCATCTGATCGCGCTGCTTTCGACCCGGCCGGCACGCATTTTCGGGCTGCCCTGCGGGCTGGTCCCGGGCGCGCCGGCCGATGTCGCCGTCTTCGACCACGCGGTCGAGTACACCATCGACGCGGCCATGTTCCGGTCTCGCAGCCGCAACTCCCCCTTCTGCGGCCGGCGGGTGAAGGGCAGGGCGGTCATGGCCATCGTGGGCGGCCGGGTCGTCTCCGAATAAATTTATGCGTTGAAAATAAAGCATAAATTTATGCTATATTTTCAAATAGATAAATATTTCAGCACGTCAAAATACCATCCTTCCAGATTGTCATCTCCCACCCGATCGAATATAATTGGCGAAGAGTCTTCATTTTGGCGTCGAACCCAATGAACGATAGCGCGCATCACATCCTTGTCGTCGACGACCAGCTCAGCATGCGGGAGCTGCTGGAGCTCATGCTGAAACGGGAGGGCTACCGGAT
>JAWOHH010000136.1:0-39727 GCA_046496215.1 Desulfobacterales bacterium
TCGGAGAGGTCAGCGCGCTGGCCGGGGTGTCGGCCCACGTCCTGCGGTTCTGGGAGTCGGAGTTCCCGCGCATCAACCCTCGGCGAACGGCCTCGGGCCAGCGGCTCTACACGCGTCAGGACGTAGAGCTGATTTTAGAGGTCAAAACCCTGCTGTATGCGCGCAAATTCACCATCGAAGGCGCCCGGCGGCACTTGAAGTCGGCTGCGGCCCATGCGCAGCCCGAGTCCCGGCAATGGCTCAGCGAACTGCGTGCCGAGCTCAAGGCGCTTCGCGACCTTTTGGAATAAGCCTTCCCCCTATCCGGCGGGGGAAGGCGGAGGCCCGAACGCGACGCCGAGAAATCATCGAGATTGCTAGCAAAAAACCTATTGACAATTGCCGCGGCATCCTATAGAAAAACGATCTCGGATGAGCGGGCATAGCTCAGCTGGTAGAGTACAAGCTTCCCAAGCTTGGTGTCGCGAGTTCGAATCTCGTTGCCCGCTCCATCCAGGCTTTATCCGTTTTGCTCGCTGGTTTGAGGCGGACTTTATGTGACGCGACAGGATGCAACCAAGGTTCTGGCATGAGCGGATGACACTATAAGCTCCAAGCCACAAGGTCCAGCCGAACATGAGGAAACGGGCGTTACGCCCGTTTTTTATTTGCGCCAATTGGCGTTGGAAACACCATGGTCAAACTGAAGCCATCGTCCGGCCGGAGGCGGCCGGAGCCGCGCACTCCGGTGCCGAACCTGATAGGAGAACGCACCGTCGTCGAGCAGGTTTTTGCTCTGGCGGAACCGCTGTGCGACACTCAAGGGTTTGAGCTTGTTCACGTCGAATTCCTGCGCGACCGGGGGGGCCGGGTTCTGCGCTTGTTCATCGACGCACCCGGCGGGGTCACGCTGGAGGACTGCGCCGCTGTCAGCCGCGAACTGGGGGATGTGCTGGATGTGCACCTGCCCGACATCGGACGCTATCACCTGGAGGTCTCTTCCCCCGGACCCAAACGCCCCCTGTCCCGGGAAGCGGATTTTGAGCGGTTCAAAGGATGTCCGGCCAAAATCAGGACCCTGCGCCCGATCGGCGGGCAGAGGACCTTCACCGGCATTCTGGCGGGAGTCTCGGAGCGAGCGGTGATCCTGGCCAAGGGTGCGATCACCGTAGCCGTCCCGATCGAAGACATTTTGAAGGCGCAGCTTGTCAACCATACGGAGAAACCCCATGCTGATTTCCGAAATCAAACGGGTCGTTGAGCAGGTCAGCCGGGACAAGGGCATTGATCGGCAGGTGCTCATCAAGGCGCTGGAAGAGGCCTTGAAGTCCGCCGCCCGGAAAAAATACGGCCCTAAAATCGACATCGAAGTCCAATACAGCGAAGAGACCGGCGACCTGGAAGTGTTCCAGTTCAAAGAGGTGGCCGAAGTGGTCGAGGACCCCATGCTCCAGATCAGCGTGGCGGAAGGCCGCGAGCTCGACCCGGAATGCGAAATCGGCGACAGCCTCGGCACCAAGATGGATACGACCACCTTCGGGCGCATCGCAGCCCAATCGGCCAAGCAGGTGATCATCCAGAAGCTGAAGGACGCCGAAAAAGATGCGATCTACTCGAGCTTCATCGATCGTCGCGGGGAAATCATCAACGGTATCGTCCAGCGGATCGACCGCGGGGACATCATCGTCAACCTCGGCCAAACCGAGGGGGTCCTGCCGCTGCGCGAGCAGGTGCCCAGGGAAAGCTACCGCCGCGGAGACCGGATTCGCGCAATGGTCCTGGATGTCATGCAGGAGTCGCGCGGGCCCCAGGTGGTGTTGTCGCGGACCCATCCGAGCTTCGTGATTACCCTGTTTCGCACGGAGGTGCCGGAAATCAGCGAAGGCATCGTCTCCATCATGGGGGCCGCCCGCGAACCGGGCGTTCGAGCGAAAATCGCCGTCGCCTCCAACAATTCGGACATCGACCCGGTGGGGGCCTGCGTGGGAATGAAGGGCAGCCGCGTCCAGAACGTCGTCCAGGAGTTACGCGGCGAGAAAATCGACATCATCCCCTGGCATGTCGACCAGGCCAAGTTCGTCTGCAATGCGCTGGCTCCGGCCGAAATCTCCCGCGTCATCATCGACGAGGACAACAAGTCGATGGAGGTCATCGTGCCCGACGAGTTCCTGTCGATCGCCATCGGCAAGAAGGGCCAGAACGTGCGGCTGGCCAGCAAGCTCACCGGGTGGCACCTCGACGTCAAAAGCGAGAGCTCCTACAACCAGGCCATGCAAAGCGGCTACAATTCGCTGATGGCGCTGCCGGGGGTCAGCATCAGCCTCGCCGACGCGCTGTATGAAAAAGGGTTCTATTCCGCCGATGAAATCGGCAAAGCCTCCGTGGAGGACCTGCTGCAGGTCCGGGGGATCGACGAGGAAGCGGCGCGCAGCCTGATCGTTGCCGGGCAGGCCGCCGCCGAGGCGGAAGCCAATCAACCGGCGGAGCCCGAAGACCCCGCCGAAGACGCGGAGACCGCCGAGGGGCCGGCGGATGAAACGGAGCAGGCCGAGGACCGCTTGGAGACCCCTGACGTCGGAAAGCCCGACGCTCCTGGGGCAACGGACGAAGGCAGCGAAACCACCGATCCGGGAAGCGCCTCGGACCCCGACGCCGAGACGCCGGGGTCGTCTGAGGATCACGTTTAGCCGGCACATGGCAGATGCGCGCCGCCGCAACGAGTACTGCCGGCAGAGCCGACAGGGGCGAAGGCGCGAGGGGGAAGGTTCATGGCGAAAATCCGAGTGTATGAACTGGCCAGAGAGCTCAGCCTGACCAACAAGGCGTTGATGGAAAAGCTTGTCGGCTTGGACATTACGGTGGCCAGTCACATGAGTTCGCTGGACGACGATGCGGTCCGGCGCATCAAGGCGGTGCTCTTCGGGAAAAAAGAGGCGGCGCTGGAAGAAACACGCGTCAAACCGACGGTGATCCGCCGCCGCAAAAAGGCCGAAGTACCCGTCGAAGAGGCGGTGCCGCCTGCGGCGGACGAGCCGCCGCCGGCTGAGGCCGAAGCCGCCGAGATTCCTGCTGCCGAACCGCCTTTACCCGAAGCGCCCGCCGCGGAGGAAACGCCTGCCGTTGCGAAGACCGATATCGCTGTGGAGCCGATGGCGGAAGCGGGTTTAGAGCAAGCTGGCGAAGCGCCGGTTGCTGCGCCACCGCCGGAGGGGCTCAGGCGGCCGGGAACGGTCGTCCGCAAAATGAAACGGGACGAGCCGGCCAAAATCATCAAGCTGCCGCCGACGCCCGTCGAACGGCCGACCGCCGGGCCGCGCAGCCGGCCGGCCGCTGGTGAGCCCCGGCCCGGCAAAGCGCCTGCCGCCGTTGCGGAAGTGGTCCCGGCCTCGGGTGACATCGACAACCGAGACGACAAGAAGCGCAAGAAAAAGACCAAGGCGGAAGAACTCGAGGCCGGCAAAAAATTTATCAAGAAAAAGATCTCGTTCCGAACCAAGGCGGTGGTTGAAGCCGATGAACTTTACGATGACGGCTTCCGAACACGCAAGCCCCGAAAGGGCGGCAAGGCCCACAAAGAGATCGCCATTCACAAGCCCCAGATCACCGTGGCCAAGGCGATCAAGCGCAGGATCAAGATGGATGAAGCGATTATGCTTTCGGAGCTGGCCAAACGCATGGGCGTGAAGGCCGGGGAAGTCATCAAGGTGCTCATGGGGATGGGCGTGATGGCCACCGTCAACCAGGCCATCGATTTCGACACTGCGGTCCTGGTGGCCGCCGAGTTCCAATACGAGGTCGAACGCTCCGCTTTCGAGGAAAACAACCTGATCCAAGCCGTGGCGGACGAACCGGGCACGCTGCTGCCCCGCCCGCCGGTGGTCACCATCATGGGGCACGTCGACCACGGGAAAACCTCCCTGCTCGACGTCATCCGCAAGACCCGGGTGACCGACACCGAGGCCGGCGGCATCACCCAACACATCGGCGCCTACCATGTCAAAACCGACCGCGGCAGCATTGCCTTTCTGGACACGCCGGGCCACGAGGCCTTTACCGCCATGCGGGCGCGCGGCGCCCGGGTCACCGACATCGTCGTGCTGGTCGTGGCGGCCGACGATGGGGTCATGCCCCAAACCGTCGAGGCCATCAACCATGCCCGCGCCGCCAACGTACCCATCATCGTGGCCGTCAACAAAATCGACAAACCGGGCGCCGACCCGGATCGCACCAAGCGCGCGCTCGTTGAGCGCGGGCTGACGCCGGAGGAGTGGGGCGGGGACGCGATTTTCGTCAACGTCTCGGCCAAGCAGGCCGTCGGCATCGACCAGCTGCTGGAGATGATCCTGCTGCAGGCCGAGGTGATGGAGCTGAAGGCCAACCCCAACAAACTGGCCCGCGGCAATGTCGTGGAGGCCAAGATCGACTCCGGCCGGGGGCCGGTCGCCACGCTGCTCGTGAGCGAGGGGACGCTCCACGCCGGGGACGCCGTCGTCTGCGGCGTGCACCACGGCAAGATCCGGGCCATGCTGGACGATCGCGGCCAACCCATCCAGGCGGCCGGGCCCTCCATCCCGGTGGAAATTCTCGGGCTGGCCGGCGTGCCCATGGCCGGCGACGAGTTCGTGGCGGTCCAGGACGAACGGACGGCCAAGCAGATCAGCGAGCACCGGCTGCAGAAGCAGCGATCGCACGACCTCACCCAGGCCAGCGCTCCCCGACCCAGCCTGGAGAGCCTGTTCGAGCGGCTGCAGCAGGGCGTGACCAAGGAGCTCAACCTGATCATCAAGGCCGATGTCCACGGCTCGATCGAAGCGCTTTCAGACGCCTTGACCAAACTCTCCAACGCCGAGGTCAACGTCAACGTGGTGCACGCGGCCACCGGCACCATCAGCGAATCCGATGTCTCCCTGGCCGCCGTTTCGCATGCCATCGTCATCGGCTTCAACGTCCGCCCCACGCCCAAAGTCCAGGCCATGGCCGGCGAGGAGAACGTGGACCTGCGTTTCTACAATGTGATCTACGACGCCATCAACGACGTGAAAAGCGCTTTAACGGGCTTGATGGCGTCCCGCTACGAGGAGCACGTCTTGGGCTCCGCCGAGGTACGCGAGGTGTTCCACATTCCCAAAGTGGGGGCCATCGCCGGCTCCTATGTGACGGACGGCAAGATCGAGCGCGGCCGCAACCTGCGCCTGATCCGCGACGGCGTCGTGGTCTTCGAGGGCAAAAACTCCTCCCTGCGCCGCTTCAAGGAAGATGCCAAGGAGGTCCAGAGCGGCTACGAGTGCGGCATCGGCATCGAAAATTTCAACGACATCAAGGTCGGCGACCGCATCGAGTTCTACTACATGGAGGAGATCAAGCCTGAAATCGCGTGAAACGCGATTTCAACAAAGGGCCCTCCCTAAAAAGGAGGGGCCGCCGGGCGCGGGGGGAATCATGGTGGTCGGGATCGGGGTGATCACGTTCAGACTGCACGAGTGCCACTCGCTCAAGGAGAAGCGGCGCATCGTGAAGGCGGTGATCGCCCGGCTGCGCAACCACTTCAATGCCTCGGTGGCCGAAGTCGACGCCAACGACGTTCACCAGCGAGCGGTGGTGGGCTTCGCGCTGGTCGGAAACGACAAGCCGCTCATCAACTCGAAAATCGACAAGCTGTTCAACCTGGCCGAGGAGCTGGGCCTGGCGGAGGTCATCGATACCCAAATGGAGCTGATCAGCGCATGACATCGACCTCGCGGGCGGAGCGGGTCGGCGGGCGCATCCAGGAGATGCTGGCGGAACTCCTGCGGCGGGAAATTTCCGACCCGCGACTGCAGCTGACGACCATCACGGGCGTCGCGGTGACCCGGGACCTGCGGATCGCACGGGTTTACATTGCCGCGGCCGGCGGCCGCGAAGCCTCCGAGGCGGCACTCGATGGTTTCCGCAGTGCAGCGGGTTTCATCAAACGCCACCTGGCCCGCGGCCTGGGGTTGCGGTACATGCCAGCGCTCGAGTTCTTCTATGATGAATCCTTCGATCGCGGCGCACACATCGATCGACTGCTGAAATCGCTTTCCGAAAACCATGGGCCCGATCATTCAACGGATTAACGCGGCCGGCCGTCTGCTGGTCGCCTCGCACGCCGAACCCGACGGAGACGCCGTCGGGTCGCTCTTGGCGTTGGGCCTCGCGCTCGAGAAACTGGGCAAGCGCACGACGCTTTTCAATGCCAGCGCCATCCCTGCGGTATACCAGTTTCTGCCCGGAGTCGCGCGCATCACGCGCCGCATGCCGGCCCCCGGGGGCTGCGATGCCGCTATCGTGCTGGATTGCGGGGACCTCAGCCGGGTCGGACCGGACTGGCCGGAGATCGCCCGGATTCCCGTCATCATCAACATCGACCACCACATCACCAACACCCGCTTCGGCCATGCCCAGCTCATCGACGGTGATGCCTGCGCCACGGCGGAGATCGTCCATCGTCTCATCTGCCGGTTGGGGGTCGAGTTCGACCGGGATATCGCCACCGCCGTCTACACCGGGATCCTGACCGACACCGGGTCGTTCCGGTTTTCGAACACGAATGCAGCGGCCTTTGCCATCAGCCGCGAGATGACCGAGCGGGGCGCCGACCCCTACCACGTAGCGCGGCACGTATTCGGTTCGTACTCGCTGGGCCGCATCAAACTGCTCAACCTGGCGCTCAACTCGATCGAGATCTCGCCCAACGGCAAGCTCTCGATCATGACGATCACGCGCGGCATGCTGGCCGAGACGGGCACCCAACCGGAGGACGTCGACGGCCTCATCAACTACGCCCGTCGAATCGAAGCGGTAAAAGTAGCGGCCCTGATCCAGGAGCAAGGCGACGGGGAGACGACGGCAGACCGCCGAACGCACTTCCACGTGAGCCTGCGTTCGGACGGAACCCTGGACGTGGCGGCCTGGGCGGGGGGGTTCGGCGGCGGAGGACATTTGAGCGCCGCCGGGTTCCAGATCGATTCGTCGCTGAAGGAGATCAAGGCGAAGCTGACCGACTGGTCGATGGGCATGTGAACGGGATCCTGATCGTCGACAAACCCAAAGGCCTTTCCTCGGCCCAGACGGTCGCCCGCGTCAAACGCCTGCTCAAGGCCGCACGCGTCGGGCACGCCGGCACACTGGACCCCTTCGCGCACGGAGTGCTGGTCTGCTGCCTCAACCAGGCCACCCGGTTGGCTCAGTTTCTGCTGCATGACGCCAAGTCGTATGACGCCGTGATGACCCTCGGGACCGAGACCGACACGCAGGACCCGACGGGCAACGTCGTCGGGCAAGGAGACTGGACCGGGGTGACCGCCGAACGGCTGCAGAACTGCCTGCAAGGGTTTGTGGGGACGTTCGCCCAGACCCCGCCGGTGTTCTCCGCCCTCAAGCACGGCGGTGTGCCGCTCTACACCCTGGCACGGCGCGGTCAACCGGTGCAAAAGCCGCCGCGCACCGTGCGCATTGATCGTCTGCGGCTGCTGGAGATGCGACCCCCGCAGGTGCGCCTCGAGGTGCGCTGTTCGGCGGGCACCTATGTGCGCACCTTATGCGCGGACATCGGCCGCGCGCTGGGCTGCGGCGCCCACGTCAGTGAGCTGACCCGCACGGAGAGCGGAGGTTTCAGGATCGAGCAGGCGCTGTCTCTCACCGAAGTGGAATCATTGGCTCGGCAGGGGGCCATCGGCGAACGGCTGATCCCCATGGCCCAGGCGCTGCCCGGCTGGCCGGTCGTGACCGCCGACCCGCCCCTGCTCGAGAAAATCCGCCACGGGAGGCAGCTCGCCTGGGCGGAGATGAAGGTCGAACTGCGGGATCCGGCCGAGGATGCGCTGCTCAAAGTGGTGGATGAGCACGGTGATCTGGTTGCGGTGCTGCGATATGGTTCCACCGGGCGCCGCCTCGAATACGGCTGTGTCGTCGGCCCCAGCGGCAGGCCCTGACTCGTGTTTTTTATTGCACAAATCACCCTGTTGCTCTAAGGTGAAAAACGGAAACCACGCGAGTGGCCCCATAACGGACGGCATCCCCCCCGCTCTCGCAGGCGCTTCAACGAAGGGGGGCCGAGCGAAGATCGTTCAGAAGGAGGAGAGAAAAACGTGGTATTGTCAACCGAGGACAAACGCAATCTGATCGCGAAGTACAAAGTGCATGATTCCGACACCGGATCCCCCGAGGTCCAGGTCGGCCTGCTCACGAACCGCATCGAGTACCTGACCGAGCACCTGAAGATCCACAAAAAGGACCACCATTCCCGGCGCGGGCTGCTGATGCTGGTCGGCCGGCGCCGCCGATTGCTCAATTATGTGAAATACAAGGATGTCAACCGCTACCGGGCCATTATCGAGACGCTGGGCCTGAAAAAGTAGCTTTTAGCATCCGGGGAGTTATTGACCTGTGAGTGGGGGGCCCGCGGGGCCCGCCGCGGCCGGCGCCGGGAGTCACCCGCCGCCGGCAGACCGGCATTCGGTCGCCGCAGGTCGAGCCTGACCGGATGCCGAGCGAGGAGAGGTATATGGAAATTCTGTTGAAAGAGGATATCGGCGGCAAGACCCTCAGCATTCAGACCGGCAAGGTGGCCAAGCAGGCCTCCGGCTCGGTTGTGGTCCAGTACGGCGACACCATCGTCCTGGTCACCGTGGTATCCACCCACGATGAGCGCCCCGGGGACTTTCTGCCGCTGACGGTGGAATACCAGGAGAAGATCTACGCGGCCGGGCGGATCCCGGGCAACTATTTCCGCCGTGAGATCGGCCGCCCCAGCGAGAAGGAGACCCTGACCGCGCGGCTGATCGACCGGCCCATTCGGCCGCTCTTCCCGAAAGGGTATCGCTGCGAAACCCAGGTCATTGCCACGGTCTTGTCCATGGACCAGGAAAACGACCCGGACACCCTGGCGATGGTCGGGGCTTCCGCCGCTCTGCACATTTCAGACATCCCCTTCGCCGGACCGATCGCCGCCGTGCGCGTCGCCCGGATCGACGGCCAATTGAAGGTCAACCCCACCATCGCCGAATTGGAAGGCTGCGACATCAACCTGGTGGTGGCCGGATCCAGGACCGGGGTCGTCATGGTGGAGGGCGGGTCCGACGTGGCGAGCGAAGCGGATCTGACGGAAGCCATCTTCTTCGGCCACCGGGCCATGCAGCCTCTGATCGATCTGCAGATCAAGCTCCGGGAGACCCACGGCGCCCCCAAGCGCGACTTCACCCCGCCGGCCCGGGATGCCGAGTTCGCCGCCCGGGTGGAGTCCCTGGCGGCGGGGCCCCTGCGGGAAGCGCTGCTCATTCCTGAGAAGGTCCAGCGGTATGCCGCGGCCCGCGCGGCCAAGCATCGCGTTATCGAAGCCCTCGGTGAGGAGGGCGGTGAGCGCCGGGAGCAGGTGGTCGCGATCATCGAGGATCTCAAGCGGAGCATTCTGCGGGAGCTGATCCTGAGCGAGGGGCGGCGAGTGGACGGCCGCAAATTCGATGAAATCCGCACGATCACCTGCCAGGTGGGCATTCTGCCCCGGCCGCACGGCAGCGCCCTGTTCACCCGCGGGGAGACTCAGGTGCTCGGTGTGCTCACGCTGGGGTCGGGGCAGGACGAACAGCGGGTCGAGACGCTCTCCGGCGAAGAGTTCCGCCCCTTTATGCTCCACTACAACTTTCCTCCCTACTCGGTGGGTGAGGCCAAGCGCATCGCCGGCCCCAGCCGGCGCGACATCGGCCACGGGGGCTTGTCGACCCGCGCGATCGAGAAAATCCTGCCGGCGAAGGAAACCTTCGACTACACGATCCGGCTGGTCTCCGAGGTGCTGGAGTCCAACGGCTCCTCTTCGATGGGAACCGTTTGCGCCTGTTGCATGGCCATGATGGACGGCGGGGTGCCCATCAAAGCCCCGGTCGCCGGAATCGCGATGGGGCTCGTCAGTGAAGGCGAGCGGGTGGTGGTGCTCTCTGACATTCTCGGCGACGAGGATCACGCCGGCGACATGGATTTCAAGGTGGCCGGCACCCAGGACGGAATCACCGCCGTGCAGATGGACATCAAGATCCATGAGCTTTCGCGCGAAATCCTCTCGGCCGCTCTGGAACAGGCACGCCGGGGGCGCATCCACATCCTGGGCAAAATGCTCGAGGCGATTGCCGCCCCGCGCCAGGAGATCTCCCCATACGCACCGACCATCACCACCATCATGATCCATCCGGACAAGATCCGCGAGGTCATCGGCCAGGGCGGCAAGACCATCCGTGCCATCCAGAGCCAGACCAACACCACCGTCCAGGTCGAGGACTCGGGCCAGGTGAAGATCGCCGCCTTCTCCAAACAGGAGGCGGAGGCCGCTCTCGATCTCATCAAGCAGATCACCGCCGACCCCGAAGTAGGCGCCATCTACGAGGGTACGGTCGTCAAGATCACGGACTTCGGGGCGTTCGTCAACATCATGCCGGGGACCGACGGGCTGGTCCACATCTCGCAGCTTGCCAACCGGCGAGTCACCAAGGTCTCCGACGTGGTGAAGGAGGGCGACAAGCTCAAGGTCAAAGTGCTCGAGATCGGCAGGGACGGAAAGATCCGGTTGAGCCACAAGGCCCTGTTGGAAGAATAGGGCCGATGTCCACCGCCATCTTCAAGACCGTGCTCCCCAACGGGGTGCGGATCGTGAGCCTTCCCATGGCGCACACCCGGTCCGTCTCCGTTGGGGTCTGGGTCAACGCCGGGGCCCGCGACGAAACCGATCCGGAAAACGGACTGTCGCACTTCATCGAGCACATGATTTTCAAGGGGACGCAAAAACGCTCCGCGTTCCAAATCGCCAAAGAGTTCGATGCCATCGGCGGCCATACCAACGCCTTCACCACCATGGAGCATACCTGCTACCATGCCAAGGTGCTCGACACCCAGCTCGAGTCCATGGTGGAGATTTTATCCGACATTTTTCTCAACTCGGTCTTCGACCCCCGGGAGGTGGAGCGCGAGCGGCCGGTCATCCTGCAGGAGATCGGCATGGTCGAGGACAGCCCGGACGAGCACATCCACTATCTGTCCGGAAGCAACTTCTGGGGCGACAACCCGCTGGGCCGTTCGATCCTCGGCACACGGGATAACATCGCACAGTTCAGCGCCGAGATGATCCGCGGCTTTTTCCATCGGCTCTACCAGCCCGAGCGCATCGTGATCGCCGCCGCCGGCCACTTGGAGCACCAGCACCTAGTGGACCTGATCGGCCCGTCGTTCAAATCCGTGCGCCGCGGGAACGGTTTCCCTTCCCGCATTACCCCCAGCAACCACTCCCAGGTCAATATTCACCAGCGAGAGCTCGAGCAGGTCCACATCTGCCTCGGAACGACGGGGTTGTCGATGGTCGACCCGCGGCGCTATGCCTTTTCGCTGCTCAACACGATTCTGGGCGGCAACATGAGCTCGCGGCTTTTTCAGGAGGTCCGCGAGAAGCGCGGCCTGGCTTACGCGGTCTACTCCTTCATCGCCTCCCATGCCGACACCGGCATGTTCGGCGTCTATCTGGCGGTCAGCCCGGAGCAGGTGAAGCCCGCCGTGGAGCTGGTGTCCGCCGAATTGGCCCACATGGCGCGCGAACCGGTCGACCCGTCGGAGTTGAGGGGAGCGGTCGAGTACACCAAGGGCAGCCTCCTGCTCTCCTCCGAGAGCGCCGACAACCAGATGGTCCGCGCCGCCCAGAATGAAATTCACTTCGAGGCCGACATCCCGCTGCACGAGGTGATCGCACGCCTCGAGGCCGTCACGCGCGAGGAAATCCAGCAGCTGGCCCAAGCGCTTTTCTGCGCAAACCCGGCGATGCTCACGCTGCTCGGCCCGGTGGAGACCCCGCAAGACGTATTGGAGCGTTGCCTGGTTGACGGTTGAGCGCGGCGCCTGTTTTCCTTCGGTCCACCCCCCGCGCGTGCCTTGTGCGCGCGGACACCATTGCCCGCTGGCTTCGTGAAACGCTCGGACCGTCGCTTCGGCGGCAGGTTCGAATTCGAAAGGCGTTGCCGTGCAACCCGTCATCAAGATTCTGCGCCTGCGTCCGGAAGAAGACGGCGACATCCCGCTGCCGCGCTACATGACCCCGGACTCCGCGGGCATGGACATCTGTGCGGCGGTTCGCACAGACACCGTTTTGAACCGTGGCGACATCGCCCTGCTGCCGACCGGTCTGGCCGTCGCGCTGCCCAGAGGGTTCGAAGCCCAAATCCGGCCGCGCAGCGGCCTGGCGGTCCGCCACGGGATCGGGTTGATCAACGCCCCCGGCACCATCGATGCGGACTATCGCGGTGAGGTCATGATCGCCCTCGTCAACCTCGGGCCATCCGCCTACACCGTGCGCCGCGGCGACCGGATCGCCCAGATGGTCATCCAGCGGGTCCAGCAGGCCCGACTGGAGGAGGTGCCGACGCTCGATGCCACCGACCGCGGCAGCGGGGGCTTCGGGCATACTGGCAAATGAAACGGCTTGGGGCGAAGTGCCCGGCACAAAGGGCGAAACCGAGAGTGAGAGAGTTTTTTAGGCCCTCTGCCCTATGCGCTTTGCCCTGCACCTCAGAGGCATCACCTACGTAGGGGACCCGTGCGTCAAGAAAATCAACAGGACCTGCGGCAGGATCACACGTTGTCCGTCTGCATCCTGGCGAGCGGCAGTCGGGGGAACGCGATTTACGTTTCCGACGGCGTCACCTCGGTCCTGGTCGACGCAGGGCTATCCGCGCGGGAGATCGGCCGCCGGTTGGCCGACCGGGGACTGAGCGCGGCGGATCTGAACGCCATCCTGGTCACCCACGAGCACACGGACCACGTGCGCGGGGTGGAGCGTCTCTGCCGCCGATTCCGGGTCCCGGTTTTCCTGACGGCCGGGACGCTGGCGGCTGCGTCTGCGCTTCAGGAGCTACCGGAAATTTTCACCGTCGCTTGCGGCCGCTCCTTTCAGGTCGGCACCCTGACGGTCGACCCCTTCTCCATTTCCCACGACGCCCGCGACCCGGCCGGGTTTGTCCTCGGCGCCAACGGCACACGCATCGGTATCGCCACCGACCTGGGAATCGCCACCGCCGTCGTCCGCGAACACCTGCGAGGCTGCGGCCTGGTCATCCTCGAGTCCAACCACGATCCGGACATGCTGACAGAGGGCCCCTACCCCTGGTACCTGAAGCAGCGCATCCGGGGCCACACCGGCCATCTCTCCAACCCGGACTCCGGCCGCCTGCTGGCCGAGATCGCGCACCCGAGGTTGCAGCAAGTGGTCCTGGCCCACCTGAGCGAGACCAACAACACCCCGGTCAAGGCCCTGGCCGAAGCCGCCAGCGTCCTGGCCGATTCGGGCACCCAGGTGACGGCCGCCTCTCAGAGTGAGCCCTCGTCGATCATCCGCCTGCCGTGACGGGATCCGAAGCCCAACAGAAGCCCTCTTCCGCAGCGTGCGTCACAAAGAGGGCCGTGGACCGAATCGCACGCACCCCCTTCCGGCGGAGTTCAACGAACGCACGCCGGGGAGAGCAGGGCCGGCGGTATTTCAGTCTACCGTGATCCCCTCGATGCTGATGCCGCGAACGAAGTAGGCGGGATCGTTGAGGAAGCGCAAAAAGATGACGATGAAGGCGATCGACCCCTGGATCATCAGGGGCTTGTTCTGGTAGAGGCTGTCCAGTTGCTGGTTCAGGATCTTGCCGTCGGTCGGTGCAAAATAGGTGGCGAAGAGGCCGTCGAGCAGCCGCTGCCCGTCGGGCCGCGTGACCAAATCGCTACGGCCGCTGTAGCAGTAGTCCATGGCATCCAGCACCAGGTCGCGCTGCGCCCGCTGGTCCTTGAAGTGGTAGCCGATCAGATGCATGAGGGTGCGCTGGGCTTCCCGCAGACTGGCCTCCGCCACGGCGTTGAAGAGGGTGCGGCGCGCGGGCCCGCCGGGCGCGACCGCCGGCTGCCGGATCAATGAGAGCAGTACGGCGTTCTTGAAAAGCTGATAAAGACGCCGCGAGCCGTTCATGGGGGTGCTGGGCTGGTGCTCGCTTGTCGGCGTGTAGCCGGGATCGTCGCGTACGAAGAGCAGCTGAAAGAGGCTCTGGAAGCAGTCGATCCCCACCAGCGGGTCCTCGAGGTCCACCCGCATGTCCAGGGTGTTGTCCAGGCGGTCCGCAAGTTTGACCTCCACCACGTCGGAGTAAACCGACGAGCAGTCCAGCATACGCCCGATGTAGCGGTAGTAGGATTCCGACTTGGTGCGGGTGAGGCATTCCAAACGCCGGATGAGCTGAAGCTCCTCTTCCGGCTCCATGTGGGCCAGCAGCTCGAAGAGCCGCTGCTCCATGTCCGTCCACTCCTGCGCGGCGAAGTCCACCGACTGCACGTCCTCCAGGATGTCGTGAAACAGCGCCGTGAGCAGGCTCACTAGGCTGGCCTCTTCCTGGGCTCGCGTCAGCAGAGCGGCGGCCCGCAGCGGGTGCAATACGGCCATGGGGCCGAGGCGCCTGCGCTTGTGGCTGTAAGCGCTGAAAAGATACCCCAGGGCCTCCATCATCAGGCTCTTTTTCTCGCGGTCCAAGCGGTCGTCGGCATCCAGCCGTTTGCGCGCGAGAATGTACACCATTACGTTGTACCGGTTGAGCGTTGCCGCGCTCAGATTGTAGTTGAGCACCGATGAGAGCTTGAAAAATTCCGTGAGGTCGAAAAAGGGCATGGGTCACCTGAATCCGCGCGCGGAGATTCCTGGACGGCGCCGCCTCCCATCCCACGAGAGGGCGGGCCGCCGGATGGTCCCATTATGACAACCTGCGGTTGCAAGTCAATGTCCGATCGCACGCTTTCTTGACACCCACGGCGGATGCACCCATAAAAGGGCCGCTCGACGGGATTGAACGGAGGACTGGACCGCTATGGACGTTACGTCCCATAGACTGCTGGAGATTTTCGAGGCGATCAGCGCCATCCCGCGCGGTTCAAAAAACGAGGGGGCCATCGCCCGCTGGTTTTTATCCTGGGCGGCCGCGCGCGGCTACCCCGCAGTGAGCGACTCGGCCGGCAACCTGCGGATCGCGGTTCCGTCTTCGCCCGGGTGCGAACAGGCGCCGGGTGTCGTCCTGCAGGGGCATCTCGACATGGTGTGCGAGAAGACTCCCGAATCGCCGCATGATTTTGCACACGACCCGATCCGGCTGATTCGTGCCGGCGACTGGATGCACGCGGATCGCACGACGCTGGGCGCCGACAACGGCGTGGCCCTCGCATTGGGCGCGGCCGTCGCCGAGGATGCGAGCGGCGCGCGGCCGCCGCTGGAGCTGCTCTTCACGGTCGACGAGGAAACCGGTCTCAACGGCGCCAAGCAACTCAAACCCGGCTTCATCCAGGGCCGGATTCTCGTCAACCTGGATTCC
Organism: Desulfobacterales bacterium; assembly: GCA_046496215.1. Classification (GTDB taxonomy): domain Bacteria; phylum Desulfobacterota; class Desulfobacteria; order Desulfobacterales; family SpSt-501; genus SpSt-501. The sequence continues at coordinate 15,357 of JAWOHH010000136.1, forward strand.
GAAACCGAAGGGGTTTTCACGGTCGGCTGCGCCGGCGGCCGCGATGTGACCATCACCCGCACGTTGCGCAGGACGGTTGTCCCCGACGGCTGGCTTGTGCGGCGGTTGACGATCGGCGGCCTGCGCGGCGGCCACTCGGGCATCGACATTCACCGGCACCGGGCGAATGCCCTCAAGCTGCTGGCACGCGCGCTCCGCACGTTCACGGCAGAGGGGCCGGTGCGGGTCATTGCGCTCAGCGGCGGCACCCGCCGCAACGCCATCCCTCGGGACGCGGTCGCACGCCTCGCCTGCCCAGCCGAGCGATGGAAGGCCCTGCAGGACCGGGCGGCTGAATGCCAGGCCTTGTTTCGGCGGGAATTCCTGGCGGAGACCGCTCTCGAGGTCTCCTTCGGCGAGGAGGCCCCCTCCCGCGACCGGATCAGCGCTTTGAGCGCCGCGGAGGCAGCGGCATGGATTCACCTGATCCTGGCGCTGCCGCACGGCGTCGCCGACCTGTCGCCCGATTTCGAGGGTGTGGTGCTCACCTCAAACAATCTGGCCATGACCGCGATGGAAACCGAGCGGCTGCGCGTGATCACTAGCCAGCGCAGCATGAACCTCTCGTCCCTGAACGCCGCCTCGGAGAGCGTCCGGGCGATTGCGACTCTCGCCGGCGGGTGCTGTGAAACCGATTCGGAGTACCCTCCCTGGACCCCGAACCCGGCATCGGCGCTGCTGACGCGCTGCAGGCGGCTCTACCGTGAGCTCTACCAAACCGAGCCCCGGGTCAGCGCCATCCACGCCGGGCTGGAGTGTGCCATCATCGGCGGCCTCTGCCCGGATATGGACATGATCTCCTTCGGGCCCACGACTGAAAACGCACACTCCCCCAGCGAGCGCCTGCACCTGCCGTCGTTCTGCCGGCTCCAGGGCTTTCTGGCGACACTGCTCGCCTCTGTTGCCAGCGGGGAGCCTCCTTAAGGCCGCCGGCTGAAGCCGGAGGCTAAAGGAAGAGAGAGTTGCTCACGTGGCGACGCAGAGGCACACCAGCGCCCACCATTGGTTGGGGCCGATCACGGATAAGGTTTCGGCGGAGGGTCCGGTGGCCCGGCCGGAGAGCGCCCCGCGTCGGGCGATAGGTTCCTGAGGACCTCGAGGTCTTTGCGGCTGCGTGCGACCATGCGGGCCTCAACCTGCTCGCGCTCCAGGCCCATGAGGATTCGGTAGGCGTTGAACTTGGTCTTGCAGAAGTAAATGTCAAACGGCTCACGTCGACCCGGCGTTCGAAAGATGCGGATTCCGGGAATCTCGCCCTGCTGGGTGTATTCCGCCTCCGCGTTCACGAGCAGCGGCTCGATGTCGTGCTTGTTCAGCCAGGGGATGCAGGCCCCTTCCATGCCCAGGTCGGGGTCCATGATCGAGCGGATTTTTTCGGACACCCCCCCCACCGCCAGGATGATGTCGCCCGTGAGGGAGCCGGTGACCCCGAAACGCTGGTTGACCGGCTGCTGGATGAAATCAGAGATCAGGGCGATGTCCATCGCCACCGAGGCGCTGTCGCCTTCCACCCCGCCGTGGGCCTGGATGTATTCCACGTGCATCTCATAGCCGACGGTCGGCGCCCCGATGGTCTTCAGGACTTTCTTGATCGAGGCCCGGACGTTCTGGGCCGCGGCTTTGGCGATCTCTCCCATCTTGCCGGGTGCGGCAACCTTGTCCGCGCTGCCGACCGTGACCTGGCAATGAATCGGCAGGGGTTGGCCGACCATCTGGCCGCTCGACTGGGCGTAGATAACGGCCAATCCGACCACGTAACCGATGGAGTCCGTCATCGAGGTGATAAATTTCTTGAGATACTTCTTGTGTTCACCGATTTCCCGGGACAAGCCGCCCTCTAAACTCAGGTGCTCCTCCAGCGCTTTGTGCACGTGTGTCGGCTCCACCCGCATCGCGTTTTCCAGGATCGCCTCGAACTCGGCTGAGCGGATGATCCCGTTGATCGGCCGCAGGATGCCGCTCAGCTTGCCGTCCGAGGCACGGCACCGCAGCTCCTTGACGATCTCCATCACGGCGCTGCGGGAGAACTCGCGCTCCTGCAAGCGGAAGTCCGACGGCAGGGGTTTGCCGAAAATCCGCTCGCTGCGGCGGCGAACGCTGTCATGACCCTCGCGGGTGATCACGTCCCCCCAGTTGCGCCGGAACTCGCTGCCCAGGTTGACGATTTCCTGCTTGACGTACTGCGCCGCATCCCGGATGCTCTCCGGAGTTTCCGCAACGGCGCTTTCCATGTGCACAATTTCGCCCTTGTCCTCGATCCGTGACAGGAAGGCCCCGTCGCCCTCCTGCTGGAGAAAGGCCAGCGTGTCGTGATTGCAGCAGGCGACGATCAGATTATCCGCCCTCAAGGGGTTTTCCGAACGATCGGCCGCACCGCTGCCGCCGTCTTTTCCGCCTTCTAAAATGTACTTCTTGTTCTGCATGACCTCCAGCAAGTCCGCCATATAGCCCATCTTGACCAGCGTCTTGAGTTCGTCGATGTAGATGATGGGGGCGGTGGCGTGGGCTCCGAGATACGCGCGCCGGTGGCACGGGGTGTGGAGATTCCCGGACTGGTAAGGGTCGTGGCGAAAGCCGCCTTTCATGTTGCGGGCGCTCGGCTCGGAGACCCGTGCCATGAGCTCCCGCTCCAGGCGTGGGTCGTGAAGCACCTCGGGCACGAGATCGTGTAGGTGCTTCAGCTCGCCGCCCGGCCCGGGGCCGGCCTCACGCTGGATCTTCTCCTGGGCGCGGTGGTTGTACTCCTGGATGAGCATGAAAAGGGCCCCCATCCCGGCCAAGCCGGCCGCCAGGAAGAGGGGCGGGAAGAGAACCCCCGCACATCCCGAGCCAACAGCGGCGGCAAGCAGGCCCCAACGGAGCGCCCGCACCGAGCGGATCTCGTCCGCAAGGCTGAACGCCTCGCTGCTGTTCTGCGCCGTCGCGAGGGCCTGGCGCAGCCCCTCCATCAGGCGGTCGATCGTCTCCGGACGCTCATAGGCCATCCGAACATGGTTCTTGTCTTTTCCGGGATAGGCTACGATCGCATCCTGCGGCCGCAGAAGATCCCCGATGGAACGGTCCAGGACCTCTTTGAACATTTCCGCCAGCATCGACTTGCCGGTGCCGGGCCGCCCGACCATCAGCATGTGTCCCCGGTTTTGTGCGATCTTGCGAATCGCCTGCTTGGCCCGGTTTTGAAAAATGACACGTTCGATGGGATCGGCCGGGATGGTGATGTTGGAGGTGTCTTCGAAAAAATTCAGGCGCTCCTCGAGCGCACGAGGATACTCCAGCAACTCCCGGATCCAGGCATAATCCCCCGCGCGGTAGTCATTCGCCATGGACGGCTCCGGAAATCGAATCGAGAAGGTAGAAGCGGCCGGCGTCCGAGTTGAACGCCCTCCGGCTTATCTCCGCATAAACGCCGGGCAGGCTCTTGCGCAGCGGGTCGAGCGCCCGCAGGTCGTGCAGGATGGAGATCTGCGTCTGGAGCCGCTCTTCCCCGGTCTCCCCTGCCGTAAGATAGCTCAGGGAAACCGCCATCTGCATGAAATTCAACACCGGTTTGAGCAGGTTCCGCCCACCGGCGCCAAGATCGGTCGGCCGCAAAATGGAGCGGTAGACCGCCGGCAGACTCGCCTTGGCATAGTCCACCTCCAGCTGTTTGTTGAAGAACAGCCTGACTGCACGCGCACCGCCGAAAAAACAGCCGGTAAAAGCACGCTGCAGCTCCGGGTTGACGGCCAGCGTGTGTTCGAGAAGGCTGAGATATCTCACTGTCAACGGGTCGGACAGACGGAAGTCCACATTGCCCACCGCATTCAGAACACAGGCCGCCGGCTCCCCGTTCCGGGTGTAGCTCACCAGCCGAAAGGCGTTGGCCGGGTTGAAGGCGGCCGGCGGGAAGCCGCGCAGATCGAACAGACCCTCGGACAGATGCGCGCGATGCAGGGTGACCCGGACCTCCCGCCCGACATGGGCGGTGAGGTAGCGGAATTTCTCCTCGAGGGACCCCTGCAGTTTCAGGTAGGAATACCCGCCGCCGATGTCCTCGCAAATACCGATGAGGTGTCCGATTTTTGCCGTTTTGAGGCGGGCGATTTTTTTCACAAAGGGATCGAACCCGCGCAACTCGTCGGCCAGGCGCCGGAGGTGGGACTCGAATTCCGGGTCTTTCACCGCAGGCACCTTCAACTTGAGACCGGAAAGGATGATCTCGGAGGGTTTGCGCGGGGCGCCGCGGCGCAGCCTGTTCTGCACCCGGTGCAGCCAGCGAATCGGAGCACGCCGCGACGGGTGGATCTCGCAGCCGACCAGACGCTTGCGGATTTCAACCGGGCCGGGGTGAATGAGATACCGGCCGATCTCCGAAACCCGGTACTCCTTGACCTGGCCTCGGTCGGCTTCGGGGTCGAAGGATGCCGGGTCCAGCCGAACCGGGCTCGCCTCGGATACGACCCAGACCCGGGCCTCGACCCGTGCTGCGCCCGCGGGAGATTGCAGAGCCTCACGCATCTGATTTCACCGGACTGCAGGCGGTGTCCGCCGGCCAGCGCCGCATCGGACCGATACCCCGGCCGCAAGCGGATCGCCCTTCGTCCCCCATCAATCGCCCGTTCATTTCGGGGCCTGCGCCGCTCTCATGCTGTAAGCCTGCGAGTCCTCCAGCATGATTTCCAACTTGGCGATGTCGATGTCCGTGAGGTGCAGTTCGCCCGCTTCGGCCGTGGCGGCCAGCACCATCGCAGCGTCATGGCGCAAGCCGATCCCCATTTTGCAGCATGCTTGGTTTGCCAGACGCACGGTCAGCATCAGGTAATTTTCGGCCTCCAGGGTTTCCGCATGGTGGTCGCGCACCACCCGGCTGTACTTTTCCGGCAGGTTCCAGTGGTGCATGAGGGCATAGCCATGGGTCGTGTGCAGGTCATCCATGGCCTCCGCCAGCAGGGAGGCGGAGGGCTTGACCGGGAGTTCCTCCGATTGCTGAATGTCGTCGATCACGGTCAGGATGAAGAGCTTCCCCACATCGTGCAGCAACCCGGCAAAAAACGCTTCGTGGGCGATCCCGTGCAGCCCGCAGTGCCGCGCCAGCCAATGGGCGGCCATGGCGGTGGCGAGGGCATGGGCCCAAAGTTTGCGCATGACGCCGTTCAAAAAGGGGTCCTTGGACCGAAACTGGTTTTCATGCGCCACCATCATGACGATATTGGAAACCTCGTTGATTCCCAGGCGCACAATGGCATTGCGCACCGTGGACACCTGGGTGAGCCCCTTGTAGAAAGAAGAGTTCGAGAACCGCAGCACCTCGGCGGTCAGGGCCTGGTCGCTGACAATGAGCTTTTCGATCAGGCGCAGGTCCGGCTCCTCCCGGCCGATCTCCTGCTGGACCCGCGCGGCCGTGGTGTTGAATACCGGCAGCCGCACCTTGTTGGCGGCGATGCGGTTTTCGACGATCTCGATGAATGAGGGCGCGGATCCCATGCTTACACCTCCAGCAGGCGCTGCAGCTCGGGCAGCGGCCGAGGCCTTTGCAGCCGGGGCAGGCAGCGCAGCAGTTCGCCGATGGTGGTCACGCCGGCGGCGGCCTTGACGATCCCGTCTTCCAGGAGTGTCGTGAGACCGGTGGCCTCGATGCTGATGCGACGGATGTCCTGGCTGGTCTTGTATTCGATGATGGCGTTGCGGATGTCTTCGTTCAGGATCAAGAGCTCGAAGACGCCCACCCGGCCGCGATATCCCGTGTACTGACACTGCGCGCAGCCCTGGCCCTTCTGGAACCGGCCATGGGCGATGTCCGCCGGGCCGTAGCCGAGGCGCTGGAGATCCAGCGGGGTGGGGCGGTAGGGGGCGGCGCAATCGCTGCAAACTTTTCGTAGAAGCCGCTGCGCCATGACGCTCACCACGGTCGATGAGATCAGGAAGGCCTCGATGTTCATGTTGAGCAGGCGCACCAGCCCGCCGATGGTGTCCTCGGTGTGAAAGGTGGTGATCACCTTGTGACCGGTCAGGGCCGCCTGGACCGCCACCTCCGCCGAAAAGTTGTCACGGATTTCGCCGATGACGATCACGTCCGGGTCCTGGCGCACGATATGCCGCAGGGTTTCCTCGAAGGTCAATTGGATCCGCGGATTGATCGAGCACTGCGAGATGCCGTCGATCACGTACTCGACCGGCTCCTCGGCCGTGACGATGCTGGTCTGCGGGTCGTTGATGTGGTTGATGCAGCTGTAAACCGTCGTGGTCTTGCCCGACCCGGTCGGGCCGGTGATGAGGATGACGCCGCTCGGCAGATAGAGAGCCTCCTCCTTGAATCGTTCGAGCATGCGCGGCGCCATGCCGACGTCTTCAATGTGGATCAGAAGACCTTGGCGGTTCAGCAGTCGCATGACGATTTTCTCGCCATGGACCGTAACATAGAAGGACGCACGCAGATCGAGCTGGCTGTCCCCCTTATCAACGAAGAAGCGCCCCCCCTGATGCCGCCGCTTCTCGGTGATGTCCACATCGCACATGACCTTCAGGCGATTGGTCATGGCGCCGTGCAGGGCGGCGGGGAAGTCATCGTAGTGAATGAGCACGCCGTCCTGGCGGAACCGCACTCGGGTGTGCTCCTTCAAGGGCTCGATATGGATGTCGCTTGCCTTGCGTTCGATCGCGGCCTGGATGATGCTGTCAACCAGCGCAATGATCGAGCCCTCGTCCGAGGGCGAGATGCGCTCGCGCTGTTTGCTGCGCTGGGCGCGTTTGATCGCCCGGTCGATGGAGCTCTGGCGGGCGATGGCGGTGGTGAATGCCGGGCCGAACACCTCCTGTGCCGCATCGAGGTCGGCTTTTTCCAAGGGGTCGGAAAAGGCGATCAGCGGCTTGCCGTCGTCCATGCGGACGGGCACGAAGTGGTGGGTTTCGTACCATTTGGCCGGGACCTTCAAAAACAACCGCGGGTCGATCTCTGCGAAATCGGGCTCGACGTAGGGGAAGCCCATCTGCAGCGAGAGCACCTCGATCAGGGAGCGCTCGTCGATCAGGCGGCGCGCGAGCAGAATTTCGCCCAAGCGTTTGCCCGGCTCCCGCTCCGCTTGAATCGTAAGGGCCACGCGCAGATCATCCTCGCGGATCCGGCCGAGCTCAACCAGAAGGTCCCCCAAGCCCATGGGGGAGGGGTTTTTGCGAACCGCCGCCTTGATTTGGTCATCGGAAATGAGCTTCAGGTCCTTCAGCACCTCGAGAATCGGGCGGGGAGCCTCGAGCTTGGCCTGCACCCGCTGGGCATAGGCCAGTTGATCGCGGCTCAGGTGGCCGGCGCCCATCAGCACCTCGACGATGGTGTGCGGCGTGGAATTGCCGCCGCTGCGGGCCGGTCTTTCGGCGGCCGGAGCAGCATTCGTTTGAGACGTCACAGGATCGGTCCTCTGCATAAAGGGTTTTAGACATCACCGCGGTCGGAGGTCACCCAGGGCTCAACGAACACGTTGCAGGGCGGAGACGCCGCGTCGATCTTGATATCGGCCTGTTGACGGAATCTCTTTAGAGGTGAATATCCCAGGCGTATCACCGAACCCGCCCGCGGATAGAGGCTCCAACCAGGGCATGCGGGTTTTCGGGCTTCCCCGGCCCGCAGAGGTTGCTGATCCGGCCATTCTGTGCTTGCCAGCCCTACGGGAAAAGTTTATAGTGACAATCCGTGTAAACCCCATCAGAAAGTGAGGAAATTAGGGTCTATGGCGAATGTGTATTACGTCGATGGTAGGTTCGTTGCGGATTCGGAGGCGGTTTTCCCGATTAATGACCTCGGCCTGCTGAGAGGCTACGGGTGCTTCGACTTCATGCGCACCTACCACGGGAAGGTTATTTTCATAAAGGACCATGTGGGGCGTTTATTCCGCTCGGCGCGGGAGATCGGCATCGAGCTTCCCTGGACCGAAACCGAAATCAGGGAACTCGTTCTGGAGACCCTCCGTCGCAATCCGCCGGTGGAGTCGAATGTCCGTATCCTGGTCACGGGCGGCCCCAGCGCTGATTTTATCACTCCCCAAGGCAAGGCGCGGATGGCGATCATGGTCGCCCCGGTCAACGTGTACCCGCCGGCGTGGTACACGGAAGGCGCAAAGATCATCACCGCGACCCACAACCGCACGATTCCCGCAGCCAAGAGCATCGATTACACCCGCGCGATCATGGTCTTGTCAGAGGCCCGCCGCAAGGGGGCCATAGAGGTTGTCTATATGGATTCCTTGGGCCGGGTCCGCGAAGGCACCACCAGCAATCTGTTTATCTTCAAGGGAAACACGCTTGTTACCCCGGGGGAGAATATTCTGCACGGTATCACGCGCCAGAAGGTCCTGGGGTTGGCCGAGAACCGATTCCCGGTCCAGATTCGCGAAATCACCCGTGCGGAGCTATCTTCCGCCGACGAGGCGTTTATCACCTCCTCCAACCGCAAGATCGTCCCCATCGTGCAAGTGGACAAGGAGACCATCGGCGAAGGCAAACCCGGCGTTAATAGCTGCGCCCTCATGCAGTCCTTCGAGGAATACACGACCCGTCTGGCCACCGAAGTGGAATAGAAAAGAGGGCGTCATGGACTGCTCCGATCTGTACGATCTGATCATCATCGGCGGCGGCCCCGGGGGGCTGACCGCCGGGATCTATGCCATGCGGGCCGCACTCAAGACCGTGCTGGTGGAGATGGCGGCGCCCGGGGGTCAGGTGAACCTGTCGGATGCCGTGGAGAACTGGCCCGGGGACGAGCGCATCGGCGGATCCGAACTTTCGATGAAAATGCTCAATCATGCCGGGTCCTACGGCTTGGAGGTCCGCTCGGAGGAGGTTATATCCGTCGAGCCCGGGTTGGACTGCCATACAGTGCAACTGGCCGGCGGCGACTGCATCAAAGCGCACGCCGTCATTCTGGCCACCGGCGGCAGCCCTCGCAAACTGGGCGTGCCCGGCGAAAAGGAGCTCTACGGCCGGGGCGTCTCCTATTGCGCCGTCTGCGACGGATTCTTTTTCCGCAATAAAAACGTTGCCGTGGTGGGCGGGGGCGACTCGGCCGTCGAAGAGTCCCTCTACCTGGCCAAGCTCGCCACGAAGGTCGTCGTGATCCACCGGCGCGACCAGCTGCGAGCCGGAGCCCTTCTCCAGCAGAGGGCCAAAGCCGAGTGCCGGATCGAATTCCGCTGGAATTCGGTGGTAACGGCCATTGACGCGGATTCGAACGGCGTCACCGCCGTTAAACTCCAAGACACCCGGACCGGAGCCCCCTCCGAACTTCCCACCGACGGTTTGTTCATCTTCATCGGGTTCGAGCCGAACAACCGTCTGGTACCGGCCGGGATCAGGAAAAACGCCGATGGTTATGTCGTGACCGATGAGAAATGCGCCACGGCCCTTCCGGGAATTTACGTGATCGGCGATCTGCGCGAAAAGTACGCACGCCAGATCGTGCTGTCGGCCGCGGACGGATGCACCGCGGCACTGGCGGCCGCGCACTATGTGGAATCGCGCAAGGCAGCCCTGGAATGCGCTCTGCCGGAAAACCTGCTAAGACAGCAGCGAACGCCATCACTATAGACTGCCGCCCCTTGCGTACGACCATGCCTGCATTATCAATCCGGCAGGGAAGAGGGAGAATCGGGAAGGTGGCTTTTGTCAGAATCCCAGGTCTGAGCGGCGAGGTCTATGTTCCGGAGGCCTGCCCGGAGGGTTCCAAGAAACACCCTTGCCGGGATTGCTTCGGCTGCCTGCGTTGCAGCGATGAGCGATGCAGCCTCTGCCGAGACGCAAAACCCGATGAATGCAGGCTAAAAAAAGAGGGCCTGCTTGAGCACTAGCCGTGCCTACGGTTTGCCCGAGAGCCGCTCCCACACCGTCCGGGCCTGATCCCGTGGGGTGCCGTGCCCCGAACCCGAAGAGGGGCGGGTGCCCTGAACGCCGGTACCGCGCAGGCGGGAGATGCGCTCCTCCAGCGGGGGATGGGTCGAAAACAGGCTCATCAGGCTGCGGCCCGAGAGCGGGTTGACAATGAACATGTGCGCCGTCGCCGGGCTCGCTTCCATCGGTAGGCGCTTGGAGTAAACCCCCAGTTTTTCCAAAGCACTCGCCAGCCCCAACGGGCTGCCCGCAAAGGATGCACCGGCGGCATCGGCCATGAATTCCCGTGAACGGGATATCGCCATTTGGATCAGCATTGCCGCCATCGGGGCAATGACGGCCGTTGCGATCATCGCCAACCCTCCCCCGCTGTTCTGCCCGCTGTTGCGGTGGCCGCCGCCGAAAATCGCCGACCAGCGCGCCATGTTGGCCAGGATCATGATGGCGCCGGCCATGGTTGCCGCAATGCTGCCGATCAGGATGTCGCGATTGCGGACGTGGGCCAACTCGTGCGCCAGAACTCCGGTCAACTCATCCCGACCCATGAGTTTGAGCAGCCCTTCGGTGACCGCCACCGCCGCGTGCTGCGGGTCGCGCCCGGTGGCAAAGGCATTCGGCGCTTCCTGGGGGATGACGTAGACCTTCGGCATGGGCAAACCGGCCCGGCGGCAAAGGGACTGCACCATCCCGTAAAGCTCGGGGGACTCCTGCGGCCCCACCTCCCGGGCGCGGTACATTTTGAGAACCAGCTTGTCCGAATACCAGTAGCTGAAAAAATTCATGCCGGCCGCCACCAGCAGCGCAATGATCATCCCCTGATTCCCGCCCAGCCAGTTGCCGATCAGCACAATCAAAGCGGTCAGAAGCCCAAGCAGCAGAGTTGTTTTGACTTGATTGCCCATTTCGTCGTTCCTTTGCTGTGGTTTCCTGAGGTTGGGTGGTTCTTCCATGCTTTGTGAGAATATATGCCAAGCGAAGAGCCGATTCAACATGGGGGATCGATTTTTTCCCAATTACTTGCATTGCTTAGAAAGCCGGTGTAATGTCGACGCTGTAATGTTTCTTTCTGTGTCCCTATTTGTGTAGATTCGTGGTCGGACGACCCGCGTCTGCAAAAGGGATTTGTCGCTTCCGCCGCCCGACCGAGACGACCGCGGCAAACGGGCCAGAGACGAGGCGCTTGTCATGGAAAACAGCAGACCGCCACTGGTTGCTGTGGGTTCTCAGACCCCATCCGAAAACGCAGGGGCCGGGGCTCCGGCAACGGGCGTCCATGCCATCGCCGGGGTCACGGCCGAAGAAAAAAATCTGCTGCGCGCCACCCCGGACAGCCCCTCGGACAAACCTTCCCCGGATGCCGACCACAAAGTCTCAAGGGAGCTTCTCATCAATCGCCTTAACTTCATTCACTTCCAAGACGATTGCATCCAGATCCACTTCGTCCACCGGCGCTATGATCGCCGCCTGCTCATCTCCGCCATACCGCAACCCTGCTTCGGCAGCCAGTTGGAGTGCCGCTGGGCGCATCCCGCTGAAATGAGTGCGGTGCTCCAATCCTTCGACCTCGATTACATCCTGGTCCCCCGCGGCAGGCGCTTTGTCCATGCGGTCCCTGCGGTGGTCGCCATCGACGCGGAAAGGGTGCGGCTGGAACTACCCGCCGTCGGCCGCGAAATCAGCCACCGCAAAGTCGAGCGGCAAGCCTGCCGGAACATCTCGGTACGTGCCCTCCAAAACGCCTTCGAGTTCCAGGGGCGGCTGCTTGATTTCAACGCTTTCTCGTTTCGGGTGGAACTCAACGCCCCTCCCCCCCAGCGCTTCGAGTGGATCGACCCCAAGCTGCCGTTGAACATGGTCTTCAACGACGGGACTGCGACCCTTTTCTCCGGAGACTGTAAGATCACCCGCAGCACCCAGGGCGAATCCGTCCGCAACTATGTCCTGGAGCCGATCAAGCAGGAGATCCATCGCTTCCAGAAAGCTGAAATTCGAAGCCAGCGGCAAGAGCTGACCCCATCGCCCAATCTCGTACTTAGGCACCCCCTCACGGGCCGACGCGTTGACCTCAAGGTGATCGATCTTTCCGGGTCCGGGTTCGCCGTCGAAGAGGACGAGCACGCCGCGGTTCTGATGCCGGGCCTCATCCTGCCCGAAGTCGAGCTGTGGTTCGCCAACAGCTTCAAGCTTACGTGCAGCGTTCAGGTCGTGTCCCGCAACCTTCTGCAGCGGAAGGCCGGTTCCCGCATCGTCCGCTGCGGTCTGGCCCTCATGGACATGCCGGCCCAGGACCACGTGAAACTGCTGGCGATGCTGCATCAAAGCAAAGACCGCAACGCCTACATCTGCAACGAACTCGACTTGGAGGCGCTGTGGGATTTCCTGTTTGAGACCGGTTTCATCTACCCCGAAAAATACGCCCTGATCCACAAGAAAAAAAAGGAGATCAAAGACACCTACGAAAAGCTTTACACCCGCAACCCGCAGATCGCCCGCCATTTTGTCTACCAGGACAACGGCGTCATTCTCGGTCACGTGGCGATGATCCGATTCTGGCAGAACACATGGCTGATCCACCATCACGCCGCCCGCAAGACCGCCCTCAACAAGGCGGGCCTGCGGGTGCTGGATCAAATCAGCCGCTTCACCCACGACACGCTGCGTTTTCGCAGTCTGCATATGGATCACCTCGCCTGCTATTACCGGCCGCAGAACAGGTTCCCACACCGGGTGTTCGGCGGGTTCACCCAGCATCTGAAGGACCCCAAAATGTGTTCGATCGACCCGTTCGCCTACATGAGTCTCAGCCACCTTCCGCTGACGAAAAAAGCGCTGCCGGCCGGCTGGCAGCTGATGCCGGTGGTCGACAGGGATGTGGTCGACCTTAACGATTACTACAGCGAAAGCTCCGGCGGGTTGATGCTGAAGGCGCTGGACCTCGAGCCGGCCGGCTGGAGAATGGACAGCTTGTCCGAGGACTACCGGCGGGCCGGGTTGAAGCGGGATCGGCGACTGCTCGCATTGAGCTACCGTCGACGTCTGAAGGCCTTCATCATTGTGAACGTTTCTGAAATCGGACTGAACCTTTCGGACCTCACGACCTGCCTGCAGGCAATCATCACGGACGCCGAGGGCCTTGCCCCGGACATCTTGATTCGATCCCTGCGCCTGGCATCCCAAACGGCCGGGCTGGATGAGATGGTGGCATTGGTCTATCCGGCTGCTTACCCCCAGAAACACGGCCTGCCGATCGACAAGATGTATAATCTATGGATCGTGAACACGTTCGGAGCCGACCAAGCCTACCTGAAGTACCTCGGCCGCCTCACCCGCTACATTTGACCCGGGCATTCCGCTGAGCTCGCTCGAGCAGGCGTTCGGCAGATGCGTGAGGACCCCGCGGGGCCGCCCTTCGTTTCGCCTTGAAACCGGCCGCCAGGGCTGCTAAGTAGGCGCTGCGGGCACTCGATCGCTGCCCGATCATCTCCAGGGGAGGCACAGGTGTCATGACCGACCAACAGACCGAACCAGCAACCGAAGAAAACTTTGCCGCTATGCTCGATGCGTATGGTGGGGAAAAGACCGCCGAAGTCCGCATCGGCGACCGGGTCAAGGGCCGGATCGTTTCGATCGGCAAGGACTCGGTCTTTGTCGACACCGGGACCAAGATCGATGCTGTTGTCGACAAAGAGGAGCTCCTCGATGCCGACCGGAACCTCAACCTCAACGAGGGCGACGAGCTCGAACTTTACGTGGCGGCGGTGGGCGAAAACGAAATCCGGCTCTCCCGAGCCGTCTCCGGCGCCGGCGGGGCCCAGGCCCTGCGCGAGGCCTATCAGAAAAAAGCCCCGGTGGAGGGCAAAGTCAAAGAGCCGTGCAAGGGGGGATTTATCGTCGACATCATGCAGCGGCGGGCCTTCTGCCCCATCAGCCAGATCGACATCGCACCGGTTCAGGATCCCTCCGCCCATGTGGGCGCCACCTATCAGTTTCTGGTCACCCGTCTCGAGGACAAGGGCCGCAACATCGTGGTCTCCCGGCGCAGCCTGCTGAGCCGGGAGTTGGAGGCTCTTAAAAAACAGTTCATGGCAGCTCTCAACTCCGGCGATGTGCTCGATGGCAAAGTCACTCGGCTGATGCCCTACGGCGCGTTTGTGTCGCTCGCCCCAGGGGTGGAGGGCATGGTGCATGTGTCCGAAATCAGCTACTCCAGAACGGCGCTCCCCGAAGAGGTTCTCTCGCCTGGAGATCGAGTGCGTGTCAAGGTGCTGGGAATCGAGCCGGCTGCGGCGGACAAGCCGGCCAAGATCGGGTTGTCCATCCGCCAGCTCGAAGAGGACCCCTGGCTCAGCGTGGAGGAGAAGCTGCGGCAGGGCGATGTGGTCAAAGGCCGTGTCACCCGCTGCATGAACTTCGGCGCTTTCGTCGAAGTCGCCCCGGGGCTCGAGGGGTTGATCCACATCAGTGAGATGAGCTACACGCGCCGGGTGCTCAAAGTGGAAGAGGTGGTGAAGCCGGGGGATACGGTCACAGTGGCGGTGAAGGCCGTGGACCTGGAAAAGCGGCGCATCGCGTTGAGCTTGAAAGAGGCCGAAGGCGACCCGTGGGCCGAAGTCATCGAGCGTTTCCCGGCCGGCAAGCGCGTGGAAGGCGTCGTCGAGAAACGTGAGAAGTTCGGCATTTTTGTGCGCCTGGCTCCGGGCATCACCGGCCTGCTGCCCTTGGGGAGCATTCGGAGATCATCGTCGGCCGCGGCGCTCGAAAAAATCCGGGAGGGTGAAACCGTCTCGGTGGCGGTGGAGGAAGTCAACGTGCCGAAACGCCGGATCTCATTGGTCCCGGCCAACGCCGGCGAAGAGGGCGACTGGCAGAGCTTCTCCCCGGCAGCCAAGGGATCGTTTGGCGCGTTGGCCGAAAAGCTTCAGAGCGCCCTCGCCGGGCGCCAAAAATAATCGGACACCCTTCGACGGTCGACCCTTAAACCCGGGGACCCCTCGCTTGTTGCTGAACACGTCAAACGCCGCGCCGCTGGGATAGCCCGGCGAAGGGCGCGTCCGCTTCGCCGTTACACCCGGTAGTGTTTCCGGTCGGCGAACTCCGCCTGCTTGCCCTCGTTCCACTGGGACACGGGCCGGAGATACCCGACCACTCGGCTGTAGACCTCGCACTTCCGGTAGCCGGACAGCCTGGGGGCCGTGCGGTAGCAATCGTCGCACTTGGTGTAGAACTTGTCGGGTTCCGGCTCGAATAGCGCTCCGCCGCTGATGGCAAACCCCTCCGGGCCCAGAGCCACCATGACGTTCACCTCTTTTTTGCAGTCGTGGCACTTGCCTTCGAAATTCAATATGGTGCTGCCGGAGTGGGATTCAAAGAGGTCGTGCAATCTCTCGATGGTCATCATGGAGAGCTTCTCCTTTCGCGCGGACACATAATGGAGACAGGCTACCACGCTTGCAGTTGTGTGTCAATCGGCGATTGACCCCAATATATTGATCCCAAGGTGGCACCAAGCTCCGTTCAAACGCCCCGCACCACATTGAACGGCAGCGATCGGGTGCTTAGCATCGGCCATACGGACTCTGGAAACGCGCGCCGCATGCGCCGCAGCGGCGAAACCGCATAGTGGCCAGGCGCTTGCGATCATCGGATTGTCGGGGTAATAAACGTCGAAACCGGAAGGGGCGGAAGGGGCCTCGCGCCGAAACGGAGAAAAGTATGAAAACCGTTCTGAAGTGGGTGGGTTTAGCCGTCGTTTGCCTGGCGGTGATCATCATCGCCGCCCTTCTGATCCTTCCGCGGTTTATCGATGCCAGGCACTACCGCGAACCGCTGGAAAAAATGGTTTCCGAAGCCAGCGGGCGCCGCTTTTCGGTGGGCAATGATGTCAGCCTTTCGCTTTTTCCCTGGGTCGGTGTTTCGTTTTCAGACCTGCGGTTGGGAAATCCGGTCGGTTTTGCAGAGCCGGATTTCCTGACCGTCGAGACGTTCGACGTACGTGTAAAACTGCTGCCCCTGCTCTCCCGTGAGGTCCAAGTCAACCGTTTGGTGGTTTCCGGACCTCGGGCTTTTCTGGTCACCGACAAGGACGGCCGGGTGAACTATGACTTCGGCCCCAAAGCGGCAACGCAATCCAAACCCGACTCGCCTGCCCCCGCTCGCACCAAGCAGCCGATTCAATCCCTGGCGGTCGAGGAGTTGAGCCTTGTCGGCGGGAGCATCGTTCTGATCGACCACAAAGCCGGAACCCGTCACGACCTCTCCGATGTCGATTTGAGCCTGAAGGATGTGTCCCTCGACCGCCCCGTGCAAATATCCATGAACGCCGCATTCAACCAGAAACCGATCTCGGCGCGGGGGCGTATCGGCCCCGTGGGACAGAACCTCGGCAAGGGGCAGGTGCCTGTAGAGGCCACCGTGGAGGCCGCCGGCCAGTTCAAGCTGCGGGTCAAGGGATTCCTGGAGAACCTGCTGGCCGGGCCCCGTGCCGACCTCACGGTCGACGTAGCGGAATTCTCTCCTCGCAAGCTGATGGCCGAGTTCGGCCAGAGCCCTCCGCCGACCGCCGACCCGAAGACGCTGGAGCGGCTGGCCGTGAAGGCAACGGTCAAGGCTGGCGCCGACGTCGTCAGTTTCAGCGACGCCGTTTTGGAACTGGACCAATCCAAGCTGAACCTCAGCCTGACCGCGAAGGAGTTCTCGAGGCCCAATCTGGCCTTCAGCCTCACTTTAGATGAGATCAACATCGACCGCTACCTGCCTCCGCCGGCCGAACCCAAGGGGCCCGGCTCCCCATCGGAAGCACCGGCGGCTGCCGCCGGCTCGAAAACGGATTACGGCCCGCTGCGCACGTTGATCATGGATGGTTCGGCCAAGATCGGCCGACTCGTTGTCGGCAAGGCTAAGCTCGAAGATGTGGCCCTGAAGGTCACGGCCCGGGACGGCATGATCGCCGTGGACCCCTTCGATTTAAAGCTCTATCAGGGCAAAGCGACCGGAAAAACATCCGTGAACGTCAGAGGAGCGAAACCGGTCACCGAGGTCCAATTCAGCATCGACAACGTGCAGGCAAATCCCCTGCTGAAGGACCTGGCCAGCAAGGATTTCATCGAAGGCACCGCCAACGCACGCATTAACCTGTCGATGACCGGAGAGGACCCGGCCCGCATCAAGCAGACGCTGAACGGCAGGGGCAGTCTCGATTTATCGGACGGGGCCATCGTGGGGGTCGATCTGGCCGGCATGGTCCGCAACGTCAAGACGGCATTCGCCGGCCAGAACCCCTCCGGCTCCAAGCCGCGCACGGATTTTTCCGAACTTGCCGTGCCGTTCACCATCCAAAACGGGGTGTTCAGGACGCCTGAGGCGCTGCTGCGCTCCCCACTGCTGAGGCTGCAAGCCGCCGGAAGCGCCGATCTCGTCCGCGAGGTTTTGGATTTCAAGGTGGAGCCCAAGCTCGTCGGCACCATCAAAGGCCAAGGCGACGACAAAGAGCGCACCGGGTTGTCGGTTCCTATTTTAGTGTCGGGCAGTTTTTCCAATCCCGCATTCCGCCCCGACCTCGAAGCCATGGCCAAAGAGCAGTTGAAGCGCAGGCTGCTCGCACCGGGTGAAGGGGGCGAGCGTTCAACATCGGAAACCCCCGGCAGCCTTCTCAGAAACATCCTGCCCGGGCGAAAATGAGAGGATCGTGCAGATGAAACTGGGAATCATCGGGCTGCCCCTGGCCGGGCGTTCGACGATTTTTGAAACGCTGACGCGGCAGGGAGCCGATCCGGCCTCGCGCAGCGAGGACCATATCGCCGTGGTCCGGGTCCCCGATGAACGCGTCGATGCCCTCAGCCGAATGTTCGAGCCGCGCAAGACGATCTATGCCCAGGTGGAATATTTGCTGCCCGGGACCGGAGGCGCCAAAAGGGATCAAAACCCGTGGCTGGCCGTGAAAGAATGCGATGCGCTGATCCACGTGGTCCGCAACCATGGGGCGGAACGACGGCCGCTGCAGGACTTTCAGGCGCTCGACCAGGAGCTCATCCTAACGGACCTGGTGCAGGTGGAAAAGCGCCTCGAGCGGATCGAACTCGATCAGCGCCGTGGCAAGAAGATGACGGCGGAGGAACGCCAGCAGCTGACCGAAAGCCGCAGCCTGCTGGAGGCGGAGACCCCTCTGCGGCACCGCCCGGAGCTTGCGAACTCCAAAACCCTCAAGGGGTTCACGCTGCTCTCGGCCAAACCGGTCCTGGTGGTATTCAACAACGACGAAGACGACCCTCGGCAACCGGAAATTGGCGAGACGGCCTCTCGGGAGCGCTGCCTGGTCCTGCGCGGCAAACTGGAGCAGGAGCTGTCGCGCATGGGCTCCGACGAGGTCGGCGGCTTCATGGCCGAATACGGGATCGAGGCCTCCGCCATGGACCTCATGATCCGCTTGTCCTATGAGGTGCTGGGGCTCGCCTCATTCTTTACCGTGGGCAGCGACGAGGTGCGGGCGTGGACGATCCGCCGGGGCACCCCGGCCGTCGAGGCCGCCGGCGTCATCCACACCGACTTCCAGAAGGGGTTCATCCGGGCGGAGGTGATCGCCTATGGAGATCTGATGGCAGCCGGCTCGACGGCCGAGGCGCGCCGCCGAGGCACGTTTCGCCTCGAAGGAAAGACCTACGAGGTCAAAGACGGCGATATCATCAATTTCCGTTTCAACGTCTAACGGGGGGATAGAAATGGCGGCAGCGGATTTCGTGCTGGATATCATCGCCCAGGGCGCCTGGAACGGCGGCACGCTCGTGGATAATTCGATCTACGAGAACAAAGGCATGGTCTTCAAGGGCGGCATCCCGGTCACCGGGCAGACCATCGAAGAGCGGATCGGCGTGCGCACCCGCGTGGCGGCCCCCGTGGATGCGCGTATCGGCCTCATCGCCTTCCAGGACCTTCTCGACACTTCCGGGATCGACCCGGGCCGCATCCGGGCCCTGATTGCCGCCACGAACGTGGGCGAAGACAAGCGCGACCCCGGCCCCACCAGCCTCTACCTGCACGAGCGCATCCGGGACCTCTGTCCGGAAGCGTTGGTAATGGACCTTTATGCCGGCTGCCCCGGTTTCAATGTGAGCGTGGAACTTTTGAACATGCTGGCGCTCTCCGGCGGGCTTCAGAGCGGAGACATCGCCGTGATTGTCGGCGCCGAAAACATCCACCGCGCAAAAGCGTTCCAACCCCATGACACGAGCCACATCATCTTCGGCGATGACGCCATGGCCACCGCGCTCGAAGTCGGCGGGCTCGCCGGAGGGGCTATGTCCGGCCGCGTGGTGGCCGAAACGGCGCTCGAGGCCGGCGACGATTTCATTGCCGCCATCGCCGCCGGGCTTTTGCCGTGGGCGCTCGAGGCCCGGGTCGACGGCATCCTGGTCGACAATCAACTGGGCCGGGTCGAATGCCGCGTCCCGGCCACCGCCGCCCGGGTTCAGCATGCGCTGATGCAGCACCTGTTTCCGCAAGAGGCGGCCGCCGGGGCCTTCCGGAATTTCCGTTCGGCCTTAGAGATCTACGAGGTCCATGGAGCCGGTTTTGCCTACGACCTGATGACAGCCGGGGGCGACCCGCGCACCGTGCAGCGGATCGCCCGCGCCTACACCGCCTCGGGCACCTACCGCCGGATCGCGGCTGTGTTCCTCAAGCCGGGGGAGCAGGTCCGCCTCAGCCTGATCGAAGCCTCGCCCGCAGCGCGATCGGCTCCGACCAAGGGGGTCATCGGCACGCTGACCCGCACCCACGGATGCTTTGCGAGCTTCATCGAGGCGAAATTCGAGCAGGACGATGTCTATGGCACCATGGACGGGAAGGGGGTGTTCCTCTACGCCACCCGAGGGGCCAAGGCCCATCTTTCGGCCCTGTTGGGCCCCCACAACCTCTCGCTGCACGACATCGACCTGCTGATCGAGCACCAGGCGAACTTCGCGATGCTCCCTCTGACGCTCGAGCAGGTGTTGGCGGACGGCAAACCGGCCGACCGCGAAACCGTCGCACGGTTCCTGGCTGAAAAAATGGCGACCAATATCCACGTGCGCGGCAACTGCTCGGTTGTCTGCATGCAGCGCCTGCCCCACGATCTGGCACGCGGGGCCCTTCAGCCCGACATCATCCAGGGATACCCTGTCAATCAGAATCCGGAAAGACTCCGGGACGCTCGTCTGATCCTGTTTGACTCGGTGGGGGCCGGGATGACGCGCAGTTCCTTTGTACGGCGGGTTTGACCCGAGCTTTCGGTGAAAATTCTCAAACCTTGCGGCTGGTGAAGCGGCGCGCCGAGAAGTTCGGGTCAACGGGTGGCCTGGTCGAGGTGATGCGCAATCCGGCTGCACGTTTCGCTGGAAAGGGGCCGCGGCTTGATGTGCCTGAAAAGCGATGCCACCTGGCCGGGGTGAACCACCGGGATCCCCTCGGGGGTGGTTCGCTTGACGAACCACCCCGGTAAGGCCACCACGGCCCGAACGGCCACCGGCTCGCCGATGGCGTGTTCAAGACGCTCCGAGAGCCACTGTGCGCGCTCTTCGGCACGCCGGATGGTTTGATCATCTGTCCAGCGCGGGAAAAAAAGCGAGTGCCCGTTATAAGCCACCGTGGCATCCTCGACACGCCCGGATTTGGGGGCCTTGACGCCGGAGGCGGTCTCGACCGCAAAAACCCCGCGTTCGCCCACCGCCACGTGGTGAATGCTGAATTTCTCGCCGCGCAGATCGTGATACAGACGGAACCCCTCGGATTCCAGCGCATTCAACGCCCGCACGACCTCGATGCGCCCGTCGTAGCGCCGCTTCAGGTCCTTGCAAACCCTTGTCAGCCGCAAGAGGCGGGTCAAGGCGATGCTGAAGAGGACGACGCCCACGGCGCCCGACACGGCCGCGGATTCCGAGCGGGCCGTTGGGTCTCCGAACGCCGCGGTCGCCACAATCACCCCAACGAACAAGACCAGGAAGGCGAGACTGCCATGGGTGAAATCACCGACCTCCTGGTTGATGCGATCGATTTCAGCCAGGACCTCCCGGCCCGGGGCACGACCACCCTGCGGTACCAGACGCCGGCGTTCTGCGGACAAGCGCCGCCGCCGGACCTCCCGGTAGAAGACTACCAGCAGGCAGGCGCCGGCCAGCAACACGGCAGCCGGCAGCATTTCGGGAGGTGGCCGCATGCGAACTGGGTCCTTTGCTCTTGGGTGATTGAAAACATCAGGGCCGAACGAGCGGGCAGAATACCTCACAGATATAGGGATTTTCAAGAACGAACCGCCGGCGCTCCCGGAGAGGGTTGGAAATTGCAGGTTGACATGACGGCTATCCTTGCCTACCTATCATAGCATTTGTCTAACCCCCAAACGGAAAGGCTATTCATGCAGATCACATTTTACGGCGCCGCGCGGGAGGTCACCGGATCCATGCACCTGATCGCCTCCGGAAACAACCGCATTCTGCTCGACTGCGGGCTTTTCCAGGGGCGGAGGCGGGAGGCCGCAGAAAAAAACCGGGTCCTGCCCTTCGACCCGGCGCTGCTCACCAACGTCGTCCTGTCGCATGCCCACATCGACCACTCGGGCAGAATCCCGGTGTTGACCGCCGGCGGATTCAACGGGCGGGTTGTCTGCACCCGCGCCACTGCATCGGCCTGCGGCTATCTACTGCCGGATTCGGCTAGCATTCAAGAATCCGATGCGGACTACCTCAACTACAAGAGTGTTCGCGCAGCGCTGTCTCACGGCGGGGTCTCTCGCATGGAAGCCACCGAACGCTCCACCCGGCTGGATGCCGCCAAGAAGATTCTGAAAAAGGGGCGCCATGAGCTCAATGTCGACACGATCAACCGCCTGGCGGACGAACTGCACATCGAGCGGATCAAACCGCTTTACACCATGGCCGATGCCGAGAAAGCGCTCGGTTTTTTCGATGGCACCCCCTACCGGCACCCGGTCACGGTCGGCGACGGGGCCCGCTGCACGTTTTATGACGCCGGCCACATTATAGGTTCGGCCATCAGCATCACCACCTTCCAGGAAAACGGGCGCACCCTTCGCGTGGGCTTCACCGGCGATCTGGGCCGCTTCGGCAAACCGATTCTGAACGACCCCACCCTCTCCTTTGCCGAGGAGGACCGCACCCTGGACCTGCTGATCATGGAGAGCACCTACGGCGAGCGGCGGCATGAACCGGTCTCCGACCTCAAGACCACGCTGTTGCAGGTTTTGAAAGAAACGGTGCAACGTGGAGGCACTGTTCTGATCCCGGCGTTCGCCTTCGGCCGGACCCAAGTGCTCCTGTACGTACTGCACGAGCTGCACAACGAGGGAAGCCTGCCCGACGTGCCGATCTATGTGGACAGCCCGCTGGCGACCAATCTCACCCGGGTCTTCGCCGAGCACCCGGAGCTCTACGACCGCGACACCCAGACCGAATTTCTCTCCAAAGGCCAAAATCCGTTCCGCTTCGACCGGGTTCGTTTCGTGGGCTCGGTGGAGGAGTCCATGGCGCTCAACCGCCAAGATCGGCCGCAGATCATCATCGCCGCCTCAGGAATGTGCGAGGCCGGCCGGATTCTGCACCACCTGCGGTTCAAGATCCACGGCGATAAAAACACCATCCTGATCGTGGGCTACATGGCGCAGAACACCCTCGGCCGGCGCATCGAGGAGCTGGGTGCCGCCTACGAGGCCGGCGGAAGGCAGGGCGCACCGCCGCTGGTGAAATTCTTCAACAAGGAATATCCCCTCAAGGCCCACGTGGCGAAGATCGGCGGGTTCAGCGCCCATGCGGACAAGGATGAGATGCTGCGATTTCTGAAACAGTCCAACCTCCAGGTGGGGCGCATCGCCCTGGTGCATGGTGAAGAGTCCCAAGCGCTCTCCTTCGCCGCGGAGCTGGCGGCGGAGGGATACAGCGTTTCCGTTCCCCGGCGCGGGGAAAACCTCAATGTGAAGTGACCCAAAATGGGGGAGCGCAAACCCATCGGCTTAACTCCCTCGGCGGAGCAAGCCGCAAGCCATCCGGCCGGCCTTCACCCCGCCTGGATCATGCTTGCGATCTGCTTCGTGAACATTTTTGTGAACTATTCGGTACGCCTCGGCTACGGGGTGGTTCTGCCGGAAATGATCCGGGGCCTCGGGCTCAGCCGGGTCGCCAGCGGCACCATCTACAACTCCTACCTGTTCGCCTATATCGTCGCCTCGCCGTTTACAGGCTATCTGACCGACCGGCTCGGGGCCCGGCTCGTCATCAGCGCCTGCCTCCTGATGCTCTCCGCCGGCACCCTGCTTTTGGGGTCCGCTGACCGCCTCTGGACGGCATGCGTCGCCTTCGGCATCGCCGGTTTAGGGGCCAGCGGGCTGTGGGTGCCGGTCATCACGCTCGTCCAGCGCTGGTTCTCCATCCGGCGCAAGGGGCTGGCGTTGGGGATCCTGTCGACGGGCTACGGCCTGGGGTTTGCCGTCATGGGGGTGGTGTTTCCATGGGTGGTGGAACACTTCAGCTGGCGGCACGCCTGGTATTTTTTGGGCGCGGCGGCCGTGGTGCTGGCGGTGCCCAACGCCCTCGCCCTGCGCAGCGACCCGGCCGACTGCAATAAGCGGCCGTGGGGGCCGGAGGGGCCACCGCCCTCGTCGCCCTCCGCCCCCGGCGGCCGGCTGCCGCTAAAGGTGATTCTCAGAGAACGCAACTTCTGGATCATCGGTGCATCGTATTTTGCGTTGTCCTACGGGCTTTACGGCTTCACCACCTTCATGGTGGACTACGCCACGAATCAATTGAATGTCCCAATCGGACAGGCAAGCCTGCTTGCGACGATCCACGGGCTTTTTCAAATCGCCGGGGTCCTGATCGTGCTGCCGCTCTCGGATCTGTTCGGCCGCAAGCGCACCATCCTGGTATCCAATGCCGTCATCACGGCCCTTCTGGCCGGGCTCATTTCCGGGGGCGCCTCGTGGGCCGTGCTGTGTGCCATCACGGCGGCCCTGGCCGTCTTCTATGGCGCCACGTTCCCCATCTATGGAGCCTGCGCCGGAGACTACTTCCCGCGTCAGGCGATAGGAACGGTCGCCGGCGCCTGGACCCCGTTTTACGGGTTAGGCGCCATCCTGACCCACTGGATCTCGGGCGCCATCCGGGATACGACCGGAAGATATGACGGGGCCTTTCTGGCCAGCGCTCTCATGGCCGCGTTGGCCCTGATGCTCATGGGGTTTGTCAAGACATCGCGACCTGATGCGACTTAGCGCCTGTTTTTTGAAATAGGTGATAACTGTTTGAAGTCAAAACCGAAAAAAACACGAGCACGTTTGCGGGCAACCATTTTCAGAACGGAGGTCGACACCATGTCCTTGTATCGCACCATCTCCGAGAAGGAGGCCGCCGGAAAGGTCAAAGCGGTCTATGACGACATTATGGCCACAAAGAAGATCGATTTCGTCCCCAACTTCTGGAAAGCCATGTCGGTCAACGCTG
>JAWOHH010000145.1:0-10280 GCA_046496215.1 Desulfobacterales bacterium
TTGGGTGGAGTTCAGAAAGGAAGCGTATAAGATCGCGATCGTGATGGTTGTGTTATTGGTATTAGGTGGGATAGACACTTTTAAGAACAATGCGAGAGCCTTAAAAGGCGCCGCTACGGGATCACGGCCACCTCGACCACCGGCAACACCCAGGTCCAGATCGGGGCCTACAAGGTCTTCAACAAGTATTAGCTGCCCCGCCGCGTGCAGCCCAAGGAGGCTTTCGCATGAAACGCTATCTTCTCGCAGCCCTGCTGGCCACCGCGCTATGCGCCGGGGCGCTGCGGGCCGACGACACCGAGATCTACGGCACGGTCACCAACCCGGACATCGAGCCCAACGTGCTCATCATCTTCGACACCTCGGGCAGCATGGCGACCACAGACGTTCCAGGCGACCCGTACAATCCGTCGGCGACCTACACCTGCGGTAGCTGCAGCTACTCATCCAACGCGGTTTATTACCGGCGCTACAATTACTATACCGGCCAGTACTGGTGGGACCTTTTCACCGGCAGCATCAACAACATCAACTGCGGAAGCATCAAGACCGCCCTGCTCAGCCAGGGCTATGCCGAGGGTTACATTTATTCCACCTCGTTCGCCTGCGGCGGGAGCACCTACCGACGTCTGCGCATCGGCAACTACCTCAACTACATCGCCTCCGGTGTCGGCTATTCGCAGAGCCGGATCAGCGTAGCCAAACAGGTGTTGACCGACCTGATAGCGACCACCGACAACGTGCGCTTCGGGATGATGGTGTTCAATCCCGATCAGGGAGGCAGGCTGGTGGCGCCCCTGGACAGCGTCAACAACTCCAGCCACCGGACCGCGCTCTTGAGCGCCGTGGCCGGGGCCACGCCCAGCGGCTGGACCCCGCTGGCCGAGACCCTGGCCGAGGCCGGGCTCTATTATGCCGGGATGCCGAGCTGGTTCAACACGAGCGGGTTCCCCTCCGGGACCTACAGCGGCGGCAAATACGTGTCGCCGATGCAGGAGCGCTGCCAGAAGAACTACATCATCATCATGACCGACGGCGAGCCGACCCAGGACCGCGACACCCGCCTGTGGTCGGGCGCCTACATCAACGGCGACACGATCGCCCCTTATGACGCCGCCGAATTCGCCTATCCTTACGACAACGGCCAAAACGGTTCCGGCTACCTCGACAACGTGGCCAAGTATCTCTACGAGAAGGACTGCAACCCGGCCATGGGGGACGGCACCTCCTTCGACAAGCAGAACATCGTCACCTATACGATCGGGTTCAAGACGCAGCAGACTCTGCTATATAACACCGCGGTCAATGGCGGCGGCGAGTACTTTACCGCCGAAAACTACTCCGAGCTCAAGGAGTCCTTCAGTCAGATCATGTCGAGCATCGTTGAGAAAAACGCCTGCTACGTGGCGCCGGTGGTGCCCATCAGCCGCATGAACCGGGTCTACGCCGGCGACAAGATCTACCTTGGCTTCTTTAAGCCCCAGCAGAGCGGACGCTGGATCGGCAACGTCAAGCGCTACCGGCTGAACGACCAGGGCCGCCTCTACGACGTCTTCAACCAGGAGGCGACCACCCCGGACGGTCTCATCAAGGACAACGCCCAGTCCTGGTGGACGTCGCTGGGCTACGACGGCCCGGCGGTCGAGAAAGGCGGGGCGGCCGAGGTCCTGAACCTGCTGATCGACTCCGGCGGCGCCCGCAACGTCTACACCTACGCCGGGTCGGCCAACAAAACCCTGACCCATGCCGACAACGCCTTCCTCTCCGCCAACGAGCTCATCACCAACACCCTGCTCGGGGTGGACGCATCGCAGCGGCAGGCGCTGTTCGATACGGTGCGCGCGGGCGGCTTCGGAGACATCATCCACTCCGAGCCGGCCGTGGTCGCCTATTTGGGCCCGGACAACCTTCCCGGGACCGCCGACGACAAAACGCTGATATTCGTGGGTGCCAACGACGGGTTGCTGCACTGCTTCGACGACGACACGGGCCAGGAGCTTTGGAGTTTCGTGCCGCCCGAGCACCTCGGCCGCCTGAAGCGCCTGAACGACGCCGACCACGACTACTTCGTAGACGGCTCGCCGGTCGTCTTTTACGGGAGCGGGAACCAGAAGATCCTGGTGGTCGGAGCGCGGCGGGGCGGGGAGTCCTTCACGGCCCTGGATATCAGCAACTACACTGCGCCGGTCTATCTTTACAGCCTCGGCCCGGAAATACTGGGGCCGTCTCCGTCCTCGTTCGAGCGGTTGGGCCAGTCCTGGAGTCGGCCGGAAAAAGTCGTCGTCGCCACCGGCTCAACGGTCACAGCGGACGGCTGCAGCGTGAACATCGCGGTGACGACCACGAATGCACTGCTGTTCGGCGGCGGCTACGACAACAACCAGGATCTGCTGCCGCCGTCGCCCGCCGACAGCGTGGGGAGGGCGGTGTTCGGGGTGAACACGGTTACCGGTGCGCTGATCAACGGCCTCAAATTCAGCCCGGCCACCCACCCGGCGCTGGGGATGACCCACTCGGTCGTCGATGTCTCGGGGTTCGACCACGACGGGGACGGGATCGTCAGCCGGGTCTATTTCGGCGATATGGGCGGCAATGTGTTCGCCCTCAAGGACGACCAGATGATGACTTACAGCCCCTGCCCGCCGGCAACGATCGCCAAGTCCGTCGTCGACGGCAGCTGGGCCGGCATCAAGCTCTTCAACGCCTCGGCCGACGGGGTCCAGCGCAAGATCATGTACGCTCCGGACGCGGTGGCGGAGAAGTACCCGCCCGGGGTGCACGGCGAGTACATTTTCTTCGGCACCGGCGACCGGGAGAACCCGGGCGACCGCACGGTGGTCAACCGGTTCTACGCCGTCAAGAACGACTGGAGCGCAACCGGCACCCTCACGGAGTCCAATCTGGTGGATGTGACCGACAACCGGATTCAACTCGGCACCCTCACGGAGCAGCAGGCCGTCAGGGCCAGCCTGGAGGCCGCTGACGGCTGGTTCATCCGGTTCGAGAACCCGGGCGAAAAGGTCGTCTCCTCCCCGCGGGTCTACGGCGGGGTGGTTTACTTCACCACCTACACGCCCTCGGATGATTCCGGCATCGACCCGTCGGATCCCTGCGTGGCCTCCACCGTGCGCGGGGTCGGCCGGCTCTACGCCGTTCACTACAAGACGGGGGCGGCCGTCCACGACTTCAGCTCGGAGGTCGAGACGGACACCGAGGGCAACCTCGTCGCCTTGGGTAAAAAGGACCGGGCCCTTGCAGTGGGCACCGCCATCCCCTCGGCGCCGGTCATCGCCATTCTCGGCGGCGTTGCACGTCTTTTCATCGGCGTGGAGGGCGGGATCGTCAGCCTTCCGGTCATTGCCACCCAGGACCTGCACCGCTACTTCTGGAACCAGATCTTTTAAGCCCGGGGGAGGGGCAGCCATATGAATTCAGGACACCTGTTGCGGTTTCTGGCTCTTGCCGCGGCCCTGGCGGTCGTGGGCCTCACATCCGCCGAAGCGGCCGACCGCGAGCCGGGCGGCCAGCCGCCGGCCGGGCGAATCATCGCGATCGATCTCGATGCCTGCGAACCCTTCGAGGTCCGCACCATGATCATGGAGGTCCGGCGCGAGAGAGGCACCCTCGTCGTGGCGGAGCGCGAGATCCGCGAGCTCGAGGCCATGGTCGGCGGCCATCCGCTCAAAACCGAATTCCTCAACCTGGAAGGCAAACCCGAGCCGATGGCGGCGTTTCGCGTCGGGCAGTATGTCGAGGTCAAAGGGTTTCTGCACCCTGATGGCTACGTGGCGGCGCTTCAGGTCCAAAAAATCGCGAAGCCCCAGGAGCCCAAGTTCGTCTACCGACCGGTCGCCGAAAGCGCCAAAGATGCGAGGAAGAAGCCCCGTCGGTGACGATCGCCCGTGCGGGTTTGGGAGCGTTAAAAAGCTTTTAGAGTCATAAAACAATTTTATAGCGGCCGGTGAAGGGGCTCGAATCAGGGCCGCTCTTTACCGGCCGTCATTTTTTGACAAATGCGGCGAAATGCTGCCGAGTAAGACTTTTGCAGCATAAATTCAGTTTTTTACGGATGATTGCCCCGGGGCGGTTGCCCTGTACCGGCAGGCCCGACTTTTCGACACAATGGCATTTTTTTTGCATTAACTTAAGCAGGTTTTGTTGAATCGAAGCCCATGGGGCAGGTGGCGACATGATCAGAGACAATCGGGGATTCAGCCTGCAAGAGGTAATGACGGTCATCGGCATCATCGCCGTCCTGGCGACCATCGCCGTGCCGAACCTGATCGGATGGCTGCCCAAGTACCGCAGCAGCACCGGCGCGCGCGAGATAATGGGGGCCCTGGAGCATGCCCGCATGACGGCGATCCGGCAAAACGCTGCGGTCGATGTGGCCTTCGACTTCGAGGCCAACTCCTATCGCACCTCCCTGGATGGGAACACGATCAAAGCCGGAACGCTGGCGGCCTCCGTCGATCTGAAGGAACCCTCCTCCTCCCAGTCCCTGGGGGCTGCTTTCCGTTTCAACAATCAGGGGATGCCGGTCGACGCAAGCGGAAACGCCATTGCCGGCAGTGTGGTCCTTGCCGCGGGGAGCCACGCGCCCGAAAAGCAGATCCGCGTGAATGCCGGCGGCAACGTCAGAATTCAATAAGCGCGATCAGCGCCCCAACGGAGGGCATCGGAAGATCGACATGGAAACTCCTAAACCTGAAAAGCGGCATGGTTCGCAAGGATTCAGCCTGGTCGAACTGATGGTCGTCCTGGTGGTCAGTTCGATCGTGCTGGCGGGTATCTACGGCGTCTACCGGGCCCAGCTCAAATCCCACGTCACCCAGAACGCGGTGGTGGACATTCAGCAGAACCTGCGCAACTCCCTCTATGTCCTCCAGCGCTCCATCCGCATGGCCGGCTTCGACCCGACGCTCAGCGTGCGCTCGAATACGCCGGAAAAGCTGGGGGTGCTGCTGGATTTCAGCGCGTTCGGCTCGCCGCACGACGCGTCGGGGGCCGCCAGCGGGGCCGGCAGCATCGCGTTCACCGTGGACGCGAACGGCGACCTGGTCGACGAGGCGACCGATCTGCCGGTCGCCGGCGCCGGGGTGATCGAGGCGACGGACTCCGAGTTGGTCGCCTTTCGTCTTTCAGGCTCCATCCTGCAGAAGTACCGGCCGAGCAACGGGGACTGGCTGGAGGTTGCGGAGAACATCCAATCTCTCAGCTTTGAGTATTTGGATGATGCCGGCGCTCCGGTTGCGCTGCCGCTAACCGCCGCGACCGCCAGGGACGTGCGCTCGGTGCGGATCGCGATCACGGCCAGGCCCGTACAGGAGCTGGCCGTGCTGGCCGACCACAAGCCCACCACGCTCCTGTCCGGAGTGGTCAGAATCCGCAACAGCAGCCTGTAAAAAGGAGGCACCGAAAATGGGGATGGGTGCGAAGCATACGGATAGGCCCTGTTCAGCGGCCGCCGGTTTTACCCTGATCGAAGTCATGATCGCCATGGTGATCTTTACGGTAGGGCTGCTGGCCATATTCAGCATGCACATCTCCTCGATCCGCGGCAATGCCGCCGCCCGGGGCGTGACCGAAAATGCAACGGTTGCGGCCGGAAAGATCGAACAGCTGATGGCGATGCCCTACGAAGATGCCGAACTCGATCCAACCTCCGTTCATCAGGAAACCGCGGCATCGGGCTATCACACCATCACGTGGCAGGTGCAGGAGGATTGCCTCGGGGCGGATTTCAGCGGCCACAAGTGCGTCCAGGTGCAGGTATCCTCCACCGTGAACGGGCACCAGACGAAAGAGGTCCGAATCGATTTTATCAAGGCGAACATGCTGTAGCCTCAAAAAAGGACAGGACCATGAAAACTTTGTGGATGCCATTTAAAAACGAGAGCGGGTCGGTCATCGTGATCGCGATGATCATGCTCGTGCTTCTGACCTTGATCGGGATCTCGAGCATCTCGACCAGCACAACGGAAGTCCAGATCGCGACCAACAACCAAGCCTACCAGATCGAGTTCTACCTGGCCGACAGCGGTTGGCGTCAAGGCGCGATCTGGCTGGAAAACCTGGCTCGTCCCCCCATCTGGGTCAATTCGGACGCCAGCGACCTCACCGTGAAGAATTTCGGCAAGGGCACGCCCTCCGATGCCGAAATCAGCGGCCTGGCCAGCCTGACCCCCGACAACTCCACGCTCAGCCGGTATTCGCTGCCCTACTGGTACAGGGTGTCGAATCTGGACCCGACGCTGGTCCCCGGTGCGGCGAGTGGTGCCATGCAGGGCAACGAGAAGGGGTTCGAGCGCTTCTACTTCGGCATCACATCCAATGCCAACACCGCCCAGCAGATCGACGCACGCGTTTCGAAAATATTCAAGGTGGGGTATTAGCGGTAGAAATCACCCGCTGCGCTTTCGGGCTGATCGTAAGACAGGCGTTTTGCCCGTTGAGGCAAGGCGCCTGTTTGCATTGTGCGCGGAAGAATGCTGTGCCTGGCAAGCAGGGGGGGGCATCAACCGAGTGGCGTTGCTTCACCGCAGGTCGGATATCACAAAGATATTAAACCGGTTGCTGGCGCCGCTGCCCCTGCCGGCTTCCACCCCGACGCGAGAGGGAATGATGTGCGGGTCTGACAAAAAAAGCGCGCCCATGCCGAGGGACTGGGCGCGCCTCCGTGTTGCTTACTCAGCGGGCTTGCAGAGGGGTCCGGATGCGGGTGCCGGTCAATAGCTCCTTGTCGGAATCGGTCATCAGCACCGTGGCGGTGTTTTCCTCCACGTGCAGGACCAGGAGTTCGCCGAAATCGACCGGGATCGAGATCCTGTCGGCCGGCTGCCGGCTGCCGGCGGTTTCGTCGCGGCGGAAAGCGCTGAAGAGCTGCCCGTCACGGATGCCGTGGGCTTTGCCGCGGTTGATGAAAGCGGTGTGAAACTCGGCAAACCGGGTCACGGGCTCTTCGACCTCGAAGATCTCGCCCTCGATACCGGCAGGGCTCGGCTCCAAGCGGATGTTGGTGGAGCGAGGGGAAAAGGGCATCAGCTTGTCTGAGATTTTAACCGGGCGGTAGCTGCGGGCCAGCTCGCCGACGGCATAATTCGGGCCGATTTCGATCACTTTCAGCACGCCCAGCAGAAGATGCTGGACGCCGATGTATTCCCGGGTCGTCTTGTCGTAAATGGGTTCGAAGGTTCTGTAGACCGTCAGTTGCTCCCCGGGCCGCAGCGAAACCCCGGGTTCAGGCTTGATATAGACGATGTCGCCCTGAGCCAACAGGGTGCGGCTCGGGTCGCGCCGGTCGAAGATGACCGCAAGGGGGGCAACCGGCTCCTTGCGGACAAACCCCGCCTGGTTGATCAGGGAGTAGTGATACGACACGTGCGTGCTGAGGGGCTTGTCCTCCCATTTGGAAGCGGCGGCCGGGGCTCCCTTTTTGCGCGTCAGCCGGATCTTCTGGCCGGGATAGATGAGGTGCGGGTTGGCAATGGCGTCGGCGTTTTCAGTCCAGAGCTGCGGCCATACCCAGGGGCTGTCGGCAAACCGCCGGGAGAGGTCCCAGAGGGTGTCGCCTTTTTGAACCGTGTAATAGTAGCCGTTTGCCGGGGTTCCGCGCCCCGTGTCTGCGGAAGCCCACCCGGAGAGGACCAGGGCCAAGAGGCCGATGATGCCGGCCATGAAAAGAGCATTGCAGTTGGATTGTCGACGCATAGGAGACTCCGCTTGCCTTTTGGTTGAGATGAGATCCCGAAAAATCCATCGCGTGGCGCATGCACGGGACGGATATCCGACGGCCGAAAAGCCATGGCGCAGGGCTGAAATCCTGCTTTGATATACTCACTATTTTATCCGAAACAGGCTCAAAAGGCAAGGCGGCGAGGGGGTACAAAAAACGCCCCTGGGCGCAGAATGCGCCTCAGGGGCGTGAGGAATATACACACGACCGGGAGGTTGCGACAGGGCGCTACATCATACCGCCCATACCGCCCATGCCGCCCATGCCGCCCATGCCGCCGCCACCGCCGCCCGGCATCGGGTGGTCGCCCTTTTCATCCGGCTTTTCGGCCACCATGGCCTCGGTGGTCAGCATCAACCCGGCCACAGACGCGGCATTCTGCAAAGCCAAGCGTACCACCTTGGTGGGGTCGATCACCCCGGCCTGCATCAGGTCCTCGTAGTCGTTTTTGTCGGCATTGTAGCCGAAAGACCCCTTGCCGGATTTGACCTTTTCGATCACCACCGAACCTTCCACGCCGGCGTTGTTCGCGATCTGGCGCAGCGGCTCCTCGATGGCCCGGGCCACGACGCGGATACCCAGCTTCTGCTCGCCCTTGACCTTCAATTTGTCCAGAGCCTCGAGGCAGCGGACGAGGGCCACGCCGCCGCCGGGGACAACCCCCTCCTCCACTGCGGCCCGAGTGGCGTTCAGGGCGTCCTCGACGCGCGCCTTCTTCTCTTTCATCTCGGTTTCCGTAGCGGCACCGACATTGATCACCGCCACACCGCCGATCAGCTTGGCCAGACGCTCCTGGAGCTTCTCGCGGTCATAGTCGGAGGTGGTCTCCTCGATCTGGGCCCGGATCTGTTTCACGCGGCCTTCGAGGGACTGGCGGGAGCCGGCGCCGTCGACGATGGTGGTGTTGTCCTTGTCGACCGTAATGCGCTTGGCGCGGCCCAGGTCCTGCACGGTGATGTTCTCCAGCTTGATCCCGAGGTCCTCGGAAACCATCTGGCCGCCCGTCAGGATGGCGATGTCCTCCAGCATGGCCTTACGCCGATCCCCGAACCCCGGGGCCTTTACCGCCACGACCTGCAGCGTGCCGCGTAGCTTGTTCACGACCAGGGTGGCCAGCGCCTCGCCTTCGACATCCTCGGAAATGATGAGCAGCGGTTTGCCCATCTTGGCGACCTTCTCCAGGATCGGCAGCAGGTCCTTCATGTTGCTGAGTTTCTTTTCGTTGATCAGGATGTAGGGGCTGTCCAGCGAACAGACCATCTTTTCAGGGTCGGTGATGAAATAGGGGGAGAGATAGCCGCGGTCGAACTGCATGCCCTCGACCACCTCCAGGGTGGTCTCCATTCCCTTGGCCTCTTCGACGGTGATCACCCCCTCCTTGCCGACCTTGTTCATGGCCTCGGCGATGATGTTGCCGATGGTCTCGTCGTTGTTGGCCGAGATGGTGCCGACCTGGGCGATTTCACGCTGGTCCTTGGTGGGCTTGCTCATGCTGGTGAGCTCTTTGACGATGGCCTCGACGGCCTTTTCGATGCCGCGCTTGATGGCCATGGGGTTGTTGCCGGCCGCGACCAGCTTCTGGCCCTCCTCGTAGATCGAGCGCGCCAGCACGGTGGCCGTGGTGGTGCCATCCCCGGCCATGTCGCTGGTCTTGCTCGCCACTTCCTTCACCATCTGGGCGCCCATGTTTTCGAACTTGTCTTCCAGTTCGATCTCCTTGGCGACCGTCACGCCGTCCTTGGTCACCGTGGGCGACCCCCAGCTTTTGTCGATGACCACGTTGCGGCCCTTCGGGCCGAGGGTCACGACGACGGCATCGGCGAGTGTTCTGACCCCGTTGAGCATCGACTCACGGGCTTTCATGCTGTACTTGATAAGCTTGGCTGCCATTGTCTGATTCCTCCTTATTCGATGATGCCGAGCACGTCGTCTTCGCGCAGGATGAGATACTCTTCGCCCTCGATCTTGACTTCAGTGCCGGAATATTTGCCGAACAAAATCCGATCGCCCTTTTTGACCTCCAGCGCGACGCGCTTGCCGTCCTCGCCGATCTTGCCGTTGCCGACAGCGGTGACTTTGCCTTCGACCGGTTTTTCCTTGGCGGTGTCCGGGATGATGATGCCGCCCTTGGTGGTCTTCTCCTCTTCGATCCTCTGGACCAAGATACGGTCCTGCAGCGGTCTGAGCTTCATAAGACTCTCTCTCCTTCGTTCGTTGTTTTTAGGTTTTCGATTGGGTACCGGTTTGATTTGATTAAAAAGAAGATGACTGAAACCACACCGAATCGAGAAGCAATTAAAAAAATTCTTGGGTATCTGCCTATGACAGCAGAGATGTATTATATGCTCCGTCAACAAGGGAAGCCGTTAAAAACGCGGTTTAGTCTTTCGGCTTTGGAAAAACATCTGCCAAAAATCATGCAGGAAGCGAAAGATATTGAACCGAAATTACCTGTCGAAGAGCGAAAAAAAATATTCATATTTGCTTCATTGCATTACTGGATAGAACATGCTGCATTATTGGGAATTGCCCTGGCTGCCCAGGG
>JAWOHH010000165.1:0-5595 GCA_046496215.1 Desulfobacterales bacterium
AAGGGCGAGCTCGTCAGGTTGATGCGGGGCATCTATGTCGATGCCGATGACGACATTGACCAGACCGTCCTCGCCCATGCCGTCCGCATTGGCCGCTACCTTTATCCCAATGCTTACCTTTCGGCGGCCAGCGCCGTCTTGCTGGGGCCAACTCGCGACGGTCGCCTATACCTGACCGGGCGGCGTGTGCAGCGCACCCGTATCAGGTCATTGGAGATTGTTCAGAACAAAGCTCCATTGAATCGCTCTCTCGCCTCCGCAGTCATCGCTGACAGTCTGGGCGAGTTTTCCGTCAAGGTCTCTTCAATCCGCCAGAGGTTTCTGGAGGCCTTTCGCCTGCGCAGTGAACACGCCGCATCCATCGATGCGGCGACGCGTGAGGCCATCGCCACCCGCCTCGTCGAGGAGTATGGAAGTGCCAAGGACGCAAGCGATGCGGTGTGGGCACTGGCGCGCGAAAACGACTGGTACCGCGAGGGCGAAGGGGCGGAGAAGTTCTTGCTGCGCGGTCCTTCGGTTGCCCCACCCCGCAACGAGGCCGCATTCGCGCTAACCGTCGCATGGCACGGCCTGCCGATTGGCACCCTCGTTCACGACGGCTTCGAGTGGCGGTGGTCACAAACCGACGGCGGCGTACCAATGCCTCCCGTCATTCGCCAGACGATGCCGGGCAGGTTGCCACCCTTCGTGGTTTCGCTGTTGCCGGAAGGCTGGCTCGAAAGCGTTCTCAATGACCGGGACGAGCGGGCCATGCTTCGCTCGGGCAGGCGCTACCTGTCCAACATCACGATGGCCGAGAACACGGGCGATCTGGCAGTTCTGCCAGTTGATGTTCTCACCACGCCGCTCGCTGGCTACATGGCAGCGGGTGTGTTCACGGGCACCTACGCGGGACCGGGACGCGGCGCAATGGAGCAGGACTTCGAGCACAACCTCGCCACCCTCTATGCGCGCGCTGAAACCCCGCGCCTCTCCGGCGTGCAGATCAAGGCACCGATGACACTAGCCCCGGATGGCAGGCTCTCGCCTGGTGTCGGCACGCCGTTCACGCACATCCTGAAGCCCGCGGGGACCAGCGGCTTCGAAGCCTTGCCATTGGTCGAATGGGTTTGTCTCGAGTTGGCAAGAGCGACCGGATTCACGGTGCCGACAACTGCCCTGATCGCGATGCCGGAGGGAATGCCCCCGGCGCTTCTGGTCGAGCGGTTCGACATTCGCACGGATGCCGAGGATCAGCGCCTGCTGGCAATGGAAGACCTGTGCTCGGTGCTCGATCTCCCACCGGGCGCCAAGTACGACGGCACCATCGAGCGCGTAGCGCGTGCCTTGCGAAGTCTGTCCACGTCGCCCGACGAAGATCTCCTGATCCTCGTGAAGCGCGTGGTGTTCGCGTGGCTCATCGCCGACGGTGACATGCACCTCAAGAACATGGCCGTTTTGAAGATCGCCGAACCCGGCGATGCGGCCTTCCGCAGCATTCGGCTCGCCCCCGTCTACGACACCCTGACGACGCGCGTCTTTCCTCGGCTGGAACATGACCGCATGGCGCTAAAGCTCAACGGCAAGGATGAACGCTTGAAACGCGCCGACTTTCTTGCAGTCGCGACGATCGCCGGACTTCGAACATCGGACACCCATGCCGCGATCGATGATGTTCTGGGGCGGATGCAGGTTGCCGTTTCCACGATCGCTCTGCCCAAGCTCACTTCCTACGGGCCGTCGGGCGAGGCCGCCGTGGCTAGAGCGCTGGACATATGCCGGGAGCGGATTCGCTCGTTCGCTTGAGAACGCCCTTACCGGACCAGGCAGCCGGGCTCAACAGATTCCTGATCCAATGGGCACAGTCCCCGGACGCCCTCGAGCTCGTTCCGACGGCGTGGTATCCCCATCGTCAGTCGACCGGGGCGAAAAAAGACCCGCAAAGCCTCTCAGCTTGCGGGTCTTCCAGTTGCAGCCCCTAACTAGCCATCAACAACTTGACGCAACGGCCGGGCGTTGGCCCGGCCTCACGTGATTTGCGTCGGCGGGTTTACTTGAACACGCTCACCCCGCCGCCGCCGGCCGCCACGTAGACGCGGCCGTTGTTGATCGCGGTTGCGACTGCACCGCCGACGACTTCCTTGCGGGCCATGATGGTCGGCGCCGCGACGTTGCTCCAGTCGAGCTTGAGCACGCCGGCTTCTCCATAGGCCACGTAGAACAGCAGGCGGCCGCCGGGGAAGCGCTGCGGGGTCATGTACAGCGCACCGCCGCTGACGTCTTCGTTGCCCGGCACGAACTGCAGCTTGAAGTAACCCACCGCGACCGGACGGCAATCGACCTTGGTTTCCTTGATGAACATCGAGGTAGGCTCGCAACCAGCATCGATCTGTTCCTGCGTCAGCGGCTGGATCAGGTCAGCCATGCGGTAGGCCACGATCCCGAAGCTGTCGTAGCTGAAGTAGGCTATGTCACCTACGACATGCACGTCGACGCTCCTGCCGTCGGCCGCGCCCACATGTTCCTCTCCGTCCTCGATCTCGATCTTGATCGGCTCGAAGGTCTTGATCAGCTTGTCGTTCCCCAGGTCCTCAGCAATCCCGTTAGCGAGGAAAGCCGTCATGTCGACCACCGAGACACCGTAGGCCCCCGCCGCGACCACTGCGTAGACCTTGCTGTCGGCAGGATTCGTCCACAGTTTGACCGACGAGGCACGACCCAGCGGCGGTTTGCCGGTCGTACCAAGCGAATCACCGATGTTGGCCGCCACGTGGCTACCAATTGCGTCAGGCGTAACGGTCGTGTCGTACACAGTCAAACCGTTGTCGCCGTCGGCGACGATGGCGTACTTGCCGTAGAAGGTCACACCGTAGGCATGGTCCTGACCTGTAACTTTCGTTGAACCAATACTGCCGTTTACGGTGTTGTGCTCGTAGATGCCGCCGGTGGCATCGAGGAGAGCCGGAGAGCCTACCTGAGCAACACCACCAGTCACGTCCGACACATCGATCCGGCGCATGCCCAAGCTCTGGCTCATCACGTACGCCTTGGACAGGTCGTCGCCGAAGCCCACCTTGAAGGCATGCGGCGTCGGCTGCACCCCGTCCTCTGAAGTCGGGTACTCGCTCTGCAGCGTGTTCGCGACCAGGTGGATGTCATCGATCGGCGTCCGGCCGTCGCCGATGCGCCAGACGCTGACGCCATGCGGCCCATCTGCGACATAGAGGAAGTTGCCCGACACCGTCACGCCTTCGGTATGGCCGATGGCGATCGGCTGTGTAACCAAGGGATCCTCGGCAGCGCCGACCTCGTTGGTGCTCACCAGGTTCACCGGCACAGTGAAACTCGCAGACTCGAGATTGGTGATGTCGACGAAGCTCACACCACCCGCACCCGACGACTCCACGAGATCCACGCCGCCCGCGGAAGTGTTGGCGGAAGGCAGCATGAACAGTGCGCCGCCATGGCCGTTGATCTCACCCGTCACCAGCATTACCGGTGCGTCGTATCCGTTATTACCTGGCACCAGGAACTGCGGCAACTCCTCGTCCCCCACCGGGAAAGGAGTCATATCGTATGAGGTCACGAATGAATAGTCGGGCCAGAACCGCCGCGGATCTGTGTCGTTTTCCTCAACATAGTTGCCGCCAGAGTTCTTCCAATGGAGGGCAGGATCGTCTGCACCGCTCACCACCACCAGCCCGGCGAAATGGTCGGTGTAATAGGCTCTGTAGTCTTCGCCCTCCTTCACCACGCGCACGTCCATCACGCCGGCTTCTTTCAGCATACCGGAGCCGAAGTGCGACAGGATGCCCTTCTTGTCTACGTTGATTGGCGGCTCGTCCGGGCCGTGCGCCGGCGCGGCGGGCACATAACCTTCGTAAACCGGGTTTTCAGGATCGCTGACGTTCACGGCCACCAGGCCGCCCAGCCCGTAGGCAATGTAGGCCATGGTCTTGGCGCCGACGACCTGCACGTCCATTGTGCGGGCGTTGTAGTAGTACTTGCCATAGCGGTCGAACATGGCCCAGGGATACCAGTCCAGGCTGTCTTTGTCCTTGAGTTCGGCGCCGGCTTGCTCCCAGGTCGGCATGCCATCATCATCAATGAATGAAGGATCGGCCAGCACCGTCAAGTTACATGCGGGCTTCAAGTTCAGTGTTGGCTCAGTTTTTGGATTCGGGTTGCCGAACCAATCTTCGCGTGTGCTGCAATCAGCGTAGAGGTTGTAAGCACCCAGCCGCGGCAGGGAAAGGTCCGTCGGATCAAAGATCGCGATACCCAGAAAGCCCAGCGCAGCGTAGAGCCGGTTGTCATGCATCTTCAGGCTCAGCGGACCACCCCACGGGTTCTCGCCGGCGTACTTCAGGGTCCAGACACTTTCTTCTATGGGCAGTACACCGCCATCAGCCCCTGCCATCAGGTTCGACAGCTTGGTCTTCTGGATGCCGAAGGCGCCGTTGGCGATGAACAACACATCATCTGCGGCAACTTCATTGTCTTGGTCATCGACCAGCAAATCGTTTACCGGGCCATTGCTTTGGACATCAAGATCTTCGGTCAAACGATTCCCGCCACCATCGACGAACTCAATGACTGGCGGATCGTAGTTCACCGTCATGGTGCGCAGGTAGGCCGCAGGAGTGAGCGCACCGGGGTTAGTGAGATCGACTACGCCAATCCCCTTGCCGCCCATCGACACCAGGGCGTAGTTTTTGCCATCGTAGCTAACCACAGTGATGTTCTGGATGAAGCCAGGAACGGTAATCTCGGTCACGGGCTCGTCCTGCACCGCGTTGACAACCCTTGCGGCAAAGCGGTTCGCCATGCTGTACAGCACCCAGTCCTTCTCGCCATCGTTGTAGTACTCGACCGCCGTCGTCGCGCCGCCGATCTGCACCACCAGTTCGTCGATGTTGGCTTCGATGGGGCCGCTCGAAGAGGAGCCGCCGCAGCCGCCCAACACCAGTGCGGCCGCGGACAGAACCGCTACACCGGCGCTGCGCATGCATACCCACGAAAACATCCTTTGATGTGATGAATGATTCATGATGAAGCCTCCAATCGAAATATCCCCTGTCTCAGGGCTTGGGAAAAGTTCGTTTATCCTTTATTTATAAGTTTATATATATAGCAAACTTAAAGAACCAAGGGATTCCTTTATCTCTTTTTTGACAGGAAATTTATCAACTGCTCGGGAGCATTAATAATTCCCTTTATCTGCATGCCGGGCCAGGAAGGGTGCTCATGATTTCACTCGCGTCAGCTGCAGTGCAATACGCAAGCGGGCTTTCTTACGAATCGACAACTAACAAGACCATGCAACCTCGATTGTCAAATATCAATCGAAGCGCATGTGTTTGTCAGTAATTGGTCGCTTCCACCCTGGTCCGGAACCCACTCAATCCGGAAAGTGGTCGTCATGGAGCGTCGCTCAGGGCACGTTCAGCGCCACGCTCGCCACCCGCTCCGGGGTCTTGTCGGCAGCGGCGTACATGGCCTTGAAAGCGTCAATCTGGCTGGTCGCATAGGTCAGCGCAGCCACATCGCGCGGCGGCGCGGTCTGATACAGCAACTCCACCGTGACCTTGAACGGGCCGTTGAATCCCGTCGTGT
>JAWOHH010000080.1:0-8539 GCA_046496215.1 Desulfobacterales bacterium
CGTCCCTTGGCGCTGAGTTCGTCCATGCGCCCCAAGGTGGCAATGACCTGCTGTTTGACGCGGCCCTTCTCCTTGCGGTTTTCTACCAGCTGCAGGTACTGGTACTTGCCGGACTTCTTGATGCGAGCGAACATGGGAGGCTCCTTCTTTGAGGACACTCCCGATATACCTGCTCGACATATATCCAGTCAAGCTTTTATCGTATATTCTGTGGCACTACCTTTTTGAGCTCAGAAAATACCGCATATAATGATTACAGTGGGTTAACCGCAACGAATCACTAAAAAACAGCGGCAACTGTCGAAGATCAGCCATGGCTCTGGCCACCGGCTTGTGCCCAAGCGGATCATTTTATGATATATGGCTATTTATTGCCTGGCCGGTGTTGTACCTTGGCTGCTGTTTAGCGGTGCTTGTATATTCGCCAACGCGCTCGCCCGGAAGCGCACGGAATTTGAACTCGTGAAAAGCGAAAAGAGACTGCGTATCGAGATCGACGAGCGGAAGCGAGCCGAGCGGATGCTACAGAATCGCCTTGAGTTTGATCGACTGCTCTCGGAGGCCTCAGCGCGCTTCGCCATGATTTCACCCGACCGGCTGGACACAGAGATCGAAAGCAGTTTGCGGCAAATGCTCGCTTTTTTCAAGGTTGACCGATGCGGCATGGTCCGGACCCTGCCCGGCAAGAAATCCTTCGAGATTGTATACATGGCTGCAGCGGAGAACATCCCGCCGATTCCCGCCGGGACCGAGCTTCCACGATCGATTAATCCATGGGCGTACGACACGCTTACCTGCAAGCGCGAAGTGATAGCCTTTTCACGGATGGATGACCCGCCACCCGAGGCGGCTGTCGACCGGCAGACCTGGCTTACATGGGGCATCCGCTCCCATTTGGCTATTCCTATCATTCTCAGCGATTCGACCGACTGGCTGATTTCCGCCAACCTTGTCAAAAGTGAGCGTCCCTGGCCGGAGGAAATTATCCAGCAGTTCAAACTTCTCGGGGAGATCCTCGCCGGCGCCATCGAACGCAACGCTGCAGACGTGGCCCTGCGTGAAAGCGAGGAGCGCCTGAACCTTGCGGCGGCCGCGGCAGAGGCAGGCCTGTGGATCATATCTGCGGCAACCTGGAGGATCTGGGCTACACCCAAGACCAGAGAACTCTTTCAATTCCCGACGGATGAGGAATTGAGCTTAGAGCGGTTGCTTTCGGTCATTCACCCGGACGACCGCGAGAGAGTCAACTCGGCCGTGACGCATAGCCTCAGGCACCTCGAAACACTTCAAATTATCGAGTACCGCGTAGTGCTCCCGGACGGGGGCACCCGCTGGATGGTGTCGCGTGGGCGGTCCTATCCCGGCAACACAGGCTTGGCGGATCGCATCATGGGCGTCACCGTGGATGTTACCGAGCGCAAAAACATGGAAGAAACCCTCCAACTGAAGCTGAAGGAAATCGATGCGTTGAAGCTTCAGCTCGAACGCGAAAACCTCTATCTGCGGGAGGAGATACGGCTTCAGCACGGGCACGAGGAGATTGTGGGCCGCAGTGACGGGATGAAGCAGGTGCTTGCGAAGGTCGAGCAGGTAGCCGGGACGGATGCCACGGTTCTCTTACAGGGTGAGACCGGGACCGGCAAGGAGCTCATGGCGCATGCCATCCATCGCCTGAGCACACGCCGCGACCGATCCCTCGTAGCCATCAACTGTGCCTCTTTACCGCCCTCCTTGATCGAAAGCGAGCTCTTCGGTCGGGAGAAAGGCGCCTTCACCGGCGCCATGACCCGCATGGCAGGGCGCTTTGAAGTGGCCGACCGGTCCACGTTTTTTTTGGACGAGATCGGCGAGCTGTCGATAGACCTGCAGGCCAAACTGCTGCGCGTTATAGAAGAAGGGCGGTTCGAAAGACTGGGCTCCACCAAATCCATTCAGGTCAATGTACGCATCATTGCGGCCACCAATCGGGATCTGGCCCAGGAGGTAGCCGCGGGGAGGTTTCGCCAGGACCTGTTCTACCGGCTCAATGTGTTTCCGATATTGATCCCGCCGTTGCGGGAACGTGCAGAGGATATCCCCTCTCTGGTATGGGCCTTCGTCAAACAGTATGAGAAAAAAATGGGTAAACGGGTCGATCACATCCCCCGCAAAGACATGGACGCTCTGCAGCGCTACCCATGGCCGGGGAATGCCAGGGAATTGAGAAATATCGTCGAGCGCGCCATGATCATGGGCGGCGACGGGACCTTGCGCTTGCCCCCCCCGAGCACAGCGCCCGAGGTTGCTGTCGCAAGCGGCGACTTGTTGGATGTTGAACGCAGGCACATCTTGGGAGTTCTCAAGAAAACCGGGTGGCGTGTCACCGGGAAAGGCGGGGCCGCTGAAATCCTTGGACTGAAACGTACCACCCTGCAATCCAAAATGAAAAAACTCGATATAAAAAGACCACCCGCATAGTGCCGAAATAGCGGCACCTGGACGATATTTCGGCACCAGCGCTCATTTGCTCGCTACCCCAAAGAATCCTTCCAGTCAATAATACAATACAATTTCAGTCTGATATAAAAACTTCCCGATTTTGACGGTAGTGGAACAACTATCGCATTAAAGTTGTCAATATCTCTATCTCAACGCACTGTAAATGAAACCAGCCGGAGGTAAGCTCCTTCATGGAGAAAACACGGGGATCGCTAACCGCAGCCGTCCAGGATTCGGCTGACAAACAGGTTCATGGGGCCATCAGGGTGCTCGTTCCTCTCAACAGGCGAAAAGAGGCGTTGAGCATTCTCAGATCGATGATCGAGCAGACCAAACTCGAGCCTGGATGCATCAGCTGCCGGCTTTATCAGGATGTCCAGGAGGAACGCGCCATCATGCTGGAGGAAATTTGGGCGAGCGAAAGCGACCTGCACCGCCACCTTCGCTCCAGCAAGTTCTACACGGTGCTGCTCGTGGTCGAGATGGCGGTCGAACCTCCAGAAATCCGCTTCGACGTTATCGCCCACTCCACGGGCTTGGAAACAATTGAAAGAACCAGAACCTGACCGAATCGCGCAAAAACGGAGCGATGACCATGAGGATGATGAAAATTTTTCTAACCCTTGGATTGATAGCAGCCATTTTCGTCTCTCCTGCGGCCGCTCAACAATCTTCAGAACCTTTCGACCGGACGGTGCTGCCGATCCCCGAGCCGAAACAGCCCGTATTCACCGAGCTCGACGTGCGCAACGCCAAGCCCCCGGCACGCTTCGAAGTCAAGGCCCCGGAGGCCGCGCCCAACGTCCTGCTCGTCCTCATCGACGACCTCGGCTTCGCCGGCACGAGCGCGTTCGGGGGGCCGATTCAAACACCCAGTTTCGATCGGGTCGCCAGCGAAGGGCTGATCTACAACAACTTCCACACGACAGCGGTCTGCTCACCGACGCGTGCGGCACTGAAGAGCGGGCGCAACCACCACGTCAACAACATGGGCGCTATCATCGAGACCGGCACGACATTTCCCGGGAACACCGGGCAGATCCCCCAAAACGTGGCCCCTGTAGCCGAGATGCTGCGGTTGAACGGCTACG
Source organism: Desulfobacterales bacterium (assembly GCA_046496215.1). Classification (GTDB taxonomy): domain Bacteria; phylum Desulfobacterota; class Desulfobacteria; order Desulfobacterales; family SpSt-501; genus SpSt-501. The sequence continues at coordinate 3,570 of JAWOHH010000080.1, forward strand.
CCACGGCGGCCTTCGGCAAGTGGCACGAAACGGCGGCCTGGGAGGCGAGCATGGCGGGCCCCTTCGATCGTTGGCCGACCCGCCAGGGCTTCGACAAGTTCTACGGGTTCCTCGGCGGCGAGACCAACCATTGGGCCCCGTTCATATACGACGGCACGCATGTGGTCGAGCTGCCGGACGACCCGAACTACCATTTCATGACAGACATGACCGACCAGACGATCGCCTGGGTCAAGTATCAGAAGGCTCTGACGCCAAACAAGCCCTTCTTTGTCTACTTTGCGCCGGGCGCCGTGCACGCGCCGCACCACGTGCCCAAGGAATGGATCGCGCGTTGGAAGGGCAAATTCGACCAGGGATGGGACAAGCTGCGTGAGCAGGTCCTGGCTCGGCAGATCGAACGCGGCGTCGTGCCCCAGGGCACGAAGCTCGCTCCCAAGCCCGAGGCCATCGCGGATTGGGACAAGCTCTCCGCCGACCAGAAGCGCCTCTTCGCCCGCCAGGCCGAGGTTTTCGCCGCCTTCGTCGAGATGACCGACCACGAAATCGGCCGGGTTGTCAAGGCCATCGAAGAGACGGGTCAGCTCGAAAATACGTTGCTCGTGTTCGTTTACGGCGACAACGGCACCAGCGCCGAGGGCGGTGCCAACGGCATGTTCAGTGAAATGACCTATTTCAATGGCGTGCAGGAAAAGGTCGAGGACATGATCAAGTTAATCGACAAATGGGGCGGCCCCGAGACCTACCCGCACATGGCGGCGGGCTGGGCGGTGGCGTTGGACACTCCCTATCAATGGACCAAGCAGGTGGCCTCGGACCACGGTGGCACGAAGGTCGGCATGGCCATCCGCTGGCCCAACGGGTTCAAGGCCAAGGGGGAGTTGCGCACCCAGTTCCACCACGTCATCGACGTCGCGCCGACCATTCTCGCGGCCGCCGGCCTGCCGGAGCCGAAAGTGGTCAACGGGGTGCCTCAGCGCCCGATGGACGGTGTGAGCATGGCCTACACCTTCGAAGATGCCAAAGCGAAGGATCGGCATACCACCCAGTACTTTGAGATGTTCGGCAACCGCGCCATGTATCACGAGGGCTGGTATGCCAGGACCATCCACAGGGCGCCGTGGGAGCAAAAGCCCCGCCGGCCGCTGGTAGAAGACATCTGGGAGTTGTATGACACGCGAAACGACTTCAGCCTGGTGAACGACCTGGCGGCGAAGAACCCGCAGAAGCTTGCGGAGCTACAGGCGCTGTTCCTGGCCGAAGCCGAAAAGAACCACGCGCTGCCGATTGATGACCGGGTGTTCGAGCGCGTCAACGCAGAGCTGGTGAACCGTCCCGACCTGATGGCCGGGCGGACATCCATCACGCTGGCAGAAGGCATGACGGGCATGACCGAGAACGTCTTCCTGAACATCAAGAACAAATCAAAGACCATCACCGCGGAGGTCGGGGTGCCGGAAGGGAAAACGGCCAACGGGATCGTCATCGCACAGGGCGGCCGATTCGGCGGCTGGGCGCTTTACGTGAAGGACGGCATGCTTGCCTACGAATACAACTTCCTGGGTTTGCAACGCTTCACCGTTGCGGCGACGGAGAAGTTGAACCCCGGCAAGTCGACGATCAAGTTCGAGTTTGCTTACGACGGCGGCGGACTGGGCATGGGCGGCATGGGGACGCTGTTCGTGAACGACAGGAAAGTTGCCGAAGGCCGCATCGAGCGCACCCAGCCGATGATCTTTTCCGCTGACGAGACCGCCGACGTGGGGATCGACCTCGCAACACCGGTGGTGGAGGCAATCGGGTCGGAAGCTAAGTCGAAGTTCAACGGCAAAATCCCCAGGGTCACCGTCGAAGTGAAAGAGATGCAGAAGGCCGACAAGCCGGAGGAGGACAGGCTGCGCGCGGAATACACTCGCAAAAAGGCGCTGTCGGATTGAGAGGCAGGCACAATCCGGGGAGGAAAAGGCGCCATGCCCTTTTCTCCCCGGGAGCCGTTCGAGTCAGGTACTATGACAGTTGAGCAGTGGAGGGAGCTATCACAATGAGAAGCAGCAGAATAATGATGAACGTTGCCCTCGTGGTCTTTATGAGCCTCGGCATCGCGTTTCCAGGGTGGGCCGCGTCCCCCACAATGAAAATGACCACGAATTTGGCGCCGGGGATTGCGATGCCGGACCAGGTCGAGTCGCGACTTGGAGAGCTGCGGTTCTTTGAGGGCTTCCCGGACAAGACCACAACCGAAAAGATCTACAACAATCTCGACTTTCAGCGGGCCGTCCAGGCCTACCTGCTGGCCATCCCCGCGGTGAGCCAGGCCTACAACCGCAACGAGATCCTCAAGCTGGGCCCGGCGAACACGACGGTCCCGATCTTCGAGAACCGGATGGACTCGAAGTCGGTCTTCCTGACACCCAACACCGAGACGCCCTACAGCTGGATGTGGATCGACCTGCACGGCGGCCCGGTGGTGCTCGAGGCCCCGCCGAAGGTGTTGGGCGCCCTGAACGACATGTGGTATCGATGGGTCGTTGACATCGGGTTCACGGGCCCCGACAAGGGGGCCGGCGGCAAATTCCTGATCCTTCCCCCAGGATACAAGGGCGACATCCCGCAGGGATACTTCGTGGTGAAGTCCCCCACCTTCAGCCTCTGGGCCCCCTGGCGCAGTTTTGTCGTGAATGGGGATCCGAAGCCGGGCGTGGATCTCATAAAAAAGCACACGCGGGTCTATCGACTCTCCGAAGCCGCCAATCCCCCGGCCATGAAGTTCGTCAACGTGTCCGGCAGGGACTTCGGCACGGTGGCCCCGGCTGACTACACCTTCTGGGAACTGTTGAACCAGGTGGTGCAGGAGGAGCCGAGCGAATCCCTCGATCAGATCCGGCTGGGCTTTTACGCCTCGATCGGCATCGAGAAAGGCAAGCCCTTCGCTCCGGATGCCCGGATGAAGAAGATCCTTACCGACGCGGCTCTGGTGGGCGACGCAACGGCCCGGGCGATTGCCTTCCACACGCGCCAGAAGGAGGCATTCTATTACCCGAACAGCAACTGGCAGCTGCCCTTCATCGGCGGCTACCGGTTCCAGACACAGCCTGATGTCCTCAACATGGATGCCTACATCTATTATTATTTCATGGCTACCGGCGTGACGCCGGCCATGGAGGAGAAGATGGTCGGACAGGGTTCGCAGTACGCGTGGACGGCCAAGGATGCGCAAGGCTCGTCTCTCGACGGCGGCAAGAACTATAAACTGCGCCTTCCGCCCAATGTCCCGGTCAAGAACTTCTGGTCGGTGATCATTTACGACAACCAGGCCCGTTCGATGGTGCAGACGGATCAGCAGTTCCCGAGCGTCAGCAGCCAGCAGAAGGACCTCGTGGTCAACGAGGACGGCTCCGTGGACATCTACTTCGGCCCGAAGGCCCCTGTGCCTAAAGCAAACTGGATCCAGACCGTGCCGGGCAAGGGGTGGAACACGATTCTGCGCCTCTACAGCCCGACGGAAGCGTGGTTCGACAAGACCTGGAGGCCGGGTGAGATCGAGTTGATGGAGTAACGCGGGCTATGGTGAGCATACAGATCAAAACGACAGCACTGAGACATGCTTTCAGCTTTGTCGGCCGGCCGGCGACACCGGTCAGTTATGCCGGTGTGGCCCGGCGTTCCACTGTCGGCGCTGGGGCGCCGGGTGTTGGCGTTGCACCCGGAGTCGGAGTAGGAGCGCCTGGGGTGGGCGTTACGCCCGGAGCAGGGGTAGGGGCGCCTGGGGTTGGCGTTGCCCCCGGAAATCTGGGCGGACCAGTGAACAGAGTCGGGGTGCGCTGAACGAACTTACCCCACTGAGCGCAAGGAGGAGCAATGTCAAAGATCGAACACCACCAGCGCAGTCGCCTGACCGTCGTCGCTTTGGCAATAATGATCGCGCTGCTGCCTCAGGCGGCAATAGGGCAGTCTGCAGAAATCGAATCTCAAGCTGAGACGCTGCTGGAAAGATCAACTACATACCTTGCAAGTCAGAAGCGGTTCAGTGTGGAGACGCGCAGCACGATCGAAGTCGTGCTTGTCTCGGGGCAGAAACTCCAATTCGACCATGCCGCGGTCTTGTCGGTAAAGCGCCCGAACAAACTGAAGGCCGAACGTCGGGGCGACTTGGTGGACCAGATGTTCTACTACAACGGAAAATCCCTCGCGCTGCACAACCCGAGCGAGAACTATTATGCCAAAGTTGCGGCCCCGGATACCCTGGAGAAGATGCTCGACTTCGCGCGGGAGTCGCTCGACATCATCGCCCCCGCGGGAGACCTCCTCTACGAAAATGCCTTCGAGCTCCTCATGCAGGACGTGACCTCCGGGTTTGTAGTCGGCAAGGGGGTCGTGGAGGGGGTGCGCTGCGACCATCTCGCGTTCCGATCCCCCCACGTGGATTGGCAGATCTGGACCCAGGAAGGCAGGCGACCGCTGCCACGCAAACTTGTGATCACTGCGACGGATGTGGCCGGCGCTCCCCAGTTCACGGTGGTGATGCCCAAGTGGGATCTGGCGCCGAAGTTCGCCGAGGGGATTTTTGACTTTACGCCGCCGAAGAGCGCGAAGAAGGTTGAGTTCTTGCCCATGGGCATGGGCGGCCCCCAACCCCGATAAGGAGATGCCGATGACGACGACGCTTAAGCGACTATGGTTCGGGCTCTGCTTGCCCCTCCTTCTGTTCGTTGACATTTCGATGATGACGCCGCCTGGCATCGGTTTTATCCGTGAGGCTGCCGCCATCGTGGGCGCCCCCCTCACACCTGTATCCGTCGCAGGGGTCGCGCGGCGCACGACACGCCGCACCGTGGTGGTCGCATCGACTGCAGCGGCTACAACGGCTGCGGCCAGCACCTCCACTCCGCAAGCCCCGGCCGCTCAACCCGCACCGGCTCAACCCCCGCCGCCGGCGCAGACGCAAGCCGGGGCGCCTCCCATCGGCACCA
>JAWOHH010000120.1:0-9760 GCA_046496215.1 Desulfobacterales bacterium
GATCAGCTTGTCGGTGTAGGTCTTGGTGGCATAATAGCCATCGGGAAGATGCGTCAGGTAGCGCCCGTCTTCGGTGAAGACCGACCTGGGCGACGCGGCCGTGAAATTCGTCATGTCCCAGTAGCTTCCCGCCCCGTCGAGCAGCGAGAAGTCGCGCTCGAATCCGCGCGCGGCCGGAATCTGCTCTGGCGCCTTGCCCATATGCCACTTGCCAACCATGTAGGTATGATACCCGGCATCCTTGAGCAACTGCGGCAGCGTCACCACCCGGTCGTTGAGGTAGCCTTCATAGCCGTCGACACCCCACTGGTTGGGCGCAGTCCACTCGTCCATGTTGCCCAAGCCGTTCAAGTGGGTATCAACACCGCTCAGCAGCATGGATCGTGTGGGCGAGCAGCTTGCGTGCGTGTAGAAGTTCGTGAAGCGCACCCCGTCCATCGCGAGCGAATCGAGATTCGGCGTCTTGATCTCGCTGCCGAACGAGCCCATGTCTGCAAAGCCCATGTCATCACCGAGAATGACGACAATGTTCGGTTTCTTCGCCTGTTGCGCCTGCACCGAAGGCGCCACGGCGAACAGCGCCGCCAGGAGACCCGTGACCATAGCGATGGATATTCTTTTCATATGTTCTCCCGTCATACTGCTCACACGTGGTATTTCTGCATCTGCGGCCGGACTGGCCAGCGGCTCGGCAGCAGCTTGCCCGTCGGCTCGGCGAACCGACAGCGGAGCGTCCCGAGTCGCTCGAACGTGACCTGAATCTCGGCACCCGGGTCGATGAAGTCGTCGTGGTCAAGGCCGGTACAGTCGGGGATGGTACCGAAGCCTATCACGGAGCCGGGTTTTGGGTGAGCCATGAACCCCAGCCACGCGAACACGTCTTCGGCCTTGTGGCTCACCTCGGATGTTGACCCCTGGTACTTGGCGTGCCCATTCACCACAACCGTCACCTTGAGGTTGTACGGATCGCCAACCTCATCGAGCGTGACCAGGTAAGGCCCGAGTTGGTTGCCCTTCGCCATGTCCTTCGTCAAACAGAATCCGCCGACGAACTCCGTGGCCTGCACGTCGCGGGCCGAGATGTCGTTGAAGATGCAGAAGCCCGCCACCGGCTGCTTTTCGTTCCCATAGACGACGGCCAGTTCGGGCTCGACGTCCAGCCGCGACGTGTACGCCGGCCAGGGGACGGTTTCCCCGTCGCCGGCGATGGTGTTCATGTTGCATTTGTAATAGGGCAGCGGCTCGGGCCGACCGGGGACGGGTTTGGGTTTAGGAGCCAGGAGCGCATTCGCGAACGCCTGCAGCATCGGCGCGGTCTGCGGGTTGTCCTTCTCATATTTCATGAGGGTTTCGGCAGAGTTCTTGAGATGCCGCGGCGTCAGGCCGAAGTCGAACAGGGCGGCAACCTCCACCGGCTCCAGCAGGCGGACGGCGTTGAGCGGGAAGCACTCGTTCTTGCCGAGTTCTCCGAGGTGCTGCTCGCCCCAGGCGCACACCTCCTTTGCCGCCCGCTCGCTGTCGGGCAGATTGGCAAGGTAGGACCGGCTGTCGGTCAAGTGGGGAGAGGACTTCCCCGCTTTGCTTTGCAGCACGGCGAGCGGAACCGCTTGATCTCGGACGACGACGCCGAAACAAGGGTTGGGCGAGTCGGTCGTGGTGAAGCGGATCAGTTTCATGGAGGTGTTCCTTTCGTGAGCGTGGACCGGATCAGTACTCGACTTCGATCCCCTTTGCCTTCGCGACCTTGTAGATGGCGTCGAAGGTGGCTGGCGTGTTCCACGGCGAGTCAGGGGGTTCGTTGCGGAACTCACGATACGCCCGTTCGACGTTCATGTACAGCCGCGCCGGGGCACGCCACTCACCGTAGGGGCCGAACTCGATCCGCTTGGCGGCCTCCAGCGAACCGAGTCCGGCGTCGAAGCTCTTCTTCGACGCTTCACGGACGTACTGGAGATACGCTTTCATCTCGGTTACCCCTTCGATCCCGCAGAGCGGGCCGTGCCCAGGGACGATGACTTCCGGGTTGAGCTGAACGATCAGGTCGAGGCACCGGAACCACTTTTCGTATGTTCCCACCCAGCCCATCGGCGTACACTGCCGGAAAAGCACGTCGCCGGCGAACACCACGCGTTCCTTGGGCACATGGATGATCGTGTCCCCGACCTGATGGCACGGCCCGACGTAGATCAGGTGGACCTCCGTGCCGTCGAGGTCCAGCTCGTAGCGCGCGTCGAACAAGGTCGTCGGCAGGACGAGCTCGACGCCGTCGAGGTTATAGTCCTCCCGCAGTTGCTCCCCCGCGGCCGCGAGGCCGGGGTGGAGCGCCTTGAGGACCAGGCGCGTGAGGAAGCGCTCGACGCCGTGCAGTAGTTTCTGAGTCTCCTCCGGATGGGCGACGTGCTTCATCCGCTCGGACACCGACCGGTGGGCGATGATTTCCGCGCCATCGAAGAGTTGATTGCCCCAGACGTGGTCTCCGTCTTCATGCGTGTTGATGACGCGTTTCGGCATGGCGGGCCACACCTTGCCGAACAGTTCAATCATCTGCCGCGCATGGGACAGGTCCGACTGCGTGTCGATCACAACACCCCCGCCCCGGTTGATGAGGCCGGAGTTGGCATCGCACACGCGGTTCTTCTCGTTCAGGACCGCAAAGCAGTTGTCGCTGACTTGTTCCATCTCCATAAGGGTTCCACTATACCTGCAAATTGCCTAAACTTGAAAGAATAAAAACCCGCTTCTGGAGGGCAATGGGTACAGCACTTTGCCCACCGCCATGGCCTTGACACGTAGAGCAATACCGTCAGTGTGTTTTCAACAAGGTCGATCCGATCCAATCGGCTTCGATTTAATGATCGTCTGGGCTTACTTAGTTTTCGTGCCTTTATCGCACCCTGACTCGGGCAAAAGGGGATTGGTATTAACAGATCAAAGGTGTCGGTTAAGGGAATAGCAGTTCAGATGCTCGAGGGTTCTGGGGGCAACAGGCTGCCCCCTGTGAATCGCTGAAACAATCTCAGAAATGGTCGTTCGGCGATACGCCGGATGTAAATCAAATCATAGAAGCTTAATGTGATATACTGATCCTATCCCTCAGCTGCCCCGAACACTTGCGAGGTCCAACTCTCCCATAAGCCGATCGACTGTTTCAGTCACCGTTGTCGGCCTTGCCTCTTTCGGTTTGCCGGGGGAGTCTCTTATCATGGCCGATAATTTCAGAACCCTATAGGGATTTGTGAAAAACCTTTTTTAAAGTCTCACTGCTCCTTTATCACAAGGGAGACCTCATAGCCTTCATAGGATGATAGAAGCTTCCAGAACTTCTCAACATCCACCTCCTTGCCGTCCACCTCCAAAACCGTCTCACCCGCGTCAGATGAAGTTATTCGCCCGACCAACTCGTCATGGGTGAGTACCGTTTGGTCATCCGCTTCATCGAGGTATTTTATTGAAAGATTTTTTCTGATTTTACCACGGATTTTATAGAGCGCCTCATTCAACGTGTTCGACCAAGCGTGGAAATGGTAGCCGATCCGTTTGCCCTTGCTTTTGTCGGTTTCGATTGCTGTTGCTGTGAAGCCTGATACGAGATCCGCCACATTGATTGAAAATTCTATGGTTTTTCCAGCTGCGTTTCGATAGCTCTCGATCATAGGATATTTTTCTTTGATTGGGTCTGGATCTGGGATGCCTTCTAAGATCGCCTTATCGACCGCTTTACAGTACATGCCGATTCGGGTGCAATTGCAGTTGTAATAGTGGCCCCAGCAGCATGCGTAGGATCTTCCAAATTCTTTCCCGTGCTGAAAATACTTTATCACGGGCTCATCGTGGTGTTCACCTTTTTGCCCCTTTGTCGCGAAAGCCTCAAAGGATGTTCCATTCCCCGTCGCCAATATTGATGAACCCCTTCTGTCCAACCATGTATAGGCATCTTCAAATGAATGGTGGAGTTCGACCGTATCTTGATAGGGATTAACCATTTTCAGCTCCTGTCTAATAAAATAGGTTTATCTGACTCAATCACGACTCCACCCTCAGCCAGTCGGTTTCCCTAAGCAGCTTCCAGCTCTCTCCTGATAGCTGTCGGTGAGCATCTCTTTGTACTTGGCGGGTAAGGGTCCATCCTCGGCAAGCCTCCCTTTTGGAACCCAGCCGCCATGGAGGATCTTGTGTTTGATGGCGAAGTCAAGGGCAGCCCGGTCGGCGCTGGTTTGACCCCCCGATACGATCTTATCAAGCATGGGACTGCCTCTTCTGGTACTGCTCCTGGACCTGCTTGAGTTTCTGGAAGAACCTTTGCTCCGAAATCAGACCCTCTTCGATCAGCAGTTGAGTGACCGGATTTGGACTAAAACTTTCTCAAGGATCGCCCACCAGAAGCGCCCTACCCCATGCGAAACCTGAAAGCCGTCCTAAAGCTCCGCTGAACCCTGTGCTTTTTTTTACACCCCTTTCTCAACAGCAGCCTGGCGGATCCTAATAATCACGAACTCTGCGGGCTTGAGCGGCGCGAAGCCAACGACAATGTTCACCGTCCCCGAATCAATGTCGTTCTGCGTCACCGTATCGCTATCGCACTTGACGAACCAAGCATCCCGTGGCGAAGCGCCCTGGAAGGCGCCCTGCCGGAACAGGTTGTTCATAAAGGTCCCGACATTCAGCCGGATTTGCGCCCAGACCGGCTCACTGTTGGGCTCGAAGACCACCCACTTTGTGCCCCGGTAGATGCTTTCTTCGATATACAGCGCCAGTCGCCGCACCGGTACGTATTTCCACTCCGAGGCGAGCCGGTTGTCTCCGTGCAGCGTGCGGCTGCCCCAAACCACTATACCTGACGGAAACCTCCTAATACAGTTGATGCCACGAAGGTTGAGGTCTTCATTCCGCCTATCGTCGAGTTGGACAGCAACGCCGGTAGCGCCCTTCAAGTCCGCCTCTAAGCCCGCAGGGGCCCTCCAGACGCCGCGGGCACGATCGGTCCGCGCGTAGACGCCCGCCACGAATCCGCTCGGTGGAAAGCTACGCGTTTGGCCCGCCTGCAACGGGTCCTCGGCTGTCATCCAAGGAAAGTAAAGCGCTGAGTTCATCGCATCGGGTCCGGTGATAGCGGTGTCGGGCTGCAAGTGTATGTCGTCAGCCGTGGCTGTCTCGGCGCTGTCGAGGATACAAAAAGCGCGGCGCTTGCGGCAGTAAGCCTGGAGCGTTGCGACGACGGCGAGTGTCGTCTCGCCCGGAACAACAAGCAGGTTAAAGCCGTCCAGCGCATCGATCCGGTCGAAGATACCCCCGACACCACCCGATGGGAACTGACACCCAAAGGCGGCGCTGTCCGGTACGAGGACATCGCCGTCCAGCCCGCCGATGAGTGACCGCGGGGCGTTTACAGGCGTGTCGGCCGGCGGGCTGACGGGGTTGCCGATGCGCGCGATCTTCACAATAGCCGACTTGTCGTTAATCACGGCATCAACTGCGCTCGAATCGTTGGAAAGGACCGAAAGATTGTCGAAACTCTCAACTACGGCTGCCTGCCCTCCAAGCGGCTGCCGCCAGATGGCGAACCGAAAGCGTGCAGGATCGTCAACTCGCGTGCGGGTCTCGACCGCGTACTCGTTCGCCCAAGCGCCTGGAGAATGTGCCTCCACCCGCAGCATGCCGTCGATGGTCACCGCAGCCGTTGTTGCGTTGTCCGCGACAAGCCGGACAACATATGCGTCAGCCCCACCGTTATCGAAAAAGTGTTTTAAGGCGTAGCCGAGCTGGCTGCGGCCGTCGAGCCCGCCGAAGCACTGCACGAAATCCTCAAATCCAAGGACATGCCGAGCGCGATCGACCGGTCCCCGTGCCGCCCAGCCGATGAACACCGTGGTCGAGGTGCTTGCCCCGGCGATCGTCCGCACGTCGCTCGGAATCTCTTCGACGTACACGCCAGGATATGTGTGCTTCACCGTCATCGCCGGCGCCTTCGCGTCATTCACCCTACCCTTATCAGGCTGGAAGAGCTGCTATTTTTGAACTCGTGGCGGGTCAATTCCTATAGGTGTAGCTGTCGCACATTGCACGTGCCAGTCCCCTGAGCATACAGTATGGCATACGGGATCTGCGCCCCCGTCATCGCGAGATGCACGACTGCGTCGTTGAGTCACGCTTTGTCCACCGCATAACCGAGGGGGGGCAACCCCCAGAGCTTTCGGCGTTCCTCCAGACTCGGCGGCGGGAACTCGAAAAGCATGTCCCCACATCCGGTGCTAGCGGAATCGTTGCTTTCCCGCAGGTTTGTGGCCAGAACCACAAGGCCCCGGCAGTCCCTGATCTGCCGTAGCAAATAATTGGCTTCGAAATTGACGCAGCGGTCGCAGCCGTCACTTACGCCCATGTGCCTGCCGAAGGATGGGTCGGCCTCCTCGAAAAAAAGGACGACATCGCTCCCATACGCCATGTCAAAGACGCACCGCAAGGTTCTTTTCCGTCTCCCCGATGTACTTGTTCACCACCGCGGTGAGCTCAACGTGGGGCGGAGGCGGTCCTCGAGTCCACTCGAATGCGCGAGCACGGCCGGGCGCGGTCAATTTCACCGTCGAATTGAGAAACTGACCTTTTTGGCCAACACGAGTGGTGCCTAAAGCGCCTGTTGGTCTTCAATCCCTCGCTGCCCCTATATCTGAAGTAGTTCGCTTTCGCACTCTCCAAGTCCAGCTGGAGGGATGTAGTAGGCTTTTACTTCAGTCCCCTGGTGTTTCAGTCTTGCCGTGAAGCTGCCATTAGACACCTTGGTCTCCTGGTAGGTGTAGGTCGAGGCCTTTCTCCCGGTGGATACGCGCAGGAGGACCTTGCCACCCTTGACGGGGTCGTTGTCGTCGACAGTAACAACGCGCCCGCCCACCGATGGCTTATCCGCCTTGAGACGATCAAACTTCGTCGCGCGGCCTGTGGCAACTTGAGCTTGCAAACCGCCCAAAACCTGAATGGCGTGGCGGGGTCGATCGCGAGGGTCTTCGATAAAAGCCGTCGCACCGACGTTGTTGGGAACCCTCTGCAGGTTCTTATACTTGTCGCGTAAAGGGGGCGGATAAATGTCATTTTTCAGGTTGTCGGGGGCATATTCGAACATCATTCCGACCTTCCTAGTTTCACCAGGATCAAGATACAGCCATGAGTGCTCTAAATAGGTGCGATAGAGCGGATGGCTGTGCCCAGCCGTAACCCAAATCCTTGCCCGAATCGGATACGGGTTGCCCACTTCAACGGAGGTAATTTCTCGCGATGGTGGGGATGCGCTCGCCGAGATAAACCGATCGTAGTTGGACTGCGCGAGGTTGTTGAGCTCGGTCATTTCCACTACCGATGGATTTGACGGAAGTTGATAAAGCGGTATGCGCACAACGATGCAGTAGTGTCCTTCGCTTGGCGGTACCCAGGTGGCGCTGAAGTCGACTGTGGCGCCCTTTGGAATGTCTTTCTGATCAAAGCCAAGAAACGTTTCAGGGGCGCCGCCGACATTGAAGTTTTTGACGTAGAAGTTCACGCGCACCGCTGGCGCATCAAGTCCACCGCTATTTTTGACCCTGGCAATCACGGTATTGGTGTTGCCCAGCCACGGAACGTTGAACCAGGCGGCATCGGCCTGGTTCTTCGCGTTGCGGATTTCGATATCCGGGCTTTGCCACTGCCGGTCCGGGCCCGCAGGCCAGGGCCGAATGGATGGATCCGGGCGGCTGTTCACCCCATAGCGGATGCGCACATCGGCTTTGTTGGCATCGATGCCACTGACGTCGACACGAAAATCGGTCGGGTACACGGGGTCGGTAGTATCCGTCTCTTCGTAATCCTGCCCATTTCCCAGCACGGCCCCGTCGCCATCGATGTCGTTGTTGAGCAGCAAGATAGCAGGACGCGTGATCGGCGGCGTATAGGGTGCTGAGACCACATCGGTACCCAGCACCCGGCTATCGATCGGCAGGTTGCGGTCTCCTATTTGAGGGGTCTGCCCGGTCCGGTATTCAAGGTAATAGTTCCAGCCATCGGCGAGCCGAATCTCTATTCCGCTGCTGCGCCCTGCAGGGGGGGCTCCGAGTTCGATCGGATGCAAGGCAACGCTCTGATCGACCGGGGCCGCCATGGATTGGAAGTTGAAGGTCTGGATCCAACCCCCCTGGACCCAGCCAAGCATCATACGATGGGCGATGGAAAAGTGTGGAAAAAGATCGTCATCGTGCATCATTTCCCACGCGCCCGGATTGCGTCCGGGAACGCTAGGCGTGTACTGATCGCCGAGACCCAGGTTGTGCCCAAGCTCATGGGAGAAGGTCTCGTATATCTCTCTGGCGTTGGTGGTACCCCATTCGTTTGGCATGGAGATCCAACCCATGTTTTTGTTGCCTTCCGCCGTCGTGTATGGACCCCAGTTCCCGATGGATGCATACGGCCAAGCAGACTTCATCGGCGGTCCGGTAACCGATTGCGAGACGCACAACAGCGTGTCGAAATTATTGAAGTTGATGAGCCCGTCCCCGGCTGTTACGCAGGCCTGGATATAGGCCCCCTTCGGGGAACCGTCGCTGTTAAAGTAATCATCCCAAGTGTTGGCCAATTGGACAGGCCCGAACACCTGGGCGGACAGATCGAAGGTGTTGGGTGGGGAGTAGGACACTTCCTGGTAAAAAGTGCGGCTGCTGCGGTTAACGCCGCCCTGGGTCACGCCATTGATTATTTCGTCCATCCAACGGTTGCGATGTCCCTGCAGGTCGGTGGCGTTGGTCGTGAAACGTTCCGAGCTTGTGTCCACCAACAGGATGGCTATGCGCCGTGTACCCGTGGCGGGGGCTACATTCAAATTCTGGGGCCCAGCCGGCCCGCCGCCCCATGCCGAGCCCGAGCTGTAATTGCCGACAACCCCTGTGAACCATCGGCTAGGTCCCGCGTCTTCGGCCGCCCAAAGCGTATCTATTGCAAACTTCACCGTTGCGAGGATCTTATTCGTCTTGGAGTGGACAGCCTTTAACTCATAAACTCCTGGTTCAAAGCCAACGAGAAGCATGAGGTGAGGCCTTTTGAGATTGAATAACCTATCCCGGCTAGGTGAAATTAGCCCTGCCTTTGCACCAGCGGGGATTTCAAAACGCAAGTCATCAAACTTCACCCTCGCCATAGGTGCAATCACGACCGGAATACGATAATAGGAGCCTACGAAGAGAGGCCCTTTGGGCATAAGCAATCTTACTACTGGTCGTTTAAGTAGACTAGGCATGGTTCGACCTCCTTTTTGGTAGGAGTTATGTTGGGGCTGGGGGAGTCAACGCAAAACGTGCAAAAGGGCTCATTCGCCATAACCGGGAGCAAAACTGGGTACCATGAGTTTCTCTTTTCGAAATCCGGGCTCCCATTTTGTCGAACTAGATCGAATTTTTCTGCATGTCAGGTCTGATTTGATTTGATTGTTGCGACATCATCGTGGCTTCTTAAATGAATTTCTGATTTTTACGATACTGCCCCGGCGGTGGACCCCGTTGTTTGGACAGCCTGATGGGTGGGCTAAGCTCTGAATCGGTTTTGGGTTTTTTGTAGTTTTAATGGGAAGCATCAGGCTGCCTCCGCGAACGGATGAGGCAGGCCGTAATAAACCTCATCCGGGGTGCGGTCGTCAAGAGAGGAGTGGCCGCGTTCGTGGTTGTAAAAGCCTATCCAGTCCTCCAGGCCCTGACGCAGCTCGGAGCCGGTGCTGAACGAATGCAGGTAAAGGTAGTGGTGTTTGATGGTCCAC
>JAWOHH010000110.1:0-3893 GCA_046496215.1 Desulfobacterales bacterium
CCTCAGCGCAGGACGAGGCCCGCCTGCCCCAAAACACCCTCTACGCCGCTGAGTCCGCCATTTTTCCGCGGGTTTTGATCGCCGCTAACATCTTCTTTAACAACACGGGCGGCGCGTTCGTCATCTTAACGGCGCGCATTGGCTATGTTAGCCATTTGCTCGAGCTCTGCAGCGGCGCCGAGCGGGACGGGCGAGCGCAGCAGCGCGCAGAAGTTCGCCGTGGTGCTGCAGACCAGTGCGTTGGATGCCGCCGCTTTGAGCGCCTACTGCCGTGCGCAGGGCCTTTACCCGCTGTTAGCGGCGATCAAAACCCGCGGAAAAATGGCGGACTCAGCGGCGTAGAGGGTGTTTTGGGGCAGGCGGGCCTCGTCCTGCGCTGAGGCCATGCCGATGGGACGGGTCAGAATGGCAGTGGATCGTCAGGGTCGAAGAGGTCGAGTTGGGAGACGTCGTGCCTGGTGATGTGCTCGCGGGCGCAGAGTTCCTGGATGCGCAGGCCATAGCTGGCCCAGATCCGCGCCAGGAGGTCGTCGATGAACTCATAAACGGCCAGGGCCTCTTCAGGGGACCAGTCGTCGGGGATGTGCGGCCTCGTCATGGATGTGCTCCGGTGTGATGGTTACGGCTGGGGGACGGTGGGGTCGGTGCCCTTGGGGCCGGGTTTGCGGGCCTTGAGGCGCTGTTCGCTGCGCTCTTTGGCCTCCTTGAGGCGGTAGGACTCGCCCTGGATAGCGATGATCTCGGCGTGGTGGACGAGGCGGTCGACCAGGGAGACCACACAGGCGGCATTGGGGAAGACCTCGCCCCATTCGGCAAAGGGGCGGTTGGTGGTGATGAGGGTGGACTTGGCCTCGTAGCGGCGCGAGACGATCTCGAAGAGCAGGTCGGCATGACGGTTGGAGTAGGACAGATAGCCGACCTCGTCGACGACCAACAGCCGTGGGCGGGCGTAGACGCTCAGGCGGTGGCGCAGGGCGTTGTCGCCGTCGGCGCCGGCCAGTTCGTTGAGCATGTGCCCGGCGCTGGTGAACAGCACGGTGTGACCGGCGAGTACGGCTTGGTGGGCGATGTTGCGGGCGATCATGGTCTTGCCCACGCCGTTGGGGCCGACCAGGACGACGTTGGCCGCCTCGGAGAGGAAGCGCAGGCCCATCAGGTCCTCGATGGCGCTGCGCTCGCACTGGGTGGGCCAGTGCCAGTCGAAGTCGGCCAGGGGCTTGAAGCGCCCGAGGTGGGCGTTGCCGAGGCGCCGCTCCAGGCCGCGGCGGGCACGTTCGTCCTCTTCCCAGGCGATCAGCGGTGCCACCCAGGGCGTCGTGGCGATGTCCTCCCAGTGGGCCAGCAGGCCATGGAGTTTCAGCGCCTTGGCGCGGGCGGCCAGGGGATCAGACAGCAGGGTCGTCATGGCGCGTCTCCGGGGTTGCGGTCAGACCGTCGTAACCGGCCAGGGCATGGGGACGGATGACCTGATCGCGCACGCGCGGGTCCTCGGGCAGGCTCAGGGGCAAGGGCGGGGGCTGATGGCGCTGCTCGCGCCGGCGCTCCAGGCTCAAGCGCACCGCATTGGGGTGGGGCACCCCGCGGGAGAGGGCCTCGGCGATGGCCGCCTGAAGCTCGCTGGCCCCATAGGTGTCGAGCAGGCGCAGCAGGGCGGCGGTGAGCGAACCCGGATTCTCTCCGCGCGCGGCGGCGGCCACCAGAAGCTCCCGGCTGTTGGGTGCTGCCCGGGCCAGGCGATCCTGACCCCGGTGCGTGCGTGCGGCGCGTTTGCGCGCGACCAACTCCGCCAGATGGGCCGCATCCTCGATCTGCGCCCCGCGGTCGTAGCTGCGCGGGTGACGGGCAATCACCGTGGCGCCGTCCAGGATGCGGACCTCCAGAGGGCCGGCCATCACCGTGAGCAGGCGCAGGACCTGGGTGTGGGGCACCGAGTAGTCGTTCAGATCGAAGCGCACATAGGGGGTCTTGCCGACCTTGACCTCCACGCGCTCCTCGGTCGGAAAGGCGTTCTCGGGCAGGGGCAGGAGCCTGGGTTGTTCCTGCGCGAAGGCCTCGCGCACCGACAGGGTGCGCTCTTCGGGACAGGGCCGGTCCGCGGCCGGGCCCAGGCACCAGGCCTCGGCTTGGGCGTTGAGGTCGTCCAGATCCTGCCAGGTGCGGGCGGCAAAGAAGTTGTCGCGGATATACCGAATGGTCCGCTCCACCCGACCCTTCTCGTTGCCGCGGGCCACCGCGACCGGGCGTGGCTCGAAGCGGTAATGGGCGGCGAACTCCAGCAATGTGGGGTGGAAGCGGATGGCATCCCCCTGACGCTCGAGTACGGCGCTCTTGAGATTGTCGTAGAGCAGGACCCGCGGCAGGCCGCCCCAAGCCTGGAAGGCCGCCTCGTGGCCACGTAGGAAACTGGCCATCCGGGCATCCAGGAAGAAACGCAGGACGGGGCGGCGCGACCAGCTCAGCACCAGGACAAAGGCCATCAGGGGCCGCTCGGCCCGACCGATGCGGTACTTGCCGAAGTGCCCCCAGTCGACCTGTCCTTGCTCCCCCGGCAGGGTCTTCAAACGCAGATACGCCTCCGGCTGAGCGCGGGGCCGGTAGTGCAGCATCAGGTGGCGGAAATGGTCTTCGCCGCCCGGGTAACCGCGCTCGCGCACCATGGCATAGAGGCGGCTGGCGGTGAGCCGCGGGTAGCGCGCCAGGGTCTCCCTCACGAAGGGCAGGAAGGGGTCAAGCTGCGAGGGCCGATGGGCCCGCTCCACCTTCGGCAGTCCGGCCCGGGACAGCACCCGGTCCACCGTCCCATGGTGCACCCCCAACTGGCTGGCAATGGTGCCCACCAGCCACTTCTCCACATGGAAGTAACGCAGGATCTTCGCTTCAAGGTCCTTGGAGATGGTCAAGGTCGTTTCCCCGTCAGGGCCAGCCCGGGACCATGGCTAAGGGCTTCGCGCCCGCCACGGGGGTGGCTGTTGTCTGGATGACCCATCGCGGCGTTGGCGCAAGAAGCCCTGACGGACAAAGACCCCACAGACCCGTCCGCAGAAATGACACCGCAGACCCTCGGTGACAGGGGTTCCCGTGGATTCGCCAGGCGGTGCCGACGCACGCGACTCGGGGATCAGTAAAGCCGCAGGGGGTGGGGCGGGTGAACCCTGATGCGTCACTTTTTGACGCCGGGCACGGTAGCGACGCTGGCGCTCGGCATGGGTCAGACGCCCCCGGCGGCTGTGCTGGTAACGCTTCCCGGCGGAGCGTCGAGCGTCCTGTCGCGCCGCCGGGGCACAGCCCCGGCAGTAACGATTGCCCCGGTCGCAGCACGAACAGATCACCACCTGATCGCCACAGCGCGCGCAGTTGAACAGGCGGGCCGTCTCGCACATCGGCAACTCCTGCCGATGAACCCTGGAGGTTCGCCCACCAGCGGGCGATACTTCTCCCCGGCCCCTGTCACTCCGGGGACCCGGGGTGCGGCACTGGAGGAAGACTGGCCCGTCGTTTCCAGTGCCGCACCACGTTCAACGGCACCGACCCTGTAGACCAATCCCTCTCCCGTGTCACCCCCCGGGCGGACACGCGGCTTCCCCCTACCGGCGTGCTCTCCAACGGCTCCTCTCTGCCACCCGGAGGAGAGATCAAATGACCCGCCTTCAACGGCGATCACCCGCGCTATCCGCCAACTATCCGCGGGTTCTCACCGCCATCCACACTGCCTCAATGGCCTTGAACGTGACACCATCGATTCCCGGTGCCCCGCGATTGGCGCGGACGCGCTCGTAGGCATGACTCAGAATGTCCGCCCGAGAGAGCTTGTCGTACAAGGCATAGAAGCGGAACGCCGGCTCTTGCTTGGCCTTGGCGTAGAGCTTCCGCTGCAACGTCCTGATCGATGTGGG
>JAWOHH010000156.1:0-15950 GCA_046496215.1 Desulfobacterales bacterium
GGCCAGCGGCCGCCTGCGCTCGGTGGAGGCGCTGCTGCGCTGGCACAACCGCCTGCTCGGGCCGATGCCGCCGAACGTGTTCATCCCGCACGCCGAGACCACTGGCGACATCGTTCGGATCGGCACCTGGGTGCTCGACGAGGCCTGCCGACAACTTCGCGCCTGGCGCGACGCCGGCTGCGCGGTCGAGCGGGTGGCGGTCAACGTCTGGCGGCGAAGAGATAGCGCGCCCCGCTGATCTGGTTCAGGCACCGCGCCACCGCCAGCATGTCGGCGGGGGTTGTGTAGAGCTTCTCGGAAGCCCCCCCGCCCTTGACCCCGTCTTCCTCGCCGCCCACCACGCCGGCCTCGATCTCGAGGATGATCTCGCTCCGGCGGCAGCGCTCGAGGAGCGTGGCGGCGATCTCCAGGTTCTTCTCGAGCGGCAGGGCGCTGCCGTCGAACATGTGGCTGCTGAAGAGGTTGGGCCGGCCCTGGGCCCGCCGGCGCTCTGTTTCGGCGATCAGCGGGTTCACGAACTGGTCCAGCTTGTCGGCCTGGCAGTGGTCCGTGTGCAGGGCGACGTAGACGGGGTAGCGGGCGGCCACCCGGTGGACGTACTCGGCGATGGCGACGGCGCCAAGCGCCATATCCTTCATCGCCGAGCCGGACGCGAAGGCGCCCCCGCCGGTGGAGACCTGGATGATCCCGTCGCTCCTGGACTCGGCCAGCCCCCGCAGCACCGCGCTGGCAGTGGTCATGGAGGTGACGTTGATGGCCGGATAGGCGAACTTGCCCGCCAGGGCCCGGTCGATCATCCGGCAATAGGTTTTAAAGTCCGCAACCGGCATGGCAAGCTCCTCTTTTTTATATATTTCCGATCAATCGGCAGGCTGGAGACATCAAATCACGGCCACCGTCAGGCGTCAAGAGAAGATCCGGGTGCGTGCACACGCTCGCGGGGATGGGCCCGTGGGTTTGCACGGATCGAAGCCGGCTTAGGGCCTCAGCGTGAACCTCCAGGCGCAGCTCCAATCATCGGGGTGCGGGTCCGGCGGGCAGCCGATGCACTCGGTGCGGACCCGCTCGTCGATGCTGCGCGCAAAGTAGGTGTATTCGACCAGGCCGGCCGACTTGCAGGGGTAGTCGTCCAGCCCCTTGCGCTTGCGGGCGGACTGCACCCGGCACTCGTTCATCCGGAAGACCAGGCTGTCGGGGCCCTCTTCGATGATGGACTGGGTGTTGATCTGGGCGTAAATCCGAAAGCCCAGGGCCTGTGTCAAGCCGGCCAACCCCGGCCGCTCGGGCAGCGCGAGCAGGCGCTTGATGGACCAGGCCTCGATCGGCGAGAACTGCCCCCAGCAGGAGTCGTTGCAGCGCTTGGCGTCGTTCATGCCGTCCTTGAATTCCACTGCCTGGAACCAGACCCCGTCGTTGGCCAGCCAGTTGGTGCAAAACCCCTCCAGCAGCGCTTTGAGCCCTGCCCGGTCCGTCTCGAGCAGGGCCTTGGGCAGGCCCCCTTCGAGCTCGAAGCCGAAGACCTTGGAGAGCCGGTTCATCTGGATCTCCAGGCTGCGCTCGTAAGCCGTCTTGAGAACCCCCAGCGCCCGCGCAGTCCCCATCTGGTGCCGCACCTCGGTAAACCAGAGGCCGTAGTGCAGCACGGAGCGATGAATGATGTCCAGGATGAAGCGGACAAGTTCCGCATGGTCCAAGTCGTCGATGCGCTGTTTGTCGGCAGGCATCCCCCACCTCCTCCAAGAAAATAGTATCGAGTGGTGAGATGTGAGCCAGAGCAACACGACAGCTCTTTTTCATTTCTCGGAACTCTGGACTCACCACTCAAAACTTATTACTCCGGCAATAACATACCTTCAAACGCCCTATCGATGGGGTAGCCCGGTGGGAGGGAGGCCCCCATCGGCTGCAGACATCTCGCCGCGGCCGCTGCGGACGGCAGCAAGGCCGCTCACAGTTGCCCGAAACAGCCCCGGACCCTGTGCTTCGCGGCAGCCGCCCTCCCTGCTGCCTGGCAGGGGATTTCTTAGGGGTTGCGGGGGCGTTGTCGGAGCCCGGGGGAATTTGTCTGCCGCCGATGGGGGCCTCCCTCCCACCGGGCGTGGCCGGGACGGACGGGTCCCCATTTGAACATGTTTTGTTGCCGGTTTAATAGCTATCAGGCCCTGTATTTTTCCGGCAGCACGGCCTTGTCGCCCCACTCGGTCGGGAGCTTCTGGCCGGGCTTCTCGCCCAGTTTTTCCTTGATCCTCTTCAGGCCCGGGCGGGCGAATTTCATGTGCCCCTCCTTGAGGGTGCGGCCGTTGATCACCGCCTCCGAACGCAGCCGGTGGCCCACGGTGCGCTCCATCTGCCGGCCCAGCCACAGGACCCGGTTTACGTCGTAGCCGTGCTCGATGCCCATCTCGTCGATCTGCACCAGCATGTCCTCCAGGCAGGTGAGGCCGACGTAGCGCGGGTCGTTGTAGTAATACTCGCCGGTGCCCGGCACCGGGCAGTCGTCCAGGAAGTTGGCCGGCTGGCCGCCCATCCCGCCCAGGGTCCCCTCGAAGTGGGTGATCCCGGCCTGCAGCGCGGCCAGCACCGAGGCGGCCGCCACGCGCTTGGTCTCGTGGAAGTGGGCGATGTGCCGGCGGGTGTCGGGGATTTCGTCAAGGATCATCGAAAAGTAGCGGTAGACCTGTGGGGCGGAAGCGCTGCCGTCGTGGTCCGCGTGCTCGATGTCGGCCGCACCGATCGACAGCCAGCGCTTGGTGAACTCCACCGCGTCCTTGAGCTCGGTCGCCCCGGCGATCGGGCTGCCCCAGATGGTGCTGACCGTGCCGCACATCTTCATGCCCGCGTCGTTGCACTTCTTGATGGCGCGCTCACACTCCTTCCAGTACTGCGGCAGGGTGCAGCCCGAGTTGGCAAAGTGGTGCTCCTCTTCGGTCGAGACCATCATCAGCAGCCGGTCCGGGCCCAGGCCCTTCTGGCGCAGCTCAATGGCGCGGTCGACCCCGGGTTCGCGGATGGTCACCGCCGTGATGCAGACCTCATCGATGTTGATTCCCTTCTTGGCGCAGCGCTCCCGGAACCGGTCGCTGCGCAGATGGGCCAGCAGCTGCTCGGCGTCGCTGAACTGGGGCATGAGATAGGGGTTGCCGAGATTGGTGACCTCGATGTTCTTGCAGCCGGCGAATATCATCTCCTCGGCGTAGAAGATCTTGGCGCGCGTGGAGATGAACTTCTCCAGGTGCTGAAAGCCGTCCCGGACCGTGATGTCGCCAAGCGTCACCTTCTTGGGCATGCGCGGAAAGATTTTCCAGTAATCGTATTCGGTCATGATTTTTGCCCCTTTCTTTGCATAGTTGCATTAATTCAGGTTTGGGGGGTTGTCTCTTTTTAGCTCTCTTGAGGATAGCGGGACACGGGGCAAAAATCATATCAGGACATAATCCCTGAACCCCGGGGCCCCGCCAGCTCGGCGGTCCATCCCCCCTGCTTGCTACTATAGCTTAACGGTTGATTGTTTTTCGGTTTACTCCAGCTCATCCCTCCAACTCATAACTCAGCACGCATCATTTCCCCTTGTAGACCGGCTTGCGCTTCTCCTTGAACGCCGCCAGTCCTTCCAGGCGGTCCTCGGTGGGGATGCAGACCCAATAGGCATTGGACTCGATCGCAAGCCCGGTGGCGATGTCGGTCTCTAATCCGTGGTTGATGGCGTACTTGGCCTGTTCGATGGCGATGGGGCCGGTTTCGCAGATCATGGCGGCGAGCGTGCGGCACTCCCCCAGGAGGTCCTGAGGCGCTGCCACCCGGTTCACGAGCCCGATGCGCTCGGCCTCGGCCGCGTCCACCCGGCGGCCGGTGAAAATCAGCTCTTTGGCCCTGCCGCGGCCCACCAAGCGCGGCAGGCGCTGGGTGCCGCCCGCCCCCGGGATGATGGCGAGGCGGGTCT
Source organism: Desulfobacterales bacterium (assembly GCA_046496215.1). Lineage (GTDB taxonomy): Bacteria > Desulfobacterota > Desulfobacteria > Desulfobacterales > SpSt-501 > SpSt-501. Next base: position 3,941 of record JAWOHH010000156.1, read on the forward strand.
CGGTGAGCCCCATGCTGGCATTCGTCGAGGCGATGCGTATGTCGCTCGCCAGGGCCAGTTCGGTGCCGCCGCCCAAGGCGATGCCGTTCACGGCGGCGATCACCGGCTTGTTCAGCTCTTCGACCGATGTGAACAGGTTGCGGATCGTGAAGATGTACTCCCTGACTTTTTCCGGCGGCAGGGTGGCGCGCTCCTTCAGGTCCGCCCCGGAGCAGAAGGCCTTGTCGCCGGCGCCGGTGACGATCAGGGCCCGCACGTCGCGGCGGAACCGGAACCCGTCAATGGCGTCCTTGAGCGCGAACAGCAGCTGGAAGTTGAGCGAGTTCATGACCTCGGGGCGGTTCAACGTGAGCGTCGCGACTCCCCCCTCTTCCCTGACCAGCAACACCTCCTCACTCATGCCGACCTCCTGTATGGTTGAATTGATTCGGTCAAAATGAACGAGCGCTCGTTCATATTTAGACAACCCCAACAGGGTTTGTCAACTCTTTCCTGCATGGGTCGAAAGGGGCACCTCTGACATGGTGGTTTTTGGAAACCCGCTGGTGTAAGGTGGCCTTCGTGCCGGAGACCCGATCGATGCAGAAAATATACTGGGGCTGGTTTGTGGTGGCGGGCGCCTTTCTCCTGATGGCCTTGACCTATGGCGCCCGCTACAGCTACGGCATCTTCGTCCAGCCGCTCACCGCCGAGAACGGGTGGTCCCGTTCCGTGGTCTCGCTGGCCGCCTCGATCAACCTGCTGGTCTACGCCGCGGGCGGCATCCTGTCCGGGCGGCTGCTCGACCGGGTCTCCCCGCGCTGGATCGCCACCGCCGGGGCCGCGGCTTGCGCCGCCGGCTTTTTCTGGTGCGCCGGCGCGGCGAGCCCGCTGCAATTCTTCCTGGCCTATGGGGTGCTTTACGGATTCGGTTCGTCCTGGGCGGGAACGGTCACGGCCACCTCGTCGGTAGGCAAGTGGTTCGTGCGCCGCCGCGGGATCGCCATCGGCATCTCCAGCATGGGGGTCAGCTTCGGCACGATCACCTTCACCCCGGCGATTGCGTTTGTGCTGGAGCGCTTCCACTGGAAGACCGGGTTTGTCCTCATGGGCCTCGCCCTGCTCATCCCGGGTGTTCTCATCGCCCAGCTCCTGCTCTACCGCCGGCTGCCCGAGGACTACGGCCTGGCCCCCGACGGGGATCGCCCGGCGGCAGGCCAACGGGCAGAAGAGACCCCCGCAGCACGGGAGACCGCAGCCGCTCCGGCCCGATCGCTCCGGGGGGATGGCCGGTTCCGGGTGCTGGCCCTCTGCCACGGCACGGCGGTCATGACCGCGCTCATGGCCTTCGTGCACCAGGTACCCTACGCCGTCGACAACGGGGTCGACCCGATGGCCGCAGCCGCCTCGCTGGCGGCTCTGGGCTTTGCCGGCCTGCTGGGCCAGTTCTTCTTCGGTTGGGTGAGCGACCGGATCGGGGACCCCAAATATGCGGCCTCGCTGGGCTATGCCTTCATGGCCGCCGGAACGCTCATCCTGCTCAAGGCCCGCTCGGTGGAGACCCTGATGGCCTATGCCCTCGTGTTCGGCTTCGGGTACGGGTGCCTGGGGCCGCTTTTGCCCATCATCGCCGCGGACCGCTTCGGGCGTCTGCGCATGGGGGCGATCTTCGGGCTGCTGACCTTTTTTGTGGTGGGAGTCGGCGGTTCGCTGGGGCCGGCCATCGGCGGGATCGTCTACGACGCGACGGGGTCCTACCTGGCGGCCTGGTGGCTCAACATCGGCTTGCTGGTCGCTGCAGCCCTGGGCATCGCAACCCTGCGGCGGCGGCCTGCCGAGTTGGCTTCGGCTGATTCACGGTTTAAGAAGACCGGATGAAGAGCTGCCGCGGCATCATCCGAAGCGGACGAAAGCACCCATCGCTGCTGAACCCTGTGGCCTGAACCCTCTCCACCTATCCAGCTTCAACGCTTGACAACCGTCCGACCGCCGTGTAATGGTGGCTGTCGATTGAGCGCTCGCTCGGAACGCTTGCCGGGTGGCGGCACTCTTTGGCATCCATCTCAGGAAATCTCGCGGTGCGAGTGAGGTCCCATGCAACGCGTCCACCGCCCAACCGCAATCCCCACCCAGGTCAAAGACGCCGACCTGGTCGAACGGCGGCGGCGCCAGATCGCCGACGCCGCCGTGAAGCTCTTCGTCGAGAAGGGGTTCCACAAAACCACCACGCGCCAGATCGCCGCCGCCGCCGACATCTCCATCGGGTCGCTCTACGAGTACTTCACCTGCAAGGAAGACATCCTCTACCTGGTCTGCGACTTCATTCATTCGGAAATGGAACGCGGCGTCTCCACGGCCATGGCCCGGGCGGCCGGCGGCCGGGATGCCCTGGCCATGGTCGTGCGCGAGTATTTCTTGGTCTGCCACCGCATGAGCGACTTCATCCTGATGATCTACCAGGAGACCCAATCCCTGCCGCGGCAATGGCGGCAGCGGGTGCTGGAGAACGAGCTGCGCATCACGGGGCTGCTCGTCGGGGTGCTGGCGCGGTTGTCGCAGTCGGGGGAACTGCCGAACCTGGACGAACGGACCATCGAACTGACCGCCCACAACATCGTGGTCATGGGGCACATGTGGACCTTCCGGCGCTGGTTTCTCGGCCGGCATTACAGCATCGAGAATTACATCGAGCTCCAGACGGCCGCCATCCTGAGGATGTGCACGGGAGGCCGGGTTTCGTGACGCGTGATTTTGACCTTTTTAGAAAGCCGTCGAAGCGGATGGCTTTTTACGAGTTCATCACGTAACGGCATAGAGCATCGGGCGTGGAACATAGGGTAGCGGATCTTCGTTTTTTACCCCTTGCCCGTTGCCCTCTGCACTAAAGGGGAGGGGGCATGAGCGCGCAGGTCGAGGTCTACAGACCCAAGAACGCTGTCCGGGTGGTAACGGCCACCTCGCTGTTCGACGGCCACGATGCGGCCATCAACATCATGCGCCGGATCATCCAGGACACCGGGGTAGAGGTCATCCACCTCGGCCACAACCGCTCGGTCCAGGAGATCGTGGACGCCGCCGTCGAGGAGGACGCCCAGGGAGTGGCCGTCTCGAGCTACCAGGGCGGGCACATCGAGTTCTTCAAGTACCTGGTGGACCTGCTGCGGGAGCGCGGCGCCGCGCACGTCAAGGTGTTCGGCGGCGGCGGCGGGGTGATCGTGCCGGAGGAGATCAAAGAGCTCGAGGCCTACGGGGTCGCCAAGATCTACTCGCCCGAGGACGGCGCCCGGATGGGCCTGCAGGGCATGATCAACCACCTGGTGCAAACCCTGGACTTCCCCACCGTCCGGGGCTTTGAGTTCCCCTTCGACCGCCTCTCGCCGGACAACAAACGGCTGGTGGCCAACCTCATCTCGGCGGCCGAGATCGCCAAAACCCGCGAAAACGGCCACCTGGCTTGGCTGCGGGCGGAGCTGGCCAAGAAGATCGGCGGCCGCCCGGTGCCGGTGATCGGCATCACCGGCACCGGGGGGGCCGGAAAGTCCTCGCTGACCGACGAGCTGATCGTGCGCATCCTGCACGACCTCAAGCAGGTGCGCGTGGCCGTGCTAAGCTGCGACCCCTCGCGCCGCAAGACCGGAGGGGCGCTTCTGGGCGACCGCATCCGCATGAACGCCATCGGCGACGCGCGGGTCTACATGCGCTCGCTCGCCACGCGCAGCTCGTCCACCGAAATCCCCGAGGCGCTGGCCGACGCCATCCTGGCGGTCAAGGCCGCCGGCTTCGACCTGGTCATCACCGAGACCGCCGGTATCGGCCAGGGGGACTCGAGCATCGTGGACCTGGTGGACGTCTCCGTGTACGTCATGACCAGCGAATACGGGGCCGCCTCCCAGCTCGAAAAGATCGACATGCTGGACTTCGCCGACCTGGTGGCGGTCAACAAGTTCGAAAAGCGCGGCAGCGACGACGCCGTGCAGCACGTGCGCAAGCAGGTCCAGCGCAACCGCAAGGCCTTCGACCGCAAACCGGAGGAGATGCCGGTCTTCGGCACCATCGCCTCCAAGTTCAACGACGACGGGGTGACGGCCCTCTACCACGCCGTCCTGGACGTGCTGGCCGCCAAGAGCGGGGTGCGCTTCGACGCGCACCTTCCCCGGCCGGCCGGCAAAACGTCCTCCTCCAAGACGATCATCATCCCCCCGGAGCGTGTGCGCTACCTCAGCGAGATCTCCGAGACTCTGCGCCGCTATCATCAGGAGACCCGTGTGCAGATGGATGCGCTGCGAAACGCCTGGCACCTCTCGGAGGCCGCCCGGTCCCTCGAGGGTCGGCCGCCGGCGGGCGAAGCGCCCCAATTGATCGCGCGCCTCAAGGAGGAGGCCGTCCGTGCCTGGGAGGCCGTGGACCCTGCCACCCGCGGGGCTTTAGAGGAGTGGAAGGAGATCAAGCAGATCTACGGCGGCGATGAGCTGGTCTACTCGGTCCGCGAGCGCGAGATCCGGCTGCCCCTCTACTCCCAGTCCCTGGCCCACTCGCGCATCCCCAAGATCGTCCTGCCCCGGTTCGAGGACCCGGCGGAGATCTACCGCTGGATGCGCGAGGAGAACGTGCCCGGACGGTTTCCGTTCACGGCCGGGGTCTTCCCGCTCAAGCGGGCCGACGAGGACCCGACCCGCATGTTCGCCGGCGAGGGGGACCCGGCGCGCACCAACCGGCGCTTCAAGCTGCTCTCGGCCAACTACGAGGCCAAGCGCCTCTCGACCGCCTTCGATTCGGTCACGCTCTACGGCTTCGACCCGGACATCCGGCCGGACATCTACGGGAAGGTCGGCACCTCGGGGGTGAGCATCTGTACCCTGGAGGATGTCAAGGTGCTCTACGGCGGGTTCGAGCTTTGCGCGCCCAATACCTCCGTCTCGATGACGATCAACGGGCCGGCGCCCATCATGCTGGCCATGTTTCTCAACACGGCCATCGACCAGCAGCTGGACCGGTTCCAGGCCGAGCACGGCCGGGCGCCGAGTGCGGAAGAGGCCGCCGAGATCCGCGCGATGGTGCTCTCCAACGTCCGCGGCACGGTCCAGGCCGACATCCTGAAGGAGGACCAGGGCCAGAACACCTGCATCTTCTCGATCGACTTCGCCTTGAAGATGATGGGCGACATCCAGGAGTATTTCATCCAGAACCATGTGCGCAACTTCTATTCGGTCTCCATCTCCGGCTACCACATCGCCGAGGCCGGCGCGAACCCCATCACCCAGCTGGCGCTGACGCTCGCCAACGGGTTCACCTACGTGGAGTACTATCTTTCGCGCGGCATGCCGATCGACAGCTTCGGGCCGAATCTTTCCTTCTTTTTTTCCAACGGCATGGACCCCGAGTACACCGTCATCGGCCGCGTGGCGCGCCGGATCTGGTCGGTGGCCATGAAGCGCACCTACGGCGGCTCCGTGCGCGCCCAGCAGCTGAAGTACCACATCCAGACCTCGGGCCGCTCCCTGCACAGCCAGGACATCCAGTTCAACGACATCCGCACCACCCTGCAGGCCCTGTGCGCCATCTACGACAACTGCAACAGCCTGCACACCAACGCCTTCGACGAGGCCATCACCACCCCGAGCACCGAGTCGGTGCGCCGGGCGCTGGCCATCCAGCTCATCATCAACCGCGAGTGGGGGCTGACGAAAAACGAGAACATGAACCAGGGCAGCTTCATCGTGGAGGAGCTGACCCGGCTGGTGGAGGAGGCCGTGCTCTCGGAGTTCGACCGCATCACCGAGCGCGGCGGGGTTCTGGGCGCCATGGAAACCGGCTACCAGCGCAGCAAGATCCAGGAGGAGTCCCTTTACTACGAGGCCCTGAAGCACAGCGGCGAGCTGCCGATCATCGGCGTCAACACCTTCCGCGACCCGCACGCCTCCGAGGACCAGATGAGCGACTCGCTGGAGCTCGCCCGCGCGACCGAAGACGAAAAACAGTCCCAGCTCACACGGCTGGCCGATTTCAGGCAGCGCCACGAAACGGAGGCCCCGGCGGCGCTCGCGCGGCTGCAGCAGGCGGCCCTTTCCGGCGGCAACATTTTCGCGGAGCTCATGAACACGGTGCGCTCCTGCAGCCTGGGGCAGATCACCCAGGCGCTGTACGCCGTGGGGGGTCGGTACCGACGCAACATGTAATCAGAAGCCGTTTGCGCGGCTTCTGCAATTTTTTTCGCCAGAGGCGAAAAAAGGAGAAAAACCATGCGAAAAGCGGTGATTGTGAGTGCGGTGCGGACGGCGTTGGGGAGCTTCAACGGGTCCCTGGCCGGGGTCGGGGCGACCCGGCTCGGCGCCATCGTGATCGCGGAGGCCATCCGGCGCGCCGGCATCGAGAAGGCCTCCGTCAACGAGGTCATCATGGGCCAGGTGCTGCCCTGCGGCTACGGCCAGAACCCGGCCAAACAGGCGGCCGTCCTGGCCGGGATGCCCTGGGAAGCCGAGTGCTTCACCCTCAACAAGGTCTGCGGCTCGGCGCTCAAAGCGGTGATGCTGGCCGCCCAGGCGATCCAGACCGGAGATGCCGAGGTGGTGGTGGCCGGCGGCATGGAGAACATGAGCGCGGCGCCCTACTACCTCGAGAAGGCCCGCTTCGGCTACCGCATGGGCCCCGGGACCCTGCAGGACCACATGGTCCACGACGGCCTCTGGGACATCGTGAACGATTTCCACATGGGCATCTCCAACGAGTTGTGCTCGCAGAAGTACAACGTGAGCCGCGAGGATCAGGACCGCTACGCCGCCGAATCCTACCGGCGCGCCCTGGCGGCGGTCCGGAGCGGGGTTTTCGCCGAGGAGATCGTCCCGGTGGCGATCCCGCAGCGCAAGGGGGATCCGCTCCCCTTCAAGCAGGACGAGTGCCCGCGGGAGACCAACTACGAGATCCTGGCCAAAATGGCGCCCGCCTTCCAGAAGAACGGCGTTGCCACCGCCGGAAATTCCTCGGTGATCAGCGACGGGGCGGCGGCCGTGGTCGTCATGGCCGAGGAGAGGGCCAAGGCGCTCGGCTGCAAGGTGCTGGCGAGCGTGGGCGCCCAGGCCTCGGCCGGGTTGGACATGAAATATGTGCTGGTGGCGCCGATCCTCGCCGTGCCGAAATGCCTGAAGAAAGAGGGGCTCGGCATCGCCGATGTCGACCTCTTCGAAATCAACGAGGCCTTCAGCGGCTCCACGGTCGCGGTCATGCGCGAACTCGCGCTCGACCCGTCCAAGGTCAACGTCAACGGCGGCAGTGTGGCGTTGGGGCACCCGATCGGGGCGAGCGGTTGCCGGGTGCTGGTGACCCTGATCCACGAAATGATCCGCCGCAATCTCAAAACCGGCCTGGCCTCGCTCTGCCTGGGCGGCGGGGAGGCGGTGGCGCTGATCGTCAAACGATAACATGGCCGAAGCCCCCTCACCCTCTTTACCGAAGGAGATGCGGGATTTCCGAACGGAGTTTCAAATTCATTACAGGCGGCCTCTTGCAAAGCCCAAATTCAAGGCGTGCACGTCCTGCGCCGTGAGGCGCACCGATCGTGCGCCGCAACGGCTGCAGGGCTTGGCGCAACGCAGAAGTTGGGTTTTCCAAGAGGCCGCCAGAGGAGGAGCGAGATGGAAGTGAAGGTCTTCGGAATCATCGGTGCAGGCCAGATGGGCAACGGCATCGCCCAGGTGGCCGCCATGAGCGGCCTGAGCGTCATCATGAACGACATCAAGCAGGAGTTCGTCGACAAGGGGCTCAAGACCGTGGCCGGCATCCTGGCCCGCAGCGTCGAGAAAGGCAAGATGGCCGCCGCCGAACGGGACGCGGTTCTCGGCCGGATCAAGCCCAGCACCAGCCTCCAGGACATGGCGGCGGCGGATTTCGTCGTCGAGGCCGCCACGGAGAGACAGGAGATCAAATTCGAGCTCTTCCGCGAACTCGACCGGGTCTGCCGTCCGGGCGTGATCCTGGCGACGAACACCTCCTCGATCCCCATCGGCCGCATTGCGGCCCAGACCCAACGGCCGGACAAGGTGATCGGCATGCATTTCATGAACCCGGTGCCGGTCATGAAGCTCGTCGAGGTCATCCCCGGCCTGCCGACTTCCGAGGAGACGCTCAAGACCACCTGGGCCCTGGCCGAAAAATTCGGCAAGACCCCGGCCAAAGCGAACGACTACCCCGGGTTCATCGCCAACCGGATCCTGCTGCCCATGATCAACGAGGCGGTCTATTGCCTTTACCATGGCGTGGGCACGCGCGAGGACATCGACACGGTCATGAAGCTCGGCATGAACCACCCCATGGGGCCGCTGGCGCTCGCCGACCTCATCGGCCTCGACACCTGCCTGGCCATCATGGAAACGCTCTACGACGGGTTCAAGGATTCGAAGTACCGGCCCTGCCCGCTGCTGCGCAAATACGTGGAAACCGGCTGGCTCGGCCGCAAGACCGGTCGAGGGTTTTTCGAGTACAAGTGAACTAAGGGCCAAGGGTTCCAGAGATCCAGGGGGAGAAGATCTTTGATTGATGGATCAGAAAGACGGCTTTTCATCTTTGGCCGTTCACTTGAACCCTCGACCCCTTGGACCCTGGATCCCTTTTTTCCACAGACCCATTCGGCGTACGCCGACACCATTCGGAGGCCTTATGCCCAAAGCCAAGAAACCCCGGCGCCTTCCCATCGGCGGCAAGATCAAGCACGTGCGGGAGGGGAAGAAGGTCCCGCTGGAACGCATCGCCAACGAAACCGGGTTCTCCGTCGCCTACCTCAAGCAGGTTGAAGCGGGCAAGGCCATCCCGCCCGTCGGCGCCATCCTGCAGATCGCCCGGGCGCTGGAGATCGATTCCGCCTCGCTCCTGAAAGAGACGGACCCCAACATCGAACGCCGTATCAAGGTGCACACCCGGCGCACGGCCAACTATGCCTACACCACCCTGACCCCCGGAGCGGAGAACAAACACCTCAAGGCCTTCCGGGTGGTGGTGGAGGCCCAGCAGGACCACGAAGGGGTCGATTACCACCACGAGGGCGAGGAGTTCGACTATGTCCTCTCGGGAAAAATCCAGGTGACCGTGGGCGAGCACGTGAACGCCCTTTCCGCGGGCGAATCGCTGCATTTCAACTCCGGCATTCCGCACACGTTGAAGAACATCGGCGATGAGCGCGCCGAACTGCTCGTGGTCATCTACACGCCCTGAAAGAGGAGAAGACGATGTCCTTCAAACTCACCGAAGAACAGCTGATGATCCAGTCCATGGTGCGCGACCTTGCCCGCGAGGAGTTCGCCCCCCGCGCCATGGAGCGCGACCAGAAGAAGATCTTCCCCGCCGACAACCTCAAGAAGCTGGCCGAGCTCGGGCTGATGGGGATGATGGTGCCGCCCGAATACGGCGGATCCGGCGCCGACGCCGTCAGCTACGTGCTCGCCCTGGCCGAGGTCGCCTACGCCTGCGCCTCCACGGCGGTGGTCATGTCGGTGCACAACTCCATCGTGTGCGAAAGCGTCCTCACCTACGGCACCGAAAAGCAGAAGGACAATTTCCTCCGGCGGCTGGCCGCCGGCCAGATCATCGGCGCCTTCTCCCTCACCGAACCCAACGCCGGCTCCGACCCTGCCCGGCAGACGACCCGGGCGGTGCGCGACGGCAACAGCTACGTTATCAACGGCACCAAGCGCTTCACCACGACGGGCCGCAACGCCGGCCTGATCATCGTCACCGCCAAAACCGACGACGGCAAGGCCCACCGCGGCATCAGCGCTTTTCTGATCGAGCAGGGGACCAAGGGCCTCAAGCCCGGGCCGCTGGAGGACAAAATGGGGCTGCGGGCCTCCGACACTTGCGATCTGATCCTGGAGGATTGCCGCATCCCCGCCGAGAACATCCTGGGCGCCGAGGGGGAGGGTTTCCTGATCGCCATGACCGGCCTGGACTGCGGCCGGATCGGCATTGCCGCCCAATCGGTGGGGGTCGCCCAAGCGGCCTTTGACGCGGCGGTCCGGTATGTCCAGGAGCGCGAGCAGTTCGGCCAGAAAATTGCCAAGTTCCAGGGCATCCGCTGGATGATCGCCGACATGGCGGTGGAGATCGAGGCCGCGCGGCAGATGATGCTCTCCGCCGCCCGCATAAAGGACAGCGGCGAGCACTACACGTTGCAGGCCTCCATGGCCAAGCTCTACGCCTCCGAGATGGTCAACCGCATCACGGCCCAGGCCGTGCAGCTGCACGGCGGCTATGGCTTCACCAAGGAGTACGCCGTGGAGCGCTATTACCGGGACGCGCGCGTCTTCACTATCTACGAAGGGACTTCCGAGATCCAGCGCATCGTGATCTCGAATCATATCCTAAAAGACAAGCGCAGCCCCTAGTTTTCGCTGAGCCCTGCGCTTCCGGCGCAGGGCTCAGCGAAAACTAGGTATTAACGGTCTCCAAATTGAATTGGCACATTCTGTAAAATCTCCCCTGCCCCCCTTTGGCAAAGGGGGGCAGGAGGGATTTTTGGAGAGCGTCTGGATACTTACGAAACGATTAATAGGAATGCCAACAGCAGGAGACCACCATGGTACGCACCGAAATATCCTTGTTTCTGAAAAATGTCCCGGGCGAACTGGGGCGGCTGGCGGCGCTGTTCGGCGGGAATGGCGTCAACATCGACGCGCTCATGATCCAGGACGCCTCGGCCTATGTCCAGCAGCTCTTCCAGAACCGGGGCAAGTCCCTGCAGCGCATCGCCTCGGCCGCAAGCTACAACTCCATGCGCAAGGACTCGGCGGAGTTCGCGCTGATCCGCATGCTGACCGACAACACCGACAAGGCCGTGGGGCTGCTCTCGGAAAACGACTACCTCTTCGACCTCATGCCGGTTATTGCCCTCAACCTGGAAAACCGCCCCGGCGAGCTGGCCGCGATCACCAGCAAGTTCGGCCAGGAGGGCATCAACATCAATTACGTCTACGGGTCCGTGGCCGGCCCCGAGGCCAAATGCCTGTTCGTCTTCTGCCCGGAGGACATCGACCTGGCGGCGAAGTTTTTCAAGTAGAGGGCAATGATGTCCGATGTCTCTCTATTTGGAAACATGCTCAAGTCTTCCGGGAGCGGCTTCCAGCCGCGACGATCTGGCGTCCCTGCCAAGGCGGGACTCTCGCAGAAGGAACGGACAGCTTACTTTGGAGGACGGTCAGGTGACGGGCCGCACTCCCCGGAGGTGCCTGAAATGAAGTATTCCAAACTGATCGTCGCGATCGGCCCGAAGCATGTCGCCGAGGTCACGCTCAACCGGCCGGAGGCGTTGAACGCCCTCGACAGCCCGATGGCGGATGAGCTCCATGGCTGCCTGCTGGAGATGGAGGGGGATCCCCGCGTCCGCGTCATCCTGCTGAAGGGTGCCGGCAAGTGTTTCTGCGTGGGGATCGACGTGAAGGAGTTAACCGGCAAAACCGCCCTGGAGTACCGCGAGTGGATCGAACGCATGGAGCGGCCGCTGGTCGTGATCGCGCGGATGAAAAAACCGGTGATCGCCCAAGTCCACGGGGTGGCTGCGGCCAACGGCATGGGGCTGGTGGCTGCGGCCGACCTGGCCATCGCGGCCGAAAACGCCCGCATGGGGCTGACGGCCATCAACGTAGGCCTCAATTGCGTTGGGCCCGTGCTGCCGGTGGCCCGGTCGGTAGGGCGTAAAAAAGCCCTGGAGCTTTTACTCTACGGGAAATTGATCGGCGCGGCCGAGGCCCTGGCCGCCGGCCTGATCAACAAGGCCGTGCCCGCCGGCGAGCTCGAAACCGAAGCCCGCCGATGGGCCGAGGAGCTTGCGGAGAAAAGCCCCATTGCGGTGCAAATCGCCAAAAGCGGGTTTTACCTCTCCGAGGACATGGACTACGAGCGGCAGTTCGCGTTCATGAACGAGGCGTTCGCGCGCCTGTGCACCACTGAAGACGCCAAGGAGGGCGTTGAAGCCTTTTTTGAAAAGCGCAGACCGGTTTGGAAGGAAAAGTAGCCCCGGTCATCCTCGGCTTGATCGGCCGGCGCAATG
>JAWOHH010000119.1:0-4691 GCA_046496215.1 Desulfobacterales bacterium
TCCCCATGAACGCGCTCTCTCACTCAACAAGCTCGATCTCTCCGGGCCGCCAGGTCTTGTCGAACCACGGCTGGAGCGGACCATAGAGACGCAGAAGCGTGTTCCAACCTTTGCCGGGTATGGTCTGCACCCAGTTGTTTTCCTTGCCGACCGGCGCCTTGGGGCCGAAGTAGACGTCCACCGAGCCGTCAGAATTTATCAACAACTCTTTGTTCTGGCTTGCGACGCTGGGCCACTTTTGGTCGGTTTGGAGCATTGAGCGGGTCTGGTTGTCGTACAGGATCACCGACCAGAACTGTTTGACGGGTATGTTGGGAGGCAGGTGAAGCTTATAGTTCTTGCCGCCGTCGAGGGGACGACTCTTGGAATCTACAAATGCCGCCATGTACTGTGAACCTTCACCGACCGTCTTTGAATCCATGGCCGGAGTCACACCGGTGGCATAGAAGAAGAATGCCGAGTATGCGTCGAGGATGCGCACTCCGTCCTCTTCGAACTTGTAGCCGCCGTAGAACCCGGAGCGCCACGCACTATCCGGGTAGAAATAACTCTCCTTGATCCGTAAACGCCCGTTTATGGTGCGGGCTGTGGCGTCGCCGACCACTGCGGCCTCGCTCAAGATTTTCTTCATGCGGCCATCGGGTGAAAAGGGCTTGCCCTTCTGGATGCCGACCGATGCGTAAAGGCCAAGAGTGACAGGATCGAGCACATCGGTCGGCTCTTCCTGCACGACCTGGTTGAGATATTCCCAAAACGAGTAGTCCGCTGGCGCGAGGGTGCTGAACGCCCTGCCGGAGACGTGAACGAACCGCAGAGCCGGCGGATTGGCCGCATCCTTCAGATGATAGATCTTGGTGTGCTTTTCCACGAGGTCCACGCCAGGCTTTGGATCACCGTCCACGAGGAAGGAACGCCAGGGAACCCAGACGCTGTAAGTCGCAGGACGCACGACGAAGTATCCGTCCGGCACGTCCCCCTTGTAGCCCGGCGGCAGAATCAGGTACTTACCGCCTTCTCCCTTGTCGGGCCCGCTGAAGCCGAGATCGGTGACGAAGTTGTACCACATGTCATCTATGGCCCCGAGCACCTTCGGCGGAACCTCGAGCACCAGCGGCCCTCCGCGCAGGTCAAGCCAGAACCACGTGTATGGCGTGTTGTTGTTGGGTGTGAGGAACAGTGACTTGGAGTCCATGCGGTCCTCGAAGATCGGGACCGTCAAGTTGACCGGCCCGAGTTCCAATATTCCCTTTCGATTGGCCACTTGACTCACCGGCGCCAGACCCAGCAGGTAAGCCTGCACGGCGCGCTGGAAGTCGAGGTTGTCGTAGATCTTCTCAACCGTTGCATCATCCGGAAACCCGTCAAAGAAATTCAGCGTGCCGAGGCGGGTTTCCACCCCATCCGGTATCGCAATGCCCGGCGGGATGTCGGTGGTCATCTTCATCTTGGGCGGTCCTGCCCAGCACGGCAGCGCAAGGCTGAGGATCATAACAGCCACGAGACCAGCCTTAATCATCCAGATGCTTCTCATCTTAACCTCCTTCTTTCACTCTTGATTTGTCAGAGCGACTGACCTTACAATACTCTCGACCTCAAGAATTCCTCAGGGGTAACCAGTTTACCAGTATTTTGAAATTCAACGATGTCAGCCCGAGCATGAGTGTCTATCTAAAAACTGAACGACGCAGGCGCCACACCGCAGCGTTCAGCGCACCCCGACTCTGTTCACGGGCCCGCCGAGGTTCACCCCCACCCCGCCGCTGTAACCGACTCCGGCTTGACCGGCGCCCGCCCCCGGCAAGACTCCGACACCGGATGCGGGGCCGCCGACTCCCCCTGCCCCGACTCCGGGTGCAACACCGACACCCGGCGCTCCTGCCCCGACGGTGGAGCGCCGGGCCACACCGGCATAGCTGACCGGGGTCGCCGGTGCGCCGACAACCGCTTCCGCGATGACTACGAGATCCCCCTGCAACGTCGGCTGGATTTCGCCGTTCCAAAGCCACCCGGCTGCAGCCAGGCTAAGCATGAGCACGAATTTCCCTATGATGTGTGTCATCGATTTCCTCCTTCCTCTGCACCTCGCGGCAATTCGTCCAGTTCGATCAAAGCGTCGGGGCTGAGCTTTTTCGCTCCGGCCGGCGGGACAAACGCAAAGGCGTCCTGCGCCGGCTTTACGTCTGTTTTCCAGGTCTTGACGCGAAGAGTGTATTGCGGTGCGCTGTTCATGGTCTTGCTCGTGATCACCATTTTGCGCGGAATGGGCTTCTCCCCCACCTCCACCCAGAGCTGCCAGTCCGTATCGAAGTTGCGAAAGGCGAGGTGCTCGCATTCCCGGCCATCGATGACGCCACGGCCGATGTGCTTGGCTTCCTTGACCCCGGCCACGAGGGCGTCATAGGAATTGGACAGGAGAAGGTCAGCGCCCGGCAGCGCGATCCCGTGACCCGCCCTCAAAACCTCGATCAACTGGTCCACATTGCCCGGGGCCTCGAACTGCGCATAGCCGTTGATGTGTTTGCCTAAAACACTGACGGTCTTGCCGTCGAAGTAGAGCGCCACATCCGCATAGCCGCCCACCCGGTGAGCCCGCACCTTGTCCGGCCGGCTCAGCAGCATCTCGCCGGAATTGGTGAACTGGATTTTTTCCAGTTGCGGCGTGATGACCTCGATGTCGCTATCAAGTGTGAGTTCAATCGTTTTCTGGCTGCTCACATAGTCCGACATGGCCTTGAGGATGGCCTTTGCATCGCCTGCCTGCGGCTGGGCCATGGCCGGCGCTGCCGTGAGGGTCACCAAGAAAATTGCCGCCAGCGTCGCGAATAGAACACCTTTTATCTTCATGTGCTTTCTCCTTTGATTCGGGTTTCTCGAGTTCCCAGTTATCCAGAGAGTTGCTTTAAGCATCCATACACCTCTCAAGGTGCTTTCACCCTTCTTTTTCGCAGTGAGTTCGCATCCAAAGTCGGGAAGGGAGGGTTGCAGGATGCCTCCCTTGCCGATAAGCACATTATTCTTAATCCGATATGGCCTTCTTGTGAGCCAATCCTATTCGGGCCTTATCCTCTTCAGCCTTGTTGGCCTTTTTCATCTCCTTCACCTCAATGGTGACCTTGGGGATTCTACCGGTAAACTTCGACTTCGCTTCCGAGCCGATCGCCTCGACCACGGGTGTCGCTAGGTCGATCCCGACGTCCGCGGTCTCATCCGCCGAGAAGATCATGGGTTGGGTTTGCTCGATGCGGCCTTCGCCCACTTTCTTGTCGTTCACGAAGAGCGTCGCCTGGCCGCCCTTGCCGACCCCGCCGCCGTCATAGGCGAACTCGAATTTGATCTTGGCCTTGCCGGGCTTGAGTTTGTCCGTTCCTGCCACGGTGGTTCGCTCCAATCCAAGGAAGTTGTAGTCGTAGGCCGGCACGCCGTCTTTGACATACAAGGCCCAGCCGCCGAAGCGTCCGCCCTGCGCGATGATCGTGCCGTGCGCGCCGCCTTCCGGCACCTCGATCTCCGCGGTGATGGTCTTGGGCCTGTTCTTGATGTTCAGGAATACGTTCTCGGTGATGCCAGTCATGCCCTCGGCGAGCGTGATCGAGGTGCGGCCCGCCATCAGGTCGGGACGACCCGCAAGCTGGGGATTCACCCGTTCGATGCTACGATCGTCGATCGGCAGCACCTGGTTCCTCTCCGCCTCCTGCAGGAACAGCGCCTGCAGTTCCGCAAGCTTCTCCGGATGCTTGGCGGCCAGGTCGTGGACCAGGCTGAAGTCGGTCCGCGTGTCGTAGAGCTCCCAGCCGGAGTCGTTGTCCAGCGCGCGGCGCGGCTTCGGCTCCCACGGCGCCTTGTGGATGACCCGGGCGAACCAGCCGTCGTGGTAAATCGCCCGGTTGCCGAACATCTCGAAGTACTGGGTCGAACGCTGACCCTTGGCCTTGGCGTCGTCGAAGCTGTAGACCATGCTGACGCCGTCCATCGGGCGCTGGGGCGTGCCGTTGACCACCTTGGGTTCCGGCAGGCCGGCCGCCTCGAGAATGGTCGGGGCCACATCGATGACGTGGTGGAACTGGGTGCGCAGTTCGCCCTTGCCCTTGATGCCCTTGGGCCAGTGAACGGCCATGCCGACCTTCGTCCCGCCGTGGTCCGAGGCCACCTGCTTGGTCCAGGTGAAGGGGGTGTCGAGCGCCACGGCCCAGCCCGCGGCCATGTGCGGGTAGGTCTCCGGCCCGCCCCATTTGTCGACCGAGTTGAGCATGTCCTCGACCTTCTCCTGGACGCCATTGAAATAGGTCATTTCGTTGAACATGCCGTTGGCGCCGCCCTCGGCGCTGGTTCCGTTGTCACCGGCCACGTAGAAGATAAGCGTATTGTCGAGCTGGCCGATATCCTCCACGGCTTTGATCAGACGTCCGACCTCGTGGTCGGTCATTTCCAGGAAGGCGGCGAACACTTCGAACTGCCGGGTGAAAAGGCGTTTCTGGTCAGCCGACAGCGTGTCCCAGTCCGGGATTGCCTCAGGCTTGGGCGCGAGTTTCGTGCCCTTGGGGACAATGCCGAGAAACGCCGCATTCGGCTTAAAAGTGCAAAGCGCGTGGGTGCCGTTTGCGTTTATTACGGGCGGTTTCTTTTCGGGCTTGGCCGGTTGGTTTGGCATGAAGACCGCCACGCTGGCGAGCAATCGCACCGCCGCCGGCGCG
>JAWOHH010000150.1:0-46261 GCA_046496215.1 Desulfobacterales bacterium
GCAGCTCTATGGCGATCCCACGGGGCTGAACCGTTTCATCCCCGTGGCCGGGGCGCGCCCCGACGCCTTCGGCCCCCTGGACTTTGTCGCCGAGCTGGGCGGGCTAGAGCTGTCGTATTGGGCCGTGTTCGGCTGGTTCAGTATCCTGGCCGATCAGGCGCTCTATCCCTTCTTCAAGGCGCTGCACCGCCTCGTGTTGCTGGGGTTGCTCATCTGGGGTTATCGCGCCGCGCGCGGCCAGGTGCGCGTGGAGCGCGTGACCCTGGCGCGGCTGGGCATGCTGGCGGCGTGGCTGTTGATCCTCTTGGCTGCGCTCTACCGCTGGACCATGGACGTCATGGCCACACAAGGGCGGCTCATCTTTCCTGGCGTGGCCAGCGTGGCGGTGCTGCTGGCCCTGGGGGTGAGCGGCTGGCTGCCGCGCCGCTGGCGGGCTGGCGCGCTGGGCGGCCTCGTCGCCATCCTGGCGGTTGTCGCCACCGTGACGCCCTTTCGCTACCTTGCCCCTGCCTATCGCCTCCCCGCCGTGGTCGCCGACGAGGCCAGCATCCCGGAGAGGGTGAACCTGTGCTATGGCGATTGGGGCGAGTTGGTGGGCTATGCCCCCAGTACCTGAAATACCCGAACCGGAAGGGGGCCATGATCCGGTGGGTGGAACCCGAGAGCCCGGCCTTCGAGGCCGGCCTGAGGGAAGGGGACGTGCTGCTGGCCGTGGGCTCCAGAAAAATAGCCGAACTGGACGACTATCTGGCCGCCACGAGAGCCGTGACGGCGGGCGAAACGCTTGAGATGCAGGCCTGGCGCAACGGGCGGACCCTGACCGCCGGCGTCAAGACTCGCCTCTTTCCGGTCGAGAAGGCCGATGAGCTGGCCTGGAACCTCCTGGGGGTGCGGGTGCAGGACCTCTCGCCTAAAAACCGGAGGGATTTCAAGATCGCCGCGCGGGAAGGCGTGGTGGTTTCCGAGGTGAAAGCCGGCACGCATCTGGCGCGGATCGGTGCCAGACCCGGCGACGTGATCCGCCAGGTCGATGATGCCGGGGTCGGCAGCATCGACGAGTTCAGAAAGGCCGTCATCAAATCACGGCTCAAGAGTTCCGTTGTCCTTCTCATCCAAAGAGGCGAGCAGGGATATTACGTGACGGTGAGCCTCTGAGCCGCGCCGACCGGTCTGCCGGCGGTTGCGGTTTCACCCCCCACCGGGGGTGGCCCAAGCGGTTCGGTTCCAAACGGAAAACGTTTATTTGTCGGAGCGGTGACTGGCCTGATCTGGCCGGCCTCTGCCTGTTCGGGAGCAAACCATGAAAATCGCGGTTCTCGGCGGGATGGGGATGCAGGGCAAGGCCGCCCTGCTGGACCTGGCGCGCAGCGAGCGGGTGCGCGAGATCATCTGCGCGGATGCGAGCCTGGCGGGGTGGGATGCCTTCGCCGCTTCATCCGGTGCGGCCAAGATCAAACCGGTGGCGATCGACGCCGCCTCAAAACACTCTCTGATGGCTCTCTTCCGGCAGGGGGTCGACGCGGTCATCGACCTGCTGCCCCAGCCGCTCATGGTCAACGCCTTCGAAGCCGCCCTTGAAGCCCGCGTTGCGCTGGTCAGCACCAACTACGGCGAGCCGATCCGCCGCCTGCACGAACCGGCCCGGGCCGCCGGTGTCGCCTTGATGCCCGAGTGCGGGCTCGACCCCGGCATCGATCTGGTAATCTGCGGCCATGCCGTCAAGCAGTTCGACGAGCTGCACCTGCTCAACTCATACTGCGGCGGCTTCCCCGAAAAGAAGGCCTGCACCAACCCCCTCAACTACAAGATCAGCTGGAACTTCGACATGGTGCTGCGCTCGCACAAGCGGCCGGCGGTGTTCGTTCGGGACGGGCGCACGCTGTCAATCCCGGCCGATCGGCAGCACGAAAACGAAATGATCCACTCCGTCCAATTTCCCGGCATCGGAGAGCTGGAAGCCATCCCCAACGGGGACGCCGCCTTCTACACGCGCCTACTGGGTGTCGGCGGCACCATTCGCGAGGCCGGGCGCTATTCCCTGCGCTGGCCCGGCTGGTGCGCCTTCTTCGCGGCCATCAAGCGCCTGGGATTCCTGTCCGATGAACCGGTCAAGGGCCTGACCTGCCGCCTGACCCCCCACGAATTCATGGTCAAATTGCTTGAGCCGCAGCTTTGCTACCAGGATGATGAAAAAGATCTGGTGGCCATGATCAACGTCTTCTCCGGCTTGAAAAACGGCCGCCGCAAGACCCTCACCTCGACCCTGATGATCGAGCGTGATCTGGAATCCGGCCTTTTTGCCATGAGCCTGGGCGTGGGCTTCCCGGCCAGCATCGTGGCCCAGATGATGGCAGCCGGAGATATCCGCCGCAATGGCGTTCTCAACCCCGCCGTGGATGTCCCGCATGCGCCCTTCATGGCGGAATTGCAAAAACGGGGGATTTCAGTGCATGAGACGGAAGAGACGGCTTGATTCACCGCAACCCAAACCCACAAAGGAGGCAGCGCGTATGAAAAGGATCAGTGTGCTCTTGGCGTTTATGATGATGCTGGGGATTGCGTCGTTCGCCGCGGCGGGGACCCTGGATGAGATTGCGCAGCGAGGAGAGCTGCGGGTGGCCTGCCAGACTCAGGGCCCGCCTTTCAGCTTCATCGACAAGAACGGCAAACGCAGCGGAAGCTCGATCGAGCTCTGCGAGATGCTGGCCAAAGACATGGGCGTCAAGGTGGTCTTCCTCGATTTCGACTGGGACGGCCTCATCCCGGCCCTGCTCTCAAAGAAGGCCGACATCCTGGCCGCCGACATGACCCCCACCATCAAGCGGGCCATGAAAATCGCGTTCTCCAGACCCTTTATGTACACGGGCAGCGTCGTTTTCGTAAAGGCCGACAGCCCCATCAAGAGCATTGCGGACGCAAAGAAGGCGGGGCTGAAAGCCGCGGTCCTTTTAGGCTCGACCGGGGAGAACGAGGCCAAGAAGGCATTTGCCCAGGCGGAGCTGAAATCCTACAAGGGCGGCGGCCCACTCCTGCTGGATGCGGTCATACAGGGCCAGGCCGATTTCGGCGTGAACGACGCCTCGGCCGTGGTGGGAGGGCTGGCCAACTACCCGCCGAACAGCATCCGGATCCTGCCGGATCAGCTCTCGAAGGAGCCTCTCGCCTTTGCGGTGCGCTACGACTCGTTGGACCTGCTCGAAGTCGTGAACCTCTTTTTCCACAATGCAGGGCTCGACGGACGGTTGGAGCAGAATCTCAACTATTGGGTCAACACGCTGGATTGGAAGAAAGATCACTGATGACGCCGCAAGCGGCTTCAAGGGTAAAATTTGAGCCGCCTGAGCAGGCGGCTCAAATTTTACAAGAGCTGGGCGATGCTTGAAACATTCAACTTCAGAGTTATTCTCGAGTACATGCCGCTTTTTTTGCGCTGTTTCTGGGCGACCCTGTGGCTCTCCGGCGCCGGCCTGCTGGGCGCGTTGATCGTGGGCACCGTCGCCTGCGGCATGCGCATCAGCCGCTTCAAGCTGCTCGTTTGGAGCGCCGGGGCCTACATCGAGAGCATTCGCTCCACCCCTCTGCTGGTCCAGCTGTTTTTCTTCTACTTCGGCCTGCCATCGCTTGGGATCCGCATGTCCGAGGCGGCGACCGGCATTCTTGCCCTGACCCTGAACAGCGGGGCCTACATGGCTGAAATCATCCGGGCCGGGATCCAGTCCATCCCGCACGGCCATGTGGAGGCAGCCGTCTCCTCAGGCTTGAACTACCTGCAGCGCATGCGCCACATTATCCTGCCCCAAGCGATCGGCGTGACGCTGCCGCCGCTGCTCGGGCAAGCCATCGTTCTGGTGAAGGATTCGGCGCTGCTGTCCCTGATCTCGCTTCCCGAGCTGACCCGCGCCGGACAGATCATGACATCGGAGCGCTTCATGCCGGCCGAGGGGTTCCTGACGTCCGCCATGTTTTATCTGCTCATCTACTACGGCCTCAAAAGCCTGACCCACTGGTCGCAGAAGCGGCTGATTTATATGCAGACGTAGAAGGAAGGGGTCGAGGGGTCAAGTGAAAAGAAACTTCGAAAGCACCTGTGGCCTTTACCCTCGAACCCTTGAACCCTCGAACCCTCGAACCCTTTCCACGATATGTGGCTTTCCTACATAGAACAGCTCGCCCACAGCCTGCCTTTTTTTCTGAAGGGCCTGGGGATGACCGTTGCCATTTCGGGACTGAGCCTGCTGGCCGGGACCGCCGTCGGTTTTCTCTGGGGGATCCTGCGCGCCTCCCGCAGCCGGATGATCAAACCCCTGATCGGGGCCTGGGTGGATCTCGTGCGCGGCACGCCCTTCCTGGTCCAGGTCTTCATCATCTTTTTCATTCTGCCGGAGTTCGGGATCCATCTGGAGGCCTTCCCGGCCGCCGTCATCGCCTTGACCAACCTCGCCGCGTGTTTCATCTGCGAGATCGTCGCGGCCGGCATCGAGTCGGTGCCCCCGGGACAGAAGGAGGCTGCCACGTCGACCGGGCTGAGCGGCCTGCAGCAGCTGCGCTACGTGATCCTGCCCCAATCCTTGCGAGTGACGCTCCCGCCGTTGGTGGGCCAGTACGTCCTGTTGATCAAGGATTCCTCGGTGGTTTCGGCCATCGGCGTCGTGGACGTGACCCGGGTGGGCTGGCTCACCGTGCAGCGGGTGCCCCAGGGCCTTCTGGTCTTCGGGTTGGTGGCGGTCATGTATTTTGTCATCTGCTATCCGCTCATCCGCCTTTCCAACAGGCTGGAAAAACGGATGTCGGCGGGTTATACACGGAACTGAGATCAAACGTCCCATCACGGTGACGATGCTGCCGGAGCCCTCGCACCGGAAAAACGAGCATGATCGAATTCAAAGACGTTCACAAGTGGTTCGGCGAACTGCACGTGCTGAAGGGCATCTCCCTGCGGGTCGAACCGGGCGAGGTCCTGGTGGTGTGCGGCCCGAGCGGGTCCGGCAAGAGCACCCTCATCCGCTGCATCAACCGCCTGGAGCCGATCCAAAAGGGCGAGCTCATCGTGGACGGTATGCGGGTCCACGAATCGAAAACCAACATGACCAAGCTGCGGGCCGAGATCGGCTTCGTCTTTCAGCAGTTCAACCTTTACCCGCACATGACCGCACTTCAGAACGTCACGCTCGCCCCGATGAAAGTCCGCAAGATCGCCCGAAAAGCGGCGGAGAACGAAGGCCGCCACGTGCTTGAGAAAGTCGGGTTGGGGGACAAGCTCCATCAATACCCGGCCCAGCTTTCGGGAGGCCAGCAGCAGCGGGTAGCCATCGCCCGGGGGTTGTGCATGAAGCCGAAGATCATGCTCTTCGACGAGCCCACTTCGGCCCTCGACCCGGAGATGATCAACGAGGTGCTGGAGGTCATGCGCCAGCTGGCGCTCGAGGGGATGACGATGATCGTGGTCACGCACGAGATGGGTTTTGCGCGCGAAGTCGCCCACCGCGTCGCCTTCATGGATTTCGGAGCGCTGATCGAAATCGCCCCACCGGGTGAGTTCTTCGACCACCCTAAAAGCGAGCGCTCTAAGCTTTTCTTGAGCAAGATCCTGGCCCACTGACCGATGGACGCGCGGCATCGCCAGATCCGGGTTCTCTTCGAAAACGAGGAGTTGATCGCCGTCGACAAGCCGGAAGGGCTCGCCTCCATCCCGGAGCGCAACCCGGAGAATCTTTCCCTGCTGAGACTGATCACCGATGCACGCGGGCAAAAAATCTTCGCCGTGCACCGCCTGGACAAGCAGGTCAGCGGGGTCATCCTCTTTGCCAAAACTCCCGCGGCCCACCGCCACCTCAATCTCCAATTCGAACAGCGCAAGGTGCACAAAACCTATTTGGCTTTTGTGCATGGAACGATTGAGGGAGATGCCGGGGCGATCGAAATCCCTTTGCGGCGCTTCGGCTCGGGCCGGATGGGGCCGGATCAGACCCATGGGAAGCCTTGCCGCAGCGACTTTTCAGTGGTGGAGCGGATGCCGGGCTACACCTTGGTCCGGGTCAGCCCCCTGACCGGCCGCAAGCACCAGATCCGCGCCCATTTTTTCAGCCTCGGGCACCCCGTCGTGGGCGATCCTCTCTACGGCGAGAAAGCCATGCAGACACTTTTTCCGCGGTTGATGCTGCATGCCGTCCGGTTGGAAGTGAGGCTGCCGTCCGGGGAAGAGGTGAGTATCGAGTCGAAGTTGCCCCAAACTTTCCTGACAACCCTGATCGAGATAGAAAGGAAGCACCGATGACCGACGTTTACGCCCGTTTGAGAGAGCATTTAGACAGTCTGCCGGCCGGATTTCCAGCGACCGAATCGGGGGTGGAGCTACGCATCCTCAAGCGCCTCTTCACACCTGACGAAGCCGGCCTTGCGCTCCAGGTGGGGATCAAGCTCGAACCGGCGTCGGCGATAGCGGCGCGGGCGGGGCTTCCCGAAGCGGAAGCCGCCGGCCGGCTGCAGCAGATGTCCCGCAAGGGCCTGATCTTCAGCATCGAGGAGCCCGGCCGGCCGCATGTCTACATGGCCGCCCAGTTTGTGATCGGAATCTGGGAATACCATGTGAACGATCTGGATTCGGATTTTGTAAGGGACATGGACGAGTACCTGCCGACGCTCGCGCGCGCGGCCTTCACCCGCGTGCCGCAGCTGCGCACCATCCCCATCGGCAAAAGCGTCGCCGCCGCCATGGAGGCCATGCCCTACGAACAGGCCGAGGCCTTGGTGCGCCAGCAGACCAAATTTCTGGTGGCCCCCTGCATCTGCCGGCGCGAGCACAAGATCAAAGGCGCCGGTTGCGATAAGTTGGCAGAGGCCTGCCTGGTCTTCGGGTATGGGGCGGACTACTATGCGCGCAACGGGTTGGGTCGATACATCAGCCTGGAGGAGACGCTGGGGATCTTAAAAACGGCCGAGGAGCAGGGGCTCGTTTTACAGCCGAGCAACGCCCAGGAGATTGTCAACATCTGCTGCTGCTGCGGGGACTGCTGCCAGGTGTTGAAACACCTGAAGCGCCTGCCGGTGCCGGCCGCCGCCGTTGCCTCGCCCTTCGTCGCCGCCCTGGACCCGGCTCTGTGCGTCGGCTGCGGGACCTGCCTGGAGCGCTGCCAGATGGACGCCCTGACCATGGTTGACGCCCTCGCGGTTCTTGATGCCGACCGCTGTATCGGCTGCGGGCTGTGCGTCACGACGTGCCCGAGCGGGGCGCTCACCCTGCAGCGCAAGCCGGCCGAAAAGCGGCCCCAGGTTCCCAAAAACATGCGCGAGGCCTTCATGCTCAGGGCCAAGGCCCGCATGAGCCCGGGTAGCCCATCTTGCCGGGGATGACGCCGCGCACACCGCCCCTGGGGCTGGGCGTATCGCCGTTGCGGCGCGGGATCAGATGGATGTGGGCGTGAAACACCGTCTGCCCGGCAGCCTCTCCACAATTCATCCCGATGTTGAACCCCGTCACCGTCGAGTCCGCCGCCCGGATCCTGCCGCACAGGATCCGGATCAGCGCATCGGCGTCCCGGCGCTCTTTCTCCGTCATCGAAAACCAGTCCGGAACGTGCCGTTTGGGAATAATCAGGTGATGACTCTCCGTCACCGGGTGTTTGTCCGGAACGGCCCAGACCGAATCCAACTCCGCAACGATAAAATGCTTCAGATTTTCAGGACAAAAGCGGCAGGGCGTGGGGTCGTGCAGCATGGATTTTTATGATGTATTTGGTTTTTCCGCTAATGTCGGGAGGCGGCTCCCGCAGTACCAATGATTCCAAGTTATTATGCCTTGATTTTAAAAAGGCCTTTGGGATTCGATCCAATCAGTCCGGCCTGGTAGGAACGCTCATCCACAAGCGACAACCGCGCTTCCATCTCGGCGTCGATCAGGCTCACGCGCCGAGTTTGGTCGGTGCGCTCGGCGATGGCCTCCATGGCCTCGTCGCGGATCATCCACTTCAGCCGATCGAAGCGCCCCAGGTTCAGAGGCCCCGTGTAGCCCCGCAGGGTCTTTTCCCGCTCGAAGTTATAATACTGCTCGAAGTAGGACATGGCCAACTCGCGCGGATTGCGGTAAACCGGCTCGCGGTAGCGCAAACCCACAAAGTTCGACTTCGCCACCGCCCCCCAGCAGCCCCCGACCTTGAAGAGGGCGAGCAGGTGCTCGTCGTCCCGGCCGTTTGAGAACATGTCCAGGATCAGCGGCGGGTAGCCGATGCGCCGTAGTGCCGCCGCGGCAAACACGGCGCCGTCAAAGCAGTGGGCCGTCCGGTCGCGCAACACCCGCAGCGGGCAGCGGTAGAACTCATCGGCGCTGTAGGGGATGGAGTCCAGGAATTCCTGTATCCGGGTCGGGTTCGCGAATCCGCTGACAAGCCTTCGTTCGTCGCGGGTCAGCGCGGTTTCAAACAAGGCTGAGTTATCCATGCAAGCCTCCGCCGCTGGGCAGAAGACCATCTGCCTCAATCCACGATGAACAGCTTGGCGCCGTTTGGCGTGGAGGAGCGGTGCGGCTCGGCCCCGTCCGCCACCTGGTAGCTCATCCCGGGCTTCAACGTGAACTTGCGGCCGTCGGCCAGCTCGGTTTCGAGCTGGCCGTCCAACACCAGCAAGATGTGCCCCTTGGAGCACCAGTGGTCGGCCAGGTAGCCGGGGGAGTACTCCACCATCCGCACCCGGATGCCGCCGAACTGCCGCGTGCGCCAGTGGGCGACACCGGAGGTGCCGGCATGCTCGGCTTTTTCAACGGCGGACCAGTCGGTGATGCCAAAGGGGATGTCCTGCATTAACATCGGTCAATCCTCCAGGGGACGTTCTTATAGGGACGACGGCTGTGCATGGAAGCAGGGGGCGCACAAGCTGAGATCCCGATGCGCCCGTATGCGGCTTTCCATAACAGCCTCTCCGCAGCCGTCACAGGTCAGGCTCAAGAGAATCCGGGCCTTGGCCGGCGGATCCGCCTGCACCGGTTTGAATTCGAAGAGATCCTGCAGTCGTCCGTGCATTAACCTTGCAGTGATCTCCTCCCGGATGGCGTGCCAGCGCTTCCTTTCCTCTTGAGAAAGGCCACCCGAATTCCTTTGGCGGTGAAGCTCGGCCAGGGCTTTGACGCCATCGCCCAAAATAGAGGGCCGGGCCACCACCCGCAGTGATTTGCCGTCCGAGCGCCGATAAAAGGAAAACGCGTTCTTGCCGTAATCCAGGTGGATCAGATTGCCCTTGCCGAAGGTGCAGCCGGTCAAGTACTGAATGGCGTCCACCCCGCACATGTCGGTCTCCACCACGGCGACAATCTCTTCGTCACCGTCGCGGCCGACCTCGCGCAGTGCAATTTCAGCGGCGCGGATGCCGATGGCAAGCCCCGGGCATGTGTGCCCGTGAAACCGGATGGTGGCATCGATCTGGTCTTTTCCTAAATTGCAGCCCATGGACTAATTTCTCCTCTTTCCGTTTTGCTCCAACGGGATGATCCAGGGGCACCCCCGATGCAGATAAATTTCCACCGGCACACCGTAGACCGCCGCCACCACTTCCGCGGTCACCTCGTTGGAGGGCCCGGCCGCAAAGACAGCGCCGTCTTTCAAAAAAATAAATTTGTCCGCCCATCGCAGGGCCTTGTTCAAGTCGTGCATGGTCATGGCGGCGGCCACCTCGTGCTGATCGGTAACCTGCCGGATAATTTTGAGGATGTCGATCTGATTGCGGAGATCCAGACTGCTGGTGGGTTCGTCCAGAAGGAGCAGGCGCGGTTCCTGCACGATAGCGCGGGCGATCGCCACTTTCTGCAGCTCCCCACCGCTCAAGCGGTCGATGGTACGCATGGTCAAGGCCGTGAGGTCCAGCCGATCGATGGCGGCAGCGGCCAGGCGCAAATCCTGTTCGGAAACCCGCCAACATAGATGCGGCCGGCGTCCCAGCAAAACGGCATCAAACACCGTCAACCGTGCCGCCTCGGTCCGCTGGGAAACATAGCCCACTCGGCGGGCGATGTCCATGGCGTCCATCCGCAGAACGTCGCGCCCATCCACGAGAACGCTTCCCGCCGAGGGCCTGAGATTGGCATTGATGCATTTGAGAAGGGTGGTTTTACCGACCCCGTTCGGCCCCAGGATCGCGAGAAGCTCTCCAGCCTTCAATGCGAAGCGAACATCCCGCAGAACGCGGCGGCTGTCATAGCGGAACTCGACGCCGATCACATCGAGAATCACCGCCGGTATCCCCTCAAAAGCAAGTAGATGAAAACCGGAGCGCCGGTAAAAGCCGTCAGCACCGAAACCGGCAACACGTGCGGTGCCAGCACGATCCGTGCGATGGTGTCGGATGCGAGCAGCAGGGCCGAACCCGTCAAGAAAGTCGCCGGCAAAAGAAACCGGTGATCACCGCCGATGAGCCGGCGAACGATATGGGGGCAAACCAGCCCCACGAAACCGATGACGCCTAAAAACGCGACCGTGACCGCGGTGACGAGAGAGGAGGCGAGCATCGCCTGCATGCGCACGCGCTCCACGCGCACCCCGAGGCCCTTGGCGGTCTCGTCCCCGGCGTCGATCGCGTTGTAGTCCCATCGCTTTGCAAAAAAGAAGATGGCGGCGGCCAGGGTGACAAGGGTCAGAATGGCGATTTCGGTCCAGGAAGCCCGGGCGGCATCTCCGAACGTCCAGAAGACCATCGCCGCCAGCTGCACATCGTCGGCGAAAAATTGCAGGAACATGATCCCGGCCGAAAAAAGGGCGCTCAGGGCGACGCCGGTCAGCACCATGATTTCAGGGGTCGCGCCGCGAATGCGGGAGATGCCGACGATGACCCAAGCGGTGATGATGCAGAAAATGAAGGCTGAGGCAGTGGTGAGATAGGGGTTGGAGATGGTGATGGCCCCCACCACATTGCTGCCCATCCGGCCGCTGCCGAGCAGCATGACGGAGAGGGCGGCGCCGAAAGCGGCGGCATGGGATATCCCTAGCGTGAAGGGAGAGCCCAGGGGGTTGCGCAGCACGGACTGCATCACAGCCCCGGCCACGGCCAGCGCCGCCCCGCCGATCACCGCCGCGAGGGCCTGTGGCAGGCGGATCCGCCAGATGATGGCATCCACCTGAGCAGAGACGCTGGCACCGAGAAGGGTCCGGCCCACATCGACCAGCGGCACGGTAGCTGCGCCGATCGAAACACCGACCACGACCAACACCACCACCAGGAGGCCCAAGAGCAAAATGAAAATGCTCTTGCGGCCGATGTAACGCCGGTACTCCGGGGAAACCTGTCCGGATTGTAGATGCATGGCGAGCCGCTTCAATTTACCGGAATCCTGCGGTAAACGAGATACTGGAACTCCTGATTCATGGCCTGAAAGACGGGCTTGCCCACCAGAAAGGAATAAATTTCATCGGCCTTTTGAGCCGGGTCCACATCGCTAAAACGCTCGGGATAGATCCGTTTGCCGATGTAATAGCCGTTCGCCAGAATTGAGCCGAAATTTTGTGTGTACCAGTTGTAGGGCAAAAGACCGTACACCTCGCCCTTCTTGACGGCGCTCAATGTGCGGTAGGCCGGGTCGTTCTTGAGCTCGTAGAGGCCTCCCGCTTTATCTCCCACCTGGAGGGTGGATAAATCGAGAAAAAGGATGTCCGGGTCCGCTGCGACGATTTTTTCCTTGGCAATACTGACCGCGCCGGAGGGTGTTGCAACCGATGAAGGATCCCGGGCTGCGTTGCGAGCATTGACGAAACCGAAGGGCGGGTATCCCGGCTCGGTGGATTGGAACCCGTGCGGGCCTCTCAATGCTACCCCCCCCACGAAGCAGCTCTTGCGTTCCTCGGCCGGAAGATCCCGGGTTCGCTGCGACAGATCCGCGATCCGTCGTTCGAGGTAGGCGATGACCTGCTCGGCACGTTCCACTTTTTCAAGCACCGCTCCCATGATCCGAAGCGAATCGTAAAGCTGCGACCGCTGCTGTTCAAGGTCCCCGTAGTCCAGGATGATGACCGGGATTCCTGTCTTTTGCTGGAGCTTTTCCGGATCATGGCCCATGGTGGGAAAGGTTTTGAAGATCACCTGGGGAGCGGGGGTGAGGCTCATGATGATCTCGGGGTTATCGTATCCCCTGAACTCGCCGAACATCGGCAGGGTCTTGAACCGGGGATTGGCCAAGGAGTAGGGCCGGGCATCGAACTGGGGTCGTCTTTTTTCGATATCGTCCACCGCCACGACCCGCTCCTGGGCTTGAAGATAAACCAGGAGCCGCAAACATCCCGGCCCGGAGCAAATTACCCGTTCGGCGGGTATCGGCACATGGTGCCGACGGCCGGCCGAATCCGTGATCTCCGCCGCCGAAACCCCTCCTGCGGCTGCTATCAAAATCATTCCCGCCCAAAACAGGCCAGATCGGATCATCCGCATTTTCCTCTCCCTTGAAAGTAAAAAAAGGCTGCTGATACCGCCGCGTGCGAGGTGAGGAGCGGTATCAGCAGCCTTCGTGGCCGCATTGGTTCGTAATTTCAGGCTAATAAAAAATGGCGCCTACAGGCGACCGTTTGATCGTGAAAACTAAACGAAAGCGGCTGTCTTGTCAACCAGGAAACGTTTTCACGCCGGGCGCAGGTTCTCGGCGGCAAACCCCCAGTTGACCAACTTTTCCATGATGGCGGCGACGTAGTCCGCCCGCCGGTTCTGGTAATCGAGGTAATAGGCGTGCTCCCAAACGTCGATGGTGAGCAACGGTTTCAAGCCCTGGGTCAACGGGGTTTCCGCATTGGGGGTTTTGACGATTTTCAGCCTGGGGCCGTCTGCGACCAGCCAGGCCCACCCGCTGGCGAACTGGGTGAGAGCCGCATTGGAAAACTCCTTGATGCAGGCATCGAGCGTGCCGAAGGAGGCTTCGATTTTCTTCAGCAAATCGGCCGGTGGTTTGCCGCCGCCCCTGGGCGTCAGGCTGTTCCAATAAAAGGTGTGGTTCCAGACCTGGGCTGCGTTGTTGAAGAGGCCTATTTTGTCCGGCTTGCCTGCGGTTGCCTTGACGATGTTTTCAAGCGCCATACCGGCATACTCGGTGCCAGCGATCAACCGGTTGGTGTTGTTCAGATATCCGGCGTGGTGCTTGCCGTAATGAAACCCGATGGTCCGTGCGGAGATGACCGGCTCCAGGGCGTTTTCCGGGTAGGGCAGCATCGGTAGAACGATCGGGGCGGCGGCCGACAGCCGCGCCGGAAAACCGGCGGCCAGGGATGCCAGCATGAGGGTTGAGGCCGCCAAAAAACGGCGGCGCGTGAGGCCGTTGAAGTCCGGTTTTTCTCGCTTCCGGGTCATAAAACCTCCTTTGGATTGCCGGCATGTCGGCGCCAGGAGTCTGTGGGGATAGTGGTTGCTCTTGCCAATTGCCTGAAAACCGATACGTATTCAAAGCGGGCGGCTTCCGGTTAAGACATCTCACGCTGAGACCGTTTTGACAAGAAGGATTCGGCCGGGTAGTATCCTTGCCGCTTCGGGAAAGGGCCCTTCACTACCTAAACCAAGGACCGAACATGCGATGAAACAGGCCCGTTATTCTTTCACTCAACTGCGCGGGGACCTCTTTGGCGGCCTGACAGCTGGAATCGTGGCACTGCCGCTCGCGCTCGCCTTCGGGGTTGCCAGCGGGGCCGGCGCCATTGCCGGCCTCTATGGCGCGATCGCCCTGGGTTTTTTTGCGGCCCTGTTGGGCGGCACCCGAACGCAGGTTTCGGGGCCCACCGGCCCCATGACGGTCATTATGGCCGCAGCCGTGGCCGCCTTTCCGGGAGAGCTGCAATCCGTCTTCACCGTGGTCCTGATCGCCGGCCTGCTGCAAATCGTTTTCGGCCTGATCAAGGTGGGAGGGTTTGTTCGCTACATACCCTACCCTGTAATTTCGGGCTTCATGAGCGGCATCGGGGTCATCATCATCCTGCTTCAACTCAATCCGCTGCTTGGGGGCGAAAGCGTCGGCTCTCCTCTAGTCGCCCTGATCGAACTGCCAAGGGCAATCGCCGGGGCCAATCTTTACAGCCTGCTCCTGGCCGGGCTCACGCTGCTGATCGTCTTCAAGACGTCGATCCGCATCTCCCGCGTGGTGCCGTCGCCCCTCATCGCGCTTCTTTCCATGAGCCTGCTTTCGGCCGTGTTGTCCCTCCCGGTAGACACCATCGGCAAGATCCCGCCGGGCCTGCCGGAATTGAATATTCCCTCCTTCTCGGCCGAACAGACGCCGAAAATCCTCGCCATGGCCATCGCCCTTTCGGTGTTGGGGGTCATGGACTCTCTGCTGACATCCATCGTGGCCGACTCGATGACCCGGGAACGTCATGATTCCAACCGGGAGCTCATCGGCCAGGGCGTCGGCAACATGGTATCCGGCCTGATCGGAGGCCTGCCCGGCGCCGGGGCCACCATGCGCACAGTGGTCAACATCAAAGCGGGGGGCAGCACGCGGCTCTCCGGCATGATTCACTCGGTTTTCCTGCTGGCGGTCCTGCTGGGTCTGGGAAAATACACGGCCCAAATCCCCATGGCCGTTCTGGCCGGCATCCTCATAAAGGTCGGTGTCGACATTCTCGACTACCGCATGCTGAAAGTGCTGAATCGGGCGCCGCGCGAAGATTTGATCGTCATGCTGGCGGTTTTCGGGATCACCGTTTTCGTCGACCTGATTGTCGCGGTCACCATCGGAGTTGCCCTGGCCGCCCTGCTGCTGACCTATCGGATGGCACAGCAGACCCAGATCAACGTATCCGAAGTCCCGCCGGCCGAATGGCAGCGAAAGATCGGAAAGGACCTTCAGGAGGAGAGTGATTACCGCATTCGGGCCATATCGGTGAGAGGCGCCTTTTTCTTCGGAACCACCACCCGCATGCAGGGAAAAATCAACAAGCTGATCGGCGCCGAGGTTGTCATCATCAACTGCCTGAATGTCCCCTTCATGGATATTTCCGCGGCGTTCGCCTTGAGCGAGATGGTCGACAAACTCAAGGAGGCGGGCATCAAACCGATCCTGGTGATCACGGAGGGGGTCGGTTTGGACCACTTGCTGAGGGGTCTGGGTTGCGGCGATATTTTCGGCAAGGACGGCATCCAGGTCGACTACAACCAGGCCGTCGAGCTGGCGCGCGACTACCTGGAGTCGAAGGGATCGACCCTCCCGATTTAAGACCTGCCGATGACATCCAGGCCCATTTTGCCGGCTGCCATTACCTTTCCGAGGACCTCTTCGGGGGGATCGGGGACCTTGGCGGGTAAGTCGTCTGCGGCGTGGAGAGCCGGTTCCGCAGCGCACATGTTCGGTTGTCGGGATGAAAACAGGAGGGGCGAGGTGAACCGGATCAAACTCGCGCGGATGGATGCGGAAACGGTCAGCGCTGAAATCGGTGATTTTGTCATCGGGCAGGTGGAAGCCACCGGAACGACCGGCTGCGTGGTGGGGCTGTCCGGAGGGGTGGATTCAAGCACCACGGCGGCATTGATCAAGCGCGCTTTCAGCCGGCATCCCGGAAAAACGTACGAACTGGTCGGCTACATCCTGCCCACCCACCTCAACAAACAAGATGACATCAAAGATGCGCTGGAGCTCTCCCGATCACTGGAAATCCGCTGCGAGACGCACGGTATTGAAACGCCCGTAGAGGCTTTCCGGGCGACCAACCCTGAGGCGTTCGAGAACATCTTTCACAAAGGGAACTTGATCTCGCGCGTGCGCGCGAATGTGCTCTCCACCAAGGCCGCCACCGAGAGAAAGCTTCTGGCCGGCACAGGGAACCGGGACGAGGATTTCGGCATCGGCTACTACACGCTCTTCGGCGACGGGGCCGTGCACATGAGCCCGATCGGAGGGCTCTCCAAGCGCCTGGTGCGCGAGATGGCGGGGTTTCTGGGCCTCGACCGCCGTTTCATCGACCGTATCCCCACAGCAGGCTTGGAGCCGGGGCAAAGCGATTACAAAGACCTGGGTTATGGCTATGACGTGGTGGAACTGGTGTATGAGGGGCTCGCGCAGGGGTTGAGCCCCGAGGAGTTGGGCCGCCACCCGCAGGTGTCGCTGGTGGTCGCGCGCCAACTGACCCACTACAAGGAGGCCTTCGGCGGTCCCAAATTCGGCAGCGTGGCGGAGGTGGTGGCCGACGTGAAACGTCGTCACGAAATCGCGAAAGGAAAAATGAAAATCATCCACCCGCCGTCGCCGGACATCACGCTCCATTACGACTGAGGCGCTGTTTTTATCAAGACTGCACTCAGGTCCTCAGGCACCGCAACTTTGCAAGGTCCTCGGCATAGCCGTAAAGGTGCAGCCCCTTGCTCTCTACGATCAACTCCCCGTCCCGAACCCCGATCTCCGCCGCCATGTACTCCTTGAGGTTTTGGATGGCGGCCAGGTTGGCGGGAAATCCGTTCCAAAGGTCCCAGGATCGAAAATAGACGACGAAATTCAACCGGTCGTCCTGGATGCGCGTGTCGATGGAGCGTAGGCAGGGCGGGTCCAAAAGCGTGAGATCCGAGGGGCGAGCCACCTGTAAAACCATCTGATTGTTGCGGTGGCCGAATTTTTTGTAGGTGTCGATGACCCACTCGATCTGATTGAGATAGAGACGGCCGTTTTCTTCAAAAACCGCCTTGCCGTCCACGTCGCGTTTGTCGATGATCTCGCTGCGGCCCGCCTGCCACCAGTCGAGCTTGTCCCCGGTGACGGGAACCCGTGTCAGGCGTTCGCCATAGGTGTAGGATTCCCCGGGCTCCTTGCGGGCGGACATGAGATATTCGATGTAGGCGCGATCGTAGCCGGGGCCGCCGTAGATATAGTCATGCTCGACGGGATTGGGGATCCCGCAACCGGGTGGGATGTCGGGGATGATCGGCAGGGTGCCCGGGTATTTGACGTGGCCGGTGAAAAAGTCGTACTCGAGACGGGTCTGACCGGCATAGGAGCCACGGTCGATCACGAATCGCCGGCCATGGTCTAAAATATCGTGCACGGCTTGAAACCAAAGATCGGGGAGGTCGCGCGCAAAAACCTGGTGAATTTGCATCATGGAACCATTCGGCTCAGATGTCCAGCATGCTGACTTCAAGGGCGTTGTTCTGGATGAATTCGCGCCGGGGATCGACCTCTTCACCCATTAGGATCGTGAAAATCTCGTCCGCATCCACCAGATCATCGACTTTGACCTGAAGCAGTGTGCGCTTTTCCGGGTTCATCGTGGTTTCCCACAACTGCGTGGGGTTCATCTCGCCGAGACCTTTGTAGCGCTGGACGGAGAGCCCTTTTTTGCCTTCTTTCAGCAAATAGTCCATAAGCTCGATATTGTTCTGGGCGACAACAAGGTCGCCCTCTTTTTCGAGGGACTGAATCGTGAACGGAGGCGTGTCGTAAGGGGCGATCTTTTTTTTCAGGTCGATGAATTTTTGAAACTCACCGGAGTAGATCAAACCACGCCCTATTTTAAGGTTCGACGCGGCTTGAGACCGAGAAGTGGCGAATATCAGCCCGGGCTCTCCTTCCGGTGCACCCACAAACAGCTCGTAAACGCCGCGCTCCGTGTTGAAGGTCGGCCCCTGCACCGGGTAGCCTTTATACAGCAGGTCGTCCCTCAAGCTGCGCATGCGCTGCTCGTCTTGGAGAAACGATTTGTCTTCCAGGCCGGCATTGGCCAGCAGGGTTGCCAGATGGTTGTTGATGCCTCTCCGCTCGAGCGTGTTCAAAAGTGATATGTAGTCAGCCAGGTCGCAACTGAAAAGATAAAGGGTGTGCCCGGAGAGCTCTTTGCGGTCGCTTCCACAGGTAATCCGCTTCGAGTCGCATACCTTTTTGAACAGCCAGTCGTTCAACTCGGACTCGTCCTTGAGGTAGATCTCGTCCTTGCCTTTCCCGACCTTGAGCAGCGGCGGCTGGGCGATGTAGAGAAACCCCTTGTCGATGAGCTCGGGCATCTGACGATAAAAAAAAGTCAGCAGCAGCGTACGGATGTGAGAGCCATCGACATCCGCATCGGTCATAATGATCACTTTCTTGTAGCGGATGTTTTCGATGTTGTACTCTTCCTTGCCGACCCCGGTACCGAGCACGGTAATGATGTTTTTTATCTCCTCGCTCTGGAGGATGCGGTCGAATCGCGCCTTCTCGACATTCAGGATCTTGCCCCTAAGCGGCAGCACGGCCTGAAACTTGCGGTCGCGGCCCTGCTTGGCCGAACCTCCGGCGGAGTCCCCCTCGACGATGAAGACCTCGCGTTGGTCCGGGTCGTCGGATTGGCACTCGGCCAGTTTTCCGGGCAGGGTGGCATCCAGCAGCGACCCCTTGCTGCGCGCCAGGTCGCGCGCCCGCCGGGCCGCGTCCCGCGCCCGGGCCGCCTCGGCTCCCTTCGCTACGATTTTACGCGCGATGGTGGGGTTTTCTTCAAAAAATTCGTTGAGTTTCTCGTTCACCAGGGATTCGACCAGACCCTTGACTTCGCTGTTGCCAAGCTTGGTCTTGGTCTGCCCTTCGAATTGCGGGCTGCGGATCCGCACGCTGATGATGGCGGTCAGGCCTTCGCGCACGTCATCACCGATGATTTTGGCCTGCATGTTCTTGGGGACATTGCCGTTCGTGGCGTAATTGTTGATGGTGCGGGTCAGGGCCGACTTGAACCCGATCAGGTGTGTGCCGCCTTCGGTGGTGTTGATGTTGTTGGCGAAAGAGAGGATCTTTTCGTTGTAGGTGTCGTTGTATTGGATGGACAACTCCACCTGGATGTCGCTCTTTTCCCCCTCGATGTATATGGGTTTGTGCAAGGGTGTGTTGCGGCGATTCAGATACTCGCAGAAGGCGATGATGCCTCCTTTGTAATAAAAATCCTCTTTCACATCCGAGCGTTCATCCTCGAAGGTGATGCGAACGCCTTTATTCAGAAAGGCCAGCTCCCGCAGGCGCCGTACAAGAATATCGTTTGAAAACTCCTTCACCGTAAAAATTTCAGGGTCGGGCAAAAAATGGACCTTGGTGCCGCGCATGCTGCTTTTACCGACGATTTCAAGCTCGGTGGTTTTACGACCCCGGCAGTAGTGCTGGTGATAGATGCTCCCGTCCGTATAAACCTCCACATCCAATGAGACCGATAGGGCGTTGACCACCGACACCCCCACCCCGTGCAGGCCGCCGGACACCTTGTAGGAGTCGCTGTCGAACTTTCCTCCGGCGTGCAGTTTTGTCATGACGACTTCGATCGCGGGAATATTTTCTTTCTTGTGGATACCGACCGGTATTCCGCGGCCGTTGTCGGTCACGGTAACGCTGTTGTCGGGGTGCACGACGACGTTGATCAAATCACAAAACCCGGCCATGGCCTCGTCTATGCTGTTGTCCACCACCTCGTAGACCAGGTGGTGAAGGCCGGCAATGTCGATGTTGCCGATGTACATGGCCGGGCGCTTCCTTACCGCTTCAAGGCCTTCCAGAACCTTGATGTTGTCGGCCGTGTAGTTGTTGTTGCCAGTGGTATTCATAATCGCAGTCACCTGGTTCCCTTTTAGGTGCGCATCGGCATGATGACGCTCAGATACGACTTGTCTTGTTCACCCTCGATGAGACACGGCTTTTCCGAGTTGACGATGTTCAGAACAATTTTTTCGTCGGCGATCACGTTCATGGTGTCGATGAAAAATTTGGGGTTGAACATCACGTTTATGACCTTGCGGTTGAACTCCATCGGCATCTCCTCCTTGGATTCGCCGATTTCAGGGTTAGCGGAGGATATTGTGAGCTTGTTTTCGTCAAAATTGAAAATAACCCCCTTGTACTCGTCGGATGATAGGATGGACATGCGCCTAAGCATCATCAGAAACATCTGCCGGTTCAGGACGATGTTGTTTCCATCCGGTTTTATAATGATTTCAGAGTATTTTGGGAACTCACCTTCGAGCAGCCGGATGATGATGGTTTCATTTTGCTTTTTCACGATCAAATTGCTGTCCTTGAGGGCCATTTGAACGTTGCCCTCCATTTCAAGAAATTTCACGACCTCCGAGAGACTCTTTTTTGGAATGAGAACCCCCGGGCCTTCCGGCACCGCAGATGATGTTTCGAAGGTGTGGTCCGTCTTGCAAAGGCGACTGCCGTCGGTCGACACCATTCTTAATTTTTTTTTACCATCCTCAATGAGGCGTTCAGTGTAAACCCCGAGGATATGAGTGCGCCTTTCATCCCCGGCAGCGGCGATGATTATGGATTTCGAAATCATGTCCGAAAGCACGGAAGATGGGATTTCAAAAAATTCAGCGTGTTCAATTTTGGGAATTTCAGGAAAGTCCTCCGGGTTCAACCCGACGATGTGGTATTCGACCGTTTCGTTCCCAATTTTTATCCAGTGGTTCTCTATTTCATTGATAAGAATATTGTTTTCAGGAAAATCTTTAACAATTTCAAACAGCTTTCTTGAATTTATTGCTATTGAACCGGGTGAGTCGACAACCGCTGCATAATGTCCAAAGAACCCTGTTTCAAGATCTGTTGCGCAAAGACTCAAACCGGCTTCGGTGACACGAATGAGGACGTTTGTGGTAATAGCCAAATTGGTTTTGCGTCCGGTTATACCTTGGATGCGAGAGAGCACCGGGAGAATGTCAGATCTTTGGACAGTCACTCTCATTGCGTTTCCCCTTTTTGGTTTAAATTTATAAAATGTGAAGATGATGATAGATTGTCAATATGTCTATAAATAATTAACAATCTAATATAATTAAAAAAAAATTAAAAATGGTGTTAAGAAAACAACAAGTCAGCCTAAGGGAAAGAAGAGTTCGAGTCCTTTGATTTTTAATTGTTGATAAATGGGTCCTTATTGTCATCCCATTCATCGATGTTTGAACAGACCGATCAAATTAGGCCTCGACCGTTTTGATCCACTTCCGGATGGAAGGGACCTGCTTCACAGTCCATTGGGGCGACAGGCGCAGACGTATAAACGTTTTATAAATATTTTCTATAAAATAAACTATTTTTGTAATAAATTCATAACGTTCTAATAAAAAGTCGGTGAAATTTCCGGAGCCCTGTGGTGATGATGGGCCCGGTGTCTTGAGGCTGCCGATGGCGAGAGACTCGCCTTTGATGTTGAACTGCCACTGGTATTCACCGGTTTTATAAACCAGCGCAATTTCTGAAACCAAGGCCCCCTTGCGCAGAGCCAAGCGCCCCTCCTCGAGGCCGGCGTCATCCCCCTTGATTGTTATGCGTTCGACGGATTTTGTTTTCCGGTTTTCGAGGACGATTCGGTTCCCGATCTCAAGCGCGGCACAGTCTGGGTCCACCGACGTCAATAAATTTTGGTTGTTTTCGAGCACGAACCACAGCCACGTCAAAAACTCCTCGCCCAGGAAGCGGTATCGATGATAGGCTGTAGAGGTGTCAATCATCCGGTCAACTTTAATGAAGGTTGTAAATCAAGTTGAAAACTGTGTAGAAGAAGTGCCGATGAGGAGATCCCTCTCAGAATCGGACAATCCGGCCAAGCTGTCAGCAGCGGTGAAGGGAAACAACCGGATCAACCCGACGTTGAAAGATCGTCTGAAAAGAGATTCCAATTGTTCATTGGCGGCCCGCAAATTGGTGAAGAACAGCAACGATGCGCTTTCATAATTCCAGACGATATCATAGATGCTGGGGGTCGAGGGCACCCTTACCAGCAGGTCCTTCAGCACCTTGGCTTTTAACGCTGCTTTTTCATCCTTGGACAGAAACCGTTTTCCTGTTTTTACCAAGCGATTTGCCGTTTCCAGGCTGAGATGTTTTTTGAGCAGTTTCGCCGGCACGGATTTTCGATCGACGCGCAGGCAAAAAACAAACAAGGAGCCGAAGAGAAAAGAGGGCCCGTCGAAGTTTGGAACATACGGGCTTTCAAGAGAGGTCCATCCAACGGACTTGTCTTCGGCTTCATTGTCGATTTCGGTAATGGCATCTCTCTTGAGCCCCCGGCGGACGGTTTCCACCGCAGCCCCTTCGAGCCTGCCTTCGACCCTGTAGCGGTTGATCGCCATGGCCGATGATAGTATGCCCATAAACAATTCCTAAACATTACCACCAGATGTGGTGGGATAAAAAATTTACGTAAATATATAGCGTATTTATAATTATTTGACAAGCCCTATTTTTGCTGACGGACAGCCTACGGCCGCAGGTTTTGGTTTATGAAAATAGTAGCCGACTTCCATGTTCACTCCAGGTTTTCCAGGGCAACGTCGAAGAATCTGACCCTTGAAAATCTCCATGCGGCCTGTCGCCTCAAGGGGGTCGATGTGGTTGGAACCGGTGATTTCACTCACCCCGGGTGGTTCTCTGAAATAGAGGCAAAGCTGGGTGAGGCGGAGCCCGGATTGTTAAAGCTCAAACAAGAATCGGTGCGGTCGGCAGAATGCGAAGTCCCGAGCTCCTGCCGGGGCAGCGTCCGTTTTGTCCTAGTCGCGGAGATCAGCAACATTTACAAAAAAGACGGCCTAACCCGCAAGAACCACAACCTTGTCTTTATGCCGGACATCCAATCGGCACGCCGGCTCAACACCCGCCTGGGGTCCATCGGGAATGTGAGCTCGGATGGGCGTCCCATACTGGGCCTCGACGCCCGCGACCTCTTGGAAATTGTGCTTGAAACGTCACCGAATGCGTTCCTCGCCCCGGCCCATATCTGGACGCCCTGGTTTTCCATGCTGGGGTCCAAATCCGGCTTCGATTCCATCGCCGAGTGTTTCGGAGATTTGAGCGCAAATGTGTTTGCCGCCGAGACGGGCCTTTCATCGGACCCGGCCATGAACTGGCGGGTGTCGAGCCTTGATTCCATCTGTTTGATATCCAATTCGGACGCTCACTCAGCGGGGAATGTCGGCCGCGAAGCCAACCTGTTCGAGGCCGACCTCTCCTACCTTTCGCTGCGCGATGCATTGAAGACCAAGGACTCGGCGCGTTTCAGGGGGACGGTCGAGTTTTTCCCGGAGCAGGGCAAGTACCATCTGGACGGACATCGCGGCTGCCGGGTTGTCCTTGAGCCCGAAGAGACAAGGCGTTTGGACGGCAAATGCCCGGTCTGTGGGAAGGCGGTCACCGTCGGGGTCCTGTCTCGCGTGGAAGAGCTGGCCGACCGGCCGGCCGGGAGAAAACCCGCCGCCGCACCGCCTTATCTCAGCCTGGTTCCCCTTACAGGCATTTTGGCCGAGATCCTTCAGGCCGGCCCCAAAACAGCGAAAGTCGGCCAAGCCTACCGCAGCGTTTTGGACAGGCTCGGGCCGGAGCTGCCGATTCTCATGGACCATGAACCGGAGCACATTGCAACCTCCGGCATCCCGCTTCTTGAAGAGGCCATACGCCGCGTGCGCGAAAAGCGGGTGGACATTCGGCCCGGGTTCGATGGCGAGTACGGCACGATCGAGATTTTCAGCGATCGGGAGCGTGCGCAACTGCAGGGCCAAAGATCGCTCTTCGCCGCTGCCTGCACCCCGCCAACCGGCGTCGGGAAAGCACACCCAGCGGCGCCGGAGGAACCGCCGCAGGCCGTCGGCTCCCGGCACGATACCGGCCCCGCGCGGCCGGCGCCAGACGGCGACAACCATTGCTCGGTTGCAGCGGATTTTATGGCCGGGCTCAACGCGGATCAGCGCCGGGCGGTCTTGCAGGCGGACGGCCCGCTCATGATTGTGGCCGGACCGGGCACCGGCAAGACCCACACGTTGACCTGCCGGATCGCGCATATGGTTCTGAGCGGCGCCGCGGACCCGGGCGGAGTCCTGGCCCTCACCTTCACCCATAAAGCGGCCGACGAGATGCGCTCGCGCCTGGCAACGCTGCTGGGCAACACGCACCCGCCGCCTCTGGCCGTTACCTTTCACGGGTTTTGCTGGGGTCTTCTCCAGGCGGCCGCGCCCGAAAAACCGATCGCCATCGCCGACGAAACCCTCCAAACCGCCCTGGTGGCAGAGGCGCTCTCCATGGTGGGCCGGACCATCGCCTTGGATATCAGGGAACTCCAACGCCGGATCCTGAGCACCAAACAGAACATGCGCGGGCCCGCGGATCTGGTGGGAGCGCCCGGTGAAGACCCCGCCATGGCGGATTTTGCCGATCTATACCGGATCTACCAGCACCTGCTTCGAAGTCAGGGCCTCTACGATTACGAGGATCTCATCTTCCACGTGGTCAGCCGGCTGGAAAGGGATGCGGATTTTCTCAACGCCTGCCGGGAGAGGTACCAAGCTGTTTTGGTGGATGAGTACCAAGATGTGAATCACGGTCAATACCGGATCATCCGGGCGCTGGTGCCGCCCGGGGCGTGCGTGCGCAACCTGTGCGTGATCGGGGACCCCGATCAGTCCATCTACGGCTTTCGCGGGTCCGATCCGTCCTATTTTCTCAACTTCAAATCGGATTACCCCGATGCCGCACTGGTTTCACTGAACCGTAACTACCGATCGACCGACACCATCCTCAACGCGTCCTTCGACGTCATCAGCGCCGATGGCGGCGGCGGCCGCCGTCGCGCCTTTTCGGGTATAGACGGCGTCCGGACCGTGAGCGTTCTGGAATTGCCGAGCGATGCGGCGGAAGCCGGCGCCATCGCCCACGCCATCGAATCGTTGGTGGGCGGAACGGGGTTTCACTCGATCGACACGGGCCGCGTCAGACCCTCCTCTTCAGCGCCGTCCATGAGCTATGCCGATTTTGCGGTTCTGTTTCGTACCGTCGAACAGATCCGATGGGTGGCTGAGGTATTTGAAAAGCGGGGTATTCCATGCCAGGCGGTCAGCCGTCGCCACAGCCTCGAACCACCGGGGGTGGCCGAGCTCTTGAGTCTGGCAAGACTGATCGATGGCACGGGCGCCTATGCCGATCTGGCGGCGCAGGCGCGCTTGTCGGCGCCGCGCCTGAATCGAAAGATCGTCGAGGCGTTTAGGCGCTGGTGCCTCACAAGCGGGACGGGTGTCCGCGAGGGGCTGTCTCGGGCGGCCCGGTTTCCAATCCCAGGCCTCAGCCGCAGCCAGCAAATCAAGTTGATCGGATTTTCCGCTGCCC
This sequence comes from Desulfobacterales bacterium, assembly GCA_046496215.1. Taxonomy (GTDB): domain Bacteria; phylum Desulfobacterota; class Desulfobacteria; order Desulfobacterales; family SpSt-501; genus SpSt-501. The sequence goes on from JAWOHH010000150.1 coordinate 25,034, forward strand.
TGGGTGCGTTGTCCGAGGAGATCGGCGCCATGAGGACGGTGGCCGAAAAAATTTCCCACCTCTCGCGGCTTCCGGCGCTGGCGCACCTATTCAGCGGTCAGGAGTCACGGCGTGCCTTGGAGCGGCTCATCGCTCAGACGGCCGGGGCTTGTGAATCCCTGGGGCAGTTTTTGGCGAGAGTGGCCCTCCACGTCGATACCGACAGCTACCATCCCCGTGCCGAAAAGGTGGCTCTGATGACGATGCACGCGGCCAAGGGGCTCGAGTTCCCGGTTGTTTTCATCGCGGGCTGCGAAGAGGGGTTGATCCCCTATCGGCGCCGGTCCGACGAGCAGGCCGCACCCGGCGCCATCGCCGAGGAGCGGAGGCTTCTCTATGTGGCGATGACCCGGGCCAAGGAAAGGCTTTACCTCACCTGGGCCCGAAACCGAAGAATCCACGGCAGGACCGAACCGCGCCAGGTGTCGTCCTTCCTGGGAGATATCGCGCAGCGCTTGATCAAAAACGAAACCCACCGGGATAGAGCCAAGGAGAAGGGGCCGGGTCAGCTGCAGCTGTTCTGACTTGCTAAAGTTGCAAGGATATAGAACGATATATTGTGTATCGCTTTAAAATCACACACAAATCCACAAAAAACCTTGAACTTGAGGCCTTTTCCGGTGTAAAATGAAACTTGACGATCGGGGCGATTTTTACCGCCTCGGTCCGCCGCTCGAAATGCAACCGAAATTGAACGGCCGTCGAATGAAAACGATCCTCCTGACCGCAGCACTCCTGATGCTGGCGGCTGTTGCCGTGCAGGCGGACATCTACCGCTACATCGACGAGGATGGGGTCATGCATTTCACCAACGCCCCGACCTCCGCCAAGTATAAGCTTTTCATGCGGGAGCGCCAGCGGTTCATCTCCAACCTCGACAACAACAAATACGATCGCATCATCGCCGAGGCGGCCAAGGCGCAAAACCTCGAAGCCCCGCTGCTCAAGGCCGTCATCAAGGCCGAGTCCGACTTCGACCCGAATGCGGTCTCCCACAAGGGCGCCAAGGGGTTGATGCAGATCATGCCGCAGAATTTTCCCATGCTCAACGTCAGCAATCCCTACGACCCCCACCAGAGCATCAATGCCGGGGCGCGCTACCTGCGCGAGATGATGGACCGCTTCAACGGCAAGGTGGCGCTTTCGCTCGCGGCCTACAACGCGGGGCCCGGGGCCGTCGACCGGCACAACGGAATTCCGCCCTACCAGGAAACCGAAAATTACATCGAACGGGTCATGCGCTACTACCACCGTTACAAAAGCATGTGAGCCTGAACGATTCCGCTCAGGCCACTCCCACCGCCCCCTTTTGGGTCTGCTTGATCCTGAACATGGCCTGATCGGCCAGGGCCAAAAGCCCCGTGCGGTCCTGGGCGTCTTCCGGAAAGGTGGCCAACCCGAAGCTGGCCTGGAGTTTAACGGCCAGCCCGTTCTCGGACAGATAGATCGTGCGCTTCATTTTCCGGCGTATGGCCTCAGCCTTGGCCATGGCCCGGGCCTTATCGAACCCCGGCAGCACCAGGACGAATTCATCCCCGCCATAGGCGACGCCGAAGCCCGGCTTGCGGATGAGCGACCGGATCGTGCGCGCCACCTCCCGCAGCGCCTGGCTGCCGTTGAGGTGGCCGTGGGTGTCCACGACGCGCTTGAAGTTGTCCATGTCCATGAAAACCAGCGAGAACGGCTTTCCGGTGGAGTGGCTTTCGCCGATGACCTTATCCAGGGTTTGGTAGAGAAAGCGGGTGTTTTGCAGCCCGGTCAAATTGTCGCGCAGCGACAATGCCTGCATTTTGCGGTGTTCGCGGCGCAGCTCCTCCTCCAGCCGCTTCTGGCGGGTATTGTCGACCATGATGCCTTCGATGATCGGCTCTACACCGGGGTCGTCCCGGTTCAGGCGATAGTTGGCAAGACCCCACAACGGCTTTCCATCCTTGCGGCGCAGCTTCACTTCATAATTGGCCAGATACCCCCTGCGCTTGAGCAGCGCGACGATGCGCCGGCGTTCGGCAGGGTCGTAGTAGAGGTCCGCCGCACCCGCCTTGAGTTTGAGCATCTCTTCCACGGACGCGTATCCCAAAAAGCGTGCGTAAGCCGGGTTCACGCGGATCAGCTCGCCGGACAGACAGCTCTGGAACATTCCCTGGACGGCATTTCGGTACATGTTGTGGTAGCGCCGCTCCGCACGGCGCAACTCCTCCTGGGTCGCCTTGAGTTCGGTCAGGTCGACGATGAAGACCATGTACCCGGCGGTCTCTCCGGATTCAGTCCGCAGGGGGCTGCGGGTGATCAGGACGGGGATTTGACGGGCGTCCCGGGCGTGAAGAAGCGTCTCGAAGCTGAGGTGATCGCGGCTGGCTGAGCAGACTTCGACCCGCTCGCGATCATAGAGAGAGTCCGCACGCCGGCCGATCAAGCCCTGCGGCTCGTGGCCGGTCAGGGTCAGAAGGGCGGGGTTGACCTCCGTGACGATTTGGCCGCGGTTTAGCAGCATGAAGCCCTCGGCGGCGGCGTGGATCACCCGGCGGTAGATGTCCTCGGAGTTCAGGCATTCCGCGAGCCGAGCGTGCGGGTCGGAGGGTTTCAAAGGAGGGCTAGCCATGCGATGGTTCCAGCACCACGCCCGCGCGGGACGGCAGGTAGAGGCTGAGGTGGTGCCGCGCGCCGCCGCCCGCGGGCTGAAACAGCGTGAAGTGTTCCTGGTTCGGGTCGAGGCGGCCCTGGCCGCCGTAGGAGGGCAAGTCACTGTCCAGGAGGAGCTTGTATCTTCCCGGCGGGGCCTCGATGCGGTAGCCAGCATGGGATGCGGCCGGGTGGAAGTTGAAGGCAAAGATGAGCCCCGCCCGCTCGAAGGCGATCACCTTGGTGTCGGAGCGTTCGTGCAGCAGGCGCGGCTCTCCACTCTCGAAGATGCGGTGGTTCCGAGCGAGCGCGATCATCGCCCGGTCGAAGGCGGACAGAAAACGGTATTTCAGGGCGGGGTCGTCCGCCAGGTGCCACTGGCGCCGTGCGTAGCGATATGACCAGCCGTTGCCCTCGCGCGGAAAGTCGATCCACTCGGGGTGTCCGAACTCGTTGCCCATGAAGTTCAGGTACCCGTGGCCGCCGGCGCCGAGGGTGATCAGGCGAATCAACTTATGAAGCGCCATGCCGCGGTCGACGCGCAGGTGGGGGTCGGAGGCCTGCATGTGCCAGTACATGTCCTCGCCGATCAGGCGAAAGATGATGGACTGGTCCCCCACCAGCGCCTGGTCGTGGCTTTCGGCATAGGCGATCGTCCTCTCCTCCCGGCGGCGGTTGGTGAGTTCATGCCACAGGTGGCCCATGGGCCAGTGCTCGTCCGGCACCTCCTTGATGAGCTTGATCCAGTAATCCGGCACACCCATGGCAAGGCGGTAGTCGATATCGCATCCGCCGGCGGATAACGGCGCGGCCAGCCCCGGCATCCCGCTCACATCCTCCGCCACCGTGATGGCGTCGGGCCTCACGGCGTGGACCAGGCGGTTCGCCAAGGCGATGTAGGTGAGCGCGTCTTCGTCGACGCTGTCGTCGAAGTAATCGGCATAGGAGACGAAGCTGCGCCCCAGGCCGTGGTCGAGATAGAGCATGCTCGTCACGCCGTCGAAGCGGAAGCCGTCGAAGCGGAACTCGTCGAGCCAGTAGCGGCAGTTCGACAGAAGAAAATGGAGCACCTCGATCTTGCCGTAGTCGAAGCAGCGGGAGTCCCAGGCCTCGTGCCGGCCCCGGGGCAGATCGTGGAAATACTGGTAGAGGGTTCCGTCGAAGCGGCTCAGCCCCTCGACTTCGTTGGACACCGCGTGCGAGTGGACCAGGTCCATGATCACGGCGATGCCGGCCGCGTGGGCGGCATCCACCAGCGCCTTGAGCTCCTCGGGGGTTCCGAAGCGCGAACTGGGCGCGAAAAAGCTGGAGACCTGGTAGCCGAAAGAGCCGTAGAAGGGGTGCTCCTGGATGGCCATCAGCTGGATGGCGTTGTATCCGGCAGCGACGACCCGGGGCAGGATCTTCTCGGCGAACTCTCGCCAGGTACCGATTTTCTCTTCGGCCTGCGCCATGCCGACATGGGCTTCGTAGATCAGAGGGGCCGCCGGCTTGCGCCGAAACCGAGGGCGGCGCCAGCGGTAGGCCGATTCCGGCTGCCAGACCTGGGCGTTGAAAATCAGGGTCGCGGGGTCCTGAACCACCCGGCGGGTCCACGCCGGGATGCGGTCGCCGCCGCCGCCATCCCAGTAGATTTTCAACCGGTAGAGGTTTCCATGGCACAGCGCATTTTCAGGCAGCCGCAGCTCCCATTCGCCCGCCGCTGTCCTGCGGGTTAGGGCGAATTGCGGTTTTTCTTCCCAGCCGGTCATATCCCCGATCAAAAAGAGCCGGGTGGCATTGGGCGCCCACTCGCGGAAGACCCAGTGGCGTCCCCGGCGGTGAAGACCGAAGTACTCGTGGCCGGATGCGAAATCCGCCAGGCGGATCCGGCCGCCGGTGAGGCGGTGCTCCGCCGCATCGATTCCGGCGATGCGGCGCCGGAGTGCGTCGGCGTAGGGCTGCAGGAGCGGGTCCAGGCCCAGCAGGCGCTTGAGGGTGCGCTCAACGGCCGCTTTATGTTGCGCTGGTTTGCGGTGCGCAGGCATATCCGGGAGGGTCAACCCGCCGAGCCGTCCTCGACGATCAGCGGTCGCTTGAGCATCTTTTCGTAGAGCTCGATGTATTGACGGGCCGTGCGCTCGTGCGTGAAGGTCTTGGCGCTCTCGGCCATGATGCGTTTGATGTGCCTGGCTTTGACCGCCGCCGGTTGGCCGTAGAATTTCATCGCCTCCTCGATGGCCCAGAACAGGCCGGGAGCGTCGTAGACATTGAAGAGGAATCCATTGCCCGTGCCGGCGGCGAGGTCCAGGTGCTGGATGGTGTCGTGGATCCCGCCGATATCGTGTGCGACCGGCAAGGACCCGAAGAGCGGGGCGATCATCTGTGGCAGGCCGCAGGGCTCGAAGCGCGAGGGCATGAGGATGAAATCCGAGGCGGCGTAGGCCAGATGCTCCATCTGCTCGCTGAAATCGCAGATGGCCACCCGCTTGTGGAACTGGTGGTGGTTGACGATGTCCTGGAAGATCCCCTGGTACTCGCCGTTGGCTACGAAGACGACCTGCAAATTGCGGTTCCACCAGGTCGAGATGACCCGGTAAAAGATCTCCGCCAGCAGCCCGCAGCCTTTTTGGACCGGGTCCAGGCGCGAGGGCCAGAAAAACAGCGGCGCCTGCTCGTCTTCGATCAAGCCCAGGTTGCGCTGCAGGAAGCGCTTGTTTTCCCGTTTGCCGCCGGCATGGTCCTTCGGACCGTAGTTTTTCTTGAGATCCGGGTCGGTTTTGGGGTTGAAGGCCGGGTCGGGGGCGTTCAGGATCCCGAAGCCGACCCCGGCGTAGTACTTGTTGGCCAGCTCGCGGCGTATCTGCGGCTCGACGAAGTGGTGCTGCCCCTCGACCACCTCGACCAGGAAGCTCGGGCTCACCGTGTTGACGAAATGCGCGGCGAAGATGCCGCTGGTCAGAAAATCCACCGGGTTGCTGTCCCGCGAGGCCTCGTAGCCGGGGGCATAGTGCATGTAGTAAAGATGCTGCCAGAAGCTGGCGGCATCGATCCCCCGGTCTTCGATGAAGGCCAGGGTGCTCTTGACGGTGTGGATGTTGTGAATCGTGAACAGGCAGGGGATTCGCAGCCGGCGGGCCACCGCCGGGATGAGGCCGGTCATCCAGTCGTTGCAGTGGATCAAATCGGGCTGGACCCGTGGGATGATGTTGTTGATGACCTCCCGCTGGAAGGCGAGCGCCATCTTGATGTTTTCATCCCCGTACTTGGAGTAGACGCGGTTGATGTAAAAGAAGGCGCGGTCCTCGGCCAGGTGCACGCGGTCGTCGGGCATCTTGCGCTGGATGCTGGATATCTCCTCTTTCAGAAACGGCACCAGCCGGTCGCTGAAAATGGAGCGGTAATCCGGCAGGGCCACGTGCACGTCGGCCCCCTGATCGAACAAAGCGCTCACCAGGGCGGCCGACACGTCGGCCAAACCGCCGGCCTTGGCCGTGAAAAACGAGGCCAGGTTGCCCATGCGGTCCGGCAGGTAGGTGACTTCAGGGGTTACGACCAGCACCCGTGGGTTACGGCGTGCAGTGTCCATGGCTCAGGCCCTCTATACAGGTTGTTCCCCCGCCCACGTGATGAGTCCGGGGAAGAATTTGATCCAGTTGTCCCCGCGCGGGGTCACCCGGGCCGAAAATCCGAAACGACCGGCGGTTTCGCACACTAAGGTGCAGCCGTAGCGGAAGAAACCGTCGCTGCGCTCCTCAAGCACCTGCATGGGGATCACGCGGCTGTCGGTGAGCTCCGAAAAGCTCCTGTAGTGCCCGTAGTAGAGTTCGACATCGACCTCCTCCGGCTGCAATTCGCCCAGGCGGACCTCCACGGAGACCTCGAAGGAATCGCCCACGCGCTGGGGGCCGTGCACCTCCCGCGTCGGCGGGTCGATCGTGACGCCCTTCCAATGAGTTCTCAGCCGGGCCATTCGGTCCGCCAGGCGGGCGGCTTCAGCGCCGCCCTCGGCCGTGAGCCGCGCGTGCCAACGAGCCGCCGGCGTGTAAAGTTTTTCGGAATACTCCATCACCATGCGCAGGCTGCAGAATTTTTCCATGGCCATTTTCATCGAGGCTTTCATTTTGATCAGCCAGCAGCCGGGCAGATCGCCGTTCTTGCGGTCGTAAAAGCAGGGGACGACCTCGTTCTCGAGGATGTTGTAAAGCGCCTGGCTTTCGACCGCGTCCTGAAAGGCGTGGTCTTCGTACTCCTCGCCGTTGCCGATGCTCCAGCCGGTCGTGTCTCGATACCCTTCGCACCACCAGCCGTCGAGAATGCTGAAATTGACGGCGCCGTTGATCGCCGCCTTCATGCCCGACGTGCCGCAGGCTTCGAACGGGCGCCGGGGTGTGTTCAACCAGACGTCCGCCCCCTGCAGCAGGTGCCGCGCCAGATGCATGTCGTAGTTCTCCAGAAACACGAAGCGGTTCCTGACGGAGGGCCGGTTGGCGAACTGGTAAATCTGCTGGACCAGACCCTTGCCCTCGTTGTCCCGCGGGTGGGCCTTGCCGGCGAAAATGAACTGGATGGGGAATTGTTCGTGGTTGATCAACGCCTCCAGCCGCTGCGGGTCCTGGATCAGCAGGAAGGCGCGCTTGTAGGTTGCAAAGCGCCGGGCGAACACGATGGTCAACACGTCCGGGGCGAGGGTCTTCTCGATGGATTCGAGAACCTTGCGCGGCGCATTGCGGCGCTTGTATTGAGCGACGAGGTGTTCGCGGCAGGTTCGGACCAGCCGGGCGCGATTGATCTCATGCGCGCGCCACAACTCCTCGTTGTAGATCTCGTCGATGCGCTTGATGTTTTCGGGCCGCTGCGAACCCAGGTACCATTCGGGGCCCAGGTAGCGTTCGAAAAGAGTTCCCATCTCCAGGGAGGTGAACGTGGGGACGTGGATCCCGTTGGTGATGTGGGTGATGGGCACCTCCTCCACCGGCCGTCCGGGCCAGATGTGGGCCCACATCCGGCGGGCCACGCTGCCGTGCAGCTCGCTGACCCCGTTGCAGTGGGCCGACAGGCGGACGCCGAGGATGAACATGGACAGCGGCCCGTTGTCGTTGGTCCCCGGAGACTGACCCCAGGAGAGGATTTCGTTTTCGGTCGTGCCCAGCCGCTCGGCCAGCGGCCGCAGGAAGGGCCGCACCATATCCGGCGGGAACTCGTCGTGTCCGGCCGCCACCGGTGTGTGCGTGGTAAACACCGTCGTGCGCGGGACGATCTGGAGCGCCGCCGTCAGGTCGACCTTGTGCTCCTCGACGAGTTGCGCCAGCCGCTCCAGCCCCGCGAATCCGCAGTGGCCCTCGTTCATGTGGACGATCTTGGGCTTGATCCCCAGGGCCTGCAGGGCCCGCATCCCGCCGATTCCCAGCAGGATCTCCTGGGCCAGGCGGATTCGGGATTCGGCTGCGTAGAGGCGGGCGGTGATCTCCCGGTGCTCGGGGGGGTTTTCCAGAATGTTGGTGTCGAGCAGCAGCAGCGGTACCCGGCCGACCATGATTTTCCAAACCACGGCGTGGATCGGGCCGTCGCCCCCCCGGATGGTCACGCGCAACTCGTTGCCCGCGGCGTCGCGCGTGCGCTGCAGCGGCAGACTGTAGAAATCGGTATCCGGGTACGCCTCCTGCTGCCAGCCGTCGTGGTTGAGGAACTGGCGGAAGTAGCCTTGCCGGTACATGAGCCCGATGCCCACCAGCGGCAGCCCGACGTTGGAGCAGGCCTTGAGATGATCGCCTGCCAGAACACCCAGTCCGCCGGCGAACAGGGGCAGGCTCTCGTGCAGTCCGAACTCCATCGAGAAATAGGCGATGGACTCGCCGGGGCCGAAGGGGATGTCGAGGTCGATTTCCGGGCGGTTGACCCGGCGCTCGAATTGAGACCGTACCCGCTCCAGCTGGGCGGTGTAACTGGAGTCGCGGGCAAGCTTTTCCAGGCGCGCCTGGGGTATCCTCGCAAGGAACGGCACGGGGTTGCGGCCGCTCTCGGCCCACAGGCGCGGGTCGATGCGGCGGAAAAGCTCCACCGCCTCGCGCGTCCAGCACCACCACATGTTGCCGGAGAGGGTTTCTAAAAACGAAAGGCTTTCAGGGATGTTGGGCTGAACCTGATATGATTTGAAATTGCGCATACACTCCGCGTCCTCGGGGGTTTCAAAAAATGGGTCTTAACGATATGTTACTGATTTTAGGGTATAAGGTTTGATGATAAAAAGCAACCAGGCCGGGTCCTTCTGCAGCTTGTCGCGTCTGCGGCAGGCAAAAGCCGGGGTCGGATCGAACCCTTCGGAAACATCGGAGGCGGTCATCCGCAGTGGGGCCCCGTCAGTTTGAGCCACACCCGCACCCATTCACTCGCCCCCCAGGCCTGGGCGTCGCAGCCGCGGTGGGCATGGGGGGTGTCACCGTCGAGGATTTCCGGGAGATGGCCGATGCAGCCGGTTTCCAGCAGCGGGATGCTGCTCGCAAGCCAGGCCAGGGCGGTCCGCCGCCCTGATTCGCCGTAGGCCATGGACCAGGCTTCGCAGTAGGACGGGAAGGGCCATGTCCAAGCGGTCCCGTTGTGGTAGGCCGGCTTGCGGCGGGTGTCCTCATCGCCGCAGTATTGCCCCTGGTAGGGTCGGTGCGGGTCGTTGAGCTGGGCCTCTTTGAAACGGACCGGCAGCGGATGGGTGACGGGCCGATCCGCCAGGCTGCGGATGGCGCCGGGGATCAGAAGCTCCTCGCAAGCGGCCAGGATCTTGCGAACATGCCCCGGCGAATCGACGGCCCCCAAGGTTATGGCGAAGAGCTGATTCGGGCGGAGGTGGTCGTCGGCGGTGGCGGAACGAGCCGGCTGTCCGGGTTCGGCATGCAGGCAGTCGGACAGACAGCCCGGGTCGGCCCGCCAGAACAGCTGCACGACGGACTCGCGCACGCGATCGGCCAGCGCCGCCCAGCGCCGGCCCTCCCTGCGGTCGATACGGCTCATAAAGCGAAGCGCGGCGTGCCAAAGCGCCTGGATTTCGATCGGGTAGCCCTGACGGGGGGTTGCCGCCGGGAAGTTCGTGTCCATCCAGGTGAAGTGGGAGGGGCTGTAGATCAGGCCGGAGTCGGGGTCCATCGCCACGCCGTTGGGAGTGCCTGCCGCATACGACCGCACAATCGAACCCAGCACCTTTTTCACCGTGCGGCCGCCGCAGTCGGCCTTGAGAAAGCCTTCGCCGCCCCCGGCCGCGGCGAGTTCGCGGCAGGCGACCGCAAACCACAGGGGCGCATCGGAGGTGCTGCGGTTGCCGGTGTCGCTGCCGCGGATCATGTTGGGAAGGGTGCCCCGCTCCTCGTATTGCCCGAAGAGGGTCAGCACGCTGCGGGCATCATCGAGGCGGCCGGCCGCGACCAGTCCGCGGGCGAAGATCATGGAATCCCGCCCCCAGTCGAGAAACCAGGGGTAGCCAGCGATCACGGTCTTTTGGCCGTCGCGCGCGGCCAGGTAATCGTCGAGGGCCTGCCGGAGCACGTCGATCGGTTTGAGGCCCGCGCTCGCCTCGGATTCCAACGGCGAGCGCCCGGGGACGGGGTATTCCCGCAGCCTGCCTCCGTGGGGCGCAAACGGCCCGGCGGCGGCCTGGAGGATCACGGTCTGGTTCCCCAGAAGAACGGCCTCGAAGTAGCCCGGGCTGAAAAGGTCCGAGTGGGGGTCCTGGCCGCGTTCGGCGTCCCGGCCAAGGTGGACCATGTACTGCCACTCCGGCTCGCGCGTGAAACGGCCGTCCGACAGCCACATCTCCAGCTGATGGCGCTCGTCCGGCGCAAAGCGGAAGCCGCCGGGGGTTTCTTGGATCGAATTCCGGAAGTGATGCTCCGGCCCGGTGAACGCCTTGCTGGTTTCGTGGAAGCTCCGGCTTTCGAGGTCGGGCCGCAGGACCAGGCGAACCGGTGTGGCGTCCGCCAGGCGGGCGGCGTCCGCACCGGCCGGGTGGCGGTAGAACGCGACCTGCACGGCGTTTTCACCGCGCCGCATCTCCAGGCCGATGGAGAGGCGCACGTGCTCTCCCTGGCCGCTCGGGATCTCGTAGCGCCAGAATGCAGCCCCGGCGTCGCCCGCCGCGAAGGCCTGGAGGCTGTCGAGGTTGATGTCTTGGGAAAAGCCCTGGTAGACCAGCCAGGCTCGGCAGCGGGTGAGCAGCACCCAGCGGTCCTCGGGAAACTCCCGGCTGATGTTGGCGGCGAGCAGGGCGTCGTATTTGCTCTCGAGCCCCCCCCACGAGACCGCTGCGCGCAGCATGGCCCCGCGGCCGTTGGTCCCAAGAACGAGCAGCGGCCTGCGAAGCAGTTCGGAACGGGTGAAGACCCGCTTGACGCGGGCCTTTTCAGGGCTGGGCAGCAAGAGAAGGGGCGCTTCGACGTGACGGGTGCCGCCTTCCTCATGGATGGACAAGTCAAGGGTCAGACGCTTGGGCCTGTCGGCGTCGGGCAACGGCAGAAACAGGCCGAAGTGCGACCCATCGTCGGCCGGCAGGCCCTCCTCCACCGCGAACGTTCGCTCGCCGTCCGTCAGCCGCGCGCGAAACCCGTCCGCGGCGTTCACCTGCAGCAGGTGCCCGGGCGGCAGCATGACTTCGCGTCGCAGATCGCGCGGGTGTTGCCAGGTGACCAGCCGGTTCTTGGGGATCTTCGGGCTGAGTCCGGCGCAGAAAGCGGCCGGGTCGGCCCGAAGCTCGCCGGCGGCCCGTGTGAGATCGAAATCGGAAACATCGGCTGTGCCGCGAACGAAAGCAACCACCTGCAACGCTTTGGCCCTCAGCCGCTGTTCGGCGATCCGCGGCGGCACAGCGGTGGATTGGGCGGGTGACGTGTCAAGCAGCTCCAGGTCGGTCGGGTCCGGGCTCAGGCACAGGACCTGACCGGCTGCGAGCGGGCAGGTGAACATCCCGCCGGATGCGTGAACCCCCACCGGCCGGGCGGTGAGAAGGTCGGTGTAGGTCTGCTGTCGAAGGCCCGCGGCGTCCGGAGACCATTCGGCCCGGGTGCTGCGTTCGGGGTCCAGATTGACAAGTACCAGCAGCCGCTTTTGCGTCGGCCCGTGGTGGCGCAGGAGTACCAGCTGGTTGCCGTCGCCGCGCTGGATCAAGGAGAGGTTCGTGCGGTCGTGGAAGGCCGGGTGGAATTTCAGCAGGCGGGCGAGCCGCCGGATCTCCGAAACCTGGTTGACCGGCGCGCCCCAGTTCAGCGTGACGGCCTCGTGGACGTTGATCTTCTGCGGGGCCAGCCACTCGACGCCGTTGGCGAACCCGAAAGCGCCCGAAACCGAAGCGAGCGCGCTGAGGGCCGTTCGCATGCGGGCCCAGGTGTGGGACGTGGCGGCCAAGCGGGGATTGTCGTGTGTCTCGGCAAAGTGGACCGCCAGACCCTCGGCGGCTGAAATCGCAAAGGCCTCCGGCAGGTAATTTTCGATCTGGCTGCGGTCGTAGTTTTGAAACAGCTCCGAGTAGGCCCAGTTGAGGTTGGCCGTGTTGAGCAGTTGCCGCGTGACGGAGATCTTGCCGCCGAGGCCCTCCAGCAGAAAGGTGGTGTCGGGGAACTGCTCGCGCACTCGGGCCACGATGTATCTCCAGGCCGGGTGCGGGACCATGTAGCCCGCATCGCAGCGAAACCCGTCCACGCCGCGGCGGCACCAGGTGAGGAACACCTCCGCCATGAACCGCCAGAGGTCCTCGTGCCGGTAATCGAGCTTGGTCAGGTCCTCCCACTGGACTCCCCATGCGCCCGGCACCTCGATGCGGCCCTCAGGGGTGCGCGCCAGCCACTCGGGGTGGTTGGTGTGCAGGTTGGCCGCCCAGCCCGTATGGTTGATGGCGATGTCGAGAAAGACCCGCCCGTTGCGGCGGTGCACGGCGTCCGCCAGTTCGATGAACTGCTCGGTTGGTGTGGCCTTGGGGTCGAAAACGGCCAGGGCGGGGTCGACGCTCCTGAAGCTCAGAGCGGCATAGGGGCTGCCGAAGCGGCCCATGCGGCCATAGGTGGTGGGGGTGGGATGGATCGGCAGCAGCATCAGGATGCGGCATCCCAGCTCCCCCAGAATGAAATCGAGTTCGCCGATCAGGTCCCGGAAGGTCCCCGAGGGTGGAATCACCGTGAAGCGGGCGGCATCGAGCAGGCGGACGCACGCTTCGCCCGGGGCGGGCAGCTCGACCGGCCGAGATTTATTCGGGCCGAACTGGCGAACGAAGGCGTTGTAAATGATGTTGGCGCAACAGGACTCCGCGGAATCCACGTTCACGGACGTATTGGCGCCCGGCGGCCAGACGGGCGAACTCTCGCCTTCCCGCAGGAAAAAGCACTTCGCCTCGAAGTGGCCCACCTCGCACAGGCCGAGCCGCACCTCAAACCGGTCCTGGGCGACGCGTTGCATGGGGATGTCGAACCAGTCGCGGCCGAGGGGGGTCTCCTGGAAATGCACGCTGCGAATGATCTCGGCGCGCGCTCTCTCCGCATGGCCGATGTTGGTTCTGAGCCAGGCGGAGCCGCGCATCCCGGCGGGCAGCGTCAAGGCGAAGGTGAGGACGTCCCCGCTGAAGCACGTCGAACTTTTACCCGGGGCGGGTTCCTGAACGAGGGCATCGGAATGGATCATGGTCGGTCTCAAAGCCAAAGGGTTGGCGCGGAGTCGCGGCCCGGCAGGCGCGCGAGGCGTACATGGATAGAATATCTCAAAATGCTTCAGGAAAAAAGCGCTATTCCCGTCGACTTTTTCCTTGCAAAATGGTTAAAGCACGCTAAGCTGAATTCGTCCGGGTCAGCCGACACGAATGCGGACCCTCCCAGCCGCATGACAACGCATGCCAGATGAAAGGCAACCGCCGTGTGCCACCCGAAATGGATTCTTGCCGCCGCCGTTATGGCTGCCTGCCTGATCGGGGCGCCGCCCGGCCACGCCCAGGCACCCTCCCGCACCGCCCCCGCCAATCCGGAGGCTAAACTCGCACTGATTCAGGCGATTGTCTGCGAGGATGTCAAGGACGGGATTCCAAATACCGCCAGCCTTGTGTTTTCGATCGCCTCCGGCAAGGTGTATTGCTTCACCCTTTTCGACAACATCGCAGAGGATGCCGTAATCTACCATCACTGGATCTTCCGAGACCGGCCCAGCGCGCGCATCCGGCTCTCGCTCAGGGCCCCCCGCTGGGCCACTTACAGCAGCATCCAGCTGCGGGAAGCCGACAAGGGCCCTTGGCGGGTCGAGATCATCGACCCCGGCGGGCGAGTCCTCAAAACACTGCGGTTCAGCGTAACGGATTAGCCATCGATGGAAGCGACCCTCCAATTTTTTTCCAGTTTCCGGTGGCAGGACGTGGTCGATATCGGGTTGAACAGTTACATCCTGTTTCGATTCTACGTTCTGTTTCGGGGAACCTACGTGTTCCGGGTCCTCATCGGGCTGACCATGCTCTGGTTTTTCCAGCAGATCGCCTTCTATACCGGACTGATCGTAACTAGCTGGGTCGTGCAAGGCATTGTGGCCGTCGCGGCGCTGATCATCGTGGTCGTTTTCCGCAACGAGATCCGCACCGTGCTCCAGGCCCGCAACTTCAAGACGATCCTGTGGGGCTTTTCGGTCAAGAAGCAGGTGGCGCCCATCGACGTCATTGCCAACAGCGCTTTTGAACTGGCCCGGCGGCGGCACGGGGCCCTCATCGTCATTCCCGGCGAGGAGGGAACCGAGGAGCACATTCAAGGAGGCATCGCCTGGAACGGAGACATTTCCAAGGAGATGATCCTGAGCGTTTTTTTCCCCGACAACCCGGTTCACGACGGGGCCGCCGTGATCGACGGGGAACGGATCACGCGTGTGGGCGCTATTCTTCCGCTCTCCCGGCGCGACGACCTCCCGTCGCATCTGGGAACGCGGCATCGAGCGGCCCTGGGGCTGTCCGAAGCCAGCGACGCCATCGTCGTCGTCGTCTCCGAGGAGCGGGGCGATGTCAGCCTGGCCAAAGGGTCCCGGCTGCGGCCGATCGGCAGTCGCACCAAGCTGGTTCAGAAGCTGGAGGAGCATTTCGGGACCGCTGAATCCGAGTCTCCGCCCGCCACGAGGGAAAAGGTGGAAATCGCCACGGCGGCAATGGTGTCGCTGCTCTTCATCACGGGGTTCTGGTTCAGCATCTCGCAGGGGCTCGAAACCCTGGTGAGCTTCGACGTGCCGATTGAATACCAGAACCGCAGTCCCAACATGGAAATCGTTCAAGCCTCGGTGAACTCGGTGCGCTTGAACCTGAGCGGCTCGGGTACGCTGATCAAATCGACGCGCCCGGAGCAGGTGCGCGTTCGTCTGGATCTATCCAGCGCGACGGTGGGCGCCAACAGCTTCCCTGTCACCGGCAGCAACGTCAGCCTGCCGCCCGGGTTGGTGCTCAAGGACGTCGAGCCCCAGGACGTCGTCGTCGAGCTGGATCTCACCGTGAGAAAAGACCTACCGGTCCAGGTGGATTGGGTGGGAAAGCTGCCCGAGAACCTGCTGCTGTCGGAGGTGGTCGTCGAACCCTCGTCGGTCGGGGTCATCGGCGGCAAGCGCATCCTGGAAACCATTGCCACGCTCTACACGGAGAAGGTCTCTCTGGAACGGTTGCGGGAGGGTGCCGGGAGCCTGGAGGCGGCGCTCACCCTTCAGCCGGCCTCCCTCAAGCTTGGCCCGGGCAGCGGCGACAAGGTCAGCGTCAAGTATCTCGCCCGTCGGCGCGAATAGCCTGACGCCAGGCATGCCCAGTCTGGCGGACTTATAAGCGGTTATCTGCCGGGTTTGGTGATCGGCGTTGACGGCTGCGGTGGCGGCCAGTGCGGGGATCGAATCGACTTGGCGGGTTATAGGGCGAAATCGCCTTCGATGACCGTTCCGCTCTTGACGAGGCCGGACTCTCTGCCGCTGCGGGTGATGGTCACCGCGCCGCGGATGACCACCTCCTTTTCGAAGTGCACATCGCCCCGGATCGTCAGTTCGTCGCATGCGACCAGCGACGGTTCCCCTTGCGCGAATCGCTGCTCCAGCAGGTCGAACTTGCCGTAATAGGCGGGGTCGAGCCGGATCTTGATCCTCTCGCTGCGGCCGCCCGCCAAGCGCTCCGGGTTGATTTTCAACCCGTCGCGCTCCGAGTAGACGAAGCAGTCCGAGCGCAGGGCGAAAAGGTCGTTGCAGGTTTTTACCGGCAGAAAGCGCGAGCGCGCCACGTTGACCGCCGCGGCGCCGTCGATAAGGGATATGGCCGAGCCCATGGCGGTCTCTATCTGATAAACAGAAGGGCTCTTCGCGTCCCGCGGGTCGAGGGCTTTCGGGTTGACGATCATCGGCAGGTCGACGATGCGGTGCTGGTGGATGAGCGCTTTGAGGAATTCCAGGTCGATCCAGATGTTGTTCGTGTTGAAAAAACGGTAGCGCCGGATATCCTCGAACGCGGAGATGTCCTCCTTGGGGCACTGGGCCGACTCACGCAGGATCCAACGGCCGCTGCGCTGGCGTGCCAGGTGCCCGCCCTTGATGTCGGCCGGTGTTTTTTCGGCCACCTCCATCATAAACGGGAAGCCGTTCTCGCCGAAATAGCCGAGCAGGGCTTCATCGATATTCGCCCCCAGGTTGTCCGAGTTGCAGATGAACGCGTAGCGGACCCCGTCACGCAATAGCGCCTGAAGCATGCCCGAGGCGTTCAGCGCGGCGTAGACGTCGCCGTGGCCGGGCGGGTTCCACTCGAGTTCCCGGTTGGCCGGCCAGTTCACCGGTCCGAGGGTTTCCTGGTGGATCTTGGGGAACTTGTGCTGCAGGAAACACAGCGGCATGCGGGCGGGCTTCAGCCGCTCGAGCGCAGCGAGCGTCGCCGTGTGGGTGTTGAAGCTGTTCATCAGGGCCAGGCGGGAGTTCGTCAACTCCGCCTGGCGTAGGATGATTTCCAAAAACGAGCGGCCCTGCTTGACCTTGAGCAGGGACTTCGGGCCGATCAGCCCCATCGACGTGCCCAAGCCCCCGTTCAGAACGATTCGGACCGTTCGAGGCAGCAACCGCTTTCCGTCCGCTGCATACCCGGCCAGCGCGGCTGCATGGGGGATCTCCTCGGGGGCTACCGGTTGAATGTCGGCATCGTGGATGAGGCCGGTCGCCCCTCCCAACAGTTTGCGGTAGTAGTGCGCAAAGGTGTCGATTACCAGCGGCTTGAGGCCCGCCCCGGCCATTTTGGCTGCAAACTCCCCCAGGTGGGGCAGTATCGGTTCACGCGTCATGCGGTCGCCCTGCAGCTCATGTGACCGGCACCACCCAGCCCTGCGGGTCTTGGGACCGGCCGTACTGGATGTCGGTGATGGCTTTGTAAAAGCGGTTGGACAGCGCGCCGACCCTGCCGTCGCCGACGGCGACCACGCGCTCCCCGTATTTGATCTGGCCCACCGGCGAGATCACGGCGGCCGTCCCGGATCCGAACACCTCTTTAAGAGTCCCGGCGTCGGCGGCGTGGAGCACGTCGTCGATCGCAATGCGGCGCTCGGAGACCTTGAGGCCCCACTGGCGCCCCAGCTGCAGCACCGTGTCCCGTGTGATGCCGGGCAAGATGCTGCCTTGCAGCACCGGGGTGAGGAGCTCGTCGCCGATGACGAAAAAGATGTTCATCGCCCCCACTTCCTCGATGTATTTGCGTTCGACCCCGTCCAGCCAGAGCACCTGGGTGTAGCCGGCCTCGTGAGCCTTCTGGCCCGCCAGAAGGCTTGCGGCGTAATTGCCCGGGGTCTTGGCCTCCCCGGTGCCGCCGACCGCCGCGCGGACATGCTCCCTTTCGACCAGGATCTTCACCGGGTTGAACCCCTCGGGGTAGTAGGCACCCACCGGCGAGAGGATGATGAAGAAGCGGTAGGTGTGAGAGGCCCGCACGCCCAAAAACGGGTCGGTGGCAATAATGGTGGGCCGGATGTAGAGCGATGTCCCGGAGGCCCGCGGCACCCACTCTTGCTCGAGTTTCAGAAGCTCCTTGAGCGCATAGAGGGCAAAGTTCTCGTCGATCCTGGGAATGCAGAGAATGTCGTTGGACCGGTTCAAGCGCCGGAAATTGTCCAGGGGGCGAAAGAGCTGGATGCGGCCGGCAGAGGTCCGGTAGGCTTTGAGCCCCTCGAAAACGGCTTGGCCATAATGCAGGACCATGGTGGCGGGGTCCATGACGATCGGGGCGTAGGGCTCGATGCGCGGGTTTTGCCAGCCGGTTTCGGGGGCATAATCCATGTTGAACATGTGGTCCGTGAACTTCGTGCCGAAGCCTAGCTTGGCTTCGTCCGGTTTGGATTTGAGCTGTTTGGCCCGCGTGATGGGAATTGTCATGTCGCCCTCTCTCTCTCTCCCCAAGAATGAAGTGGTGCTTTGTCGAGCAAGTAATCCGGACTTCTACGTTATCGTGAATTCTCGCGGAAAATCAAGCTGAAATTGGAGTGCGAATTGACTTGGCCGGGTGTTGTGGGGTAAGCACGTGCGACCATCTCATCGATCAACCTAATAGGCATCCCAAGGATCCCCATGGACCCAACCAAAGACAGCATAATTCAACCGGTCAAGCTCGGCTCGCAGAGCCAATTCAAGTTTCGCTGCCACAAGGACGTGAAGTGCTTCACGCAATGCTGCCGGGGCATCAATATCATTTTGACCCCGATCGACATCATCCGCCTCAAAAAACGCCTCGGGCTCTCCTCCGAGCAATTTCTGGCCATCTACACCGAGCCCCAGCTGCTGGAGAAGACCGACATCCCCGTGGTCGTTCTTAAACTGCTGGAAGAAGATGCCGCTGAAACCGGCTCCAGGCCCTGCCCCTTCGTCCGGCCGGAGGGCTGCATTGTTTACGAAGACCGGCCGACTTCATGCCGCTACTATCCGCTCGGAGAAATTTCCCTGGCTTACAAGGACGACCCGGAAGGGGAGCAGTTCTTTTTCATGGTCAAGGAGGCACACTGCCTCGGCTTCGAGGAGAACAAGACCTGGACGGTTCTCGAGTGGCGCGAGGACCAGGGGGTGGATGTCAACGATCGCGTCAACGCCCAGTGGGCAGACCTGATCGTGCGCAAACGCTCCCTGCCGCCCAGCATGCACTGGGCCGAGCAGGCCAAGAAGATGTTTTTCATGGCAAGTTACAACATCGACCGGTTTCGCGAGTTTGTGTTCGAGAGCTCTTTTCTCAAACGCAACCCCACGGACCCGCAGACCCTGGAACGCCTGCGAGAGGACGACGTGGCCCTGCTCGAGTTCGGGCTGAAGTGGCTGAAAGGGATTTTGTTCAAACCCCCGGCCGCGCCGGAGGCGGAAAAGGACGGCTGAGATCCTATAGGATCGGCCCATCAATGGGCGGGCGGGTCAATAGTCGGGGTAGCACAGACCTTCCCAGCACTTCGGGTTTTCCAGCCGCTCCTCGATGTTCACCCCGAAAAATTCGGCCGCCGGGCTCAGGATCTCCGGCGTCGTGCGTTGCAGGGTGCGGGCGGCCTCGAGGACCGCATTGAGCCCGTTGCGGGTCATTTTTCCAAGAGGCGGCTTGCAGCCTCCCGATGGCATGCCCAGGACGGCCATGAGCGTCTTGTAGGCCAGGGGGTTGCGGGCCCGGCAGGCCGCTTCGCCGTAGGGCGTTTTTTCCATGGTTTTGACGGTGACCAGGTTGAAGAGCGGTTCGAGCTTGGCGGCCAGCGAGCGGGCCTCGGCGGGTTTGCCTTCAAGGAGCAGGTTCACCATCTTGACCACGGCGCCGGGCGCCACGTTGGACGCCACCGAGATCACCCCGGCGGCCTTTATTTGCGGGTCGGTCATCATCTGCACCGTCATGGGGTCATCGCCGGAGAGGATCGTGAAATCGGGGCCGCAACACTCGCGCGTGCGCCGCATGTTGTCGATGTTGCCCGTGGCCTCCTTGACCGAGGTGACGTTGGGGTATTGCCGGGCCAGGATGCCCAGGTCCTCCGGGAGAAGCTGGGTGCCGGTGCGCCCCGGAATGACATACGGGATGATATCGAGCGCGGGGAAGGCCTCGGCAACCGGGGAGACGTATTCCCGGCGGATCTCGAGGGAGCTGGGGCCGTTGTAATAGGGGTCCACCAGCAGCACCGCCTGGCAGCCGCACTCGGCCGCATGCCGCGTGCCTTCGAGGGTCTCGCGGGTGTTGTTGCTGCCGGTTCCGGCGATGCACCGGCATCGGCCCCGGCACAGGCCGGCGATGCGTTCCGTGACCTCGTTGTGCTCTTCCCAGGTCAATACGGGGCTCTCCCCGGTGGTTCCGACGGCCAGAATCCCTGTGATCCCGTTGGCGATTTGGAATTCGGCCAGTCGATCCAAACCCTCCCGGTCGACCGACCCCTCCTTGAACGGCGTGATCAGTGCGGTGTAGCAGCCTGCTTGCATCGGTTCTCTCCCCCGGGTCGACGTTTATGAGGTTTTATTTGCTTGGTAAAGAAAAGGCCATCGGATGTCAAGGAAAAACGAGGGGTTCAGAAGGCTCGGCCGGCCTTGACCGCCGCCGGGTTCTGCCGGGTGCGCGTGAATGCGGCATTCCGCCGCTTTGACAACCCCGGCCGGCTCGGTTACTGTATGGATAAACTTTACAGAGTGAGGGATGAAGCCATATGACCATCGCCAAGGATGTTGACGAATATGTCGCCATTCAGAAGGCCGCTATAGACAAGAACCCCGAGTGCGGTAACTCCCACTACAACCTGGCCGTCGGCTACATGGGCAAGCGCATGCTCGAAGAGGCCGAACACGAACTCTATGCGGCGCTCGAGTGCAGCCCCAGCCTCGCGGAGGCCTATGTTCTGCTGGGGGGGATCTGCATGCAGCGCGGCGACCTCGAGGGCTGCCTCAGGCACAACCACATGGCCGTGAAAGTGCGCCCGGGTTTTTCCGAAGCTTACGGGAACATCGGATTTGTGGAACTGCAGCGCGGCAATGTGGATGAGGCCATCAAAAACCTGGAGCGTGCCACCTATTTCAATTTCCGCTACGTGCAGGCGTTCACCAACTTGGGCAACGCCTACCTCATGAAGGGCCGGGTCGACGATGCGATCGAGGCCAACCACAAGGCCCTCACGCTGGCGCCGGACTTCGCCCCGGCCCACAACAACCTCGCCATCGCCTATCTTGAAAAAAACGAAGATGCGCTGGCCGTCGAACACTTCGACAAGGCGCTTCAATTCGGCTACGATGTGGCGGGACCCATCCGGCAGGAAATTGAAGAGCGTCGCGCCAAACTGAACGCATAGAATAAAGACGCTGCACGTGTCCGTCGCCAAGCCCCGCGTTTCATTTTTTCTCGAGACCGAAAGCCAACCGATTGCCGGCGGCCACCCTGCCTGGAATCGGAACCTGCCCGGCGACCGAGGATGTATTTCTGGGGACGAGCGGTCCGGTGAAGAGATCCCGTTCACGGTCGGGGACTATTTCCAGGCCGCCCGGGAATTTCTGACAAGCGCCGGACCGACCGCCGCGGCCGAGCGTATTCAAATCCACCTCGCCAAGCATGGGCCATACTACCACCCGGCCCGGGTTGTGGCCGAGCTTAGCGGCCGCCGGGCCGAGTTC
>JAWOHH010000123.1:0-26284 GCA_046496215.1 Desulfobacterales bacterium
CCGCAACCGGCGCCCATGAGAAGCTGCGGCGGTGCCTGCGGCGCGACGGATTCTCCCGCTTGCGGGTGGACGGCGTCATGGTCGACATCGAGGAGGCCGGTCCCCTGGACCCGCGCCGGCCCCATACCATCGAGGTCGTGGTGGACCGGCTGGTCGTCAAGGATAACCTGCGCCAGCGGCTGGCGGACTCCCTGGAGCTGGCGCTCGCCTTGGGCGAGGGGGTGGTGCGGATCGACGCCTCCGGGCGCGAGATGCTCTTCAGCGAGCAGGCCGCCTGCGCCGCCTGCGGCGCCCGCGCCGGCGACCTCACGCCGGCCCTCTTCTCGTTCAACTCCCCGCAGGGGGCCTGCCCGCAATGCGAGGGGATGGGCGTCACGAACGAATTTTCGCCCCGTCTCATCGTCCCCGAGCCGCACCGCTGCCTGCGGGACGGCGCGGTGGCGGTATGGGCCCGGCGCAGCAGCGTGCACTTCATGGAGTTCCTGGAAGCGCTGACCGCCCACTACGGCGCCGGCATCACCACCCCGTTCGAGGAGCTCCCCGCGCGCCTCCAGCAGGTGCTGCTGTACGGCTCGGGCGAAGAGCCGATCACCTATTACTTCGAGCGCGGCACCAGCCGCATCCGCTTCCACCGGCCCTTCGAGGGCATCATCCCCAACCTGCAGCGCCGCTACCGGCAAACGGACTCGGCCCGGACCCGCGAAGAGATCCGGCGCTTCATGGACGTCCAGCCCTGCCCGGCCTGCGGCGGGACGCGGCTCAATGCGCTCGGCCGGGCCGTCACATTAGGCGGGCTCTCCATCGCGGCCTTCTGCGCCCTAACGATCGCCGAAGCCCGCCGCTTCTGCCGGGAGCTGCGGTTTCAGGGCGCGCGCGAGCGGATCGCCCGGGGCCTTCTGCACGAAATCGAGGAGCGCTTGGGTTTTTTGGACGCCGTGGGGCTCTCCTACCTGACCCTCGACCGCTCGGCGCAGACGCTGGCCGGCGGGGAGAGCCAGCGCATCCGGCTGGCGACGCAGATCGGCTCCAAGCTCACCGGCGTGACCTACGTGCTGGACGAGCCCAGCATCGGGCTGCACCCGCGCGACGGCGAGCGTTTGCTGCGGATGCTGCGGCGGCTGCGGGACTTGGGCAACACCGTGCTGGTGGTGGAGCATGACGAGACGACGATCCGGGCCGCGGACCATGTCCTGGAGCTCGGGCCCGGGGCGGGAACCCGGGGCGGGCGGGTGATGTTTGCCGGCCCGCCGGAGCGGATGCTCGCCTGCCCCGACTCGCTCACCGGAAGCTACCTCTCCGGCCGGCGGCAGATCGGCGTGCCGGCTGCGCGCCGCCTGGGTCCCGGGCCGAAGCTGGTGCTGGAAGGGGCCGCCACCCACAACCTGAAAGCGATCACCGTCGAGTTCCCCCTGGAGCGGCTGGTCTGCGTGACCGGCGTCTCCGGTTCGGGCAAATCCTCGCTGGTCGCGGAGACCCTCTACCCGGCGCTGCTGCAGGCGCTGCACCGCACCCCGCCGGCGGCGGGCGCCTTCCGCAGCCTGCGCGGGGCCGAACACCTCGACCGCGTGCTCAACATCGATCAGTCCCCGATCGGCCAGACCCCGCGCTCCAACCCGGGCACCTACACCGGCTGTTTCGGCTTCATCCGCGACCTGTTCGCCCGCACGCCGGAGGCCCGCGCGCGCGGATACAAGGCCGGCCGGTTCAGCTTCAACGTCAAGGGAGGCCGCTGCGAGGCCTGCCGCGGCGACGGCACCCTGCGCATCGAAATGCACTTCCTGCCGGATGTGTTCGTCACCTGCGATGGCTGCCAGGGGCGCCGCTACAACCGCGAGACGCTCGAGGTCAAGTACCGGGGAAAGAGCATTGCGGAGGTGCTGGGGCTCACCGTCGACCAGGGGCTGGAGCTTTTCGGCCGCATCGGCCCGATCCGCGAAAAGCTTCAGGCGCTGGCGGACGTGGGGCTGGGCTACATTCATCTCGGCCAGCCGGCGAACACCCTCTCGGGCGGCGAGGCCCAGCGGGTGAAGCTTTCACGCGAGCTTGCGAAGAAAGGCGCCGGTCACACCCTCTTCGTACTGGACGAGCCGACGACGGGCCTGCACGCGGAGGATGTCCGCCGGCTGATGCAGGTCTTGAACCATCTGGTGGATGCCGGCCACTCGGTGGTGCTGATCGAGCACCACCTGGATGTGATCGCCTGCGCCGACCACGTGATCGACCTCGGACCCGACGGGGGCCGCGGGGGGGGCCACATCGTCGGCTGCGGCCCGCCGGAGATCATCGCCGGGCTGCCGGGCTCCTACACCGGGCAGTACCTGAAACCCGCGCTGCAGGGCTGATGCGTGGGGCCCCTGCGAGCGGCGGCGCGGGGTGGCCGCCCATCGCCGGGGCCGGATCCGCGGGGGTCAGCGGGCTTCGAGAAAAAACGCTTGCGCCGCTTCGATCTCCTCGACGATGCCTGCGTACCAGTCACCGACGTTCTGCAGGCTGTTCATCAGGAATTTGCGGGCCTCCGGGTGCAGGGCGCCGAGATCGATGACGCACTCGGGGTTCTCATCGTAGCTGTTCACGATAATGTTGGATAGGTAGATGATCAGGATGAAATCGGCGTTGGCGGACTCAGGCTGATGGTCGTGGTGCCAGCGGATGGCCTCGACCAGCCCCTGGGGCAGCTGCCACTTGGATGCAAGGTGCGCCCCCAGCACCGGGTGCGGCGCGGGCAGGGCTTTGCGCTCCGCCTCCTGGAACGAGCCGCCCTCGCTCTGCAGGGTGTTCCAGACCGCTGCGAAGAGATCCGGAAAGTACTGGGCCAGGATGACCTTGCCCACATCGTGCAGCAGGCCGCCCACGAAGCAGTTGTCGGGGGAGTTGCGGCGCGTCTTCAGGGAAATGCTCTTGCTGGTAACCGCCACGGCCAGCGAGTGCTTCCAGAAGTCGCTGATGTCGAAGTTTTTCAGCCGGCCGTGGGCGCCGAAGGCGTCGATGACCGACACCGAGACGATGGCGTTGCGCACGGCATTGAAGCCGAGCATGATGACGGCGTTGCGCACGTCGCTGATCTTGTGCTTGAACCCGTAGAAGGCCGAATTCACCAGCTTGAGAATCTTGAGGGCCATGGCCTGATCCTTCTCGATCGTCTGGCTGATGCGCGCCACCGATGTGTCCGGGTCCTGAAGCAGCTTGTTCAGCTCCAACACGATGGTGGGGAGCGTGGGGATCTCCCGGATCCGGTCCAGCTTCTGTAAAATCTGCTTTTCGTCCATGATTCCATCCCGTTGGCCGGCCGTGCAGGCTGCGCCCGCTCAGGCAGCTGCCGTGCGGCGCTGGTGCCGGCTGCTGCTTGAATATCGGCATCTTTCCCGTATCCTTTAGCCTGACGGGTCGAGAGGGCTGCACCAAAACAAATTGGCCTGCGGCATCCTGCCGCAGGCCAATTTGAATTCGAAAAATAAAACGGCGACGCTTACTTCATGAACAGCTTGGCGATGGCCGTGGCCTGGGGATGCGCGAAGATCAGAATCAGGGACACGACCAGGGCGTAAATACAGAGGGACTCGATCAGGGCCAGGCCGATCAGCATGGTCACGGTGACCTTACCCGATGATTCCGGGTTGCGGGCGATGCCTTCGACGGCGGATCTCAGGCCGAGGCCCTGGGCGATGCCGCACCCGAAGGCGGCGATGGCGATCCCGAACCCGGCGGCGGTCACACAGGCGATGAAGAACTCCAATGCTTTGGCTTCCATACGTTTGTCTTCCTCCTTTGAGAGAGTATGATATGGGGCTTCTTCCAAGCTCCCGTAAAACGCGCATGGGTCAGGAAAACCGGCTCTCCCTCCGCATCAGTGGGCGTGCTCCATGGCGCCGCTGAAGTACATGATGGACAGGAGGAAGAACACGAAGGCCTGGACGAACGACACGAAGATGCCCATGGCCATGATGGGCAGCGGGGCGAAAAAGGCGCCGGCCAGCATGAAGAGGATCATGAGGACCAGTTCGTGGCCCATCATGTTCCCGAAGAGACGGAAGGAGAGGGACATGATCCGCGCCAGATGACCGATGACTTCGATCGGGAAAATGATGGGAATCATCCACCAGATCGGCCCCAGGAAGTGCTTGATGTACTTGGCGCCATGGTACATGACGCCGATGACGTGGGTGAAGACCACGCTCACCAGGGCGCAGGACAAGGTGGTGTTGATGCTGGCGGTCGGCGGGAAGAACCCGGGGATCAGGCCGATGAGGTTGCAGGTGACGATGTAGAGAAACAGGGTGCCGATCAGGGGGAAGAACCACCGGCCCTCCTCGCCCGAAACCCCCACCATGAACTCCTCCATGCCGGAGATGACCACCTCGAAAAAATTCTGGGCCTTGCCCGGCACCAAGGCGATGCTGCGGGTCCCGAGATAGGCCAGGACGATCAACAGGACGAGCACGAGCCAGGAATAGACCACGTGGGGGTAGGCAGTGGCAAAGTGACCGAGGCCGAACCATTCAAAGATCTTGGGCAGAAATAAAAAGGGGTGATCCATCCTTAACCCGCCTCCTTGAAGATGAGTTTTTTGAGCTCACGTGCGGTCGCCAGCATGATGCTCATTACCACAACCGAAAGCCCGATGACAAGCCCCACGGGGTCCACCACGCGCCCGGCGATCAGCACAAAGATGATAAACCCGCTGGCAGCGAAGCGCAGATAATATTTTGCCAGCACGGCATGGTGCGAAGCCAGGTGCGGCGGCGTCAACGCCCCCCGCAGGGTCCGCGCCAGCAGGTGGAAATTGACGGTCACGATCAGCCCGCCGCAAAAGATGCCCAGCGCGAAGTCGAAAGGGGCCAGCACCGCGCCCGCCGCCGTCGCCGTCGCGAAGATGACCCAGTTGGCCCAGGTGACGAATGTCAGTATGCGCTGCTCGATCGACACCATGTGACGGGGCAACCCTCTGCCCGGGGCCCGCTAGAGCTTGCGGCTCTTGCGGATCGCCAGCCCGATGTTGCGGAATGCCGCGGCAATCCCCAGCGCCAGGAACACCAAGGTCCCCCACGGGGAGGTGTCGAACCGCCGGTCCAGGTAGAGCCCGGCGCCCAGGCCGATGAAAATGGACAGGGCCACGCTGAAACCCAGGCTGCTGAAGAACGCCAGCTCCCGCCACGGCCGTCTGCTTGGTTGATTCATGTGAAATGACCGGTCCGCACTGCGGGGCAACGCCCCATCGGGACGCCTGCACCTACCACAGGCCCCCCACCCAAGTCAACGCAAAATTTCCGCGGTGAACGCCCGGCCGCGTTCACCCGAGTTCGATGGCGTCGGCATCGAAGACCGGACCGTCGGTGCAGGCGTGCAGGTAGCGCGCCGGGTCCCGCCGGTTCTCGACGGCACACCCCAGGCAGGCGCCCATGCCGCAGGCCATCATGGCCTCAATGGAAACCTGGCAGGGGACCCGCTGCGCGCGGACGATACCCAGCACGCACGCCAGCATGGCTTTGGGGCCGCAGGCCAGCACCAGGTCCGGGGGGCGCTGCCGCAGGGCTTCCGCAAACGGGTCCGTCACCCGGCAGTGCTCGCCGCAGCTGCCGTCATCGGTGGTCAGCCGGACGGGGATGCCGAGACGCTCGAACTCCGCTGTGCACAGCAGATCCTCGCGCCCCCGCCCGCCTAAAAACACCTGCAGGTCGGGCGGGGCGGGAGTCCGCTGCGCCAGCCACTCCGCCAGAAAGACAAAGGGGGCAACCCCGAAGCCGCCGGCAACGCAATAAAGGCGCCCGATCCCGGCCGGCACCCGGAACCCGCGCCCGAGCGGTCCGAGCAGGCTCAGCTGCCCCCCGGCCGGGACCTGAGACAGCCGCCGGGTGGCCTTCCCCACCACCTTGTAGAGCACCTCGACCCCGACTGCGCCCCCCTCTGCGGCAACGAGCCGGTGGATCGAAAACGGGCGGCGCAGCAGCGGGTCGACGGCACCCGGGAACCCGAGCATGATGAACTGCCCCGGCCGGGCCGTGGCAAAGCCCGCATCGCAGGAGAGACGCACGCGTCCGTAGGCCGGTGCGATCATCTCGTTCAGCACCACGGCGGCAAGCGCCTGGATCATGGGGTGTCCGTCCTCCGGCAGCCGCCGACGATGGGAGGGGTCAAGGGCCCAAAGGGCCGAGGGGCCAAGGGCAGCCGCCGATGTTCTATTGATCGAAGCATTTTACTTTGGCTCAGGCCTCCGACTCATTATCCTGCTTTGGACTCGCTGCTCGTTGCTCGTCACTTTCAACTCCGACTCCGACTTTTTCTCCCCGAACCCTCAAACCCTTTCATTCGTCGCTCGCTGCTCGCCGCTCGTTTTTACCTCCCGCAGGGCGATGGCCGCGGGAAAACGCCCGGTGGTCTTCTCCCCGCGGTACGAGAAGAACCGGTCGGTGCGGCACTTGGTGCAGATCCCGCTGTTCTCGATGTATGCGGCCGGGACCCCCGCCCCGATCAGCTGGTCGCGCGTGATCGCCCAGAAATCGAAATGGGTCGAGCCGCAGCGATACCCCCACAGCGCCGGGGGGAGCTCGCTGCGGTAATTGACGAACTCGGCGCAACAGGGGCCGAGCGAGGGGCCGATGCCGACCAGCACGTCCCGGGCCGAGCAGCCGAAACGGGACCCCATGACTTCAAGCGTGCGGACCGCCACGCCGGCCAGGCTGCCCCGCCAGCCGCAGTGGGCATTGGCCACAACGCGGCGCCGGGGGTCGTAGAACAGGATCGCCTGGCAGTCGGCGACCTGGACCGCCAGAGCCTTTCCCGGGAGCGCGCTCACCATGGCATCGCCCTCCAGCGGGCCATCGGACCCCAAGAGGTCGTCGATCACGAGCACCCCGTCCCCGTGGACCTGCTGCGCGTAGATCACATCGGCGGCCTGCAGGCAGCGGCGCACGCGGTCGCGGTTGCCGCGCACATGCGCCGGATCGTCTCCCACCGACAGGCTCACGTTCAGCCGATGGAAGGGCGCCCGGCTGCAGCCCTCCGTGCGCGGAAAAACGGCGTGGCGGATCTGCGCACAGGCGGCCAGATGCTCGAACTGGTAGTACCCCAAGCCGTTTTCATTCCGAAAAATCACGTCGGTTCACCGGAAGCCCCCGGCCACAGCCCAGGATGGGCAATGCCCCCCGCGCTCGGCCGTTATTGCACATACAGCCGCACCGCCCGGCCCGTGCGCGGCTGAGGTGTCGGAGGGCGGCATCAGATCACCCGCGCCAGGGCCAGCACGTCCACCCGCGCCGCCCCGCTCTCTTTGAGAACCCGGGCGCACTCCCCGACGGTGGCGCCCGTCGTGATGACATCATCCACCAGCAGCAGATATCGGCCTTGCACACGATCGGGGCGCCGCACGGAAAATGCGCCCGTGATATTGGACCGCCGGCCCCTGCGATCCAGTCCGGCCTGAGGCGCAGTCGCCCGGGTGCGCGCCAGAATGCCGCAGTCCACCGGCACGCAGGCCCCGCCGGCAGCCGCGGGCCAGCACCGGGCCAGGAGCAGCGCCTGGTTGAACCCCCGTTCCCGCAGCCGCCGCCGGTGCAGGGGCACGGGCAGGATCAGGTCCACGGTCGGCGGCTGCCAGAACGATCGATACACCGCGTGCATCAGCCGGCCCAACGGCCGCGCCAGCCGGGTCTTCCCGCGGTATTTCAGGCACTGGACCACTTCGCGCAGCGACCCCTCGTAGGCGAAGGCGGCGCGCGCCCGGTCGAAGGCCGGTGGGTGCTCCCGGCAGTGCGTGCAGAGCGGATTTGGGACGCCGGCCCCGCTCACCGCCGTGCCGCAGCAGGCGCACAGCGGCGGCGCCAGGGGCACGATGGCCTGGAGACACCCGGCACAGAAATGGGGCCGCAGCAAGGCCATGGCCTCGCCCCAGAGCCCCTCGGCGGGAGTCGTCCCGGCCGGCGCGCTCATCAAAAAGGCGCGGCAGGCCAGGCAGCGGGGCGGAAACAGCGCCCGCCGGCACGCCTCGACGAGGGCCGCCGCCCACCCGGCCGCATGCCCGCATTCAACCGCGCCCGCGTGCATCCGCACCCCCGGCGGACCGGGCTCCCGCCCGGCGCTGACGAACGATCTCGTAGAGCGCGACGGCGGCGGCCACCGAGGCGTTAAGCGAATCGAGCGGGCCCGCCTGCGGGATCGCAACCAGGATATCGCAGCTCTTGCGGACCAGCGGCCGGACTCCCTTGCCTTCGCCGCCCACCACCAGCGCCAGGGGAAGCGACCCGTCCAGCGAGAAGATGCTCCGGCGTGCGCCGGGGTCGAGCCCGACCACCCAGAGCCGGCCCTCCTTGGCGAGCTCGAGGCCCCGGACCAGGTTCGTCACCTGGACGAGCCGGGTGTGCTCGAGCGCCCCGGCTGAGATCCGCGAGACCGCCGGCGTCGGGGGCGCCGACCGGTCCTTGGGCACGATGACCGCCTGCACCCCGGCGCACAGGGCCGTTCTCAGTATGGCGCCCAGGTTGTGCGGGTCCTGGACCAGGTCGAGCGCCAAAATCAAATCCGGGCCGGCCCCGCCCGGAGGCCGGATCACGGCGGAGAGCTCTTCGCCGGTGAAGGTGGAGACCCTGGCCGCGACCCCCTGGTGCGATTCCGTGCCCGCCAGGGAGGCAAGCTGGGCGACGGGGATCTCCCGCACCGGCAGCCCGCGGGCATCAGCGGCCTGCCGCACGGCAGCGACGCGCGGCAAATGCCTGCCCGGCGCGATCCACAGCTCGAAGATGCGCCGCCGCCCGGCCCGCAGGGCCTCCGCCACCGGGTGAATGCCGTAAAGCACCTCGGTCTTCACTGCGCCTCTCGCGCCGGCATCGGTCCGGCCTGCCTTCGGTAAGAGCCGATGACCGCGGCCAGCTCCCGCACGGCGGCCGGCAGGTCCTCGTTGACGATGAGATGGCGATAGAAGCCCCTTTGCGCCATCTCGGCCTCCGCATTTTCCAGCCGCCGGGCGATGGATTCGGGGCTGTCGGTGCCCCGGGCCTCCAGGCGCCGTCGCAGCGCATCCATGGACGGCGGCAGGATGAAAATCGTCACGCTTTGGGGAAAGCGCGCGCAGATCTGGCGCGCGCCCTGGACATCGATCTCGAGCAGGACGTCGCGGCCGGCGGCCAGAGTCTGCTCCAACTCCTCGGCGCTGGTGCCGTAATAGTTGCCGTGGACCCGCGCCCACTCCGCCCAGCGGCCCGTGCGCATCCCGGCTTCAAATTCCTCCACGGACACAAACATGTAGTCGCGGCCGCTCTCCTCGCCGGCCCGCGGGGCGCGGGTGGTGAAGGAGACCGAGTAGTGGATGTCCGCAAACACGCCGAGCACGGACTGCCGCAGGGTGGTCTTGCCGGCGCCGGAGGGGGCGGAGAGAATGAAGATCAGCCCCCGGCGGGATGGCATAGGCCTCCGGGGCGGCTCGCTGCCGGCTGGGCACTCATTTCAACTCCTCCCGCAGGATGCTACTCGGCATCATCCTTGAGCTGGGCAAAGCGCTGTGAGATCGTTTCGGCTTGAATGGCGGAGAGCACGACGTGGTTGCTGTCCAGGATGATGATC
This sequence comes from Desulfobacterales bacterium, assembly GCA_046496215.1. Taxonomy (GTDB): domain Bacteria; phylum Desulfobacterota; class Desulfobacteria; order Desulfobacterales; family SpSt-501; genus SpSt-501. The sequence continues at coordinate 9,550 of JAWOHH010000123.1, forward strand.
GAGCGGGTGCGCCGGCCGTGGGTGGCGTCGATCAGGCGGCGCTCTTCGCGCGCATCGTCCTTGAGCCGCTTCATCGGTGCGGAGTTCGGCGACACGATCGCCACGACCCGCTCGGAGACCACCGTGCTGCCGAAGCCGATATTGAGCAACGCCTGGTCCATCCCTCCCCCATCCGGGGCGTTCGGCAGAACCCTGCAGGCAGCCGACGCACCTGCCCCGTTCCATCACTCGATGTTTTGAACCTGCTCCCGGATCTTTTCGAGCTCGGACTTCACGTCCACCACCCGGTGGGCCGCATCGGCATCTGCGATCTTGGATCCCATCGTGTTGAACTCCCGGTTGAGCTCCTGGAGCAGAAAATTCAGCTTGCGGCCGGCGGGCTCCGGCGCATCCATGGTGTCGCGGAACTGGCGCAGGTGGCTATCGGCTCGCACCAGCTCCTCGGAGATGTCGGAGCGGTCGGCCAGGAAAGCGGCCTCCTGGGCCATCCGGGCGGGGTCGATCTCCACCACTCCGCGCGTGAGCGCCGCCATGCGCTCTTTGAGGCGCTGCTGGATGAGCGCCGTCAGCCCCTCGGAGCGCGCTGCGATCTCCTGCAGCGCGGCGGCCACCCGGGAGAGCCGCGCGTCCAGATCCCGCGCCAAGTGCCCCCCCTCGCGCAGGCGCATGGCCTCCAGTTCATCCAGCGCCCGCTTCAGGCCGGCTTCCACCGCCGGCCAGAGGAGCTCAAAGTCGGCCGCCGCCGCCGCTGTCCGCAGCACGCCGCCGCAGCCGACCAGAAGCCCCAGCGTGGGCTCGTCCTTGAACGCGAACTCCTCCCGCAGGCGGGCCAGCGCCGCCATAACGGAGCGCGCCCGCGCCAGGTCCACCTCGACCGCCCCGGCTTCTCCCGGGCCGGGCCCGATCTGGAGCTTGACTTCGACCCGCCCCCGCGCCAGGCGTCCGGATATCAGGGCCCGGACCCGCTCTTCGAGGCCGGTGTCGCCCGGGGAGACCCGCAGGGAGACATCGAGGCTGCGGCTGTTGACCGTGCGGATTTCGATCGAGACCGCGGTCTCCCCCTCCGCGAGGCCGACGGCGGCATATCCGGTCATGCTCTTAATCATGGTCGGGTGCGGCTCCTCCCCCCGCGCGCCCGGCGGCGGCCGCCAAGTCCGCGACGTACTTGCGGCGCACTCGCTGCAGAAAGCCCAAGAGCGGCGCATCGGCATAATCCGGGTAGGTCCAGGGCAGCGGGTGGAAGCCGCCGCGCCGATAGAGCAGCGTCAGGTCGGCATAGATGCCGTAGCCGATGTAGATGCGATGGCTGAAATTCTTGCCGGTGGCCAGGACAAACCGCTCCAGCAGCAGGTAGCCCGGGTCGATGTTGACCCGCCGCCGGCCCCCCACCCGGTAGTCTTGCTCCAGGGCATTGGTCTCCAGCTTGATCTGCGCCAGGCCATCCTGTGCGATCAAGCCGGTAAAGGCCAGCACGCGGCGCCAGAGCGGGGCGCCCATCTCCGGTTCGTAGTAGGCGGTATACCCGAACGGGAACCATTGGCTGACCAGATCCGGGGGGCCGAACCGGCCGGCAAGCCGCGCGGACAGCTCCGCGAGCAGCGCCCGATCTCCCGCCAGCACGCCGACGACCAGCTTCGCGGGTTTGGGAGGCAGGGGGTGGCTCATGCCGGCACTCTTTCGGCGCCGGCTTCAGGCGTCCGCCAGGGGCCGGGCTTCGTCGATCAGCATGATCGGGATGTCGTCCCGGATCTCGTAGACCAGCTTGCAGCGATCGCACGTAAGGCCGTCCCCCGCCGCGTTGAGATGAATGTCGCCCTTGCATTTCGGGCATGCGAGAATTTCCAGAAGCTCGGGGCTGATCGCCATAATCCACTCCCGGTGACGGTGGAAAAATCTATTTTCATACTCGTGGCTTTCTCCGGCCGGGTCGGCTGTCCAGCGCGGTGCTCCCGGGCGGCCGTGCGCTTGCCGGACCAAGACTCAGGCGCCCTCTCCGAAGGAGGCCATGAGTTCGGCTTCGGCCGCCAGCTGCCCGTCGACGAGGGCGCGGCCGGACATCTTGGCGGCCCGCGAGCGCATTTTCACCACCCTGGCCTCCAAGATCAGCTGATCGCCGGGGACGACCGGCCGGCGGAAGCGCACCGCATCCATCCCCATGAAGTAGATGATCTCCCCCCGCCGCTCCGGTCCGCGGGTCTCGCTCGCCAGGATGCCCCCGGCCTGGGCCAGAGCCTCGATGATCAAAACACCCGGCATGACCGGCTTGACCGGGAAATGCCCCTGGAAGAAGGGCTCGTTCAGCGTCACGTTCTTGAGCGCCACGATCTCCTCGCCGGGGACGATCCGGATCACCCGGTCCACCAGCAGAAAGGGGTAGCGGTGCGGCAGGCGCTGCATGATGGCCAGAATGTCAAGCACGGTGTCCATGGCGCTCCTTTCCGCCTATGCCGCCCGCCAGCCTATTGGCCGGGCTTCCGGGCAGGCCTCGCGTTCAGCTCCTTGATCAGGCTTTGGGTCAAATCGATGGCCGGCTGCGAATAGAGCACGCCGATGTTGCTGATGATCATGGTGTATCCGTCCTTCTTGGCCATCTCGCCGACCAGCCCGCTGATCTCCTTCTGAAGCTGCCCCATCAGCTTGCGCTCGACGTCCTGAAGGTCGCTCTGATACTTGCGCTGCAGGGCCTGGAAATCGCTGACCTTGATCCGGTGCTCGCGCTCCTTCTCCTCGCGCGCCTCTTTGCTCATGACCATGGCCTCGCGCGTCATGCGCGTCTCGATCTCCTGGATCTCGGTCCCGCGCTGCTTCAGATCCGCCTGCATCTTGTCGCGCTGGGCCTTGAGCTCGCCCTGCGCCGCTTTGCCGGCGTTGGACTCCTCGAGGACCTTCTGCAGGTCGACGACGCCGATCTTGACGCCGTCGGCGCCGAAAGCGGTTGCGCCCGACAGCCAGAGAAACAGCAGAAAAAGCGTCACAACCCGTCTTGCTATGCTCATGGTGAAGAATTCCTTTCCCGAAAAGTGAACAACTCCTCATACCGGCGCCACGGGAGCAGGGTGAGCACCTCTAAAACGCCGAGGCCATGGAGAATTCCCAGGAGCCGCTGCTCGAATCGGTATCGCGCTGGTTGAGAATATACCCGTAGGCGATCCGGATCGGTCCGATGGGCGAAAACCACCTGATTTCCGGACCGGCGCTGTAGCGCAGTTCGCCGAAGTCCACCGGGTCCTCTTCTCTCCGGACCATGCCGGCGTCCAAAAACACGATACCAAAAATACCGGACTCTTCGATCAACGGGAATTTTATTTCAAAGTTGCCCTGCAGGAAATAATCCCCGCCGACCGAGCCGCCGCCCTTCTGGGGGGCCAGGTCGTCGCGCCGGAACCCGCGCAACGTGTTGATACCGCCCAAATAAAATTTTTCGTAGTCCGGCAATTCAAGACCGGCCAGACCTTTGACGTAACCGGCCCGGCCGTGGGTCACCCCGATCAATTTCCAGAAAAGGGGAAAATACCAGCCCGTGTCGCCGATGATCTTGTTGAACCCCACGTTGCCGCCGAGCCCGGCAAACTCGTATTCGATGCTGTGGAGCGAGCCCTCCTTGGCGTTGAAGAGGCTGTCGCGCGAGTCGTAGCGCGGCAGCAGGGTGATGCTGCTCTTGGTGAAGCTGCCCTCGTCCTGCTTGATCGAGGTCGATGCGTCGTCTGACACGTCGCCGATGCGCGCGAAATCAAGGGTGTAGATGACGTTGCCACGCAGATTTTCATACAGCGGGTAGCCGAACCGCAGCTTCCCGCCGAGGCTGTCGCGCGTGTAATCTTCAAACTCATACTCCCACGAGTAGAGCTCGGCGCCGGCCGAGAGGGGTATATCAAAGAGCCACGGCTCCGTAAAGCTCAGGGTGTAGCGCTGGGTTTTTCCGCCCAGCACGCCCCGCAGCGCCAGGGTCTGGCCGCGGCCGAAGAGGTTGCGCTCGGAGACAGAGCCCGTCACAAACGCGTTTTCAACGGTCGAGTAGCCCGCTCCGATGCTGAAGGCCCCCGTGTTCTTCTCGGTCACCTCAATCGTCGCCCGCATCTTGTCCTCGGCGCTGCCCTTTGCCGTGTCGACCTTGACGTTCTCAAAATAATCCAGGCGGTTCAGGTTGCGGATGCTGCGCTTCAGCCGCTGGCCGCCGAACAACTCCTGCTCGTGGACCCTCAGCTCGCGGCGGATCACCTTGTCGCGGGTTTTGGTGTTGCCGATGATCTGAATTTTTTCGAAATAGACCTGCCGGCCCTGATCGATGGTGAACACGATGTCCGCCACCAGGGCCTCGGGATCCTGGCTGACCCGCGGGGCGACATCCACATAGGCGTAGCCTTCGTCCGAATACAGGTCGGTGAGGCTCATGACATCCTGGCGCAGCGTTTCACGATTAAAAAAGGTCTCTTGGTGGATCTTGATCTTCTTCAGCAGCTGATCCCTGGGCAGAATCAGGTCCCCGCCGAAATCCACCTTCCCGACCTTGAAACGCGGCCCCTCGTTGATCCTGAAAGTGACCAGGATGCCGTCGGATTCGAAATCGACCTGGGGTTCGCCGACCCGCGCCCGGATGTAGCCCTGGCTCTGATAGAAGGCGGTGAGCTTGCCGGCATCCTGGTTGAGCAGTTCGCGGTTCAGGTCGCCCGCCGAGGTGAACCAGGAGAGGATACTCTTTTCGGAGCTGTCGATTTCTCCTTTCAGCTTGCGCGCGCTGAAGGCCGTGTTGCCGATGAAGGCGATTTTTTTGATCCGTTGCTTGCTGCCTTCATTCACTTTGTACTCCACATCGGCCTGATTGTTGCTTTGCGGGGTGATCGTGTGGGTCGCCTGGACGTTGTGGTAGTTCTTCTCCCGGTACATGTCCTCGATGCGCCGCAGGTCGTTGCGAATGGTGAAATCGTTGAGCACGGAACCCTTCTTCAAGCTGAGGCTTTTCTTGATGTCGTCCGCGTCAATGGCAACAACCCCCGAAACGTTGACGGAGCGCACGGTCGGCTTTTCGGTGACCTTGAACACCAGGACGACGCCCTCCGCCTGCGGTCGGGATTCGACCTGGATGTCGTCGAAGTAGCCCATGCCGTAGATCGCCTTGATGTCGTCGGCCGTGTTTTTCGGCAAAAGGACGTCGCCGGGTTTGGTCCGGATGACGCGGCGGACCGCATCCGCCTCGATGCGCTGGCTGCCCTCGACGACCACCTCCAGGACCCTCTCCCGTCGGAACAGGATCTGGCCGATCTCCTGGGCCAGGCCCCTGACGGCGTTGGGCAGATTTTCCACGCCCTGGCCGACCGATGCGAAGAAGCGCGGCGGGCGGTCACCGGCAGCCGCCATCAGGCGCGCGTCGAGGCTGAAGTCCCGCCCGATCCAGGTCAGGCTGCCGGTGACGACGAAGTCGGCTCCGGTCTGCGCCGCCAGGCGGGCCAGCTCGGCATCGCCGGCCGCCGAAGCCGCCCAGGCCGCCGCCGTGGCAGAATCCAGCACCTGGACAGTGGCGCCGTCCTGCCCCAGCTGCTGCTTGAGAACCTCCGGGATCTCGCCTTTCAGATAAGCGAGGTCCGGCTGGGTGTAGGTGTCGAAGGGCACGATGAGCACGCCGGCCGCCGGCTGCGCCGGGGCGTCGGATGCTCCGAGGACCGCGCAGACCAGGATGGCCGACACGAAAAGCGCCGTCCGGCTGAGGCCGCGGGCATAGAGTTCGGTCGGGGGAATACCGTGCCGTCGCATGCGAGGGATACCGGTGTGCGTCATTCTTTTATCCAATCCTGTGCTTCGCGGCTCATGCCGTCGGTTCCAACCGGCCCTCCATCAGCGTCACCCGCCGCGACATGCACGCAGCTAATTCCATGTTGTGGGTGACCACCACGAGGGCCATACCGAATTCCCGGTTGAGTTCGAGCAGCAGCCCGTGGACCTGTTCGCCGTTTTTGCGGTCCAGGTTCCCGGTGGGCTCATCGGCCAGAAGCAGCGGCGGCCGCAGCACCAGCGCCCGCGCCAGCGCCACGCGCTGCTGCTCCCCGCCGGAGAGCTTCCCGACCCGGTAGTCCAGCCGGTCCTGCAGCCCGACCCTCACCAGCACCTCCTGCGCCGCGCGGGCGGCCCGGTCGCGGCTCCGGCCGTGGATCAGCGCCGGCATCATGACATTTTCGAGGGCGCTGAACTCAGGCAGCAGGTGGTGGAACTGAAAAACAAAGCCGATCGACTGGTTGCGGAACTGCGCCAGCTGGACATCCGGCCAGTCGAAAACATTCTCGCCCTTGAATTGCACCCGCCCCGTATCGGGCCGGTCCAGCGCCCCCAAAATGTGCAGCAGGGTGGACTTGCCGATCCCGGAGGCGCCGATCACGGCGACGGTCTCTCCGGCTTCCACGTCGAAATCCAGATCCTGAAGCACGCGGACAACCGCATCGCCGCTGCGATACGCCTTGCAGAGGCCGCGGACAACCACAAAGCCTGTCGGGGCGCCTCCCGGCACAGCGGGGGCTGTCGTTTCGGCTGTTGGCAGCCCGGCGGAGCCCATGCGGTTATCCATACCGAATCGCATCCACGGGGTTCAATCGCGCCGCCTGCCGCGCCGGGTAGATCGTCGCCAGAAAGCAGATCGCCAGGGCGGAGACGACGATCGCCGCCACATCGAACACCTCGATCTTGACCGGCAGGCGCGTGGTGAAGTAGTAAATGTCGCCCGTCAGCTCGTGGATGTCGTAGCGCTTGAGCAGCGCGCACAGCACCATTCCCAGGATAAACCCCGCCCCCGTCCCCAGCACGCCGATGACCATCCCGTTCAGCACGAAGATCTTGCGGATGCTGCGCTCGGTGGCGCCCATGGCCTTCAGGATGGCGATGTCCCTGGTCTTGCCCATCACCATCATGATCAGGGAGCTGGCGATGTTGAATGCGGCAACCAGCACGATCAGGGTCAATATGATGAACATGACCCGGCGCTCCAGCTTGAGCGCTTTGAAGAGGTTGCGGTTGAGCTGCATCCAGTCCCGGGCGTAATAGGCCGGGCCCAGCTCGGCCAGTATCGCGTCGGCCACCTCCCGCGCGCGGTATATATCGGTGACACGGATCTCGATGCCGCTCACCGCATCCCCCAGCTTGAGCAGCCGCTGGGCATCGTGCAGGTGGATGTAGGCGAATGTCTGGTCGTACTCGTACATGCCGGACTCGAAGTAGCCGGTGACCCGAAACTGCTTCATGGCGGGGATGTGGCCGACCGGCGAAAGCATGCCGCGGGGGGAAATCAGCTGGATCACATCGCCGGCAACCACGCCGGAGTTCCTGGCCAACTCCCGCCCCAGCACAATTCCCGGCATGGTTGCGCCGGTCCCGTCCCCCTCCCCGACGCCCCGGCCTTCGGGCAGGTCGACGTTCTCGAGCGTGCTCAGGACCCGGCCGACCGTGGCGGGTTCGACGCCTCTTAGAACGGCCCCCGACACCGAGGCGCTCGATCGCAGCATGATCTGGGTGAAGATGAACGGGGTTGCGGCCGCAACGCCCTTCACCGCCTCGGCCCGCCGCATCACATCCGCATAGTCGGTGAACGGCCCGCTGTGCCGCATGAGGATGACCTGAGCCTGGCCTCCCAGGATCCGGCTCTTGAGGTCGGCCTCGAACCCGCTCATAACGGCAATCACCACAATCAGGGCCATGACCCCCACGGCCACCCCGGCGATGGACAGGTAGGTGATCAGCGAGATGAAAGCCCGTTTCTTGGCCTTCAGGTAGCGGCCGCCGATGAAAAACTCGAAGGACATATGGAAGAAGGTTGCCAGGGTTCAGGGTTCAAGGTTCAAGGTTCGGCCAGACGGCTTCGCCCAAAGCCCGAGGCCAAGGCGCGCAAGCACCGCCGAGCGAGGCGTACTCTCAGTACGCCGCAGCGAGAAGGGGCGCCGCGCAACGCCGGCATCGGGCTTTCGGCGCAGCCGTCAATCGCGCGGCTTCATGTGCGGGAAGAGAATCACCTCCCGAATCGACGCCGCATTGGTCAGCAGCATGGTCAGCCGGTCGATGCCGATCCCCTCCCCGGCCGTAGGCGGCATGCCGTACTCCAGGGCTTCGATGTAGTCCTCGTCCATCCAGTGGGCTTCCGGGTCGCCGGCTTCCCGCTGCCGCAGCTGGTCGGCGAAGCGCTCCCGCTGGTCGGCCGGGTCGTTTAGCTCCGAAAACCCGTTGGCGATTTCACGCCCCCCGATGAACAGCTCGAAGCGCTCCGTCAGCTCGGGGATCTCGTCGCTGCGCCGCGAGAGGGGCGACACCTCGGCCGGGTAGCCGCAGATGAAGGTCGGCTGGATCAGATGGGGTTGAACCAGGGCATCGAAGAGCTTGGTGATGATCTTGGCTGTTTTCCCTGTCTTCGTAATGGTGACCTGCCGTCGGGCAGCGAATTCCAGCAGCCGGTCGCGCTGGCTCAGGAGGCCCCGGTCCACCCCGCCGATCTCCTCGAGGGCCTCGAAGAGAGCCATCCGGCGCCAGGTGCCGGAGAAGTCGATCTGCTGCCCCTGGTAGGAGACGACGGGCGAGCCGGTCACCCGCTCGGCAAGGCGTCTCATCAGGGCCTCGGTCAGCTCCATCAGGTCCTTAAAGGTCGAATAAGCCTGGTAGAACTCGAGCATGGTGAATTCCGGGTTGTGCTGGGTCGAGACCCCCTCGTTGCGGAAGTTGCGGTTGATTTCGAACACACGCTCGAAACCGCCTACGATCAGCCGCTTCAGATAGAGCTCCGGCGCGATGCGCAGGTAGAGATCCATCCCCAGCGCGTTGTGGTGCGTCTTGAACGGGGTGGCTTCGGCCCCCCCGGGGATCGGCTGCATCATCGGGGTCTCGACTTCCAGAAAATCGCGCTCGAGAAAAAAGGCACGGGTCTCCTGGATGATGCGGCTGCGCCGGGTGAAGATCTCCCGCACCTCCGGGTTCATGAGGAGGTCGATGTAACGGCGGCGGTAGCGCTTTTCCGGGTCCTTGAGCCCGTGATATTTTTCGGGAAGCGGCCGAACGGCCTTGGCCAGCAGCCGGATGCCGTCGGCCAGAAGTGTCCACTCCCCGGTCCGGGTCTGGAACAGGGGGCCGCTCACGCCCACGAAATCCCCGATGTCCAGCTGCTTGAAAAGGGCGAACGCCTCATCGCCGACCCGGTCCCGGCGAACGTAGACCTGGAGCTGCCCGCTGCGGTCGCGAACCCGGATGAAAGCGGCCTTGCCGAAATGGTTGACGGCCATCATGCGGCCGGCCAGCGTGAAGACGGGGCCGTCCTCCGACAGGCGCTCGGGGGACTCCTGGGCGGCCGCCAGGAGCTCGGCGGTGGTGTGGCGCACGGGGAAGTCGTTGGGGTACAACCGCACCTGGGCCTGTTTCAGGGCCTGAATTTTTTCCTGGCGCTTCTTGAAAACATCGCCGCCGGCGTCCGAAGTTGCAGTCATGGCCTGTATCCGTTGACGGGGATCCGTATTGAACAGAAACAGGTAGTCGATTTAGCTGGGGCTGTCAAGCGCGGGAAGGCAGTGAAATCAGGCGGCGATCGGCACGGGGGGATCGATCTGCTTCAAGTAGAGCGTGACGGAGGTCCCCCGGTCGGGTGCGCTGTCCACATCCAGACGGCAGCCGTAGGATTCAAGGATGCGGTGGACGATGGAGAGCCCCAGGCCGGTCCCGTTTGCCTTGGTGGTGAAAAACGGATCGAAGATGGACTGGAGGGTCTCCGGCGTCATGCCGGCGCCCGTGTCGGCAATTTTCAGGCAGAGCTGCCGGTCCTTCACCGCCGCCAGTTGGACGCGGATCTCGCCGGATGCATCGATAGCCTCCGCGGCGTTGACCAGCAGGTTCCAGAGCACCTGCCGCAGGTGGGAGGGGTCCATCCGGGTCCAGACCCCGGGCTGGGCGTTGAGCGTGACGGCGATCCGCGGTTCAAGATCGGTCCTCTTTCCGAAGAGCTCGATGGTCTCCTGCAGCGCCTTGTCCAGCTTGAGCGGCTCGGGTTTGCCGGCGGGCGGGCGGGCATAGAGCAGAAAGTTGCCCACCAGCGCGCTCAGGCGGTCGGCTTCGCGCAGAATGATCTGCATCAGGCGGTCGTGGTCCGAGTCGCAGCGCATGTCCTCCCGCAGCAGCTGGATGGCGCCGCTCATGGATGCCAGGGGGTTCTTGATTTCATGGGCCAACCCGGCCGCCATCTCGCCGATGGCGGCCATTTTTTCGACTCGCTTGACATGGGCCCCCATCGCATGCAGTACGCGCCTGGAGCGCCGCGTCTGCTCCGAGAGCAGGCTGCTCAGCAGCGCCACCGCGATGCAGGCGAAGATGGTGAACACCATCTTGGTGATGATCTGATCCCAGCCCGCCCCGGCGGCAAGGGTGCCGTCCTCCCGGGAAAAAGCCCGGATGAGGCCGAAATACTCCAGGTCGGCCATGAGTCCGTACTGGATGCTGCAAAGAGCGGCCACCAGCAGCGTACCGCGCCGGGGAAGCAGCAGGCTCGAGGTGACGATGACCACCAGATACAGGAACGTGAACAGGCTGGAGAACCCGCCGGTCAGCTGCAGCACGGCGGTGACCGTGAGCGTGTCGCCGATCAGCTGAACGTAGGCGAAGGCCTCCTGGTTCCGCACCCGGCCCAGGATCAGGCGGTAGACGGCGGAGAGCAGAAAAAGCACCGCGATCAGCCCCACCAGCAGACCGGCCGGGGCCGATGCGTCCGGCATCCCGCGGACCCCGTGCAGGTAGAGCGTGGAGGCGAGCAGCAGGGCCGCAAACACCAGGCGCGCAACGATCAGCATGCGCAGCCTGGGGAGCAGGTCGTGGTCGGCGCTCATGGGCACCTGAAACGGCGCAGGCCGCCGGGGCTCCCGGCGGCCTGCGACAGGATCTTTGAGGCGTAAACGCAACGGATGGCCTATAGCCGCAGCTCAGGATATGGCGCCGGCCATCTTGAAAATGGGCAGGTACATCGCAACGACCAGGCCGCCGATGGTCACCCCGAGGAAGACCAGCATGAGCGGTTCAATCAGCGCGGTCATGTTTTCCACCGCCTGGTCGACCTCCTCATCGTAGAAATCGGCTATTTTCTCCAGCATGGCATCGAGTGCGCCGGTGGACTCCCCCACAGCGATCATCTGACAGACCATCGGCGGGAACACGCCGCTTTCGTTCAAGGGGTCGGCCATGGTCCGGCCCTCGGAGATGCCGGAGCGAACGCTGTAGATCGACTTCTCGACGGTCCGGTTGCCGGCGGTCTTGGCCACAATGTCCAGCGCCTCGAGGATGGCCACACCGCTCGCCAGCATGGTCCCCATGGTGCGCGTGAATTTCGCCACGGCCACCTTGCGCAGCAGCATCCCGAAAACCGGCAGCTTCAGGACGAGGGCGTCTGCGGTGTCGCGGCCTTTCTCGGTGGCATAGTATTTCTTGAAAGCGAACCCAAAAAGCACCAGGGCGGCGATCAGGTAGAGGATCTTGCTCTTCACCAATTCGCTCATCGCCACCACGAACTGGGTGGGCAGGGGTAGTTCGCTTCCGAAGTCGGCGAACATCTCCTCGAAAACCGGGATCACGAAGATCAGGATGACCGCCAGGACGATGATCGCGATCGCGAGGGTGACCAGCGGGTAGGTCATGGCACCCTTGACCTTGGACTTGAGGCGGGCGGCCTTTTCCATGTAGGCCGCCAGGCGCCGCAGAATCGCGTCGAGGATGCCGCCGGCCTCGCCCGCCGCCACCATATTGACAAACAAGTCGTCGAAATGCTTGGGAAATTTTTTCAACGCTTCGGCCAGGGTGGACCCGCCTTCCACCGACTCCTTGACCTGTTTGAGCACTTTTTTAAAAGTAGCGTTGCTCTGCTGGCTGAAAAGGATGTCCAGGCACTGGATGATCGGCAGGCCGGCATCGATCATGGTGGAGAACTGGCGGGCGAATAGAATGATGTCGCTTTCCTTGACCTTCGGCTGCAGAAATTTGACGTTCTCGAACAAATCCTTGGGCTTGGCCTTGATGCGCGTCGGCATGATCTTCTGACGGGCGAGACTGGCGCGGACCGCCTCTTCACTCGTCGCTTCAATTTCCCCTTTTTGGACCTTGTTGAGCCGGTTTTTGCCTACCCACTGATAAACTGCCATTTCATCATCCTCCCTGGCTGGATCGCGGCATGGGGGCCGTTCGGGTCATTCCGGCGGACACCCGGTATCCTTTTGATTCGATTATATTTTCAACTGTCACTTCGACCCTGCCGACGCGTTCGCGCCGTCCCGGTCGAGGCCCGCGGGACAAACCACGCACATCCGCCGCCACCGGGGCTTTGGACTGCTTATCGGCCGAACCCGGAAAAAGCTTGAGCTTTTTTCAGCCCGGGGCGGCACTCCACGGCGGTTGGCATTCATTGCGGGATGTGCTAAACCGGCACCATCCGCTTTCGGAGCGCCGGCAAAGGATCAGGATCGTGGCACACCCCCCGGGAAGTCACCCGCGCGACATCACCGTCATCACCACGCACGTCAATGCGGACTTCGACGCACTGGCCTCGATGCTGGCGGCCCAGAAGCTCTACCCGGAGGCCTTGATCGTCTTTCCCGGCGCCCAGGAAAAAAACCTGCGGAATTTTTTCATCAGCTCCATGGTGTACCTCTTCAACATGACGGACATCGGCGCCGTCGACGCGAGCCGCGTGAAACGGCTGGTCCTGGTCGACACCCGGCAGGCCGGCCGCATCGGCCGGCTGGCCTGCCTGCTGGACACGCCCGGTGTTGAGGTCCACATTTACGACCATCACCCGCCGGCGGAAAACGACATCAAAGGCACGCTCGAAGTCTGCGAACGCACCGGGGCGAACGTCACCCTGCTGGTCGAGGCCATCCGGGAAAGGGCCGACATCGCGATCTCGCCCGACGAGGCCACCGTTTTGTCTTTGGGGCTCTACGAGGACACCGGGTCGTTCACCTTCGCCTCCACCACCGAACGGGACTTCCTGGCCGCCGCCTACCTGCTTGCGCGGGGCGCCAACCTCAACATCGTTTCCGACCTGATTGCCCGCGAGCTGAGCCCGGAGCAGGTGACCCTGCTCAACGATATGATCCAGGGCGCCCGGCGCGTCAATGTCAACGGAATCGAGGTGGTCCTCACCGCCATCTCCCGCGAGACCTACCTGCCCGACATCGCCTTCCTGGTGCAAAAGATGGCCCGGATGGAGAACATCGACGTGATCTTCGGGCTGGCCCTGATGGAATCCAAGATCACCGTCGTGGGGCGCAGCCGCCTGGCGGAGGTCGACGTCGGGGCCGTCCTGACCGCGATGGGCGGCGGCGGCCACGCCTATGCCGCTGCCGCGACCGTCAAGGGCCAGACCCTCACCCAGACCGAGGAGCAGCTGCTCCAGGCGCTTTTCCACACCGTCCGGGCGCGGCGGTTGGCGCGCCACCTGATGTCGGCCCCGGCCATTGGCGTCGGCCCGGAGGTTGCCTGCGAAGAGGCGAACAGTTTGCTGACCCGCTACAACGTCAACGCCCTGCTGGTCACGGAAAAGCAGGGGCAACGCGATGAGCTGCGCGGCTTCATCACCCGGCAGGTCATCGAGAAAGCCCTCTTTCACAAGCTGGGGGCCGTCCCCGTGCGCGAGTACATGACCACGGAAGCGGCCACGGTGGGCCCGGATGCCGACCTGGCGGAAATCCAGAAAAAAATCATCGAAAACAAACAGCGCATCCTGCCGGTGGTGGACGGGGAGCGCATCATCGGCGTCATCACCCGCACCGACCTGCTCAACATCCTCGTCGGCCAGCGCCAGGAGTCGGCGGCATCGGCGGAGCCGCCGCGGGAATCCGATCTGCCGCGCACCCGCTCCGTGACAAAGTTCATGCAGGAGCGGCTGCCGGCCCGGGTCCTCGAGGTGCTCAAGGGGGTGGGCCGCACGGCCAGCGAGCTGGGCTGCGGGGCCTACGTGGTGGGAGGGTTCGTGCGGGACCTCTTCCTCTACCGCAGCGACGAGGATATCGACATCGTCATCGAGGGCGACGGCATCCGCTTTGCGCGCGAGTACGCCCGGATCACCGGGGCCCGCATTCACACCCATGAAAAGTTCGGCACGGCCGTGATCATCTACCCGGACGGGTTCAAGATCGACGTGGCCTCGGCACGCATGGAGTACTACAAATTCCCCGCGGCCCTGCCCGTCGTCGAGATGAGCTCCATCAAGCTGGACCTCTACCGGCGAGATTTCACGATCAACACGCTTGCGATCCAGCTCAACCCGGACCGCTTCGGGGTGCTCATCGATTTTTTCAATGCGCAACGAGACCTCAAAGAAAAATCCATCCGGGTGCTGCACAACCTGAGCTTCGTGGAGGACCCGACCCGCGTCTTCCGCGCCATCCGCTTCGAGCAGCGCTTCGATTTCAGCATCGGGCGCCTGACCGCCGGCCTGATCGCCAACGCGGTGGCGATGGATTTTTTCCGGGAGCTTTCCGGCCGGCGCGTGTTCAGCGAGCTGCGCCTCATCCTGCAGGAGGACAACGCCCCGGCGGCCGTCGCCCGGCTGAACGATTTGGGCCTGCTCAAGGTGGCCCACCCCGCGCTCAACCTCGGCAAGAGCGTGATGACCCGGCTGAACGCGGCCCGGCTGGTGCTCTCCTGGTACGATTTGCTTTTTCTGGGCGAATCCTATATGAGGTGGGCCGTTTATTTTTTGGTGCTGATCCAGCATTGCGACACGGGCACGGCGGCGGCGATCTGCAACCGGTTCGAATTGAGCCCCCGCCTGCGGAAGCTTTTCGTCAACGACCGCCCGAAAGCCGAGCGCTGCCTGTTGGGGCTGGAGCGCCGCCTGCCGCCCGACAACAGCGGCCTGTACCGGCGGCTCTCCGAGTTCCGCACCGAGATCATCCTTTTCATGATGGCCGCCACCGAGCGGGAGGAGGTCAAAAAGGCGATCTCCCTGTATTGCACCCATCTTCGGCGGACATCGATCTCGTTAAAGGGGAGCGATTTGAAAGCGCTCGGCCTCGCGCCCGGCCCGGCGTTTCGCCGCATCCTGGAGGCGGTGTTCGAGGCCCGGCTGAACGGCCGCGTGCGCTCGCGCGAGGACGAGCTGGCGCTGGCGAGCCGGCTGGTGCGCGAGATGCCGATCGAACCGCCGGCCCGCCGCGGGCCAAAAGACATCGGGGCCGCCAAAACCCCATAGCCTGCGCACGGGCCGGCCGCGAACCCAAGGAGGAACGGCACCGGGGCCGACACACGCGTGCCGGCGGGCGGCGCCCGTACCCAAGAAAGTGATTATACGACGATGCGCAAGCGACTGCTGAGCGGGATGCGGCCCACGGGGCCGCTGCATTTAGGCAACTACCATGGCGCCTTGGCCAACTGGGTGCGCCTGCAGGAAGACTACGAGTGCTTTTTTTTCATCGCCGACTGGCACGCCCTGACGAGCGACTATGAGAAGCCCGACCGGATCCGGGGCTACACCTACGACATCCTGCTCGACTGGCTGAGCGTGGGGCTCTCGCCGGAGCGGAGCGTTCTCTTCATCCAGTCCCAGGTCAAGGAGCACGCCGAGCTCTACCTGATCCTCTCCATGATCACGCCGGTGCCCTGGCTGGAGCGCAACCCGACCTACAAGGACCAGATCGAACAGCTCAACTCCAAGGACCTCTCCACCTTCGGGTTTCTGGGATACCCGGTGCTGCAGGCGGCGGACATCATCATGTACAAGCCCTTCGGCGTACCGGTGGGGGTGGACCAGGCGCCGCACGTGGAGATCACCCGCGAGATCGCCCGTCGGTTCAACTACCTGTACGGGCCCGTGTTCCCGGAGCCGGAGGTGATCTTGACCGAAACCCCCAAACTGCTCGGCACCGACCGCCGGAAAATGAGCAAAAGCTACGGCAACGCCATCTTCCTCTCGGATACGGCCGACGCCGTCGCCGCCAAAGTGACCGCCATGATCACCGACCCGCAGCGCATGCGCAAGTCGGATCCGGGCAACCCCGACATCTGCAACGTCTACGACTTCCACAAGCTCTATTCCCCGCCGCAGCTCGTGGCGGAGGTCGACCGCCGCTGCCGCAGCGCGGATATCGGCTGCGTGGAGTGCAAGCGGCGGATGGCCGAGACCCTCAACGCCTTCCTCGCCCCGATCCGCGACAGGCGCCGCCACTACCAGGAGCGGCCCGAACGGGTGGAGCAGATCATCGCCGCGGGCCGCGAAAAAGCCCAGCAGACCGCCCGCCGGACCATGGAAGAGGTCCGCTCCGCAGTCAAGCTTTAGAGGAAACCGCACCCCGTGGCCGATCCGCAACACGCCGAAGCCTACCGTGTCAGGCTCACGGACATCTTCGAGGGTCCGATGGACCTCCTGGTGCATTTGATCCGTAAAAACCAGATCCAGATCACGGACATCCCCATTGCCCTGGTGACCGAGCAGTACCTGCAGTATTTGGAGTGGCTCGACTCCATGAACGTGGAGGTGGCGGCGGAGTTCGTCGTCATGGCCTCCACCCTGGCGCAGATCAAGTCCCGCAACCTGCTGCCGGTGCACGCCGAGGAGGGCGATGCGGGCGAGGACCCGAGCCAGGAAATCGCGCGGCCGCTGATGGAGTACCTCAGGCTCAAAGCGGCGGCCGAGCAGTTGTCCGAGCGGCCCCTGCTGGGCGAGGACACCTTCACGCGCGGCGTCAAACCGGCGGAATTCGCACCGCCGGGGGAGGAGGAGGTCGTTAAAATCGGCCTGTTCGAA
>JAWOHH010000127.1:0-2720 GCA_046496215.1 Desulfobacterales bacterium
GGAGATCCTTAAACTGATCGAAAAGGAAAAAGTCGACGCGGTGGTCCTGTCTTCCTGCGGCGAGAAAGGCCTCTACCGAATGGGCAGTACCACCGAAAAGGTGGTTCGCAACTCACCGGTGCCGGTGATCACCGTCCCGGTCGAGCAGCCGGTCGAGGCGTAACGGCACCCGTCATTGAAACCATACCGACTCATCCCCCTTCATGCGGCCCGGACGGCGACCGGGATGGGAATCGGTCGAGCGGGGAAACCTGCTTCTGCGCGGTGGAGAAAAAGCCTGCGTCCCCTGCCGACGCACGGCTCGCGGTGCTCGGTTTTCTGAAAATGCCCTGTGTCACCCGATGGTAAAGCTGATTCCCTGCGCCAGCGGCAGGGCGCTGGACCAATTCACGGTACAGGTTTGGCGGCGCATGTAGGTCTTCCAGGCGTCCGATCCGGATTCGCGCCCGCCGCCGGTTTCTTTTTCCCCGCCGAAAGCGCCTCCGATCTCGGCCCCGGAGGTCCCGATGTTGACATTGGCAATGCCGCAGTCGCTGCCGTGGGTGCTTAAAAAATACTCCGACTCCCGGATGTCGCGCGTGAAGATGGCCGAAGAGAGTCCCTGGGGAACCGCGTTATGAGCGGCAAGCGCCTCCTCGAGCCTGTCGTAGCGCATCAGGTAGAGAAGCGGGGCGAAGGTTTCCGCCTGGACGATCGGCATCTCGGCCCGGGCCTCACAGATGCAAGGGGTCACATAGGTGCCGGTATCGTAAAGCCCGCCGCTCAGAACCGCGCCGCCGTAAAGGACCCGGCCGCCTTGCTGCTCAACCTGCGCCAGCGCCGCCTTAAGGGCCTCCGCAGCAGCGGTGTCGATCAGCGGGCCCATCAGAACCCCCTTCTGCAGGGGGTCGCCGATCTTGATCTGCCGGTAGGCGTCGACCAATGCGGCGGCAAGCCGGTCATAGATATCGGTGTGCACGATCAGGCGCCGCGTCGTGGTGCAACGCTGCCCGGCGGTGCCGACCGCTCCGAAGACGATCGCCCGCACGGCCAGGTCGATATCGGCGCTGGGCGTGACGATGATGGCGTTGTTGCCGCCCAGTTCCAAGAGGCTCCGGCCCAGGCGCGCAGCCACCGCCCGGGCGATATGACGTCCCATGCCGACACTGCCGGTGGCCGAGATCAGAGGAAGGCGCGGATCGTTGATCAAGGGCTCCCCGACCGCATCACGGCTGCCGATGAGCAGGCCCAGGATCCCTTCGGGCAGATCGTTGCGCCGCAGCACGGGCCAAACGATTTTCATGACCGCTACGGCCGAGAGGGCTGCCTTTGAGGATGGTTTCCAGACGACGGTGTCTCCGGCCACCAGAGCGATGAGGGCATTCCATGACCAGACGGCCACCGGAAAATTAAAGGCCGTGATCACCCCGATCGGCCCGAGGGGGTGCCACTGTTCGTACATGCGGTGGTCGGGCCGTTCACTGTGCATGCTAAGGCCGTAGAGCATCCGCGACTGGCCGAGCGCAAAATCCGCGATGTCGATCATCTCCTGCACCTCGCCCTCGCCCTCGGCCCGGATTTTGCCGGTTTCCAGGCTGACCAGGGCCCCCAGCTCTTGTTTGCGGCGGCGCAGGGCCTCGCCGATCTGACGGACGACTTCGCCCCGCCGGGGGGCCGGCACGCTGCGCCAGATTTTAAAGGCCTCCACGGCCTGGGCGACGACCGCAGCGCAGTCCTCTCTTCCGGCCGAACGGATGGTTCCGATCCGTTGCCCGTTGATGGGCGACACGGCCCTGAGCGGCGGCCCGCTGCAGCGCAGCCAGGTGCCGGTGCCGGCCCCGGCTTGCTCTTCCAACAACCCAAATGGTTTCAGGATCGCTTCCATCACCGTTACTCCTTTGTCAAGCGTTGATGCCAACCTCCGGCCCGGCCACGCGCAGCGTCTGGTCGCGTTGCACCCGCCTGAACGGTCGCTGCCGGCACGCCTTGCTTACGGCTGACTTCTGGCGACCTTAGCGTTTCGGCGCTGAGAAATCAACCCGCACGCGCGGGATCTGGGGCAAAGAGCGTCCCAGGACTTCTTCGACAACGGCTTGCAGGTCTGCGGCGCGGTTTGAGAAAATCAAGTCGATGTTGCGGTTTATTTCGCGGAACAGGCAGTTGACGGAGTCGACGAATCCGGTCCCCAAGAGCTGACCGCGCGCGTGATGCCTTTTGACCCGGGCATCGGTCACCATCAGGTAATGGCCCAGGAGACCGCCGAGGGGTTGTGAGAGTGCCAGCCGGCTCATGGCGCCGACATTGGCCTGCGCAATCGGCAGGCGCGCCGCAGCCGGCACGAAATCAAACAGCGCCAGGATTTCCGGCGCCAAGGATATCAGGTGAAAGTCGTCGCCGGGCGTCAAGCCCGCCAAGTGCTCCTGCAGGATTCGCCGCCGTGCATCGACATCCTGAAGCGGTTCGCGTTTGAGTTCAATCATCAGGTGCACTTGCCGGCCAAGGGTCTGCAGCACCTCTTCGAGGCAAGGGATCCGGGGGCAGGCGCGCAGCAGGTCCCGCCAGTCCGTCTGCCGAATGCGGATGCAACGGCCGAACAGACGCCGGGCATCCGGGTCGTGAATCACCACGGGTTTGCGGTCGCGGGTCCAGCGCACATCGAACTCGATTCCCCAGATGCCGGCGGCGGCGGCGGCCTGAAAAGCGGGCATCGTATTTTCGATGATCCGCCGGTTGTCATGTTC
>JAWOHH010000126.1:0-4453 GCA_046496215.1 Desulfobacterales bacterium
TTCGGGCTGGCGATTATCCTGATCTTCCTGGTGCTGGCGGCCCAGTTCAACAGCTTCCGCGACCCCTTCGTCATCCTGGCCGGCTCGGTGCCGCTGGCGATGTTCGGGGCGCTGATCTTCACCTTCCTCAAAATGCCGAACCCGAACGTCGCTTTCTGGACCAACGGCTGGACGACAACACTCAACATCTACTCCCAGGTCGGCTTGGTGACCCTGGTGGGGCTGGTGTCGAAAAACGGGATCCTGATCGTCGAGTTCGCCAACGCACTTCAGACGCAGGGCCACACAAAGCGCGCCGCCGTGCGCGCGGCCGCCTTGACCCGGCTGCGGCCGATCCTGATGACCACGGCGGCCACGATAGCCGGCCACTTCCCGCTGGTCCTGGTGACGGGCGCCGGCGCCGCCGCGCGCAACTCGATCGGGTTGGTGCTCGTCGGCGGCATGGCCGTGGGCACCTTTTTCACCCTGTTCGTCGTGCCTTCCATCTACATGTTGATCGCCCGGGAAAAAAATGAAGTATTAAACGAGGCCGATGCGCCATTGCCCGCAAAGCTCCCGGAGCAGTCTTAGACTGTCGACCGGTAAAGCAGGCTTGCGATAAACGCGAACCGCACGCCTGCGCGATGCGGCTGATACGTGCCGGCAGCGAGGAACTGGCCGACCGGGTCTGGTCGGCACGCGTGAGATCTTGTCGTCGGCGGGTGCGGCCAATCGGTCCCCATCATGCCTGCCTGATCTCGCGCTCGCTGATCCCCATGAGGTAGAGCAGGCCGTCCAACCCCACGCTCGATATCGAGCGGTCCGCATTGGCGCGCACGATAGGCTTGGCGTGGAAGGCCACCCCTAACCCGGCGGTGTGGAGCATGGGCAGGTCGTTGGCGCCGTCGCCGACGGCGATGGTCTGCTCGAGGCTGATGTTCTCGACCATGGCCAGGGTCTTCAGGATTTCGGCCTTTTTGGGCCCGTCGATGATGTCGCCCTTCAACCTGCCGGTCAGCCGGCCGTCTGCGATCTCAAGCTGGTTGGCGAAGACGTAGTCCAGCCCGAGCTTCTGCTGGAAATACCTCCCGAAGTAGTCGAACCCGCCGGATATGATCCCCAGCTTGTAGCCGAGGCCCTTGAGGGTCGTGACCACGCGCTCAGCGCCGTCGGTCAACTGGAGGCTCTCCGCCACCTCGGCCAGCACCGTCTCCGGCAGACCTTTCAGATGGCCAACCCGCCGGGTCAGGCTCTCCTTGAAATCGAGCCGGCCGTTCATCGCCTCTTCGGTGATCCGGGCGACCGGCTCCCCGGCGCCGGCACGCTCGGCCAGGATGTTGATGACCTCCGCCTGCACCAGGGTCGAGTCCATGTCGAAGACCACCAGGCGCCGGTTCTGGCTGTAGAGATTGTCGACGTGGAAGGAGATGTCGACGCCGGTCTGCTCGGAGATCGATAGAACCCGGGCGCGGAAACCGTCCGGATCGGCGAGCCGCCCGGAGACGCTCATCTGGATGCAGGCCTTGGGGCTCGCCTCCGGGTTGACCAGGGAGACGCGGCCGGAGAGGCGTGTGATCACCTCAATGTTCAGGCCGTTCTCGGCGATGCTCTGCGCCAGTCGGCAGATTTGGGCCGAGCTGATCTTGCGGCCCAGCATGGTGATGATCCGCCGCTCCTTGCCCTGCTGGGCGACCCACTCCTCGTAGCGGCTCTCGTCGATCGGGGTGAACTGGGCGCTGATCCCCAGCTTGTGGGCCGCAAAGAGGAGGTCTTTCAAAATCGAGGCGGATTTGTGTTCGTCGGGGATTTCGATCAGGATCCCAAGGGAGAGAAACTCGTGGATCACCGCCTGCCCGATGTCCAGGATGGTGACGTTGTACCCGGCCAGGGTCTCGGTCAGATTCGCGGTGAGCCCCGGCTTGTCCTTGCCGGTGATGTTGATCAACACGATTTCGCGCATTTTTAGAGGGTCCGAGGTATCCAGGGTTCGAGTGAAGGCATCAGAGGCGTGCGGCTGCTTATGCTTGAAAAACCTGGTCAGGTATAAGTCGGATTGCCGCACCATCCACTATCTTTTTTAAATACAAAAGGCATCCATGGCCTCATGATTGGGTGTCAGGTTAAAAAGTACCCTTATGGCTTATGAATGTCAATCCGATGCGGAGTGCCGTCGGGAAGGGTAAAGTGCACGGAATTCGGCAAGAATTCGGCAGGAAGGGCCCACATCGCCGAATCTGAGGAAAATCCTATCGGACTGCAGCAGGCAGGCTTCAGATCCCCCCAGCGAGATTCTTCATCCATCGCTGCCAGTGGGTTGAGAAATCAAAATAGACCCGAAAATCAGATTAAAATCCGCTCCTACAACCTGTAAATGTGAATTTGATATCTGCAGGCACAAAAACAGCAAAAACAGGATTTATTACGTACAGGTCGGATGTATTACCACAAGCTGGCAATCTGAAAATAACTCCTCGTGTCGGTAGATATCTGTAACTTGTTGGGCCCTTTCTTCGATATTAAAAATAGACCCTTGGCACGCGGGCGGTGAGGTCGCAGACGATTTCGTAGTTGATGGTGTTGAGCGCCCGGGCGAGGTCGTCCGCGGAGATGGACTCGCTCCCCTGTCTTCCGAAAATGACGACCTCGTCTTCGACCCGGACGCCGGGGGCTGCGCCCACATCCAGCATAGTCAGATCCATGCACACCCGGCCGACGACGGGCACGCGCCGGCCGCCCACCAGCATCTCGCCTTTTGATGAAAACAGCCGGCGGTAGCCGTCGGCGTAGCCGGCGGGGATGGTGGCGATGAGAGTGGGGGAAGGGGTGCGGTAGGTCATGGCGTAGCTGATGCGGGTGCCGGCCGGGACCGATTTCAAATGAATGATGCGGGTTTTAAGCGCCATGGCCGGCTTGAGGGAGACGGCCGCGAGGTCGATTTCGTCCGAAGGTGGGAGCCCGTAGAGCGCAATCCCGGGACGGACCAGATCGAGGTGGGAGTCGGGCAGCGCGATGAGGGCGGCGCTGTTGGCGGCATGCCGGAGCGCGAACTCCAGGCCGGCTGCGTGCAGCGTGGAGAGCACCTCGAGGAAGAGAGCCAGCTGGCGCTCGGCGTAGGACCTGTCGGCGTTGTCGGCGGCGGCAAAGTGGGTGAAGATGCCTTCGGCCTCGAGCCCCGGGAGACGGGCGATGGCTGCCGCCTCGCGGATGAACTCCTCTCCCACGGCATCACCGGACGCTTTTCCGGAGAGGGCCGCCGGGACCATCCCCAGCCGGCCCATGCCCGTGTCCACCTTCAAATGCACGCGGATGCGCTTGCCCTGCGCGGCCGCTGCGGCGGAGTAGGCTTTCGCTGCGGCCAATGAATAGACGGACTGCCGCAGGTCGAATTCGATTAGGCCGCCGGCCGCGGCCGGCGGCGTGTAGCCGAAGACCAGGATCGGCGCGTTCAAACCGGCCCGGCGCAGGGCAACCGCCTCCGCCAGGCGCGCCACCCCCAGCCACCGGGCGCCGTTTGCGAGCGCAGTGCGGGCGACTTCTACGGCGCCGTGCCCGTAGCCGTCGGCCTTGACCACGGCCATGAGTCGCGCGGCCGGGCGCGCGAGGCGCCGCAGCTCGGCGACATTGTGGGCGATCGCGTTGAGGTCGATTTCAGCCCAGATCAGATGCGATTCCATGCGTTCTCCATTCGCTCCCCACGGCTCAGCAGGCGCTATAGGCTCAACAGACGCTATTATCGTTTCAGCGCCTCGAAGCTCTCCTTGGCGTGGTAGGAGCTGCGCACGAAGGGGCCGCTGGCGACCTCCGAGAACCCCATGGCGAGGGCGTCCTCGCGCCATTTTTCGAAATCCTCAGGGGGGATGTAGGCTTCCACCGGCAGGTGCGCCTTTGAGGGCTGGAGGTACTGGCCGAGGGTGAGGATCCGGCAGCCGACCGCCCGCAGGTCCGCGAGCGTCTGCCGGGTCTCCCCCGGGCGCTCGCTTAGGCCCAGCATCAGGCCCGATTTGGTCGGGGTCCCCGGGGCGATCTCCCCCGCCCGGCGCAGCAATTCCAGGGATCTGAGGTAGTCGGCCTGGGGCCGCACCTGCGGGTAAAGCCGTGGCACGGTCTCGATGTTGTGGTTGAGGACGTCGGGCCGGGCGCGCAGGAGGGTTTCAAGAGCAGCAGGGTCGCCCTGGAAATCCGGGATGAGCACCTCGATTTCAGCCTCCGGGATCCGGCCGCGGATGGCGGTGATGACGGCCGCGAAGTGGGCGGCGCCGCCGTCGGCGAGGTCGTCGCGCGTGACCGAGGTGACCACGACGTAGCGCAGTCGCATGCGGGCCGCCGCCTCGGCCACCCGCGCGGGCTCATCCGGGTCGAGGGGCTCGGGGCGGCCGCTTTCCACGTTGCAGAAGCCGCAGTTGCGGGTGCAGCGCCCGCCCATGATGAGGAAGGTCGCCGTGCGGTGGGAAAAGCACTCCCAGATGTTCGGGCA